>NZ_JBVHVI010000001.1:1284319-1393718 GCF_055564915.1 Streptomyces sp. NPDC028928
GGTCGGTGGCGGCTGGGGCCACTTGGTTGGGGTTTTGGGCGGGGGGGGGGGGGAAGAGCCCCAAGGCGGCGGCGCGGGCGGGGGCGGGGACGGCGGTGTCGCCGCCGGCGGCGACCGCGCCCCGGGTGGCCACCACGAGCCGGGCGGCCTCCGGTCCGGGGGTGGCGAGCCAGGCCTGGAGGACGCTCAGGACACGACTCGTCAGGGTCTGGGCGTCGGCGCCGTCGCTGTAGGCGTCGAGGATCGCGGCGGCGGGGGCGGTCTCGCGGGCGGTGAGCGCGGTGACGTCGTCGGCGTCCGTGACGGGCACCCAGGTGGGCGCGGTGGTCACGCCTTCGGCGGCGGGCAGCTGTACCCAGTCGACGGCGAACAGGGCGTCCCGGTCGGTGCCGGCGGCGGCGCCGAGCTGCTCGGCGGAGACCGGCAGGGAGACCAGGGAGTCCATGGTGAGGACGAGGGCGCCGGTCTCGTCGGCGGCCTGGAAGGAGAGGGCGTCGGGGCCGGCGGGCGCGACCCGGACGCGGAGGGCGGTGGCGCCCTCGGCGTGCAGGACGAGTCCGTTCCAGGCGAACGGCAGGACGTTGCGGTCGTCGTCGGGGTTGGCGAAGGCGTTGGTGTGCAGGGCGGCGTCGAGGAGGGCCGGGTGGATGGCGAACCTGTCGGCGTTCTCCCGGTGGTCCTGCGGCAGGGCGGCCTCGGCGAAGAGTTCGTCGCCGCGCCGCCACACGCCGCGCAGGCCCTGGAAGGCGGGGCCGTAGGAGTAGCCGCGGGCGACGAGGTCGGCGTAGAAGTCGTCGATGCCGACGGGTTCGGCGCCGGGCGGCGGCCAGGCGGCGTAGTCGACGGCGGGCGTGGTGAACTGCGCGGGGCTGCCGGACAGCAGGCCGGTGGCGTGCCGGGTCCACTCTCCGTGGCCGTCGTCGTCGGTGGCGTCCTCGCGCAGCGAGTAGACGTCGACGGTGCGGGAGCCGTTCGGGGTGGCGCCGCCGACGGCGACCTGGACGCGGACGGCGCCCTGTGCGGGCAGGACGAGGGGGGCTTCGATGACGAGTTCTTCGAGGGTGCCGCAGCCGAACTCGTCGCCGGCGCGGACGGCGAGGTCGACGTAGACGGTGCCGGGGACGATGACGACGCCCTGCATGGCGTGGTCGGCGAGCCAGGGGTGGGTGCGCAGGGAGAGCCGGGAGGTGAAGACCAGTCCGTCGGTCTGGGGCAGATGGACGACGGCGCCGAGCAGCGGGTGGTCGCTGCCGGTGACGCCGAGGGAGGCGGCGTCACCGCCGTTCGCGGTGAGCTGGAGCCAGTAGTGGCGGTGGTCGAAGGCGTACGTCGGCAGGTCGGTGCGGGCGGTGCGGGCGGCCTCGGGGAGGATGCCCTGCCAGTCGACGGCGGCACCGGCCGTGAAGACCTCGGCCAGGGAGGTGAGGAGCCGGCGCAGGCCGCCGTCGTCGCGGCGCAGGGAGCCGGTGACCACGGCGTCGACGCCGTCCGTGGCGTCGGCGATCTCGGTGACGGGCTGGACGAGGACGGGGTGGGCGCTGGACTCCACGAACACCGTGTGGCCCTCGGCGAGGAGGGTGGCGACGGCGGGGCCGAAGCGGACCTGCTGACGGAGGTTGCGGTACCAGTAGCCGCCGTCGAGGACGCCGGCCTCGCGGACCCAATCGCCCGTCACGGTGGACAGGAAGGGGACCGCCGGTGCCTGGCCGCGGATGTCCGCGAAGGCCTCGGTGAGAGCTTCCTGGACGGCCTGGACATGGCGGCTGTGCGAGGCGTAGTCCACGGCGATGCGGCGCACCCGCACGCCCTGGTCCTCCAGGGTGTCCAGGACCTCGTCGAGGGCCTCGGCGTCGCCGGCGATCACGACCGAGGCGGGCCCGTTGACGGCGGCGACCTCGACCCGGCCGGCCCAGCGCTCCAACCGGGCGGTGACGTCGTCCTCGGTGAGCGCGACGGACGCCATGCCGCCGAGCCCGGCGAGCCGGCCGCGGATGACCTGGCTGCGGACGGCGACGATGCGGGCGGCGTCGTCCAGGGTGAGCGCGCCGGCCACGCAGGCGGCGGCGATCTCGCCCTGGGAATGGCCGACCACCGCGTCCGGTACGACGCCGGCGGAGGCCCAGACGGCGGCCAGGCCGACGGCCACGGCGAAGCTCGCGGGCTGGACGACGTCCACGCGGGTCAGCAGGCCGGTGTCGGCCTCGCCGCGCAGGACGGCCTTCAGGTCCCAGTCGACCCAGCGTTCCAGGGCCTGGGCGCACTCCTCGATGCGGGCGGCGAACACCGGTGAGCTGTCGAGGAGTTCGCGGCCCATGCCGATCCACTGGGTGCCCTGTCCGGGGAAGACCAGGACGGTCTTGCCGGCGCCGGCCGCGGTGGCGGCGCCGCGGACGGTGCCGGGTGCCTGTTCGTCGCGGGCGAGGGCGGTGAGCGCCGCCAGGGCCTCGTCGTGGGATTCCGCGACGACGACCGCGCGTTCGCCGAGGACGGCGCGCCGGGTGGCGAGGGTGCCGGCGATGTCCGCGAGCGGGGTGTCCGGGGCGCTGTCCAGGAAGGAGGCGAGACGGCCGGCCTGGCCGGTGAGGGAGGCGGCGGAGGCGGCGGACACGACCAGCGGCAGCACACCGTCGTACGGCTCGCGGGGGGCGGCGGGTTCCTCGGGGGCCTGTTCCAGGATCAGGTGGGCGTTGGTGCCGCTGGCGCCGAACGAGGACACGCCGGCGCGGCGCGGACGCCCGGTGTCGGGCCACTGCTGTGCCTCGGTGAGCAGTTCGACGGCTCCGGAGGACCAGTCGACCTGCGGGGTGGGGGCGTCGATGTGCCGGGTGGCCGGCATCAGGCCGTGGCGCAGTGCCTGGACCATGTTGATGACGCCGGCGACACCGGAGGCGGCCTGGGTGTGGCCGATGACGGACTTGACGGAGCCCAGCCGCAGCGGCTGTCCGGCGGGGCGGTCCTGGCCGTAGGTGGCGAGGATGGCCTGGGCCTCGATGGGGTCGCCGAGGACGGTGCCGGTGCCGTGGCCCTCGACCATGTCGACGTCGGCGGTGGTCAGTCCGGCGCCGGCCAGGGCCTTGCGGATGACGCGCTGCTGGGAGGGGCCGTTGGGGGCGGTGAGGCCGTTGGAGGCGCCGTCCTGGTTGACGGCGGAGCCGCGGATGACGGCGAGGACGCGGTGGCCGCGCTCGCGGGCCTGGGACAGCGTCTCGAGGAGGACGACACCGACGCCCTCGGCCCAGCTGGAGCCGTCGGCGGCGGCGGCGTAGGACTTGCAGCGGCCGTCGAAGGCGAGGCCGCGCTGGCGGGCGAAGCCGACGAAGCCGCCGGGCGTGGACATCACGGTGGAGCCGCCGGCGAGCGCCATGGAGCACTCGCCGCGGCGCAGCGCCTGCATGGCGAGGTGGATGGCGACCAGGGAGGAGGAGCACATGGTGTCGACGGTGACCGCGGGCCCCTCGAGGCCCAGGGTGTAGGCGACGCGGCCGGAGGCGACGCCGCCCGCGGTGCCGAGGGCCCGCTCCAGGCTGAGGAAGCCCTCGTGGCCGCTGAGGTCGGGGGCGTAGTCCTGGTGGACGATGCCGGCGAAGACGCCGGTGTCGCTGCCGCGCACCGAGTGCGGGTCGATGCCGGCGCGTTCCAGGGTCTCCCAGGACACTTCGAGGAGCTGGCGCTGCTGCGGGTCCATGGCGAGGGCCTCGCGCGGCGAGATGCCGAAGAACGCGGCGTCGAACTCGCCGGCGTCGTGCAGGAAGGCGCCCTCGCGGACGTACGTCGTGCCGGGGTGGTCCGGGTCGGGGTGGTAGAGGCCCTCCAGGTCCCAGCCGCGGTCCTCCGGGAACGTCGTGTAGACGTCGGTGCCGTCGGTCACCACCCGCCACAGGTCCTCGGGGGTGCGGATGCCCCCCGCGTACCGGCAGGCCATGGAGACGATGGCGATGGGCTCGGCAACGGCCGCCGCGAGTTTGGTGTTCTCCTGCTGCAGGCGCGCGTTCTCCTTGAGGGAGGCGCGCAGCGCGTTGACGATCTGGTCGTCCGGGCCCGACATATCCGTCCTCCGTGGTGCGTCCGCTGTCATGGGGTCAGCTCGTCCTGCCCAGAGCACGCTGCACGAGATCGGCAACGTCCATGGCGTCGATCAGGGTCTCGTCGTCCTCGGCCGGGGCCGCCCCTTCGGGCGTCCGGGACGCCGGGGCGTCCTCGGTGTCCACGAGGCCGAGCAGGGTGTCCAGGACGCCGGCGTCCCTGAACCGGGCGAGGGGGACGGTGGCGAGGGCCCGCCTGAGGTCGTCCTCCCGCCCGTCGAGCCCGTCGTCCGCGTCCCGGATCAGTTCGGAGCGCAGGTAGCCGACGAGGGCGTCCGGCGTGGGGTAGTCGAAGATGAGGGTGGCGGGCAGCCTGAGGCCGGTCGCCACATGGAGGCTGTTGCGCAGGTTGACGGCGGCGAGCGAGTCGAAGCCGACCTCCTGGAAGGCCTGGAGGGGCCCGATGCTCTCGGCGCCGCTGTGCCCGAGGACCGTGGCGGCGTGTCCGCACACCAGCCGGAGCAGGATGCGGTTCTGCTCGGCCTCGGGCACGTCGCGCAGGGAGTCCACGAGGCCGGCGGTGGTGTCGCCGTTCTCGGTGTCCGGCTGGGTGGCCCGCAGCGCTTCCCGTGCCTCGGGCAGGTCGGCGAAGAGCGGGCTGGGCCGGACGGAGGTGAACGCCGGGATGAAGGCGCCCCAGTCCATGTCGACCACCGTGACGGCCTTCTCCTGGGCCTGGACGGCCTGTTCGAGGGCGGTGAGGGCGATCTGCGGGGCCATCGGCAGGACACCGCGCCGGCGCAGCTGGGTGAGGGTGTCCTCGTCCATGCCGACGCCGGTCTCGTCCAGGGCGCCCCAGGCGATCGCGGTGGCCGTGTGTCCGTGGCCGCGCCGCCACTCCACGAGGGCGTCGAGGACGGCGTTGGCCGCGCCGGACGGTCCCTGCCCGCCGCCGCCCCAGATGCCGGCGATCGAGGAGAACACCACGAACGCGTCGAGGGGGGTGTCGGCGAACCGTTCGGCGAGCCAGCGGGCGGTGTCGACCTTGGCGGTGAACACCTCGGTGAGTTCGGGTACGCCGGTGTCGTCGACGGTGCTGGTGCGGGCGATGTCGGCGGTGTGCACGACGGCGGTGAGGGGCTGGTCGCCGGGGGTCTCGGCGAGCAGCCGCTCGATGGCGGCCCGGTCGGTGTCGGCGCAGCTCTCGACGGTGGTGCCGGTGCCGAGCGCGGCGACTTCGGCGGTGAGCGCGTCGAGCGCGCCGTCGGGTGCGCCGGCCGTGGTGGTGACGAGGAGGCGCCGGGCGCCGGACCGGGCGAGCCACAGGGAGGCGTGCCGGCCGAGGCCCTCGGCGCCGCCGGTCACCAGGACGGTGCCGGCCGGCTGCCAGCCGGAGCCGGCGGCCGGGTCGGGGGCGGTCTTGCGGAGCAGCCTTCGGGTGTGCACTCCGGACCGGCGTACGGCCAGCTGGTCGTCGTCGCCGGGGTGGTCGAGCGCGCCGAGCAGATGGCGGACGGCGCGGGTGTCGAGGGTGGCGGGCAGGTCGATCAGCCCGCCCCAGCGGTCGCCGCGCTCCAGGGCGGCGGCCCGGCCGATGCCCCAGACGGCCGCCTGGGCCGGGGCCGTGACGGTGTCCTGGACACCGGTGTTGACCGCGCCCCGGGTCAGGCACCACAGCGGCTGTGCGGCTCCGATGTCGCCGAGCGCCTGCACCAGGGCGAGGGTGGCCGCGGTCAGCGGGACCGGGTCCTGCGGGCCGTTCTCGTCGCCGGGTGCGAGGGCGAGCAGCGAGAGTACGCCGGTCACGTCGTGGTCGGCGAGAGCGGCCGACAGGCGCTCGCCGAGCCGGGCGCGGTCGGTGTCGGCCGCGGTGACCTCCAGGGGGAGGAGGTCGAGTCCCTGTGCGGTGAGTTCCCGCAGCAGTTCCTCCAGCGGCGAGTCGGCCGGCCGGGCGGCCGGTACGACGGCCAGCCAGGTGCCGCCGGGGACGCCGGTGCCCTCCTGGTCGAGGGGTCGCCAGGTGACGTGGTAGCGCAGTTTCTCGGCCGCCGACCGCTCGCGCCGCCGGCCGCGCCAGTCGGCCAGCACGGGTACGACGGTGCGCAGCGCCTCGCGCTGGTCGGCGGCGGCCAGGTCGAGCAGCCGGGCGAGGGAGTCGGCGTCGGCCTGTTCGACGGCGGTCCAGAAGTCGGTCTCGGGGCCCTCGGCGGCGGGGGCGCGGTCCGTGCCGGAGTCCGCCTCCCGCAGCCAGAAGTGCTGCCGGTCGAAGGCGTACGTCGGCAGGTCCACGTCGGCGTCCCGCGCTCCGGCGGGCAGGACGCCCGTCCAGTCCACGGCCACACCCCGGACGAACAGCTCGGCCATCGACGCGAGCAGCCGCCGTAGGCCGCCTTCTTCGCGCCGCAGGGACCCGGCGGCGACGGCACGGAGCCTGACCTTGTCGTCGGCGGCCTCGTCGAAGACCTCGTTCACGGGCTGGAGGAGGACGGGGTGGGCGCTGGACTCGACGAACACCGTGTGTCCCTGGGCCAGCAGCGAGGCCACGGCCGGGCCGAAGCGGACCTGGCCGCGCAGGTTCCGGTACCAGTAGTCGCCGTCGAGCACGCCCGCCTCGCGCACCCAGTCGCCGGTGACCGTGGAGAGGAACGGCACCAGCGGTGCCTGGCTGCGGATGTCGGCGAACGCCTTGCCCAACGCCCCTTCGATCGCCTCGACGTGCCGGGTGTGGGAGGCGTAGTCCACGGCGACCCGGCGCACGCGGACGCCGTCGGCCTCCAGCGCGGCGAGCGCCTCGTCCAGGGCCTCGGCGTCACCGGCGACCACGACCGACGACGGCCCGTTGACGGCGGCGACCTCGACGCGCCCGTCCCACGCGGCGATGCGAGCGGCGGCCTCGGTCTCGGACAGCGCCACCGACGCCATCCCGCCCCGGCCCGCCAGCTCACCGGCGATCACCTGGCTGCGTACGGCCACGATCTGCGCGGCGTCCTCCAAGGACAGCGCCCCGGCGACACAGGCGGCCGCGATCTCGCCCTGCGAGTGACCGACCACCGCGTCCGGTACGACGCCCACGGACGCCCAGACGGCCGCCAGGGCGACGTTCACGGCGAAGCTCGCCGGCTGGACGACGTCCACCCGGGCCAGCAGGTCGGCGTCCCCGCGCAGGACGGCCGTCAGGTCCCAGTCCACCCAGGGCTCCAGGGCCCGGGCGCACTCCTCGATCCGCTCGGCGAACACCGGGGAGGTCTCCAGCAGCGCCCGGCCCATGCCCGGCCACTGCGAACCCTGGCCGGGGAAGACGAGCACGGTCCTGCCGGGGCCGCCGGAGCCGGCGACGGTTCCGGTCACGACGAGGGGGCTGCTCTCGCCCCGGCCCAGCGCGCCCAGCCCGGCCAGTGCCTCGTCGCGCGACCCGGCGACGACCACGGCCCGCTCGGACAGCAGGGCCCGCCGGGCGACGAGGGCCCCCGCGACCTCGGCCGGGGCGGCTTGGGTGCCGGTGACGAACGCCGCCAGGCGCCCGGCCTGGGCGGCGAGGGCGGCCGTGCTGCGGGCCGACACCACCAGCGGTACGACGCCGGCGGGGACCGTCGGCCGGGTGACCGGCTCGGTGTCGGGCGCCTCCTCCAGGATGACGTGCGCGTTGGTGCCGCTCGCGCCGAACGAGGAGACGGCGGCCCGGCGCGGCCGGCCGGTGCGGGTCCACTCGCGGGCCTCGGTGAGCAGTTCGACCGCGCCCGCCGACCAGTCCACCTGCGGGGTGGGCTCGGTGACGTTCAGGGTGGGCGGAAGGACGCCGTGCCGCATCGCCTCCACCATCTTGATCACCCCGGCGACGCCGGCGGCGGCCTGTGTGTGCCCGATGTTCGACTTCACCGAGCCGAGCCACAGCGGCGCGTCCGCCGAACGGTCCTGGCCGTAGGTGGCGAGCAGCGCCTGGACCTCGATCGGGTCGCCGAGGACGGTGCCGGTGCCGTGGCCCTCCACCACGTCCACGTCGGCCGGGTTCAGCCCGGCGGAGGCCAGCGCGCTGCGGATCACCCGCTGCTGGGAGGGTCCGTTGGGGGCGGTCAGGCCGTTGGAGGCGCCGTCCTGGTTGACCGCGCTGCCGCGCAGCACCGCCAGCACCCGGTGGCCGTTGCGCCGCGCCTCGGACAGCCGCTCCAGCAGGACCACGCCGACGCCCTCGGCCCAGCCGGTGCCGTCCGCGGTGGACGAGTACGCCTTGCAGCGGCCGTCGGCGGACAGGCCGCGCTGCCGGGAGAACTCCAGGAAGGCGTCCGGGGTGGCCATGACGGTGGCGCCCCCGGCGAGCGCGAGGGAGCACTCGCCGCCCCGCAGGGCCTGGGCGGCCAGGTGCATGGCGACCAGGGAGGAGGAGCAGGCGGTGTCGACGGTGACCGCCGGGCCCTCGAAGCCGAAGACGTACGACACCCGGCCCGAGGCCACGCTCGCGGCCGTACCGGTCATCGTGTAGCCCTGGACGTCCTCGGGGACCTGGCGCAGCCGGGTTACGTAGTCGTGGTGGACGATGCCGGTGAACACCCCGATGTCCTGGCCGCGGGCGGACAGCGGGTCGATGCCGGCCCGTTCCATGGCCTCCCAGGAGGTCTCCAGCAGCAGTCGCTGCTGCGGGTCCATGGCCAGCGCCTCGCGCGGTGAGATGCCGAAGAGCTGGGCGTCGAACCGTGCGGCGTCGTGCAGGAAGCCGCCCGCCCGGGTGTAGCTGGTGCCCGGGTGGGCCGGGTCGGGGTGGTAGAGCCGGTCGATGTCCCAGTCACGGTCGGTGGGGAAGCCGGAGATGGCGTCGCGTCCGTCCATGACCAACTGCCACAGGTCCTCGGGGCTGTTGACGCCGCCGGGCAGCCTGCTGCTCATGGCGATGATGGCGATCGGCTCGTCCGGGTCCGCGGTGGCGCGCCGGACGGGAGCGGGGGTCTCCGGGTGGGTGCCGAGGAGTTCGCCGCGCAGGTGGTCGGCGAGCAGGGCCGGCGTCGGGTGGTCGAAGACCAGGCTGCTGGGCAGGCCGACGCCGGTGAAGTCGTGCAGCCGGTTGCGGAGTTTGACGGCGGTCAGCGAGTCGAAGCCGAGGTTCTTGAACGGCTGCCCCTCGTCGAAGTCGTCCGTGTCCCGGTGGCCGAGGACGACCGCGGTGCTCTCCCGGACCAGGTCCAGCAGGACCCGGCGCTGTTCGGCGTCGGCGAGCCCGGCCAGCCGGGCGGCCAGCTCGTTGCCGTCGGCGGCCGGGGTGCGGCGGATGACACGGCGGGCGGGGGCGGCTTGGGGTACGGGAGCTTCGCGGACGGTGTCCTCGGGTACGGCGGCTTCCGGTACGACGGCTTCCGGTACGGCCGCTTCGGTGGTCGTCAGCGTCACCGGGCCGAGCAGGGCCACGGGCCGGCCGTCGGGGTCGGCCAGCTCCACCAGGTGCCGGCCGTCGGCGTCCGGGGTGACGCGTGCCCGCAGCTCGGTGGCGCCGACCGCGTACACGGCGAGGGTGGCGCACTCGGTCAGGGCGACGGCGGCGTCATCGGCGGCTGTCCGCAGGGCGGCGTCGAGGAGCACCGGATGCAGGGTGAACGCGTCGGCCTGGCCGGTGAGTTCGGCGGGCAGTGCGATGTCGGCGAGGGTCCGTCCGTCCTGCCGCCACACACCGCCCACCCCGGCCGGGGCGCCGGCCTCGGCGGGCTCGTCCGGCCAGGTGCGCAGGTCGAAGGCGTGCTCGGGGACGCCGGGCGTCAGGGTGGCGCGGGCGTGCCGCAGCCATGGTTCGCCCTCGTGTCCGGCCGGCCGGCTGTGCACGGTGACCGCGCGCACCCCGTCGGGTCCGGGCGCGTCCACGAAGACGCGGAGCTGGACGTCACCGTGGGCGGGGACGGCGAGGGGCGCGTCGACGGTGATCCGCTCGACCGTGCCGCCGCCGGTCTCGTCGCCGGCCCGGACCAGCAGCTCCAGCAGGACGCCGGCCTGTACGGTCCCTGCCCCGCCGACGTGCAGGCCGGGGCTGCGCCGGGAGAGCCGGCCGGTGAGGACGACGCCGGTGCCGCCGTGCTCCCCGGGGACCTCCACGACGCCGCCCAGCAGCGGGTGGCCGGCGGACCGGGCGCCCAGCGCCTCCGCGTCGGTGGCGGTGCCGCCCTCCACCCAGTACCGCTGGTGCTGGAAGGCGTAGGTGGGCAGGTCGGGGCCGACGGCCCGGTCCGGACGGCCGAGGACGGCGGTCCAGTCGACCGGCACGCCCCGTACGTGCAGTTCGGCGAGCGCGGTGGACACGGCGGTGTCCTCGGAGGTGTCCCGGCGCAGCGTGGTGACGCAGCCGCGGGTGTCCGGCCCGAGCGTGCCGAGGGCCATGGCGCTGAGCACGCCGCCGGGTCCCAGCTCCAGGTGGGTGACGGCGCCTTGGTCGCGCAGGGTGGTGACGGCGTCGGCGAACCGCACGGCGTGCCGGGCCTGGTCCACCCAGTATGCGGGGGTGGCGAGCAGCCCGTCCTCGGCGAGGGCGCCGGTGAGCGTGGAGACGACGGGGAGGGTGCCCGGCCGGTAGCGGAGGCGGGCGGCCACGGCGCGCAGTTCGTCGAGCATCGGCTCCATCAGCGCGGAGTGGAAGGCGTGGCTGACGGTCAGCCGGCGGGTGCGGTGGCCGTCCTGGGCGAGGCGTGCGGCGACGCCGAGTACGGCGTCCTCGGCGCCGGACAGGACCAGCGCCCGCGGCCCGTTGACCGCCGCGATCCCGACGGTGCCCGGTGCCTCGGCGAGCAGCGGGGCCACCTCGGCCTCGGTCGCCTCGACGGCGATCATCGCCCCGCCCTCGGGCAGGGCCTGCATCAACCGGCCGCGCGCCGCGACCAGTTCCCCGGCGTCCGCCAGGTCCAGGATGCCGGCGGCGTGCGCTGCGGCGATCTCGCCGACCGAGTGGCCCGCGAGCAGGTCGGGCCGTACGCCCCAGGAGGCGAACAGCCGGAACAGCGCGGTCTCCAGGGCGAACAGGGCGGCCTGGGTGTAGAGCGTCTGGTCGAGCAGGGCTGCCTGTTCGGTGCCGGGTTCGGCGAACACCACGTCCTTCAGGGTGTGTTCGAGGTCGTCCAGGTGCCGTTCCACGGCGGTGCAGGCGGCGTCGAACGCGTCGCGGAACACGGGGTGGGCGGCGGCGAGTTCGCGGCCCATGCCGGCCCACTGGCTGCCCTGTCCGGTGAACAGGAAGGCGAGCTTGCCGTCGACCGGGCCGCCGGTGACCGTGTCCGCGCCGGCGGCGCCTTCGGCGAGCGCGCGCAGGGCGTCGGTGAGCCGCTGCCGGTCGGCGGCCAGGACGACGGCGCGGTGGTCGAGGTGGGCGCGGGCGGTGCCGAGCGCGTGCGCGGTGGCCACGAGCGGCGTACCGGCCCGCTCCGCCACCCAGTCCGCGAGCCGCCCGGCCTGCCCCCGCAGCCCGGCGGCGGTACGGGCGGAGAGGGGGAAGGGAAGGAGCGAGGCCCGGTCGACGACGCCCGCCCCCTCACCACCCGCCGACTCACCCGCGAGCGCCGACTTGCCCGCAAGTGCGTGCTGGCCCGCGAGTGTCTGACTGGCCGCGGATGCCGCTCCGGCCGCTGATGCCGCTCCGGCTGCGGATGCCGGCGCTCCGGCGACTGCCTGCTTGCCCGCGAGTGCCTGGCCGGTCACGGACGCCGACTCGGCCACGAGCGCCTGCCCGGCCACGTCTACCTGCCCGCCCGCGGATGCCGGTCCGGCCGCGGATGCCGGCTCGCCTGCGGATGCCGGCTCGCCCGCCAGAGCCTGCCCGGCCACGGACGTCGCTCCGGCCGCGGATGCCGGCTCGCCCGCGAGTGCGTGCGGGCCCGCGAGTACCTGCCCGGCCACGGACGCCGACTCGGCCACGAGCGCCTGCCCGGCCGCGGATGCCGCTCCGGCCGCTGATGCCGCTCCGCCTGCGGATGCCCGCTCGGCCGAAGATGCCCGCTCCGTCGCCGGTGCCTGTTCCAGGACCAGGTGGGCGTTGGTGCCGCCGATACCGAAGGCGGAGACGCCGGCGCGGCGCGGGCGGCCGGTCTCCGGCCAGGTGCGGGACTCGGTGAGCACCTCGACCGCGCCCGCCGACCAGTCCACGTGGCGGGACGGCCGGTCCACGTGCAGGGTGCGGGGCAGCAGGCCGTGCCGCATCGCCATGACCATCTTGATGACGCCGGCGACACCGGCGGCGGCCTGGGTGTGCCCGAGGTTGGACTTCACCGACCCGATCCAGAGCGGCTCCTCGCGGTCCTGGCCGTAGGTGGCGAGCAGGGCCTGGGCCTCGATCGGGTCACCGAGGACGGTGCCCGTGCCGTGCGCCTCCACCGCGTCCACGTCCGCCGTGGTCAGCCCGGCGTTCGCGAGCGCCCTGCGGATGACCCGCTGCTGTGAGGGCCCGTTGGGGGCGGTGAGGCCGTTGGACGCGCCGTCCTGGTTGACCGCGCTGCCCCGGATGACGGCGAGGACCTGGTGTCCCTGCCGCTGCGCCTCGGACAGCCGCTCGACCAGCAGCACGCCCACGCCCTCGGACCAGCCGGTGCCGTCCGCGCCGTCCGCGAACGCCTTGCACCGTCCGTCGGGGGCCAGCCCGCGCTGCCGGGAGAACTCGATGAACGTCTCCACGTTGCCCATCACCATCACACCGCCGGCGAGCGCCATGGAGCACTCCCCGTTGCGCAGCGCCTGGGCGGCGAGGTGCAGGGCGACCAGGGAGGAGGAGCAGGCGGTGTCGATCGTGACGGCCGGGCCCTCGAACCCGAAGTGGTAGGCGACCCGGCCCGACACGACGCTGCCGGAGCCGCCGGTGAGCCGGAAGCCCTCGGCGTCGGTCGCGTGGTGCATCCGCACGGTGTAGTCGTGGCTGTTGACGCCGACGAAGACGCCGATGTCCCGGCCGCCCAGCCCGGTGGGGTCGATCGCGGCGCGTTCGAACGCCTCCCAGGACGTCTCCAGCAGCAGCCGCTGCTGCGGGTCCATGGCGAGGGCTTCGTTCGGGGAGATACCGAAGAAGGCGGCGTCGAATCCGGGCGCGTCGTCGAGGAACGCGCCGTGCCGCACGTAGGTCGTGCCGGCCTTGTCGGGATCGGCGTCGTAGAGCCGGTCGATGTCCCAGCCCCGGTCGGCGGGGAACTCGGTGACGGCGTCGACCCCGTCGGCCACGACCCGCCACAGGTCCTCCGGGCTGTGCACGCCCGCCGGGAAGCGGCAGGCCATGGCGACGATCGCGATCGGCTCGTCGGACGCGGTGGCCGGAGCGGCCGAGGCGGCGGGGGCGGCGGGACGGGTGTCACCGACGAGCCGGGCGCGCAGGTGCTCGGCGAGCGCGGTCGGCTTGGGGTAGTCGAAGACGACGGCCGAGGGCAGGGTGAGACCGGTGGCGGTCGCCAGCCGGTTGCGCAGCTCCACCGCGGTCAGCGAGTCGAACCCGGCGTCCTTGAAGGCCCGGTCGGCGCGGACGGCGTCTGCGCTGCCGTGGCCGAGCACGCCGGCGGCGTTGCGCCGGACCAGTTCCAGTAGCAGGGCCAGCTGGGCCGCCGGGTCCAGCGCGGCCACCCGGTCGCGCAGGCCGCCGTGGTCACCGGTGCCGGCGGCGCGGGCCAGCGAGCGCGGCGTGGGCGCGAGGCCCCGCAGCAGGGGTGCCACGGGCGCCGTACGGGCCGCCGCGCGCAGGGCGGGCAGGTCCAGTTTGGCGGCCACGGGGGCGGCGGGCAGCGCGCTGCCGGGGCGCAGGGCGAGGTCCAGCAGGGCCATGCCCTCGGCCTCGGACAGCGCGGCCATGCCGAGCCGCCGGTTGCGGTGCAGGTCGGCGGCGCCGAGGTGCCCGGTCATGCCGCTGGTCCGCTCCCAGTAGCCCCAGGCCAGCGAGATGCCGGGCAGCCCCTGTTCACGGCGGCGCCGGGCGAGCGCGTCCAGGGCGGCGTTGGCGGCGGCGTAGTTGGCCTGGCCCGGGTTGCCGAAGACGTTGGCGGCCGAGGAGAACAGGATGAACGCCGCGAGGTCGCACTCCCGCGTCAGCTCGTCGAGCAGCAGGGCCGCGTCCAGTTTGGGCCGCAGTACGGTGTCGACGCGCTCCGGGGTGAGCGCGGTGACCACGCCGTCGTCCAGGACACCGGCGGTGTGCAGGACGGCGGTCAGCGGGTGGCCGGCGGGTACGGCGTCCAGGACGGCCTCGAGCCGGTCCCGGTCGCCGGTGTCGCAGGCGACGATGGTGACGGTGGCGCCGAGCGCGGTCAGTTCCTCGCACAGCGCGGCCGCGCCGTCCGCCTCGGGGCCGCGCCGGCTGAGCAGCAGCAGACGGCGGACGCCGTGCTCGGTGACCAGGTGCCGGGCGGTCAGCGCGCCGAGCGTGCCGGTACCGCCGGTGATCAGCACGGTCCCGTCCGGATCGAGGGCCCGGCCCGGCCGCGGGGTGCCGCCCTCCCCCGCCGGAACCTCGGCCCGTACCAGCCGTGGCACGTCAGCGCCCGCGGCCCTCAGGCGTATCACCGGTTCACCGGAGGCCAGCAGTCCGGGCAGCGCGGCCCGCACCGCCGCGTCGGCCTCCTGCCCCTCTCCCAGCTCTCCCAGCCCGTCGTACTCGACCAGCACGATCCGGCCGGGATGCTCGGACTGCGCGGACCGCAGCAGCCCCCGCACGGCGGCCGTGGCGAGGTCGGTACCGTCCGCGCCGGCCGTCACGACCAACCGGGTCCGCTCCAGCGCGGGTTCGGCCAGCCACGCCTGGAGGACCGCGAGCGCGGCGGTCAGGGCCGTACGCGGATCGGTCACCGCCGCGTCGACGCCGTACAGCAGGACGTCCGCGTCCGCCGCCCCGGCGCCGACGTCGCGGGCGGTCCGTACGGTGACGACGGACGGCGTACCGTCACCCGCCGGCAGGGACAGCTCCGCCCAGTCGACGCGGAACAGCGTGTCGTGGGTGAGCGCCTCGGCGAGTCCGGCGCGCGCCGGGTCGAACGGTTCGGACAGCACCGCGTCGACGGTCAGCACGGGCCGCCCGGCCGGGTCGGTCAGAGCGAGCCGGGTGCCCTCACCGGCCGCCCCCGCCGACCGCACGGTGACGGCGGTCGCCCCGGAAGCCAGCAGGCTGACCCCGCGCCAGGTGACCGCGAGGCTCCCGGCGGGCAGTGCCGTCCGCACGGCCGCGTCGAGCAGCGTGGGGTGTACGCCGTACCGGTCGGCGTCCCCGGCGGTCTCGCCGAGGGCCACCTCGACGCCGGGCCCGCCGGCCGGCCGGTCACCGTCCGCCTCCGCCGGGGCGGCGGGCGCGAGCGTGCCGTGCGCGTGCCGCGTCCAGGCGGCGTCCGGGGCGGAGTCGTCCGGGCGCGAGTACACCTCGACCGTACGCCGTCCGCTGCCGTCGGCCTCGCCCACCACGGTCTGGACGGCCCGCCCGCCGCGCACCGGCAGGACCACGGACCGGTCGACGGTCAGCTCCGCCACCACCGGCACGCCGGCCTCGTCGCCGAGCCGGACCGCCAGCTCCACGAGGGCCGCGTTCGGCACCAGCACCGCGTCGTCCCCGACGAGATGCTCGCCCAGCCACGGCTGCGAGCGCAGCGACCACCGCGAGGTCGTCATGAACCCGCCGGAGTCCGGCCGCCCGACCACCGCACCGAGCAGAGGGTGGTCGTTACCGGTCTGCCCGAGGGAGGCCGCGTCCGCCGCGGGGGCGGGCTTCAGCCAGTAGTGGCGGTGGTCGAAGGCGTACGTCGGCAGGTCGACAGGGGTGTCACCGGCACCCTCGGGCAGGACACCGGCCCAGCCGACGGCCACGCCCCGGACGAACACCTCGGCCATCGACGTCAACAGCCGCCGCAGGCCGCCCTCTTCGCGGCGCAGGGACCCGGTGACCACCGCGTCCGCGCGCGTGGCGTCGACGATCTCGCTGACCGGCTGGACCAGGACCGGGTGGGCACTGGACTCGATGAACACCGTGTGACCCTCGGCGAGGAGGGCCTCGACAGCCGGGCCGAAACGGACCTGACTGCGCAGGTTGCGGTACCAGTAACCGCCGTCGAGGACGCCCGCCTCACGCACCCACTCACCAGTCACCGTGGAGAAGAACGGCACCAGCGGCGCCTGGCTGCGGATGTCGGAGAAGGCATCCGCCAACGCGCCCTCGATCGCCTCCACATGGCGGGTGTGGGAAGCGTAGTCCACCGCCACGCGACGGACGCGGACACCGTCGGCCTCCAGCGCGGCGAGTGCCTCGTCCAACGCCTCGGCGTCACCGGCGATCACCACGGACGTCGGACCGTTGACGGCCGCTACCTCCACCCGCCCAGCCCAGGCGGCAATACGAGCGGAAGCCTCCGCCTCGGACAGCGCCACCGACGCCATCCCGCCCCGGCCCGCCAACTCCCCCGCGATCACCTGACTACGAACCGCGACAATCCGCGCCGCGTCCTCCAAGGACAGCGCCCCGGCGACACAAGCGGCCGCGATCTCCCCCTGCGAGTGACCCACCACCGCATCCGGCACCACACCCACCGACGCCCACACAGCCGCCAGACCGACCATCACCGCGAAACTCGCCGGCTGGACGACATCCACCCGACCCAGCAGGTCGACATCCCCCCGAAGAACGGCCGTCAAGTCCCAGTCCACCCACGGCCCCAGAGCCCGGGCACACTCCCCGACCCGCTCCGCGAACACCGGCGAGGACTCCAGCAACTCCCGGCCCATCCCCAGCCACTGCGACCCCTGCCCCGGGAACACCAGCACCGTCCGCCCGGACACCGCACCCGCACCACCGGTGACCAGACCGGCCGCGGACTCCCCTCGCGCCAGCGCGCTCAGCCCGGCGACCGCCTCATCCCGCGAGCCGGCGACCACCACGGCGCGCTCCGACAGCACCGCCCGCCGCCGCACCAGAGCACCCGCGAGGTCCGTCACAGACGCGTCGGTGTCGCGGACGAACGGGGCCAGCCGCTCCGCCTGCCCCGCCAGCGAACCCTCGGACGCCGCCGACACCACCAGCGGCACCACACCGTCGTGCGGCTCGCGGGAAACGACGGGCTCCTCCGGCACCTGCTCCAGGATCACGTGGGCGTTCGTGCCGCTCACGCCGAACGAGGAGACACCGGCCCGGCGCGGACGTCCGGTCTCGGGCCACTGACGGGACTCCGTGAGCAGTTCGACGGCGCCGGCCGACCAGTCGACCTGGGAGGAGGGGGTGTCGACGTGCAGGGTGGCGGGCAGGACGCCGTGCCGCATCGCCTGGACCATCTTGATGACGCCGGCGACACCGGCGGCGGCCTGGGTGTGGCCGATGTTGGACTTCAACGAGCCGAGCCACAGCGGCGCGTTCGCGGAACGGTCCTGGCCGTAGGTGGCGAGGAGGGCCTGGGCCTCGATCGGGTCGCCGAGGGTCGTTCCGGTGCCGTGTCCCTCCACCGCGTCGACGTCGGCCGGGGTCAGCCCGGCGTCGGCCAAGGCCCTGCGGATGACGCGCTGTTGGGCGGGTCCGCTCGGGGCGGTCAGGCCGTTGGAGGCGCCGTCCTGGTTGATCGCGCTGCCCCGGACCACCGCCAGCACCCGGTGCCCGTTGCGGCGGGCCTCGGACAGCCGCTCCAGGACGAGCACGCCCGCGCCCTCGGCCCAGCCGGTCCCGTCGGCCGCGTCCGCGTACGACTTGCAGCGGCCGTCGGCGGCCAGCGCGCGCTGCCGGGAGAACTCCACGAAGGTGCCCGGGGTGGCCATGACCGTGGCGCCGCCGGCCAGGGCCATGGAGCACTCGCCGCGCCGCAGGGCCTGGGCGGCCAGGTGGAGGGCGACCAGGGAGGAGGAGCAGGCGGTGTCCACGGTGACGGCGGGGCCTTCGAGGCCGAAGACGTAGGCGACCCGGCCGGAGGCCACGCTGGACGCGGTTCCGGTGGTGACGAAGCCTTCGAGTTCGGCGGGGAGCGCGCCCCCGGAGCCGTAGCCCTGGCCCATGACGCCGGCGAACACGCCGACGTCCGTGCCCTTCAGCGCACGGGGGTCGATGCCGGCCCGCTCCAGGGCCTCCCAGGAGGTTTCCAACAGGAGCCGCTGCTGCGGGTCCATCGCCAGCGCCTCGCGCGGCGAGATGCCGAAGAATCCGGCGTCGAACTGGCCGGCGTCCGGCAGGAAGCCGCCCTGGTCGACGTAGGAGGTGCCGGGCCGGTCCGGGTCCGGGGCGAACAGGCCGTCGAGGTCCCAGCCCCGGTCGGTGGGGAAGTCCGCGACGGCGTCCCGGCCTTCGGCCAGCAACTGCCACAGCTCGCCGGGGTTGTTGACGCCGCCGGGCAGGCGGCAGGCCATGCCGACGATGGCGATGGGTTCTTGCGGGTCGGCGTCCGAGGCCTGCTGTCCGGGGTTCGCGGGGGTGCCGGCCAGGCCGAGGACGGCGGTGCGCAGGTGGGCCGCCAGCTCCCGCGGGGTCGGGTGGTCGAAGGTGACGGTGGTGGGCAGGCGCAGCCCGGTGTGCTCGGTGAGGCGGTCGCGCAGGGCGACGACGGCGACCGAGGTCAGGCCGAGGTCACGGAAGGCGCGGTCGGCGGGGAGGGGGGCCGCGTCGGGGCCGTGCAGGACGGTGGCGGCCTGGGCGCGGACCAGGTGTTCGAGCAGGTCCAGTTGGGCGCGCTCGTCCAGGGCGGCCAGGCGCGTGCGCAGGGCGGCGGTGACGGCTTCGTCGGGGCGGGCCTGCGGGGCGGGCTCGGTCAGGGCGCGGAGGATCGCGGGAACCGGCCGGGCGGGGTCGGGCAGGGCCGGGCGCGGGGCGAGGAGGGCCGGGGCCCGGCCGGCGAGCAGGACGTCGAACGCGGCGAGAAGGTCGGCGAGTTGCGTCGTGTCGTCGCCCGCCGCCCAGACGAGGTGGGCGGCCGGCCCCCGCAGCCGGCGGGCGTGCGTGACCGCCTCGGTGAGGGCGCCGCGCACCGCGCGGTCCGGGTCGCCGGGGGCGCCCAGGGTCGCTGAGCCGTCGGTGACGGTGATGAACTCGGCGGTGTCGCCGATGAGTTCGTCGAGGGCGTGGGCCAGGGCGGGGTCGTCGGCGGTGTGCACCGCCAGGCTCACCACGCCGTCCAGGACTTCGCTCAGGCCGGACGCGTCGGCGGTGACGCCGCGGACGCGGGTGCCGGCGGGCCAGGCGTCCGGGTCGGTGCGGTCGGTCGTGCCGGGGGCGTGGACGAGCAGCAGGTCCGTGGCCTGGTGCAGGGCGGCGAGGTGGTGGGCGAGCGCGGCGCCGGCCGGCGTGTCGGTTCCGGTGACGACGACGGTTCCGGGGCCGGTGAGGGCGGCGGCGGGGCGGGGCCGGCCGTCCACGGGGGTGCGCAGCAGTCGGGGCACCAGCAACCGGCCGTCTCGCACAGCGAGTTGGGGTTCGCCGGAGGTGACCGCGGTGAGCAGCGTCTCCGCGTCCGGGCCGTCGGTGTCGAGGTCGACCACGGTCAGCCCCTGGTGCCCGTCCGCCTGGAGCGACCGTACGGCGGCCCACAGCGCGGCGCCGACGGGTGTGGCGTTCCGGGTGAGGACCACCAGCGGTCCGGCGGCGTTTCCGCTGGTCACCTGTTCGGTGAGGAGCCGGGCCTCGGCGAAGGGCTCGGCGTGGTCGGCCGGCGGCGACAGCACCGTCAGGCCGGGAGCCGTACCCGCCGCGGACACCAGGTCGGGGTGGGCTTCCGCGTGCACCCCGGCCGCGCGCAGCGCTTCGACCAGCCGGGCGGTGTCCTCCCCGACCACGGCACACGCGGCCGGGCGTACACCGTGGCCGGTGCCCGCCGGAGCGGGGAGCCACGCGGGGGTCAGCAGGGCGTCGTGGTGGCCGTCGGCCGTGTGGCGGGGCCAGTACGGCTGGGCGGTGAGGAGCCGGCGGACGATCTTCCCGGAGGCGGTGCGCGGGATGCCGCTGACCTCGTGGATCCGCTCGGGGATCTTGTACGCGGACAGCCGGGCGCGGCAGTGGTCGAGCAGGGCGGCGATGTCGAGGCCGTCCGGTCCGGGGACCAGCCAGGCGACGGGCACCTCGCCCAGGGTGTCGTGGGCGGCCCCGGCGACGCCGGCGTCGGCGACCCCGGGGGCGGTGCGCAGCACCGCCTCGACCTCGTCGGGGTGGATGTTCTCGCCGCCGCGGATGATCAGGTCCTTGAGCCGGCCGCAGACGGTGAAGTAGCCGGCCTCGTCGCGGCGGGCGAGGTCGCCGGTGCGGAACCAGCCGTCGCGCAGCGCGGCTTCGGTCGCCTCGGGGCTGTTGTGGTAGCCGACCATGACGTTGGGGCCGCTGACCCAGACCTCGCCCTCCTGCCCGGTGGGCATGTCCTGACCGGTGTCGGGGTCGACGATGCGGACGTCGACGCCCGGGACGGGCAGCCCGCAGGAGCCCTCGACGCGGGCGCCGTCCGGCGGGTTCATGGTGATCGCGCCGCAGGTCTCGGTGGAGCCGTAGGCGTCGACCAGCGGGACGCCGAAGGTCTCCTCGAAGGAGCGGCGCAGCTCGGAGCCGGTGACGGCGCCGCCGACGAGTCCGATGCGCAGGTGCGGCAGGGCGAGGCCGGTGTGGCGGGCGGTGGCGACGAGGTGGTGGTAGGTGGTGGGGACGCCGGCGAGGAAGGTGGCCCGCTCGGTGCGGAGGAGGTCCAGCACGTCGTCGGCGGAACTGCCGTCCGTGATGCGGGCGGTGGCCCCGACGGAGGTCACGGAGAGCAGGCAGGCGATGTGGGACAGGCTGTGGAAGAGGGGCAGCGGCCACACCACCCGGTCGTCCTGGCGCAGGTCCGGGATGGGTACGTAGCTGGCGGCGACCGACCAGAGGCAGTTGCGCTGGGTGGACAGCACGCCCTTGGGGCGTCCGGTGGTGCCGGATGTGTAGAACATCCAGGCCACCTCGTCCAGGCCGAGGTCGTCGGGGGCGGGTGTGCCGGGGTCGGTGGCCGCGAGGTCGTCGTAGGCGTGGGCGCCCGGTGGCACGTCGGTGGTGCCGGCCACGAGGACGGTGGTGTCGGGGGCGGTGCTCGACACGACGTGCAGAAACGTCACTGCACTGCTCGCCGCGGCGAGGACGAACCTCGCGCCGCTGTCGGCGAGGAGATACTCCAGCTCCGCGGGCGCGGACCGCGGGTTCACCGGCACACCGACGCCGCCGGCGCGCACGACCGCGAGGTATCCCTCCACCATGGCCACGGAGTTGCCGAGACAGAGCGCCACCCGGTCGCCGCGGCGCAGCCCGAGGCGGACGAGGTGTCCGGCGAGCCGCCGCGTCCGCGCCTCCAGCTCCGCGTAGGTGACCGCGCGCCGGTCGTCGGCGAAGGCGACCTTCTCCGGGATGTGGAGAGCGTGCTCGTGCAGCGTGACCGCAAGCGGTGTGACCAGGTCGGGACGCACGCCTCGGACTCCTTCCACAGGGCGGCAGCGGGTACCGGGAGCAGCGGGTCGGGGGCGGTCTCCGGACGCGGCACGAGCGGCTGTACGACGGTGGACAGCCGGCCGTCGTCCGGAACGACGGGAGCAGACATCCCTCCGCCACGGCGGTGCGCGCGGCGGACAGGCGCCCGGAAAAGGGCGGGAGCGGCCGGTCACCGCCACCGGGGCGGGGGCCGTTCCCACCGCCCCGGACGGCCGGGAGGGCCGGTCCGGAGCGGGGCGGTCACGGCCCTCCGCACGAGGTCGCGCGGAGGACCGCCGTACCGCCGGACGTGGTCGGAAGGGCGGACGTACTTCGGGCGTACGGACGTACTTCGGGCGTACTACTGGCCTGCTACGGGAGAAAGGAGGGGCCCACGGGTGGACCGGGCAGGCTCACCAGGCGACCGGGAGGCTCTTGAGGCCGAAGACGGAGCCGCGGGTGCGCAGCGGGACCTCCTCGGCCGGGGTGGCCGCCCGCAGGTCGGGGAAGGCCTGCAGCAACGCGCGCAGTCCGGTGCGGAGTTCGAGGCGGGCCAGGTTCTGGCCGACGCACTGGTGGATGCCGTGGCCGAAGGCCAGGTGGCCGGCGGTGTCCCGGTCGAGGTCGAGGTGGGCGGGGCAGCCGTACTTCGCCGGGTCGCGGTTGGCGGCCGGCAGGGACACCGTGACGGTCTCGCCCTTCTTCACCAGTTGGCCGTCCAGCTCGACGTCCTCCAGCGCGGTGCGGAAGATCTCGTACTGGTTGACGGTGATGTAGCGGAGGATCTCCTCCACCGCCGCGTCCACCCGGGACAGGTCGGCGCGCAGGGCGGCGAGTTGCTCGGGGTGGTGCAGCAGCGCCATGACGCCGACACTGAGAGCGCTCTCGGTGGTCTCGTAACCCGCGAACAGCAACAGGGCCACGATGTTGCCGAGTTCCTCGTCGGTCAGCTCGCCGGCGGCCAGGAGCCGGCTGATGATGTCGTCACCGGGCTGCCTGCGCTTGCGCTCGACGGTCTCCCCGATGAGCGCGCCGACCTGCTGGTAGACCGCCATCGACTCCTCGGCGTCCCCGTCGGGGTCGTGGGTGATGGCGGGCGCGTCGGCGTACCGTTCGCGCTCCTCGTACGGCAGGCCGACCAGGTCGGACAGGACCCGCAGGACGAGCGGCTTGGCGAAGGTGGTGAGCAGGTCGGCGGGTGCGCCGTGCTCGCGCATCTCCTCGATCTGCCCGGCGGCCACCGACTCGACGTGCGGGGCGAGTTCGGCGATGCGCCGGACGGTGAACTCGCGGGCCAGCATGCGACGGAACTTGGTGTGGTCCGGCGGGTCCATGTGGATGAACATGCCGGGCATCGCCGGGAACTGCGGTACGGGGGCGCCGTACTTGGTGACGGGGAAGTGCCCGATCTCCAGGCTGTGGCTGAAGCGGGGGTCGCTGAGGACCTCCCGGACGATCCGGTGACTGGTGGCGAACCAGCCGACGTGGCCGTCCGGATAGGTCATTCTGGCGAGCGGGCGGTCCTCACGCAGCTTGTCGAAGATCGCGGGAGGGTCGAAGTGATGGGTGCGTGACCAGACGTCCTCGTAGGACAGCATCTCGCTCATGAGGCACCTTCGAGGGCCAGTTTGCGCAGGGTGTCGCGGGCGTCGGCGAGGGACTTCTCACCCAGCGGCTTCAGCTGCGCCATGGCGGGCACGATGGCCGCGAAGGTGAGTTCGGCGTGCACGAACGTCAGGTTGTCGGCGAGGCCGATGGCGCTGAGCACGGCCTTCAGGTAGGGCTCCTGGTAGTCCCAGCCCTCGCGCGGGGTACCGGGGGCGTAGGAACCGCCGCGGGCGGTGACGACGATGACGTTCTTGCCGCTCAGCGCGCCGGACTCGGCGCCCGGGGGCAGCATGTGCGCGGGGGTGACCAGCCGGTCGATCCAGGCCTTGATGGACGACGGGATCGTGTAGTTGTACATCGGGATGCCGAACACGATCGTGGTCGCCTCGCGTACCTCGGCGTGCAGGGCCTCGGTGAGCGCCTTCTCCTCGGGGCTGACGCCGTGCAGGTCGCCGGTGGGGTCGAAGAGCCATTCGCGCACCTCGTGCGTGATGTGCGGGATGGGCTCGGCACCGAGGTCGCGGTAGGTGTAGCCGGCGTCCGGGTGGTTCTGCCGCCACTGGGTGACGAACTCGGCGGTGAGTTGCCGCGTCACGGACTCGCCGGAGCGGATGCTCGCGTCGACGTGCAGAAGATGGGTCATGACATGACTCCTGGCCAATCGGTATGGCTGTTCGGCAACCCGCCCGGTCCCTTCCGGCCGGCGCTCGCCGGCGGGACGGCACGACACGGTGAGGAGTGGTGCTTCCCTCGTGGAGGCTACGTGGGGGGACCGCCGCGGCGGCATCCCTCAGGTTGGTAGGGCGGTGGTGGTGGGGGCGGCGCGGAGCCGTCACCTGCGCTGACGGTCCCGCGCCGGCCGGTGGCTACCCGGCCTGCCGGACCATGGAGGGGCGGACCAGGAAGTCGGGTTCGGGCGTGGTGGCGGGCCGGTCGGCGCGTTCCTCCACCAGGATCCGGTTCCAGGAGCGGGCCAGTTCCACGCGGGAGGTCACGTCGAGCTTGCGGAAGATCTTCTTCAGGTGGAACGCCACCGTGTGCGGGGAGATGTAGAGCTGGCTGCCGACCCGGCCGTTGGTGAGGCCCTGGCTGACCAGCTCGGCCACGGCGAACTCGGTGTCGGTGAGCCGGCTGACCCGGGTCCGGCTGCGGGCCGGCCGGCCGCCGTGGTCGTCGAGTTCGCGGAGCCGGCTCTGGACCCGTGCGAGGTCCCGGGAGGACCCGGCGCTCAGATAGGCGTCGGCCGCGCGCCGGAGCAGGTCGACCGCCCGGTCGCGTTCCGGGACGCGCGCGGAGCGCACCCGGCTCGCGTCCTCCAGGGCGGACGCGCGGGCCCATGCGTCCAGGTGCCGTTCCGAGGCGGCCTCCAGGGCGTCCGCGTCGCCGGCGTACAGCCCGGAGGCGTGCTCGGCCGCGGCCTGGACGCTGCGGAAGCTGCGGTTCGTCAGGGCGAGCCGGCTCATGGTGCGGACGGTGCGTTCGGCGAGGTCGGTGTCGCCGAGCCGGTGTCCGGCCCGGACCAGCCAGGGGGCCGCGGCGGGCTGGGAGAGGAGCAGCTCGCGGGTGAGGACGTCGTCGTGGACGATGCCCTTGAGCAGGTGGGCCACGCTCTCCATGCCGTCACGCGCCTCCAGGGCCTGCGCGGCGGCCCAGACGCACTGGCCCGGCATGAGGTTCTCCTGCCCGAGCAGCGCCGCGTCCCGCAGCCGGTTGGCGTACAGCAGGCCGGTCGTCAGGTCCAGGGAGCGCACGGAGCACACGGCCATGACCACGTGGCCGCGTGGGGGGAGTCCGCGGTTGCCGGCCTGGGAGGCCAGCCGGAGCCCGGCTTCGGCCGCCGCGGTCGCCTCGGTGAGTCTGCCCCCGGCCAGATGGATCTCCGCCTCGCACAGCAGCCGTGCCGCCTGCGCCTCCGGTCGGTGTGGTCCGTGGGCGGCGGTGTCCTCGCCGGCGAGGAGGCGTTCGGCCGGCCGGAGGCCGCGGACGCGCGTCAGCAGCGTCGCGTACCAGACGCGCGCCTCCAGCGGCGCCTCTCGGGCGGGGCGTTCGCCCGTGGCCGGCTCCGATGCGGCGGCTGCTAACTCCATGCTTTTGCCGAGCCGCCCGTCGAGCCAGAAGAGTGCGGATTGTGCGACAGAACGGCCTGGCTCGGAAGACGATTCCAGAAGAGTTTGCTCGGATATGACTGAATATCGCGGGGGCACTACAACCTCTGACGTGTAATCGGGTGGCGTTCTGAACTCGTGGGGTAGTCGCGCTCTTACCCGTCGACCGTTTCTCCCGGACCGCGCATACGCTGCTCCCGTCATCCCCGTCGCGTATGTGATCCGGCCGCATCCGGCCGTCGGCGGTGCCCTCTCCCCTGGTACGGCAGTCCAGGGCCCGGCCCGGAATTGCCGAAAGGTGTCTTGCGTCCGCGCGCGTCCGCCGTCCAGCACGATCACGCACCTCACCGCCGGTGCGTCAGCGCCCGGTCGGCCTCGCTCCGGGAACGCACCGTCTGCGGAACCCGGCCCGGCGAAGCGAACACCGCCTGGAACAGTCCGAATTGGTGCAGGACATCAAGTAACCCCCCTGGCCTGTGACCCAGTTGTCCGTGTTGCCTACACGTGTGATGAACGCAGTCGCGCACGAACGTCACAAGGCTGGCGAGATATAACGCTCTCGCCACCTACTCGTCGATCCTTCGCACAACGATACGTATTCATTCGGTGAAGTACCACGAATCGCTGTGACGCTGCCGTTAACGCTCCTCGACGACTGACCCGGAGTGTGCTCGGCCGCGGTCGGCGTTCACCATTCCCCCACACAAGTCCCACCCCTGCGGGAGTGGCAAGGCGGCTCGCCGTCCCGCACGTCCCGGGGAGTAGCCCTGCCCCGGTCGGCGCCTTCGTGAACGTGACCAACGCCACGGGCGCCGGACGCCGTTCGGCCGAGACCGGTACGGCCGGGTTCGGCCACCGTGGCCGAAGCGCGGCGCCGGGTCAGCGCACCCGGCCCGCCGCGCGGCCGGCCAGCAGGTCCCGCAGCTCCCGGGCGTTGCGCCGGCTGACGGCGAGAACCCGGTCCCCGATCCGGACGGTCAGGTTGCCGCCGTCCACGCGGAGTTCCTCGATCCGGCCGAGGGCGACGAGCCGGCTGCGGTGGATCCGGACGAAGCCGCGCGGGCGCCACTGCTCCTCCAGTGTGGACAGCGGTATCCGCACCAGATGGCTGCCGTGGCCGGTGTGCAGCCGGGCGTAGTCGCCCTGCGCCTCGACGTAGGTGATGTCGGCGAGGGGCACGAACCGGGTGACCCCGCCCAGTTCCACCGGCACCTGGTCGCCGAAGGGGGCCGCCGCGGGTCCGGGCGCCGCGGGGGCGGCCGGGCGGGGCCCCTGACCGGCCCGGACCAGCTCGGCGACCCGCCGTACCGCCTCGGCGAAGCGCTCCTTGCGGAGCGGCTTGAGCAGGTAGTCCACGGCCTTCAGGTCGAAGGCGCGCACGGCGAAGTCCTCGTAGGCGGTGACGAAGACGATCAGCGGTGGTGCGGCGAACCCGCCCAGCAGCCGGGCCAGTTCGAGGCCGCTGAGGCCGGGCATGTCGATGTCGAGGAAGACGACGTCGAAGCCGTCCGTGCCGTCGGGGCCCTCCGCCGCGGCCCGGCTCAGCAGGCGCAGCGCCTCGGTGGCCGCCGGGGCGGGTACGACGGTGCCGACCCGCGGGTCCTCCCCCAGCAGGTACAGCAGCTCTGCCAGCGCGGGTTCCTCGTCGTCCACGGCCAGGACGCGCAAGGGCACGTCGGTCACCCTCATGTCCGGCAGCTCCTTCCGTCCTCGGCCGCTCTCCCATGGTGGTCCCGCGGGCGGGCGCCGTCGAGATCACGGACGGTGGTGTGTCCGGGCCGTGACCCGCCGATGATCCCCTGGTCCGCGCAACGGCCGGCACCAGGAGACCCGGTGGCACACGCGGACGGGGGCCGGTTCCGGCCGCTGGGCCCGCCGGGCGCCGGCTGCGGCACCGGCGAGCCCGCCCGCCACCTGGCCGCGAACGGGTACCGGGCCGCAGCGCGGGGTCAGGTGGTGGTGTCGGGGTGTGCCGGGCTGAGGTAGTGCACGGTGCTCGTCTCGCAGTGCGGCTGGAGCAGGGTCTGCAGGTCGTCGGCCGCGGCCTTGAGCAGGTGCCCGTCGCGGGCGGCGGCGACGGTCTCCAGGACGAAGGCGACGCGGGTGGAGTGGGGGGTGACGCGGGTGCGGTGCGCGTCGCGGTGGTTCCAGTGCCTGGTGAGCACGTCGGTGGTGTCGGTGTAGATGATCTCGCCCGGCTTGGGGTTCTCGACCGTGTCGGGTTCGCCGAGCGGGGTGAAGGTCTCGGTGCCGTCGGCATGGCGGATGTCGACGGCGCCGGTGACGTGGTCGAGGTCGAAGGCGCCGGCGGGCAGACCGTGGCGGACGGAGACGGCGTTGTAGGAGTCGACGGCCGGGTTGATACGGGGCAGGGTGCCCTTCTTGGCCAGGCGGCGGCCGAGGGCGTCGACGCTGGGCCGGGTCCGGCGGGGGTTGGTGCCGAAGGAGCGGTAGGCGGCGTGCCATGCCTCGATGCGCGGGTCGCTCTCGTCGGCGGGCCGCCACGCGCCGGCGGCGAGCCGCTGTTCCAGGTCCTGAAGGGCGGTGGTGGTGGCGGGCCAGTGTTCGTGGCCGCGCAGGCCGGCGGTGGTGACGACGGCGATGAGGGTGTCGGGGAAGGCGTCCGCGACGGCGGGGCTGAGGCGGAAGGTGGTCACAGGAGGTCCGTTCCAGGATGGTGCGAGAGCGGGCGGGAGATCGGGTCAGGGTTTCCAGGTGCCGATGCGGTCGAGACGGCGTAGTTGTCGGTCGGCCGTGGTCGCGTCCAGGGCGGTGCCGCGTTCGGTGAGCCGGCGGGCGGTGTCGGTGCGCTGCTCGACGGGCTTGTGGTCGTCGTACTTGAACTTCGCCCGTACCTCGGTGACGTCCAGGCGCAGGCCGCGGATTCCGGGCAGCATCCGCCCGTACGGCGGCTGGTCGACCTCGATGGGGGCGTGATCGCCTTCGGGCTGGAAGTGGGCCATCTGGCGGCGCAGCAGCTCGGCCTTGGCCCCGGGCTCGTCGATGATCGCGGCCCGGCAGGTGAACTGGACGGCCGCGTAGTAGCTGGTCGGGACACCGTCGGTGGGCGGGATGCCGGGCCCCGCGCGCCACGGGCCGGGGATGAAGGCGTAGTCGCCGGTGACGGTGAAGGTGACGTTCGGGTCGGCCTCGATCGGCTTCCAGACCGGGTTGGGACGGGCGAGGTGGATCAGCAGGGTGCTGCCGTCGGCGGTGAAGTGGGTGGGCACGACGATCGGTGCCTGGCCGGGCGGGCCGTTGACGCTGAGGACGCCGAAGTCATGGCCGTCGGCGATCCAGGTCTGCCACTCGGCGTCGTCCAGGGCGGTGTCCCAGGGCTGGATGAACATGCGCGGTTCCTCCGGGCGTGGTGCGGGGTCAGGTGAGGGCGAGGAGGCTGACGGCGACGGCGGCGGTGCCCAGGCCGATCAGCTGGGCGCGGTGGACGCGCTCGGCCAGCACGCCGCGGGCGAGCAGGACGGTGCCGGCCGGGTACAGGGCGGTGATCACGGCGACAACGGCCAGGTCGCCGCTGCGGGCGGCGAGCAGGAACAGCAGGTTGGCCACCGAGTCCAGCACGCCGGCCGTCGCCGAGATCGCGTACGCCGGCTTCTCCGGGCCCAGCCGGCGGTACATGAGTCCGGCGGCGGCCAGGGTGACGGCGGAGGACACGGCGCGGCCGGTGATCAGCGGGCCGACGCCGCTGTCGGACGGCGCCTGGTGCAGGAAGACCAGCTGCAGGGCGATGGCGGCTCCGGCACCGAAGGCCGGCAGCAGCGCGGTGTGCGACGGGCGGGCCGACTTCGCGCCGTGTCCGGCGCTGACCAGCACCACCGCCGCCGGCGCCAGCGGCAGGCCGATCAGCCCGGCCGGCCCCAGGTGCTCGCCCTGCACCAGCCCGACCGCGACCGGCAGCATCGCCGAGACCAGCGCGGTGACCGGCGACAGGACGTTCATCGGGCCGATCGCCAGCGTGCGGTAGAGCAGGGCGAACGCGGCCGCCGACGCCACACCGGACGCCGCGCCCCACGCGAGGGTGGCGGGCGCCGAGGCCGCCCAGGAAGTCGGCACATCCGTAGGCCAGGGAACTGCCCAGGGCCAGCAGCAGAGCGGTCACGGGTACATCCCTTACTATCAATGGAACGACTGCACCGTACAACGCATCGACCGCCGTCCGTCAACCGAACGACCGTGTGGTGCATTCCACCGACCGTCCTGGAGGGGTGAAGCGATGACCGAGACCGAGGCGGCCCTGCGGACGCTGGCGCACAACGTCCGGGCGGCCCGTACCCGCGCCGGGCTGTCCCTGGACGAACTCGGCCGCCGCGCCAAGGTCAGCAAGGGCGCCCTGGTCGGGCTGGAGAAGGCCCAGGGCAACCCGAACTTCGCCACCCTGGTCCGCCTCGCCGACACCCTCGGCGTCTCCGTCTCGGCCCTGATGGAAGGCCGAGCCGAAGAACGAGTCCGGGTGGTGAGCGCCGACACCGTCATGCCCCTGTGGAAGGGCGAGCACGGCAGCGAGGCCCGGCTCATGCTGACCACCAGCGGCCCGGCGGCGACCGAGGTCTGGCGCTGGACACTCGAACCCGGCGAGGAGTACCCCAGCCACCCCCACCAGGCCGGCGTGACCGAAACCGTCAGCGTCACCGCCGGCCGGATGACACTCGTCGTCGACGGCACCGAGCACTCTGTCGAAGCCGGTCAGACCGCCACCTTCGAGGCCGACGCCCCTCACACCTACCGCGGCGCGGGCACCGAGACCTGCTACCTGATCATGACCGTCCACCTGCCCCCCGGCCCCGCGTGACGGCTGTCGCCGGGCAGCAAGGTGAAGGCCCCGGCTCAGTCGGGCAGGACCAGCCGGGCGGTCTCCCCCGGCATCACCGGTATCACCCAGTCACGCAGACGGACGTCGATGGGTGACTGGTCGGACTCCGGTACGGCGATCTCCAGCAGTCCGCTGCGCAGCCGCAGCCGCACGCCCCAGTGGCCGTGGTAGCGGATGCTGAAGCCGTAGGAGGACAGCTCGGGCAGCGGGACGGGGTCGAGGCACAGGCCGCCGCCGCCGGTCTCCAGACCGGTCAGCCCGCGCTGCACGAGGTCGAGCGTGCCGGCCATCGCGCCGAGGTGGATGCCCTCGCCGGTGGTGCCGCCCTGCAGGTCGGCGATGTCACCGCGCAGCGCCTCCTGGACGAAGCTCCAGGCGTCGGCGCGGCGGGCGCGGGCCAGGATCCAGCCGTGGACCAGGCCGCTGAGGGTGGAGCCGTGGCTGGTGCGGTGCAGGTAGTGGTCCACGGTCGAATGCCAGGTGTGCTCGTCCAGGTGGTGGCCCAACTGCTGGAAGAGTCCGCGCAGTTCGGCGGGTGAGAAGAGGTAGCCGAGCATCAGGACGTCGGCCTGTTTGGACGCCTTGTAGCGGTTGACGGTGTCGCCCTCGGCCTCCAGGATCCGGTCCAGGCGCCGGATGTCCGGGTACCGCGTGCGGTAGCCGTCCCAGTCCAGTTCGGCGAGGTCGCCGTAGCCGTCGAACTGGCTGATCACCCCGTCGTGGAAGGGGACGTGCAGGGCGCGGGAGACCTCCGCCCAGCGGGCCGGCTCGTCCTCGGCGAGGCCGGTGTGTTCCTGGAGTTCGCGGCGGCGCGGCTCGGGCAGGCCGTGCAGCAGCTCCAGGGCGCGGCTGAGCACCCAGGCGGCGGTGACGTTCGTGTACGCGTTGTCGTCCAGGCCGGGCCGGGCCGCGCCCGGATAGGCGTCGTGGTACTCGTCGGGGCCGACCACGCCCCGGATGCGGTACCGGCCGAGATGGCCGTCCCAGACCGCCGACTGCCCCCAGAAGCGGGCGATCTGCAGGAGCATCTCGGCGCCCTCGCCGTTGCGGAAGTCGATGTCACCGGTCGCCTCGCAGTACTGCCAGACGTTGTAGGCCACGGCCGAGCCGACGTGGTGCTGGAGCCGGGAGTGGTCCGGGATCCAGCGGCCGGAGCGCGGGTTGAGGTGGACCTGCTGGGTCTCCTCGCGGCCGTCGCTGCCGCTCTGCCACGGGTAGAGCGCGCCGCACCGGCCGAGTTCCCGGGCCGCGTGGCAGGCCGCGTCCAGGCGGCGGTGGCGGTAGCGGAGCAGGGCGCGGGAGACCTCGGGCAGATGGAGGTTGAGGTAGGGCAGGACGAAGAGTTCGTCCCAGAAGACGTGCCCGCGGTAGGACTCGCCGTGCAGTCCGCGGGCGGGGACGCCGACGTCCAGGTCGGCGGTGTGCGGCGAGAGGGTCTGCAGCACGTGGAACAGGTGCAGGCGCAGGATGCTGCCCGCCTCGCCGGGCACGTCGAGGGCGGTGCGCCGCCACAGCTGCTCCCAGGCCACGCGGTGCGTCTCCCGCAGTTCCTCGAAGCCGGGCGCGGCGGCGGCCCGGTCGACGGCCGCGCGCAGCGGGTCGCTGATCGCGGGGTCGCGGGAGGTGTGCAGGGCGATGGTCTTGTCGACGGTGACGGTCCGCCCGGGCGGCAGCCGCAGCCGCAGCCGCTGTACCGCGCGGTGGACCTCGTTGGCATGGGTGACCGGCTCCTCGGCGGTCAGCCGGGCGGCCAGTCCGAAACCGATGTCGGAGGTCCGGGTACGACAGCGCAGCCAGACGACGCCGGGTGCGGCGGTGCCGACCTGGACGTGGGTGAGGTGCCGGCCGTCCAGGTCCCGGTAGCGGGCGACACCGGAGTTGGTGACACTCCCGTCGAGGGCGGCCTCCACGTCCAGGTCGACGGTGCGGCCCTCGGCGGTGAACTCGGTGCGCAGCGCGGCGAGATGAGGGTCGTCCAGATGGACCAGGCGCTCCTGCCGGACGACGAGGCTGGCGCCGGCACCGAGGGGGTAGCGGGTGCGGCGCTCCAGGAGGCCGGGATCGAGGTGGAGCATCTGGTGGTGCTCGGCGACGGGGGTGGTGTCCGGGGTGAGCCAGTCCCCGCCGGCGGGCCGGAAGCGCAGTGGCAGCCAGTTGGGCAGGTTGACCATGTCCTCGTTCTCGACCCGGCGCCCGGCGATCTCGGAGGTGAGCCGGTTGTAGCAGCCGGCCGCGTAGGTGCCCGGGTAGTGGACGTGGTCCGCGGTGCACTCGGGCAGCGCCCCGCGTGTGGCGAAGTAGCCGTTGCCGAGGGTGCACAGCGACTCCCGCAGGCGTTCCTCGGCGGGACGGTAGCCCTCGTACTCCCAGCTGGGCCCGTCCACCGTCAGCCCTCGGACAGCAGGCGGGCGAGGATCCGGTCGGGGGTGAGGGGGAGGGTGCGGAAGCGGATGCCGGTGGCGTGGTGGACGGCGTTGCCGAGGGCGGCGGCGGTGCCGACGATGCCGATCTCGCCGATGCCCTTGCTCCCCATGGGGTTGAGGTGGGGGTCGTCCTCGTCGATCCAGTCGGCCTCGACGGCGGGGACGTCGGCGTGCACGGGCACGTGGTAGGAGGCGAGGTCGGCCTCGGGGAAGTCGCCGAACGCCCGGTCCAGGGTGCTGTGCTCGGTGAGGGCCATGCCCAGGCCCATGATCATGGCACCGGTGAACTGGGAGCGTGCCGTGCGGGCGTTGAGGATCCGTCCGGCGGCGAAGATCCCCAGCAGCCGGCGTACCCGGATCTCGCCGGTGACGGTGTCGACGGCGACCTCGGCGAAGTGGGCGCCGAACGCGTGCCGCGCGTAGGGACTGTCGGCGTCGGCGGTCCCGGTGGTGTCCGCGCGGACCGTCGGCCCCTCCTCGGGGTGGGCGGCGAGCCGGGCGCACGCCTCGTGCACGGCCCAGCCCCAGGAGGCGGTGCCCATGGAGCCGCCGGCCAGCGGTGCGGGCGGCAGATCGGTGTGGCCGACCTCGGTGCGCACCCGGTCCAGGGGCACGCCGAGGGCGTCGGCGGCGATCTGGGCGAGGACGGTACGGGCTCCGGTGCCGATGTCGGCCGCGTTGAGCCGGACGACGAAGGTGCCGTCGGGCCGGGCCTCGGCGGTGGCGGTGGACGGGGCGACCTGCACGGGGTAGGTGGCGGCGGCGACGCCGGTGCCGAGCAGCAGCGGGCCCTCGCGGCGGACGCCGGGGCGCGGGTCGCGGCCGTCCCAGCCGAAGCGGCGGGCGCCCTCGCGCAGGCACTCCACGACATGCCGGCTGCTGAACGGCCTGCCGCTCTCCGGCTCCCGCTCCGGTTCGTTGCGGACACGCAGCTCCACCGGGTCCAGGCCGAGCGCGTCGGCGAGTTCGTCCAGGGCGGACTCCAGGGCGTACATGCCGGGTGCCTCGCCAGGGGCCCGCATCCAGGACGGACTGGGCACGTCCAGCGGCACCACGCGGTGGGTGCTGCGCAGGTTCGGTGTGGCGTACATGACGCGGGAGACCACGCCGGCGTGTTCCACGAACTCCCTGACCCGGGAGGTCTGGGTGGTGACCTCGTGCAGTACGGCGGTGAGCCGGCCGTCCGGCTGTGCGCCGAGCCGCAGCCGCTGCACGGTGGGGGCGCGGTGGCCGACGACGGTCGGCAGGTACCGGCGGGGGTAGGCCAGGGTGACGGGCCGGCCGGTGTGCCGGGCGGCCAGCGCGGCGAGGACGACGTCGGGGCGCGGGGTCCCCTTGGAGCCGAAGCCGCCGCCGACGTGCTCGGCGACGACGGTGATCCGCTCCTCGGGCAGCCGGAACAGCTGGGCGAGCACGGACCGCACGGCCGTACCGCCCTGGCTGGAGGTGTACACGGTGAGCCGGTCCCCGTCCCAGTGGGCCGTGCTCGCGTGCGGCTCCATGGGGTGGTTGTGCAGCGGCGGCACCCGGTAGGTGACGTCGACGCGGACCTCGGCCGAGGCGAAGGCGGCGTCGGGGTCGCCGTGCTCGACCCGGCCGGGCTGGCCGTTGACGTCCTCGGGCTCGTAGCCGCCCGGGTGGCCTTCGAGGGGGCCGGTGTCGTGAGGCGCGCTGTCGTAGGTGACCCGGACGGCCCGGGCGGCGGCGCGGGCGGCCTCCAGGGTGTCGGCGACGGCCAGGGCGACGCACCAGCCGCGGTGCGGCACGTCCGGGCGCTGGAGCACGGCGAGCGTGCCGTCCTCGGGTTCGGCGAGCCGGGGGGCGTCGAAGGGGGTGAGGACGGTGAGGACGCCGGGCAGGGCGAGGGCGGCCGAGGTGTCGACGGCGCGGACCCGGCCGTGGGCGACGGCGGCGGGCACGGGCCAGGCGTGGGCGCGGCCGGGCAGGGTGTACTCGGCGGCGTAGCGGGCGGCGCCGGTGACCTTCTGACGTCCTTCGCGGCGCTCGGCGGGGGCGCCCAGGGGGCTGCCGGTCGTGCCGGTCATGGGGTCCTCCTGCTCCTCCTGTGACGGCTCGGGCTGTGACGGGCTCGCGGGCTGTGACGGCTCAGGCCGGTGCGGGGGCCGGGGCGAGACGGTTCAGGACGTCGAGAGCGAGGTTGTGGGCGAGGGACACCTTGTAGGCGTTGTCCCGCAGGGGCTCGGCGTGCGCGAGTTCCAGGTCGACGGCCCCTTCGAAGGCGGCGTGGGTGGCGGGGGCGCCCAACAGGGCCAGCTCGGTGTGCCGGGCCCGCCAGGGCTTGTGGGCGAGCCCGCCGAAGGCGACCCCGACCTGGTCGATGACGCCGTCCGCGACGCGCAGCACGACGGCCACGGAGGCCAGCGCGAAGGCGTACGACGCCCGGTCCCGGGCCTTGCGGTAGGCGGAGGGCACGCCGGCGGTGGCGGCCGGGAGCAGCACGCCGGTGATGAGTTCGCCGGGGCCGATCCAGGTGTCCCGCTCGGGGTGCTCGCCGGGCAGCCGGTGGAAGTCGGCCACCGGCAGGCGCCGGGGGCCGTCGGTGCCGTACAGCTCGACCTGGGCATCCAGGGCGGCGAGGGCGACGGCCATGTCCGAGGGGTGGGTGGCGATGCACAGCTCGGAGTGGCCCAGGACAGCGTGGTCGCGGTGGACGCCGTCCCGGGCGCCGCAGCCGCTGCCCGGCTCCCGTTTGTTGCAGGGTTTGCCCAGGTCCTGGAAGTAGGGGCAGCGGGTGCGCTGGAGCAGGTTGCCGCCGGTGGTGGCGGCGTTGCGCAGCTGCGCGGAGGCGCCCGCGAGGAGCGCCTGGGACAGGGCCGGCCAGCGCTCGCGGACCCGCGGGTCGGCGGCGAGGTCGCTGTTGCGGACGGTGGCGCCGACCCGCAGGGAGCCGTCGGGCAGCTCCTCGATGCCGTCCAGCGGCAGCCGGCCGATGTCGATGAGGAGGGCGGGCCGTTCCACGCCGAGTTTCAGCAGGTCGACCAGGTTGGTGCCGCCGGCCAGATAGCGGGCGCCGGGGTGGGCGGCGTAGGCCTCGACGGCCTCCTGGACGCTGCCGGGCCTGAGGTATCCGAAGCCGTTCACTCAGATCACGTCCTCGATCGCCTCGACGATGCGCGGGTAGGCGCCGCAGCGGCACAGGTTGCCGCTCATCCGCTCGCGGATCTCGGGCCGGTCCAGCGGTACGGGCCCCTCCATGGGGGCCGTCGGGTCGGTGACGTGGGAGGGGTGCCCGGCGGCGGCCTCGGCGAGCATGCCCACGGCGGAGCAGAGCTGGCCGGGGGTGCAGTAGCCGCACTGGAAGGCGTCGCGGTCCAGGAAGGCCCGCTGCAGCGGGTGCGGCTCCTCGCCGTCGCCGCCCAGGCCCTCGACGGTGGTGACCTCGCTGCCGTCGAGGGTCACGGCGAGCAGCAGACAGCTGTTGACGCGGCGCCCGTCGACCAGCACGGTGCAGGCACCGCACTGGCCGTGGTCGCAGCCCTTCTTGGACCCGGTGAGATCCAGGTCCTCACGGAGCAGGTCCAGCAGGACGCGCCGGTGGTCGACGCGCAGGGTGTGGGGTTTTCCGTTGACCCGGAGGGTGACCTCGGAGTGGTGGCCGGGCCGGGATGCGCTGGTCATGGCGGGGACGACCTTCCGGACGGGCGGTGGAGCCGTGCAGACCGCGTATCCAGCTCACGCCGGGCTCACACGTCCGGAAGGTCATCCCCTGACGTGACTGACGGTGCCGGTGCCGGCGCCGGCCCGGACGCGGACCTCGCTGTCCGGGCGTACTGGAAGGTCACCGGGGAGCCCGGCCCGCTCCTGGCACGTCCCGCTGGAGACCCGGCGCGGACTGGCCGGCCCGGGCCCGCACGCCGCTCCCTGGGCGGACCGGCTCCGGGCGCTGACCGCCGAGGGCGAGCCCTGGGTCCGTGCCGAGGCGTCCCAGGCCCTGCCGGCCGCGACCGGCGGACGACCCGGCACGCCCGCCCCCTCAGACCGCCCGCACCCCCGCCCGCTCAGACCGCCGGCCCTCCCGCCCCCTCCGTCTCGTCCCGGCCCGCGAACTGCGTGCGGTACAGCTCCGCGTACCGTCCGTCCGCCGCCAGCAGCTCCTCGTGCGTACCCCGTTCCACGATGCGGCCGGACTCCACGACGAGGATCTGGTCGGCGGCCCGGACCGTGGACAGGCGGTGGGCGATGACCACGGCGGTGCGGCCCTCCAGGGCCTCGGTGAGCGCCTCCTGGACGGCCGCCTCGGAGGTGTTGTCGAGGTGGGCGGTGGCCTCGTCCAGGATGACCACGCGCTGGCGGGCCAGCAGCAGCCGGGCGATGGTCATGCGCTGGCGTTCGCCGCCGGAGAGCCGGTAGCCGCGCTCGCCGACGACCGTGTCCAGACCGTCGGGCAGGGACCGTACGACGTCGGCGAGGCGGGCGCGGCCGAGGGCGTCCCACAGCTCGTCGTCACTCGCGTCCGGGCGGGCCAGCAGCAGGTTGGCGCGGACGGTGTCGTGGAAGAGGTGGCCGTCCTGGGTGACCATGCCGAGGGTCGCCCGGAGGGAGGCGGCGGTCAGGTCCCGGACGTCGACCCCGCCGATGCGGACCGCGCCGGCGTCGACGTCGTACAGGCGCGGCAGCAGCTGGGCGATGGTCGACTTGCCGGCGCCGGAGGAGCCGACGAGGGCGACGGTCCGGCCGGGTTCGGCGCGGAAGGAGATGCCGTGCAGCACCTCGGTGCCGCCGCGGGTGTCGAGCGCGGCGACCTCCTCCAGGGAGGCGAGGGAGACCTGGTCGGCGGCGGGGTAGGAGAAGCGGACGTCGTCGAACTCGACGGCCACCGGGCCGTCGGGGACCTCGCGGGCGTCCGGCTTCTCGGCGATGAGCGGCTCGAGGTCGAGCACCTCGAAGACCCGCTCGAAGCTGACGATCGCGCTCATGACCTCGACCCGGGCCCCGGCGAGCGCGGTCAGCGGGGCGTACAGCCGGGTCAGCAGCAGGGCGAGGGAGACGACCGCGCCGGCCTCCAGGGTGCCGCGCAGCGCGAACCAGCCGCCGAGGCCGTAGACGAGGGCCAGGGCGAGGGCGGAGACGAGGGTGAGGGAGGTGATGAAGACCGACTGGGCCGTCGCCGTGCGGACGCCGATGTCCCGGACCTGGGCGGCCCGCGCAGCGAACTCCGCCGACTCCTCCTCCGGGCGCCCGAACAGCTTGACCAGGGTGGCGCCGGGGGCGGAGAACCGCTCGGTCATCCGGGTGCCCATGGCCGCGTTCAGCGCCGCCGCCTCCCGCTGCATGCGGGCCATCCGGCTGCCCATGCGGCGGGCGGGCAGCACGAACACCGGCAGGAGAACGAGTGCGAGCAGGGTGATCTGCCAGGACAGGGTGAGCATCACCGCGAGGGTGAGCAGCAGGGTGACCAGGTTGCTGACGACACCGGAGAGGGTGTTGGCGAACGCCCGCTGGGCGCCGATCACGTCATTGTTGAGACGGCTGACCAGCGCTCCCGTACGGGTACGTGTGAAGAACGCGACGGGCATGCGCTGCACATGATCGAACACGGCCGTGCGGAGGTCGAGGATGAGTCCCTCCCCGAGCGTCGCCGACAGCCGGCGGCCGAGGATGCCGAGCCCCGCCTCCACGAGCGCCACGAGCGCGATGAGCAGGGAGAGCCGGACCACCGTGCCGGAGTCGTGCCCCGCCACGATCGCGTCGACGACGCGGCCGGCGAGCACGGGGGTCGCCACGGCGAGCAGGGCGGTCACCACCCCGAGCAGGACGAACCGGACGATGCCGGCGCGGTGCGGACGGGCGAAGGCGGCGATGCGGCGCAGCGTGGCGCGGGCGAACGGGCGACGCTCGGACTGCGCGTTCATCACGCTGTGCAGCTGCGTCCAGGCGGTGGTCTCCATGCTCATGGAAGAGACCGTAGAACCTCAAGGTTCGTTGAGGTCAATGTCCGCGACGGTTCACCCGTTGTCGGGGTGCCGCGGAGAACCTGTGCGGATGTGACTGCCGTCCCCCTCCCCCGCCGGCGCCCGCCCCGTCGCCTCCCCGTCCGCCCGGTGCTGTGCCTGCTGCCGCTCGTGCTCGTCGCCGTGGCCGCCGTACGGCACCGCTCGGTGCTCGCCGAGGGCTTCGGGCAGCTGCGGACCGCCTCCTGGCCGTGGCTGCTGGCGGCGGCCGGGGCCACCTGTCTGACCTGGGTCGCCGCCGCCGTCACCCGGCAGGGCGCGGTGCTCCAGCCGCTGCCGAAGGGACGGCTGCTGGCCGCCCAGTTCGCGGCGGCCGCGGCCAACCATCTGCTGCCGACCGGGCTGGGCGCGGGCGCCGTGAACCTGCGCTTCATGACCGTGTGCGGGGTGCCGCCGGCGCGTTCCTCGGCCGCGCTCGCGCTGTACCTGCTGGCCGAGTGCGTGGGCCGGCTCGGGCTGCTGGCCGCGCTGCTGATCGCGTTCCCGGACGCGCTGCGGCTCGGCATCCTGCTGCCGGACGGCTCGGCGCTCCCGCTGCTGCTGGGCGCGGCCGGCCTGCTGGTCGTCGCGGGGGCCGTGCTCGCGGTCGTACGCCGGTTCCGCACGCGCGTGCTCGCGCTCGCGCGGGACGCCGTCGGTGAGGCGCGGTCGGTGCACTCCCGGCCGGCCCGCGCGCTGGCGCTGTGGGGCGGCTCGCCGGCCTTCCCCGCGCTCCAGGCGGCCGGGCTGGCGGCCGTCGGGCAGGCGCTGCGGCTGCCGGTGCCGCCCGCGCACACGGTGCTGGCCTACCTCGCCGCGACGGTCGCGGTGGCGCTGGTGCCGACGCCCGGCGGGCTGGGTTCCGTGGAGGCGGCGCTGGTGGTGGCGCTGATCGCGGTGGGCGGCCCGGCGGCGGTGGCCACGGCGGTGGTGCCGGCCTACCGGATCATCACCGTGTGGCTGCCGCTGGTGCCGGGGGCGCTGACGCTGGGGGCGCTGGTGCGGCTGAAGGTCATCTGAGGCACAGTGGCCCTCCGAGCCGCCCCCGGAGAAGGAGCACGCACCGTGCCGGTCCGCGCAGAACGCAAGGAGTACGTCACCACGGTCGTCCTGTCCCGGCCGGAGGCCCGCAACGCGGTGGACGGTCCGACGGCCGCCGAACTCGCCGCCGCGTTCCGGGAGTTCGAGGCGGACGACGGCGCCCGGGTGGCGGTGCTGTGGGGCGAGGGCGGCACCTTCTGCGCGGGCGCGGACCTGAAGGCGATCGGCACGGAACGCGGCAACCGGGTGGCGGAGGAAGGCGACGGGCCGATGGGGCCGACGCGGATGCGGCTGTCCAAGCCGGTGATCGCGGCGGTGGCCGGGCACGCGGTCGCGGGCGGGCTCGAACTGGCCCTGTGGTGCGATCTGCGGGTCGTCGAGGAGGACGCGGTGTTCGGGGTGTTCTGCCGCCGCTGGGGCGTGCCCCTGATCGACGGCGGCACGGTACGGCTGCCCCGGCTGATCGGCACCGGCCGGGCCCTGGACATGATCCTCACCGGCCGCCCGGTCCCGGCCCGCGAGGCGCACGAGATGGGTCTGGCGAACCGGCTGGTCCCCACCGGACGGGCCCGCGCCGAGGCGGAGGCGCTGGCGGCGCAGATCGCCCGCTTCCCGCAGGCCTGTCTGCGCGGTGACCGGGCGTCGGTCCTGAACCAGGAGGGGCAGGACGAGGAGACGGCGCTGCGCGGCGAACTCCGGTGGGGCATGGGTGTGCTGGCCGAGAGCGCGCGGGGCGCCGCCCGGTTCGCGTCGGGTGCCGGACGGCACGGGTCGTTCACGGACTCGTGAACCGCCGCTCCCCCGGCAGCCCCGCGGTCAGCCGGTGCTCACCCGTACCTCCCCGCCCCCGGGGTCGACGCGGTCGTGCCAGCGGGCGGTGAGGGTCACGGTGCGGTCGGGCAGGGCGGTGGCGCCTCGCTCCCGGTGGAGGAGGCGGCCGTCCTGGTGGACGTACAGGACCGGGCGGGGCAGCGGGATGCCGGTGCGCAGCACGTGACGGGTCGGCGGGCCGGCCGGGGTGACGCGGTTCGGGGCGATCCAGCGCAGCGGCGCCTCGACGGCCACGGGGACGCCCGGGTCCGGCCAGGGCGCGCCCGCCAGGAACTCCAGCACCGCGCCGGCCGCCCGGACGCCCTCGCGGGCCGCGGTGCCGGCGGGCTCCACGGCGTGCAGCACGTTGCCGGCGGCGAAGACACCGGGGCGTGAGGTGTGCAGGGTGGCGCCGACGGCGGGACCGCGGGTGCCCGGGTCCAGGGTGAGGCCGCCACGCCGGGCCAGTTCGTGCTCGGGCACGAAGTCGCCGGTGAACACCACGGTGTCACAGGGCAGTACGGTCGTACGGCCGTCCCGGTGGCGGACGCGGACGCCGGACAGCCGTCCCTGGCCGAGGAGTTCGGTGACGGTGGTGTCGGTCAGCAGGGGGATGCCGTGGCGCAGCCGGGCCGTCCGGGCACGGGCGCGACCGGTCTGGGCGCGCGGGTGCTCGGTGACCAGCGCGACGACCTCGGCGCCGGCCGCGCGGACGGTGCCGGCCGCCGCGTAGGAGACGTCCGCCGCACCGACCACGACGGCGCGGGTGCCGATGGGTTGCCCGAACAGGTGGACCGCCTGCTGGAGTTCGCCGGTGGTGTAGACGCCGGCGGGGCGGGTGCCGGGCACCAGGCGGGCGGCGCGCGGGCGTTCGCGGGCGCCGGTGGCGAGGACGACCGCCCGCGCCTCGACGGTCTCCGGGCCGCCGGGCCCCACGGTGGTGAGCACGGGTCCCGCCGTCGCCCAGTCCAGCGCCGTCACCCCGGTCCGGAGGGTGGCACCGGCCCGCTCGGCGGCCTCCGTGAGCAGGCGGGCGTAGCGGGGCCCGGTCAGTGGGTGCGTCCAGGTGCCGAAGCCGCCGTGCGCGCACGTCCGGGGCACTCCGCCGGGCTGCTGCTCCCGCTCCAGCACCTCCACGCGTCCGGCACCGGCGGCGGCCAGCCGCGCGGCGGCGGCGAGCCCGGCGGGACCGGCGCCGACGACGAGGACGTCCACGTGACGCGGGGTCGTCATGACGTCAGCCCCCGCTCGAACAACTCCCGTACGGCCGCCCCGCAGTAGAAGCCCTGGCAGCGGCCGGCCCCGGCGCGGGTGCGGCGGCGCAGGCCCTCCAGGCTGCGGGGCGGGACGGTACTGGCGAGGGCGTCGCGGATCTCCCCGCGGGAGACGCGCTCGCAGTGGCAGACGAGGGTGCCGTACTCGGGGTCGGCGGCGATGAGGTCGGGCCGCTGGTAGGGGCGCGGGAAGGCCTCGCCGAGGTTGGGCATGGTCAGTGGCTCCGGCTCGCGTACCGGCCCGAGGTCGAGTCCGTTCTCCGCGAGCAGGCCGGTGACGTGGGCGGCGATGGCCAGGGACGCGGTCAGCCCGGTGGAGCGGATGCCGCCGACGGTGACGTACGCCTGCCCGGGGTGCGCGGTGATGCGGTAGTCCTCGTGTCCGGTGGCCGCGCGCAGCCCGGCGTAGACGGCGGTGACCTCCTCCTCCAGCAGGGCGGGCAGGATGCGCCGGCCCTTGTCCCGCAGCGCGGCCAGCCCGTCGGCGGTGGATCCGGTGGCCCGTTTGTCGTGCAGGTCCTCGGCGGTGGGGCCGAGCAGGACGTTGCCGTAGACGGTCGGGGCGACCAGGACGCCCTTGCCGAGGGCGGTCGGCACGGGCAGGAGGATGTGCCGGACGAGGGGGCGGGCGAGCTTGTCGTGGACGAGGAGCTGGCCGCGGCGCGGGGTGACGGTGAAGTCGTCGTGGCCGAGGGCGCGGTCCAGGGTGTCGGCGTGCAGCCCGGCCGCGTTGACCAGGTGGCGGGCGCGCAGGGTGCCCCGGCTGGTGGTCAGCAGGTGCCCGTCCGCCGGACGCACCTGCCGGACGGCCGTGTTCAGGTGCAGGTCGGCTCCGGCGCGGACCGCCTGGGTGGCGTAGGCGAGGGTCGTGGTCCAGGGGCAGATGATGCTCTCGCCGGGGACGTGCAGGGCGCCGAGCGCGCCCGGGCCGAGATGCGGCTCGCGGGCGTACAGCTCCTCGGGGCCGAGCAGGACGGTGTCCGGGTACGCGTTGCGCTCGGCCTTCTCGGCCAGCCGGGGCAGCGCGGCGAGTTGCTCCTCGTCCCAGGCGACCAGCAGCGCGCCGACCCGTTCGACGGGGATGCCGGTCTCGGCCGCGTAGGCGCCGAGCCGCGCGTACCCCTCGCGGACCAGCCGGGCCTCCAGGGTGCCGGGGGTCGCGTCGAAACCGGTGTGCAGGATCGCGGTGTTGGCCTTGGAGGTGCCCTGGCCGACGTCGTCCTGGGCCTCGACCAGGGCGACGCGCAGCCGGGGCCGGCGGGCCAGTTCACGGGCGATGGCGCAGCCCACCACGCCGGCGCCGACGATCGCCACGTCGTACGGCGTCGACGGCAGCGGACCGCCCGCGGTGACCCTCACGAGCCCAGAAGACCCGCGACGGCACCACGAAACCGGGCACGACGCTCGGCCGCCTGACCGGCCGGGACACGGGGCTCGTACACGACGGCGGGCTTTCCCTCGGGCAGGGCCTCCTCGACGCCCAGCCCAGGGTGCGCGCCGAGGCGGGCGAGGGTGGCGGCGCCGAGCGCGGTGGCGTCGGGCAGCGATGACACCTCGACGGGGCGTTGCAGCAGGTCGGCCTGGGTCTGCATGAGGAGCGCGGAGCGGGTGAGTCCGCCGTCGACGCGGAGCGTGGTCAGCGGCGCGCCCAGGTCGCCGGCGGCGGCCTCGGCGAGTTCGGCGACCTGGGCGGCGATGCCCTCGCACAGGGCGCGCACGAGGTGCCCGGGGGTGGTGTCGAGGCCGAGTCCGGTGAGGGAGCCGCGTACGTCGCCCCGCCACCAGGGGGCGGCGAGTCCGGCGAGGGCCGGGACGAAGGTGACCCCGCCGCTGTCGGGGACGGCGTCGCCGACCCGGTCGAGGTCGGCGGCGGAGGAGATGACACCGAGGTCGGTGAGCCAGCGGACGGCGGAGGCGGCCGTGTAGACCTGGCCGTCCAGGCAGTAGCTGGTGGTTCCGGCGAGCCGCCAGGCCACGCAGCTGACCAGGCCGGAGCCGCCGCGCCGGGGGCGGTCGCCGGTGTGCGCGAGCAGGAACGCGCCGGTGCCGTAGGTGCACTTGGCGGTGCCGGGGGCGGTGACGCGCTGGGCGAGCAGGGCGGCCTGCTGGTCGACGATGAGTCCGGTGAGCGGGATCTCGGGGCCGAACGCCCGGGTGGTGCCGACCGGTTGCGCGGCGTCGGTCACCTCGGGCAGGTCCTCGCCGGCCAGGCCGTAGAGGTCGAGGGCGCGCGGGGACCACTCGGCGCGGTCCAGGTCCAGGAGCTGGGTGCGGCCGGCGGTGGCGGCGTCGGTGGCGAAGGCGCCGGTGAGGCGGTGGACCAGCCAGGCGTCGGAGGTGGTGACGACGCCCTCGCGGGTGAGGTGGCGGCGGATCCAGGCCATCTTGGGCGCGGCGAAGTAGGGGTCGAGGGGCAGCCCGGTCAGCTGCCGCAACTCCTCCGCGTGGTCGGCGAGTCCGGCACAGACGGTCTCGGCCCGCCGGTCCTGCCAGACCAGGGCGTCGGTCAGCGGGCGGCCGGTGGCCGGGTCCCAGGCGAGGACGGTCTCGCCCTGGTTGGCGAGGCCGAGCGCGACGACGTCCTCACCGGCCTCGGCGAGCGCACGCCGGCCGGCCTCGACCACCGAGTCGTACAACTGCGTCGGATCCACCTCGACCAGGCCGCCGGGCAGATGACGGGGGCGCACCTCGGCGAATCCGCTGCCGAGGATCCCGCGTTCCGGGCAGACCACGAGCGCCTTGGTGCCGGACGTGCCCTGGTCCACAGCGAGCACCGGCCCGGTCATCACACGTCCTCCGCTCCCGTCCCGAAGATCACCGCGCCAGCCTGCCGCCGCCCCGGTCCCGGAGTCAAGGTCTTCCTCCCGGCCACCAACTCGCGGACCCGGTTGTTGAGTTGGCAACAATGGTCCGTCGCAACCCGCACCTCTATAGTGACCGCCGACCACACGAGGTATCTCCGTCACCGCCCAGGGGAGGGCTGTTGCAACGTCACCCCGCCACCACGCCCGTGCGCCCGTGGCCGGGGGCCTGCGGCTGATGGCCAGAGACGGAGCCCGCCCCTCCTACGACCCCGCCGGACCCGACCACGCCCTGCGCGCCGCCCTCCAGGATCTGCGCACCGGCCGCTGGATGGCCATGCGCACCCTGCTCGCGGAGACCACGCAGTGGTGGCAGTGGACCCAGCGCACCCAGGTCCTCGCGGCGGCCGCGGCCGGCACCGACGTGGTGCGGGCCTGGCTCGCCGAGGAGCCGGGCAGCGCCCACGCGGTGGTGATGCACGCCCGGGTCGGCGTGGAGCGGGCCCTGCGCGCCCGGCGGGAACGGCACCGTCGTACCCACGAGTTGTGGATCGAGGCGTGGGACGCGGCCCAGTCGGCCACCGCGGCCGCCCCGCGGGACCCGGTGCCCTGGGTGTGCCTGCTGGCGCTGGCCCAGCTCGATCCGGAGCAGCGCTGGGAGGAGCACCGGGCCGCCGCGCCCGAGCCGGTTCTGCCGCCGGGCCCCTGGGGGCTGCTGGCCGAGGCCGGCCGGCGCGACCCGTTCAACCGCGAGGCCCACCACCGGATGCTGCAGTTCCTGTACGCCCGCGGTGGTTCCGGCCGGCTCGCGGAGGCCGCCGGGTACGCGCAGTGGGCCGCCGGCCAGGCCCCGCCCGGTTCCGCGCTGCACCTGCTGCCGCTGTACGTCCGGGTCGAGCGGTACCGCCGGGACAGCGGGCACGACGCGGCGCTGGACCTGCACTGGGTGGTGGAGGAGGCGGCCCGGGAGGCGCGGCGCGCGCTGCACTCCTGGTTCGAGCGGACCCGGCCCGCCGAGCGCGCGCTGCCGGACCTCAACCACCTGGCCCACGCCCTGTGGGGCTCCCTTCAGTTCCGGGAAGCGGCACGGGTGTTCGAGGCGATCGGCCCTTACTTCACGCCCCCGCCCTGGATGTACCGCACCCCGGACCGGGAGCGTGCCGTGGAGGTCTTCGTACAGGCCCGGGAGCGCTGCCGGGCCGCCGCGGAGGGCTCGGGCCCCTGAACTCACCACGCGTACGCGCTCCCGTTCGCAAGCCTGTCGATCCCGGAGGTTTCCGCATGTCCCGCACCCCCGATCCAGCGCCCTCCCCCGGTCTGCCGCAGCAGGACGAGGAGCAGCGGCTGCGCGAACTCGGCTACCGGCCCGTGCTGGCCCGCCGCATGGGCGGCTTCGGCAACTTCGCGATCAGCTTCTCGGTGATCTCGATCCTGTCCGGCTGCATGACCCTGTACGGCTTCGGCCTGAACACCGGCGGCCCCGCCGTGATGCTGTGGGGCTGGGCCGGCGTCGGCCTGTTCGTGCTGTGCGTCGGCCTCGCGCTCGCCGAGGTCACCAGCGCCTACCCGACCTCCGGCGCGCTGTACTACATGGCGGACCGGCTCGGCGGCCGGCGCTGGGGCTGGTACACCGGCTGGCTGAACCTGCTCGGCCTGCTCGGCGCGATCGCCGGCATCGACTACGGCGCCGCCCTGTTCGCCGGCGCGTTCGCCAACCTCCAGTGGGGCTTCGTGCCGACGCCCGGCAGGACCATGCTGATCTTCTGCGCCATCCTGCTGCTGCACGCGGTGCTGAACCTGTTCGGCGTCCGCCTGGTCAGCCTGCTGAACTCGGTCAGCGTGTGGTGGCACCTGGCCGGCGTCGCGCTGATCGTCGGCGCGCTGGCGATCTTCCCCGACCACCACCGGTCGCCGTCCTTCGTGTTCACCGAGTTCGTCAACGAGACCGGCTGGGACAACCCGCTGTACGTCGCCGCGATCGGCCTGCTCCTCGCGCAGTACACCTTCTCCGGCTACGACGCCTCCGCCCACCTCTCGGAGGAGACCTCGCACGCCTCGGTGGCCGCGTCCCGAGGCATCGTCCGCGCCATCTGGGCGTCCTGGCTCGCCGGCTTCGTGCTGCTGGCCGGACTCACCTTCGCCATCCAGGACTACGACGCCACGCGCACCACCGACACCGGTGTGCCGCCCGCCCAGATCCTGCTGGACGGGCTCGGCACCGACGGCGCCGGCGCCCTGCTCCTCGTGGTCGTCGTCGCGCAGCTGTTCTGCGGGAACGCCGAGGTCGCCGCGGCCAGCCGGATGGTGTTCGCGTTCAGCCGGGACGGCGCGCTGCCCGGCTCGCACCTGTGGCGCAAGGTGAGCGGCCGCACCCAGACCCCGGTGGCCGCCGTCTGGCTGTCCGTCGTCGTGGCCTGCGTCCTCGCGCTGCCGTCGCTGTACTCGGCGACGGCGTACAACGCGGTGACCGCCATCAACGTCATCGGCATCACCCCGGCCTACGCCATCCCGGTGTTCCTGCGGCTGCGCGCCGGCGACCGTTTCCAGCCGGGTCCGTGGCACCTGGGCCGCTGGAGCAGGCCCATCGGCTGGATCGCGGTCGTCTGGGTGGCCTGTGTGACGGTGCTGTTCTGCCTGCCGCAGGCGTCGCCGGTCACGGTCGGCACGATGAACTACGCCTCCGTCGCCCTCGCCGTGGTCCTCGTCCTCGCCAGCGTCTGGTGGTACGTCGCCCGCCGCTCGTACGGCACCCCCACCACGGCGGCGTACGGCAGCGACCGCGACCAGGCGGAACTCGCCGAGGGCATCATCTGAGCCCGACTGCCCGAAGAGCACCGGTCCCGGTACGAACTGGAGTGCCGGATACGGCAGGATGAACGAGCGCGCCGGTCACCGGAGTTCCTTTCGGCCGGCGCGATCGCACATCCCGGACATCGAGCAGGTGACAACGTGACGAGACTTCACAAACGGCTCTCCGCAGCGGCCGCGCGCCCCGGAGGTGACCGGTGAACCGCGCGCTGACCCTGGACGACCTCGTCCTCGCCGGTATCGCCCTGGCGGCCGGCCTGGTGCTCGCCTTCATGTCGCGCACCCTGCTGCGCTGGCTCGCCAAGCACGCCAAGCGAACCCGGTGGAGCGGCGACGACGTCATCGTGGACGCGCTGCGCTCGGTCGTCCCGTGGGCGGCGATCGCGGGCGGCGCGGCGGCGGCGACGGTCGTACTGCCGTTCACCCGGACCGTCCAGCACCACGTCGACCAGGTGCTCGAGGTCTGGCTGATCGTCGTGGTGACCTTCTCCGCGGCCCGGGTGATCGCCGGCCTGGTCCGCTCGGTCACCCAGTCCCGCTCGGGGGTCGCGGGCTCGGCGACCATCTTCGTCAACATCACCCGGGTCCTGGTCCTGGCGATCGGGTTCCTGGTGGTCCTCCAGACCCTCGGCATCTCCATAGCGCCGCTGCTCACCGCCCTGGGCGTGGGCGGTCTGGCCGTCGCCCTGGCCCTGCAGGACACGCTCGCCAACCTCTTCGCGGGCATCCACATCCTCGCCTCCAAGACCGTCCAGCCGGGCGACTACATCCGGCTGAGCAGCGGTGAGGAGGGCTACGTCGTCGACATCAACTGGCGCCAGACGACGGTCCGCCAGCTCTCCAACAACCTGGTGGTCATCCCCAACGGCCAGCTCGCCAAGGCGAACATGACCAACTACACGCGCCCCGAGCAGGAACTGACCGTCCTGGTGCAGGTCGGGGTGAGCTACGACTCCGACCTGGAGCACGTCGAGCGGGTGACCGCGGAGGTGGTCACGGAGGTCATGACGGACGTCACGGGCGCCGTGCCCGACCACGAACCCGCCATCCGCTTCCACACCTTCGGCGACTCCCGGATCGGCTTCACGGTGATCCTCGGCGTCGGCGAGTTCAGCGACCAGTACCGGATCAAGCACGAGTTCATCAAGCGCCTCCACCGCCGCTACCGCGAGGAGGGCATCCGCATCCCGGCCCCCGCTCGCACGGTCTCCCTCCAGCAGGGCTCGGTGGTGATTCCGCAGCAGCGCAGCGGGCAGGACATCGCCGACGAGGCGGCCCTGTCCGACTAGGAGCGGCCGGCGGCGCCCCGTCGCCGCCCCTCCTCATGGGAGCAGTCGGCGATCTTGGGCATCCGTAGCCAGAGATCGTCGTCGCTGTCAGGAGGAGCCGGCATGACCATACCCGTGCGCCGCATCCGTCGGGCGGAGCGCCGGCGGCGCTTCGATCTGCGCAGCACCGCGATGTTCTTCGTCCTGCTCGCGATCATCCTGTGCGTCCTGGCGTTCGTGGCGCGTACGGCTGCCGGCATGGTCGAACGCCGCCCGCTGTGGGCCTGTGTGCTGGCGGTACTCGGCCTGGCCGCCGCGCTGAGGTTCCGTTCCGGGCGGCGCCGCTTCTCCGCCTGGAGGTACGCGCGCCGGGCCGCCCGGGCGCTGGAGGAAGCCGCCGACACCGCCGCCGGCACACTCCGCGCCACGGCGCCGGACGGAGCGGCGGCACCGGCGGACGAGCCCGCCCCCTTCCCGCTCACGGCCGACTACGCCGAGCTGGCCCCCGACGCCTTCGAGCAGGCCGTGGCGGAGCTGTGTGTCCGCGGCGGCTGCCGCGACGTGGAGGTGGTGGGAGGAGCCGGCGACCTCGGGGCGGACGTCGTCGCGGTCACCCCGGACGGGCGGCGTCTGGTCATCCAGTGTAAGCAGTACGGTGACGACAACAAGGTCGGTTCCCAGGACATGCAGCGCTTCGGGGGAACCTGCTTCACCATCCACGAGGCCGATGTCGCGGCGGTCGTCACCACCAGCGACTTCACCGAGCCCGCTCTGGAGTACGCCCGGATGTGCGGGATCGTCTGCGTGAACGGCGACGACCTCCGGGCCTGGCACCTGGGCACGGGCCACAGCCCCTGGCACCGGACGGATGTCGGGCCCTGACCGGACGGCCCGGACCCGGGCTACGCTCGAAGCAGCATGACCTCCTCCCCCGGCCCCGGCTCGCCCGGGCGGCCCTCCCCCGATCCCCGGGCGCTGGACCAGCGCCTGGACGCCCTCGCGCGCCAGCCGTTCCGGGCGAGGTTCCACCTGCGCGGCCGGGACCGGGCGACCGCCCGGCTGAAAGGGCCGGCGACCATCCGGTGGCACGCCTACGACCTGATCGCGCGGCGGCTGGCGCCGGCCGAGCCGTACAAGGACGGGAAGCAGACGCCGTACCGCGGTCACCCGGTGTTCGTGGCCCAGCACGCGACCGCCACCTGCTGCCGGAGCTGCCTGGAGCGCTGGCACGGCATCCCCAAGGGGCGGGAGCTGACCCGGCCCGAACACGTGTACGTGGTGGACGTGATCTGCCGCTGGATCGCGCGCGAGATGGCGGACGGCACTTTTTCCGGCCAGGACCCCTGTCGAGCCGACCCCGATCACGAGATATCTTGATGTCGAGCAATGTTACAGACGTGGAGCGGAGCACCCGGTGACTGACTCGACCATCATCTACACCTACACAGACGAGGCCCCGGCCCTGGCGACGCACTCGTTCCTGCCGGTGATCCAGGCGTACGCCTCGCAGGCCGGTGTGCCCGTGGAGACGCGCGACATCTCGCTGGCCGGGCGCATCATCGCCGTCTTCCCGGAGTACCTGAACGAGGACCAGCGCATCCCCGACGCGCTGACCGAGCTGGGTGAGCTGGCCAAGACCCCGGCCGCCAACATCATCAAGCTGCCGAACATCTCGGCGTCCATCCCGCAGCTGAAGGCCGCCATCGCCGAGTTGCAGGGCAAGGGCTACGCGCTCCCGGACTACCCGGACGACCCGAAGACCGACGAGGAGCGCGAGATCCGCGCCCGCTACGACAAGATCAAGGGCTCCGCCGTCAACCCGGTCCTGCGCGAGGGCAACTCCGACCGCCGCGCCCCCGCCTCGGTGAAGAACTACGCCAAGACCCACCCGCACCGCATGGGCGCCTGGACCCCCGAGTCCAAGACCAACGTGGCGACCATGGGTGAGAACGACTTCCGCTCCACCGAGAAGTCCGTCGTCGTCTCCGAGGACGGCACGCTGAAGATCGAGCTGGTCGGCGAGGACGGCACCACCACCGTGCTGAAGGAGTCCGTACCGGTCCGGGCGGGCGAGGTCGTCGACGCCTCCGTCATGCGCGTCGCCGAGCTGAACACCTTCCTCGCCGCGCAGGTCGCCCGCGCCAAGGCGGAGGGCGTCCTGTTCTCCGTGCACCTGAAGGCCACGATGATGAAGGTCTCCGACCCGATCATCTTCGGTCACGTGGTGCGCGCCTTCTTCCCGAAGACGTTCGCGAAGTACGGCGAGACCCTCAAGGCCGCCGGCCTCACCCCGAACGACGGCCTCGGCGGCATCCTCAAGGGCCTGGAGAGCCTGCCCGAGGGCGCCGAGATCAAGGCCTCCTTCGACGCCGAGATCGCCGAGGGCCCGGACCTGGCCATGGTCGACTCGGACAAGGGCATCACCAACCTGCACGTGCCGTCGGACGTCATCATCGACGCCTCGATGCCGGCCATGATCCGCACCTCCGGCCACATGTGGGGCGCGGACGGCCAGGAGCACGACGCCCTCGCCGTGATCCCGGACTCCTCCTACGCCGGCGTCTACCAGGCCGTCATCGACGACTGCCGGGCCAACGGCGCCTACGACCCGTCGACCATGGGCTCGGTCCCGAACGTCGGCCTGATGGCGCAGAAGGCCGAGGAGTACGGCTCCCACGACAAGACCTTCGAGATCCCGGCCGCCGGCACGGTCCGCCTGACCGACCAGGCCGGCAACGTGCTGATCGAGCAGCCGGTCGCGCAGGGCGACATCTTCCGCGCCTGCCAGACCAAGGACGCCCCGATCCGCGACTGGGTCAAGCTGGCCGTCACCCGCGCCCGCGCCACCGGCGACCCGGCGGTGTTCTGGCTGGACGAGAACCGCGCCCACGACGCGCAGCTGATCGCCAAGGTCAAGCAGTACCTGCCGGAGCACGACACCGAGGGCCTGGACATCCGCATCCTGTCCCCGGTCGAGGCCACCAAGCTGTCGGTGGAGCGCATCCGCCGCGGCGAGAACACCATCTCGGTGACCGGCAACGTGCTGCGCGACTACCTGACCGACCTCTTCCCCATCCTGGAGCTGGGCACCAGCGCCAAGATGCTGTCGGTCGTCCCGCTGATGGCGGGCGGCGGCCTGTTCGAGACGGGCGCCGGCGGCTCCGCGCCGAAGCACGTCCAGCAGCTGGTCAAGGAGAACTACCTGCGCTGGGACTCCCTCGGTGAGTTCTTCGCCCTGGTCCCGTCCTTCGAGCAGTACGCGGAGGCCACCGGCAACACCCGCGCCAAGGTCCTCGCCGACGCCCTCGACCGCGCCACGGCGACCTTCCTCAACGAGGACAAGTCCCCGACCCGCCGCGTCGGCGGCATCGACAACCGCGGCAGCCACTTCTACCTGTCCCTGTACTGGGCGCAGGAGCTGGCCCGGCAGACCGAGGACGCCGACCTCGCGAAGGCCTTCGCGCCGCTCGCCGAGACCCTCGCGGCCAACGAGCAGAAGATCGTGGAGGAGCTGAACGCGGTCCAGGGCAAGCCGGCCGACATCGGCGGCTACTACCAGGTCGACAAGGCCAAGGCGGACGCGGTCATGCGCCCGTCGGCCACCTGGAACGAGGCGCTGGCGTCCCTGAGCTAGTGCCTGCGGCGGCCTGAGCCGGCGCCTGCGGCGCCTGGGCCGCCGAGCCGACGTGCCCTCCGCCCCGGCCGGGAACCCCCGGCCGGGGCGGAGGCGTGCGGGGCGGGAGCCGTTGTCGGTGCCGTATGGCACCTTGATCGTGCACGCCCCCACCACCCCAGGAGCAGCCGGTGTCCCAGACCGCCCCCTCGTTCGCACTCCTCCCCGGTGCCGCCGACTCGCCGGTGCTGCTGCATGTGCCGCATTCCGCGCGGGCGATACCGGACGACGTGCGGGCCGGCATCGTGCTGGACGGCGCGGAGCTGGAGCGGGAGCTGGACCACATCACGGACGCGCACACCGCCGAGATCGCCGAGCGGGCCGCCGCGCTCGCCGGGGTCCGCCCCTGGCGGTTCGTGAACCGGCTCTCGCGGCTGGTGGTGGACCCGGAGCGGTTCCCGGACGAGCGGGAGGAGATGACGGCCGTCGGCATGGGCGCGGTGTACACGCGGACCACGCACCGGTCCGAGCTGCGGCCCGCGGACACCGACCCGGAGCCCCTGCTCGCCCGCTACTTCCGGCCGTACGCCGCGGCCATGACGCAGGCGGTGGCCGACCGGCTGGCCGCGACCGGCCGGGCCGTGATCATCGATGTCCACTCGTACCCGGCCGAACCGCTCCCGTACGAACTCCACGGCGCCGGCCCGCGCCCTCCGGTCTGCCTCGGCACGGACACCTTCCACACCCCGCCGGGGCTGACGGCGTCCGCCCGCGAGGCGTTCGCCGCCTGCGGCGGGACGGGCCTGGACAGCCCGTTCGCCGGCACATACGTACCGCTGGACTTCTACGGCACGGACGCCCGGGTCAGCGCCCTGATGGTGGAGATCCGCCGGGACACGTACATGACGGAGCCGGGCGGCCCCGCCGGTCCCGGCCTGGACCGGCTCGCCACCGCGCTGGCCGCGCTCGTCGACTCGGTCAGGCCCTGAGCCACTCCGTGACGATCAGCTCCGCGCCGGTCCGCAGGCGCAGGGCGAACGGACCGGACGGTGGGGTGTCGCTGGTGAAGCGGCCCAGGGGATCGGCGGTGAGCGGACGGGTGGCCTGGGGGCCGCCGAGGACCTCGATGCGGGCCGACTGCGGTGGCAGCAGCTGGCCGATCAGGCCGTCCTCGGTGACCTCCACGTCGACGGTCGTCCCGCCCGCGCGGAACGTGAGCATGCGCGGCGCGTCCGTGACCCCCCGGACCGGCAGCGCGTCCACGAGCGAGTCGAAGGTCAGCTCGGCCAGGCGGGCGTCCAGGTCGTGCAACGCGAAGGCGTCCAGGGCCGTCTGGAGCAGCTCGGCCGGGACCGGGTCCAGGACGGCGGCGGCCTGGCGCAGCTCCTCCTCCAGCAGGGCGTCCGCGAACTCCTCCGGCCCCTCGGGCATCCCGTCGCCGTTCACACCGCACCCCGCGCGTTCATCCGGGCCCGCAGCCGGCGCAGACAGCGCTGGCGCAGCGGACCGATGCTGCCGACCGCGATACCGAGCGCGGCCGAGATCTCCCCGTAGCTGGGCGGCGGCGAGGCCATCAGCACACGCAGCAACTGCCGGCAGCGCTCGCCCAGTCCGTCCAGTTCCTGCCACAGGCGGCGGACCCGCTCGGCCCGGTCCGCCTCCTCCTCCGAGTCGATCAGCGACTCCTCGGGCGTCCGTTCCTCGCTGGCCCGGTCCAGCACCCGCGGATCGTCGGTCAGGGTCAGCCGCGCCAGGCCCTTGAGCACCTTCAGGCACTCGTGCCGGGCCGTACTGGCCAGCCAGGCACCGGCCTTGTCGGGTTCCCGTATCCGGCCCAGATGCTGGGCGAAGCGGAACCACGTGGTCTGGAAGACCTCGTGCCCGTCGGCGTCCGACAGCCGGTGTGCGCGCACCACCGACCACACCAGCGGACTCATCCCTTCCACCAGCGCCTTCCAGGCCGCGGCGTCCCCGTCGACGGCGGACTGGACCAACGCGCCGACCTCTGCTCGGTCCACGGCTCCACCCCTTGTGTACGGCCTGTCATCGTACGCCGTGGAGCGGAGCGTTCCGGCCCTCATGCGGGCAGTGCCGGGATCATGGCCGGGACGGGTCGCCAGGTGGGCGGACGGAGCGCCGTCACACGCGCCCCGCGCACCTCGGCCCGGTCCGTGGCCGCCGCCAGCAGCCCGGCGCCGGCCGCACGCGGGTCGCGCTCCCGGTACGCCGTCATCCGCGCGGCGACGAGCCCCGCGGCCACCGGGGTGGCGAAGGAGGTGCCGCTCCACTGCGCGAGGCCGTCGAACATCACCTGGTCCGGCTTGGCACCGGTGCTCTCCCGGCCCTCGCTCAGCACACCGGTGTGGCGCGGGTACTGGCAGGTGCAGGGGTAGTCGGTGTCGCCGAAGCGGCAGCTGTCGTAGGTGGAGTGCTGGTAGACGTACGGCACGGGCGTGGTGAAGCCGGTGAGGGCGCTGGTGAGGCGCTCGCCGGGGGCGTGGACGCGTACCCAGGGCCCGTGGTTGGTGAAGCAGGCTCCGAACTCGCCGTCCGCGCGGAGGGCGCCGACCGACAGCACGCAGTCGGCGTACTCGGGCAGGGCGGCGTAGGCGGCGGGCCAGAACGGGGTGTCGCTGCCGTTGTTGCCGGCGGCGGCCACCAGCAGGGTGCGCTGCTCGCGCAGTTCCCGCATGAACGCGTCCAGGCCGATCAGGCCGTCGGTGTCCGTGCTGGGCGTGCCCGCGGAGAGGCTGAGGATGTCCGGCCAGCCGTCCCGGTCGACGGCTTCGAAGAGCAGCCCGCCGAACTCGGACTCCAGCACGGCCCCGGCGTCGTTGAGCGTGCCGCGCACGGTGATGTCGGTGTTGGGCGCCACGGCCGCGAGGACCCCGGCGATGAACGTGCCGTGGCCGACGTACTGGCGGAGCACTCCGTCGCCGTCGGTCTCGGTCAGCTGGGCGTCGCCGGTGGTGTGGGCGAGCAGCGGGTAGGAGCGGTGGTCGTGCACCAGGCCGGTGTCGACCACGAGCACGCCGACCGCGGTGGCCGGGTCGTAACTGCCCTCGGCGGCGGCCGGGTTGGCGGGCTCGGTGCGCGGGACGGGCACCGGCTCGTCGCCGGGGCAGGCGTTGACCGCGATGTGCACCACATGGTTGCGGCCGACGAGCCGCCGGCCCTGGCGTTCCTCGGCCTCCCGCACCGCGCGCAGGGCGTGCGGCACGGTGTCCTCGCCCTCGGCCGGGTCGCCGACCCGGATCCGGGTGACGCCGGTACGGCCGGCCCGCGGGCCGACGCGGCGCACATGGTCGGGGACGAGGCCCTGGGTCTCGGTGAAGTGGGTGCGCACGGCGTCCTCGACGTACCGGGCCTCCTCGCCGTCCCGGACCAGGACGACACCCTTCTCGTAGAGGAACCCTGCCGAGTCGTCCGGCCCCATGGTCAGGGGTACGTCCGGCAGGGAGCGCTGGATGTGGTGGAACTGCTCGTGGAATCGCTGTGGTGCCATGTGGTGTCCTCCCCCTCAAGACGGCGTTCGACAGTGAGAGTCGTGGGGCCACCGTCTGATACAGCAGGCCACTACCATGCGAGACGTGACAGCGGGAAGCGAGTCGGTTCTCGAACTGCTGCCCTTGGTGTTCGCCGACCCGGGCGAGGCCCGGGCACGCGCCGAACAGGTCCTGGGAGCCGGTCCGCCGCCGTTGCACGCCAGCGTGGCCCACCAGGTGCTGGGCATCTGGCAGCGGGACTTCGGCGATCTGCGGATCGCGCTCAGGCACCTGCGGCGGGCCCGGGACCTGGCCGCGCGCGCCGAGTCGGCCGACCGGGAGGCCGATGTGCTGGCGACGCTGGGGGTCGCACTGGTGCACGCGGGGCGCACGCGGCAGGGGCTCGCGTCCTTCGAGCGGGGCGTCGCCCGGGGCAGCGGCCACACCCGGGCCCGGGTGCTGTACCGGCGGGCCTATGTGTGGTGGGTGCTGGGGCATCACCGGGAGGCCCTGGAGGACGTACGACGGGCCCTTCCCGTCCTGCGGCAGGCCGCCGACGACATCTGGACCGCGCGGGCGCTGACCCTGCGGGCCACCGTGCATCTGGCGCTGGGCACGGTGGACCGGGCCGTCGCCGACTTCACGGCGGCGGAGCGGCTGTGGGACACCACCGGCCAGGAGCACGACAAGGCGGACGCGGTGGAGAGCCGGGGCCTCGCCGCGTTCCGGTCCGGGGACATCCCGGCGGCGCTGCGGCTGCTGGACGAGGCCGAGGAGCGCTACGCCAAGCTGGGCACCCCGACGTACAACCTGTCGATCCGGCGCTGCGAGGTGCTGATGGCGGCGGGGCTCGCCCCGGAGGCGCTGGCCGAGGCGGACGCGGCGATCGCGCTGCTGGACCGGATCGGCGGGCAGTCCACCCGCAAGGCCGAGCTGCTGCTCGCCGCCTCGTGGGCGGCCCGCTCGGCGGGCGACGCGCACACCGCCACAGCCCGCGCCGCCGTCGCCGTACGGCTGTTCGCGGCGCAGCGCCGGACGTGGTGGGAGACGCACGCCCGGCTGGTGCTGCTGGAGGCGCGGGTGGCGGCCGGGCGCCGGTCGGGGCGGATGGTCGCGGACGCGGCGGCGGTCGCCGAGCGGCTGGACTCCTTCGGCTCGCCCGCCGCACCCCAGGCCTCGCTGGTCGCGGGCCGGATCGCGCTGGCGCTGGGCTGGACGGCGGACGCGGAACGGCACTTGGCGGTGGCCGCGCGCAGCCGGCACGGCGGCCCGCCGCCGGCCCGGATGACGGGCTGGGCGGCGCAGGCGCTGCGGGCGCGGGCGGCCGGCTCCCGGCGGGGTGTGCTGGAGGCGTGCCGGCGCGGCCTGGACGTGCTGGACGACCACCGGATGACGCTGGGCGCCTCGGAGCTGCGCGCCCACGCGACCGCGCAGGGCGCCGAACTGGCCGCGCTGGCCCAGGAGGTGACCCTCGCCCAGGGCAGCCCGCGGCGGCTGCTGGAGTGGAGTGAGCGGTGGCGGGCGACCGTGCTGTCCACCCCGCCGACCCGGCCGCCGGAGGATCCGGCGCTGCTGAGCGGGCTGACCGGCTACCGGGAGATCGCGGCCCGCGCGGAGGCCGCCCGGATGGAGGGCCGCCCGGTGCCCGCGCTGGAGCGCGAGAAGCGGCGCCTGGAACGGGAGATCCGCTCCCGCACCCGGCACATGGGCGGGGCCGCCGCCGACGCGTGCGACCGTTTCGACGTGGGCCGGCTGCTGGACCGGCTCGGTGACGGACGGCTGGTCGAACTCGCCGTGGTGGACGGCCGGGTGCACGTCCTGCTGTGCGGGCAGGGCCGGGTACGGCGGTTCGCGGGCGGTTCGCTGGCGGAGGCGGTGGCCGAGGCCGAGCACGTACAGGCCGGACTGCGGCGGCTCGCGCACCCCGGGGCCGAGGCACGGCTGCCGCTGGTGGAGGCCGCGGGCCTGCGCCTGCAGGAACTCCTGCTGGCCGGGGCGGTGCCGCACCTCGGCTCGGGCGAGGTGGTGATCGTGCCGCCGGGCGCGCTGCACCGGGTGCCGTGGGCGCTGCTGCCCGCGCTGCGGGAGCGGGTGCTCAGCGTGTCGCCTTCGGCGGGCAGCTGGCTGCGCGCCCGCGAGACCCCGGCGCCGCCGGACGGGGACGGCCGGCCGGTGCTGGTGCGCGGCCCCGGTCTCGCGACGGGCGGTGCGGAGGTCCCCGAACTGGCGGACCGGTACGGCACGGCGACGGTCCTGGAGGGCGACGCCGCCCAGGTGCCGCGGGTGCTGGCGGAACTCGACGGCGCGTGCCTCGCCCACCTCGCGGCGCACGGCACGTTCCGCGCCGACAGCCCCCTGTTCTCCGCCCTCCGGATGGCCGACGGCCCGCTGATCGTCCACGACTTCGAGCGCCTGGCCCGCAGCCCGTACCGGATCATCCTCTCCAGCTGCGACACCGCCCGCCTGGCCACGGTCGGCGCCGACGAACTCCTCGGCGTGGTCACCGCGTTGCTGCCGCTGGGCACGGCCGGGGTGGTGGCGAGCAGCGCGCCGGTCAACGACGCGGCGGTGGTCCCGCTGATGCTGGCCCTGCACAAGGGCCTCGGCGCGGGCCTGTCCCTGGCCGAGTCCCTCCGGGACGCGCGCGCGGCGCTGCCCGGGGACGCGGTGCACCAGGCGACGGGGTGGGCATTCGCGGCGTTCGGGGCGGCGTGACGGTCCGCTCAGGACCCGCTATGCCGTTTCCGGCACGTCCACCAGCCAGGGCAACGCCCCCCGGTCCCCCGTACCGAGCCGCGTGTACGCGCTGTACAGATGGTTTCCCACCGTCCGGACCGACAGGGTCAGCCTCTCCGCGATCTCCCGGTTGCTCAGCCCCGCCGCGGCCAGTGTGACGATCTGCCGCTGCCGGGCGGTGAGTTCACCGAGCACCAGCCCGGCCAGCGCGGGCGTGCTCGCCCCCGGACACCGCCGGGCCAGAGCGACGGCCCGGGTACGGGACAGCCGCGCGGCCCGCGGATCCCGGTGCACCCGTACCGCCTGCGCGTGCGCCTCCGCCGCGTACAGCAGGAACCCGCGTTCCGCCAGCGCCTCCGCGGCCCGGTCCAGCGCGGCCCCGTCCCCGCGCGCGAGCGCGTCCGCGTGCCGGGCGAACACACTCCCGGCCGGCAGGCGCCCGACCGCCCGCTCCGGCTCGCCGAGGCGTACGGCGTCGTAGAGCGCGTGGACGCCGTCCGGATCGGCCACCTCACCCAACTTCGCTGTGGTCAGGGAGAGTTGGCTCAGACACCCGCTGTCCGACGGAGCCCCCCGCAGCCCCTCCCGGGCCCAGGCCGCCGCCTCCCGCAGTTCGCCGCGCAGGCGGGCGAAGCGGGCGCGGACCTCGGCGTACCGGGCCGGCAGCGGGCCGCCCTCCGCCAGCAGCCAGTCCCCCACCGGCGTCGGCACCGGCCGGACGTCGAGCTGGTCCATCCGCCGGGCCAGGGTGCGCTGTTCGGCGGCCAGCGCGGGACCGTACGCGAAAGGCGCGCGGGCCAGCCGCCGGGCTCGCAGCCGGCCGGCGGTGGCGCGCAGCGCGGGCCCGTGCAGGGGGTGGGCGAGGGTGACGGAGCCCTGCTCGTCGACGTCGATCAGGCCGTCCGCCTCCAGGCGTTCGAGGGCGTCGAGGTCCAGCTCGTCCGCCGGCAGCGGCAGGGGTTCGGCGAAGGCGAGGCGTTGCAGGACCTCGCGTTCTCCGGGCACGGTCCGCTCCAGGCCGGGGGCGAGCCGCTCGCGGACGGCCGGGGTGACCGGCAGCGCGCCCCGCCAGGCCCGCTCGCCGGTGCCCGGGACGGGCGTCAGCCGGCCGGACCCGGTGAGTGCGGTCACCAGGTCGCGCAGCAGCCGCAGATCGCCCCGGCACGCCCGGTGCAGCCGGCGCACGGTGAGCGGCTCCAGACCCGCACCGGCGAGGAGCTGGGCGGTGTCCTCGTGGGACAGCGGGTCGAGGGACAGCCGGGGCAGCAGCTCCCCGGTCCACAGCCGGGACACCGCGCCCGGCGCGGGCGGCCCGTCCGCCGCGGCCACGACGAGCCGGGTGCGGCCCTGCACGGCCAGCTGGTGGACCAGGGCGGCGGAGGTCTCGTCCAGCAGCTGGGCGTCGTCCACGACGAGGAGCCGTACGCCGGACAGCGCGCGGACCGCGCGGTGCAGCGAGACGGTGTCCGGGAGCAGGTGCGCGAAGGCCGCGAGGGGCAGGTCGCGGGCCTCGGGCGTGCCGGTCACCCGGGCGTGGTCCATGCCCCGGACCGCCTCCGTGATCAGCCGGGTCTTGCCGCGGCCCGCCGGCCCGGTCACCACGATGCCGGGCCGGCCGGCGGTCAGCGCGGCGCGCACCCGCTCCAGTTCGTCCGCGCGGCCGGTGAACGGCCACGGCAGCTCCAGGGTCTTCGCGGTCTTCGCGTCCTGTCCGTAAGTCCTCACACCAAGCAGAGCGCGCGTACTCAGGTTTGATACAGGGCGACTTGAGTAGCCCCCGACTCAGGCGTCCGGACGGGGCGGGCGGCACGCTGGCCGCATGACCCGACGCCTCTGCTCGCTTCCGCGGCAGCCGGCCCCGTCGTTCGCACCGGGGCTGACCGCCGAGCGGCTGGGCGCGCTGCTCGCCGGGCGGCGGATGTGGGTCAACGGCACGGTGCTGCACTACTGCTTCCTGGACGCCCCCACCGACGCCTCGGTCGTCCCGGTCCCCGGGACCGGGGAGCTGCGCCGGGTGCCGTGGGCGGGCGGCGAGGAGCAGCGGGACGTGGTCCGCGAGTGCCTGCGCGAGTGGCAGGACCTCGGCATCGGCGTCACCTTCGCCGAGGTCGGCGACCGCCAGGAGGCGGAGCTGCGGATCGGGTTCCAGGCGGGTGCCGGGTCCTGGTCGGCGGTGGGCCGGGACGCGCTGTCGGCCGGCCGGGGCGAGCGCACCATGAACCTCGGCTGGGACGTGACCGCGCCCGGGGAGCGCGGGACCGTCCTGCACCAGATCGGGCACGCGCTCGGGATGGTGCACGAGCACCAGAGTCCGTTCGCCGGGCTGCACTGGGACGACGAGGCCGTGTACGCCGAGCTGGCGGGCCCGCCGAACTTCTGGAGCCGGGAGACGACGTACACGAACGTGCTGCGTCCGCTGGACGCCTGCGAGGCGGGGGCCTCGGTGTGGGACCCGCAGTCGGTCATGACGCTGCCGTTCGGGCCGGGGCTGGTGCTGGAGCCGGAGCAGTACCGCGGGGGACTGCGTCCGCCCGGCACCCCCTCCCCGGCGGACAAGGAGTTCGTGCTCCGCTGGTACCCGCCCGCCGCGCCCTCCGGGCCGGCCGCGCTGGTGCCGTTCCGGTCCGCTCCGCTCGGTCTCGGGCCGGGCGAGCAGGCCGACTTCACCGTCGAGCCGCCGGAGACCCGCGCGTACACCGTGGGCACCTTCGGCGACGCCGACACCGTGCTGGTGGTCTTCGAGGAGCGGGACGGGGAGCCTCGTTTCCTCGCGGGCCACGACGACGGCGGCAGGCCGGACAACGCCGCCGTCCGGGTCCGGCTCGTCAAGGGCCGCCGCTACGTCGTCCGGGTCCGCCTGTACTCCACGTGGGGGTCGGGAGAGACAGCGGTCATGTGCTGGTGACAGCACACGGACGGCGGGGAACCACAGTCCGGCGCCGGGGGAAGGGGCGGGGGGGGGGGGGGGGGGGGGGGGGGGGGGCACGCCACCCCCCCCCCCCCCCACGCCGTTGGATCCGTACGCCTTGCGGGGACTTCAGGACGCGGCCCGCTCCGGCGCGGCACCGGCGTCGGGGTGGGCGAGGCCCAGGTGGTCGCGCAGGGTCGTGCCCTCGTAGTCGGTGCGGAAGACGCCCTGTTCCTGGAGCAGCGGGACGACCCTGTCGGCGAACGGGTCGAGTCCGCCGGGGGTGATGTGCGGGACCAGGATGAAGCCGTCGGAGGCGTCGGCCTGCACGAAGTCGTTGATGGTCTGCGCGACGGTGGCCGGGGAGCCGATGAACGTCTGCCGGTTGCCGGTGTTGATGACCAGGTCGCGGATGGACCACTTGTTGGCCTCGGCGAGCTGCCGCCACTCGCGGGCGATGGCGACCGGGTCCCGGTACATCCGCACCTGGGCGCGGCCCCGGGCTATGTGCTCCTCGCTCACCACCGGGTCGACGTCGGGCAGCGGGCCCTCCGGGTCGTACGCCGACAGGTCCCGGTTCCAGACGAACTCCAGGTGCTTGATGGCGGTGGCTCCGCTGACCTGCTGCCGGCGGACCTCCCGGGCGAGTTCGGCGGCCTCCTGGTCGGTGTCGCCGAGCACGAAGGTCGCGGCGGGCAGGATCAGGAGCTGGTCGGGGCGGCGGCCGTACCTGGCGAGGCGGGACTTGACGTCCGTGTAGAAGGCCTGGCCCTCCTTCAGCGTGGCGTACCGGCTGAAGATCGCGTCGGCGCCGGCGGCGGCGAACTCGCGGCCCTCGTCCGAGTCCCCGGCCTGGAAGATGACCGGGCGGCCCTGCGGGGAGCGGGGGACGTTGAACCGGCCGTGGATGTCGAAGTGCTGCCCCCGGTGCACGAAGGCGCCGGCCCGGGCGTCCCTCAGGAAGGTGCCGGTGGACTGGTCGGCGAGGATCTCGTCGCCGTGCCAGGAGTCGAACAGCTCGTGCGCGGTGGCGAGGAACTCCTTGGCGCGGGAGTAGCGCTCCTCCTGCGGCAGGAAGCCGCCGCGCCGGAAGTTCTCGCCGGTGAAGGCGTCCCAGGAGGTGACCACGTTCCACGCGGACCGGCCGTCGGAGAGGTGGTCGAGGCTGGCGAACTGGCGGGCCACCTCGTACGGCTCGTTGAACGTGGAGTTGATGGTGCCGGTCAGGCCGAGCCGGTCGGTGACGGCGGCCAGCGCGGCCAGCACGGTGAAGGTGTCGGGGCGGCCGACCACGTCCAGGTCGTAGATCTGGCCGCCCTGTTCGCGGAGCCGGAGTCCCTCGGCGAGGAACAGGAAGTCGAACTTGGCGCGTTCGGCGGTCCGCGCGAAGTGGACGAAGGAGCAGAACTCGATGTGGCTGCCGGCGGCCGGGTCGCTCCACACGGTGGTGTTGTTGACGCCGGGGAAGTGGGCGGCCAGGTGGATCTGCTTCAGCGGCTTGCTCATGGCGTACGGTCGTCCTCTCCGGCGTTTCAGGCGGCTGCGTAGCGGTTGGCGGGGCGGGTGAGGCCGAGGAGACCGCGCAGGGTGCCGGTCTCGTAGGCGTCCCGGAAGCGGTGGCGGCGCTGCAGCTCGGGGACCAGGTCCCGGGTGATCCGCGGCAGGTCGTGGCCGGCGACCGCGGGCCGCAGCCGGAATCCGCTCAGCCCGCTGTCCGCCCATTCCTCCAGCAGGTCGGCGAGTTGGGCGGCCGTGCCGGTGAAGACCCGGGCGTCGCTGGTGTACGGCTCGCCCGCGAGCGTGTCGAGGCGGTCCCGGCGGGCCTCCGCCTCGGCCTGGCTGTCGTCCAGGAAGACGACGAGGTCGCCGAAGACGTGCAGGGTCTCCCCGGCGCGGCCCGCCGCCTCCTGCTCGGCGCGGATCTCGGTGACGATCGCCCGGGCGTGGTCCGCGTCCCGCGGGGTGACGTAGCCGATGTCGGCCTGCCGGGCCACGAGCCGGTACGGGACGGTCTGGTGGGCGAGGGCGGTGACCAGCGGCTGGCCCTGCGGCGGGCGGGGCGTGACGGAGGGCCCCTTGACGCTGAAGAAGCGGCCCTCGAAGTCGATGTAGTGCAGCTTGTCCCGGTCGATGAAGCGGCCGGTCGCCGCGTCCCGTATCTCGGCGTCGTCCTCCCAGCTGTCCCAGAGCCGGCGGACCACTTCCACGTAGTCGGCGGCCTCGTCGAAGAGTTCGGTGAGCGCCTTCTGTGCGTCGGGGCCGTCGAAGCCGTCGAACCGGGGGACGGTGCGCCGGCCGAAGTGCGCGGCCTCGTCCGGGCGGAAGGTGGTCCGCACGCGCAGGCCGGCGCGCCCGGCGCTGACGTAGTCGAGGGTGGCGATCGCCTTGGAGAGGTGGAACGGCTCGGTGTGTGTGGTCACCGCGGTCGGCACCAGGCCTATGTGCCGGGTGAGCGGGGCGACGCGGGAGGCGATGAGGACCGCGTCGAGCCGGCCGCGGACCTGGTCGGTGCGCTCGTCGGGCGCGAAGGGGAGGGAGGACTGGGGGCCGAGGCCGTCCTCGATGGTGACGAAGTCGAGCAGGCCGCGTTCGGCCTCGGTGATCAGGTCGGCCCAGTAGCCGGCGGTGAACAGGTCCCGGGGGCGGGCGACCGGCTCGCGCCAGGACGCGGGGTGCCAGCCGGTGCCGTCCAGGGCGACGGCGAGGTGCAGAGGTGCGAGGGAAGCTGAGGACACGTCGGTGCCTTCCTTGATGTCCGTACGAGAACACGGCTCGCGGTGCCGGCGGCGGCCGCCGGGGCAGGCGGCGTCGGCCGCGGGCGAGCGCGGCGGGAGGAGACCCGGGCCGGGCGGAAGAGGGCCGGGGGAAGGTCAGGGGCGACAGAGCGCGGCGGACACGCGCTGGAGGTCTATGTGCGGCCGGGAGTGCAGACGGACGGAGCGGTACGGGGGCACGGCGCGCGGCGGGCGTGCCTGCGGGGGCACTCGGGTCACGGCCGTCACCTCCCTCCGTCGGATGCGGACCTCGTCGTCACGTTCAACGCCCGGCCGGCGCCGGTTGTTCCCGGTGCCCTGCCCGGCGAGCCGGACGTCGTCGGACCGGCGTCCGTCAGGAGTTGTCCAACGGCAGCCCGGGCGGGTTGACCTGCGACTTCGCCAAGGACTCGGTGGAGAGGCCGTACGCGGCCAGCAACCTGCCGTACTGGCCGTGCCCGATCAGGTAGTTGACGGCCTCGGCGACCGGCTCGGCGAGCCCGCTGTCCTTCTTGGCGGTGGCGGCGATCAGGCCCTGGAGCGTCGCGCCGGCGCCGGAGAAGGTACCCGCGTTGCGGGTCGGCTCGGGCGTCTTCGCGGTCTGCCGGACGCGGTAGGAGACCGTGGGGTTGGGGCCGAAGTAGGCGTCGATCTTGCCGCTCTTCAGCGCCAGGTCGGTGGCGTTCTGGTCCGGGAAGTACTTGACGGTGAGCTTCTTGCCCTCCTTGGCGAGCCTGGCCTTCCACTCCAGCAGGATCTTCTCCTGGTTGGTGCCGGAGCCCACGCTGACCGTCTTGCCGGCGAGGTTCTGGTACCGGCCGTCGAAGTTCCAGGGGTTCTTCTTCAGCACCTCGAAGGCCAGGTTGTCCTTCCGGTAGGAGGCGAACTCGTACTTCGTCTTGCGTTCCTCGGTGACGGTGACGTTGGAGAAGGCCACGTCGACCTTGCCGCTGTCGATACCGACGAAGAGGTTCTCCCAGGTCGAGTTCCTGATCTCGGGTTCGAGCCCGAGTACCGCGGCCACCAGGCGGCCGAGGTCGGGCTCGGAGCCGGTGAGGGTCTTCTGGTCGCTGCCGAGGAAGGTCAGCGGCGCGGAGCCCGAGGGCAGGGCTCCGATGCCGATGACGAGTCTGCCGCTCCTGCGGACGGACGCGGGCAGGTGGGCGCTGATGGACTTCACTTCCGAGACCTTCAGCCGGGTCTCCGTGGCGGCTCCGTTGGACAGCCGCCCCACGGTCACCGTGCCCGTGGTGTCGGTCGTGGCGGCGGCCTCGCTGTCGCCACCGCAGGCGGTGAGCCCGCCGGCGAGGGAGAAGGCAGCGGTGGCCGCGGTGAGGCCGCGCAGGAGGCCGCGTCGGGTGAGCTGGCTGGGCATGGCTGTCCTTGTCGTCCGGGGGGTCGTGGAGAAGGTCGTAGGTGGGGGCCGTGAGTGGGAGGCGTGCGTGGGGGGGCGTGCGTGGGGGGGCGTGCGTGGGGGGGCGTGCGTGGGGAGCGGGGTGTGACAACGGGCGTGCGGTCAGAGCACCTTGGCGAGGAACTCCCGGGTCCGCTGGTGCCGCGGGTGGTCCAGCACCTGGCCGGGTGGGCCCTGTTCGACGATCCGGCCGCCGTCGATGAAGACGACCCGGTCGGCGACCTCGCGGGCGAAGCCGATCTCGTGGGTGACGATGACGAGGGTGGTGCCGCTGGTCGCCAGGTCCTTGATGACGGCCAGCACCTCGCCGACGAGTTCGGGGTCGAGTGCCGAGGTCGGCTCGTCGAAGAGGATGATCCCGGGCCGCAGGGCCAGGGCGCGGGCGATGGCGACGCGCTGCTGCTGGCCGCCGGACAACTGCCGCGGGTAGGCGCCGGTCCGGTCGCCGAGGCCGACCCGGTCGAGCAGTTCGCGGGCCAGTTCCCGGGCGGCCGGCCCGCTGAGCCTGCCGGTGGCGACGGGGGCGGCGGCGACGTTGTCGAGGACGGTCAGGTGCGGGAAGAGGTTGAAGTTCTGGAAGACGAAGCCGATCCGGCTGCGCTGGGCGAGGATGGTGCGCTCGCCGAGTTCCTTGAGCCGGTCCCCGTGCCGCTTCACCCCGATCAGCTCGCCGCCCACACTGACGTGGCCGATCTCCGGCTTCTCCAGGTGGTTGATGACCCTGAGCAGCGTGGACTTGCCGGAGCCGGAGGGCCCGAGGATCACCGTGACCTCGCCGGGGCGGACGGTCAGGTCGATGCCGTCGAGGACGCGGTGGGCGCCGTACCACTTGTGGACGCCGTGCACCTCCAGTGCGGCGGCCGCGGTCTTTTCGAGGTGCTGTGCGGTGGTCATACGGCGGCCTCCCTGCGCAGCCGGTCGCGCAGCGAGGCCAGGCCGGCCCGGGCCTTCTGCAAGGGGGTCGGCGGCAGGGTGCGGGTGGCGCCCCGGGCGTAGTACCGCTCGACGTGGAACTGGACGACGGACACGGCGCTGGTGAGGATCAGGTACCAGACGGTGGCGACCATCAGCAGCGGCACGACGTCACCGGGGTACGTGCTGCTCATCGACTGGACGGTGCCGAAGAGGTCGAGCAGGGACACGTAGAAGACCAGGGACGTGCTCTTGATGAGGCCGATCAGCTGGTTGACGTAGTTCGGGGTGATCGACCGGAGGGCCTGCGGGAAGACGATCCGGCGGAACTGGTAGCCCTTGGGCAGGCCGAGCGCGGCGGCAGCCTCGTGCTGTCCCTGGTCGACGGAGAGGATGCCGCCGCGCACCACCTCGGCCGCGTACGCCGCCTCGTTGAGGCTGAGGCCGATGACGGCGATGGTCATGTCGGTGGCCGGCTTCGACTCGTCGAAGGTGACGAAGGCGGGGCCGAAGGGCACACCGAGGCTCAACGTCTTGTACAGGGCACCGAAGTTGTAGAGGAAGATCAGCACCACGATCAGCGGCACGGAGCGGAACAGCCAGGTGTACGTCCAGCTGACCGCGCGCAGCACCGGGCTGCCGGAGAGCCGTCCGAGGGCCAGCAGGATGCCGCCGAGGAGTCCCAGGACGGCGCTGAGCGCGGCGACTTCGAGGGTGATGAGGAGGCCGTCGAGGACGGTGGGGCGCAGGAACCAGTAGCGGAAGCGGTCCCACTGGTAGAAGGGGTTCGTGACCAGTCCGTGCAGGATCTGGGCGACGAGCACGAGGACGACGGCGGTGACGATCCACCGGCCGGGCCGGCGCAGCGGCTGAACCCGCTGCGCGGACAAGGGCTTTGACGGTGTGTCGGTCGGTGTCGGCGGCGCCTCGGCCAGCGAGACGGCGGCGCCCGGTGGTTCACTCATGGCAGGCTCCGGCGAAGTCGGACACCCCGGGGGCCGCGCACGAGCGGGCGTGGGCCACGGCGGCACTACGGCACGGGGCGGCGCACGGACAGGCACGGAACCGGGGGCTGGGCGGACAGCGGCACACCGCGGGGACGGTGTGCGGCGGGAACGCGGGGGCTGGGAGGAGACGTCAGCCCTGACGGCGGGCAGAGCCCGGTGCGGTACACAGTGCGCTGTTCACGCGGAGCAGATCGACGGCGCGGTCGGCGACGAGGAGACCGGCGTACGACGGTACGCAGCCCTGGGGGCGGCTCGCGGCCGTCCTGGGAGCTGCGTACATGGCGTCACCTGTCACTGTTCCGGGCCCCATGGGGCCGCGCGCTTACCGAAACGTCATCCGGTCCGGTCGTCACCTGGGGCACCCCACCGCGATGCGAGGGTTGCCGGTCAGCGAGCCAGGGCTTGGCGCTGACGCTCATGACCGTTCTTGAGCCGTAAGTAAGGCAGTTGCCCGTTCGATTGTCAACGGCCGTCCGCCCACTGGACCTCGGGGAATCGCTCTCACCTGCGGGAAGCATCCGGGGCTTCCGCGGCGTGGCCCGCCCAGTCCAGGATCTGGACAGCGGCTCCGGCGGCCTCCAGACCCTGGCAACGGCCGTGGTGGCGGCGGGCGATGCCGTCCAGGTCGAGGTGGCGGCCGAACGCGGGGTGGGCGGCCAGCCGGCGGGCGTAGGCCCACAGGGCGCGGTGGCCGGCGATGCGGTGCACGGCGGAGGCGTCGAGATGGCAGCGGTGGACGGTGTCGAGCTGCACCAGGGTCACCCACAGCTCGATGTCGGCGGCGGTGAGCCGGTCGTCGGTGAGGTACGGCTCCCCGTCCAGCCGCCGCTCCAGCCGGCCCAGGGTGTCGAGCAGCACGTCGAGGGCGGCGGCCCGCTCGGCCGGGTCGGCACCGGCCCGGCCGGCGCGCTGCGCTGCCTCCTCGATGCCCTCGGCGCACATCCGCTCGACGGCCTCGATCACGGACTCCAGTCCGGCGGGGTACAGGCGGGCGCCGCCGCCCGGCCGGAACCGGTCCAGGTCGCGCAGGATGTCGGGCGTATGGGTGCTGACGATGCGTCCGGACCAGTCGTCGCTGAGCACGGGCCCGAGGGCGGGGCCGGTGTAGTGGTGGGCGCTCGCCTCGTACAGCGGGCGCAGGGCCGAGTGGCCGCCGTCGGGACAGTCCGGGACGGCGGGCAGGAGGGTGACGGGACAGTCGGTGTCGGGGCCGAGCAGGCTGTGGCCGACGGCGAGGCGCAGTCCGTCGGGGCAGGCGGTGGACAGATGGAGCCGGTAGCGGTGCGGCACGGCGTAGTGGCCGCTGCGCGCGTCCCGGCCGATCCGGCCCCGGAAGAGGGGGGCAGTGCGGCGGGTGGACGGGACGGCGGCGAGCGGAGTGATGGACATGCGTCTCCCCGGATGGTGGGCGTGCGGACGGGCGCGCCGGCGCGGACTGGGCCGGTCGGCGGGGGGGGCGAAGGGGCGCCCGGGTCAGCGGTGGCGGCTGATCGCGCTGCAGACGCGCTGCAGGTCGATGTGGCGGCGGGAGGTGAGCAGGGGAGCGCGCAACGGCGTCCGGCCCGTACGGCCGGTGCCCGTCGCGAGGCGCGTCATGATTCCCTACCTGTTCACTAGGATTCCCTCTCTGGAGTGTCAATCCGGCGTGGTACGACGTCAAGGGGGTGTCCACGCCTGGGACTCGGGGCCGGCGCGGGGGACTCCTCAGAGCGAGGAACATGTGACATAGTACTGCCGTGACGAAGCGACTGACCTGCGATGTCGTGGTCGTCGGAGCCGGAATGGTGGGCGCCGCCTGTGCGTGGTACGCCGCGCGCGCCGGACTCGACGTGCGGCTGGTGGACCGGGGCCCGGTGTCCGGCGGCACCACCGGCGCCGGCGAGGGCAACCTGCTCGTGTCCGACAAGGAACCGGGCCCGGAACTCGAACTCGCCCTGCTGTCCGCCCGGTTGTGGGCCGAGCTGGCGCGTGAGCACGGCGCCGCGATCGAGTACGAGCCCAAGGGCGGCCTCGTGGTCGCCTCCACTCCCGGAGCCCTGGCCGCGCTGGAGGACTTCGCGGCCGGCCAGCGCGACGCCGGCGTCACCGCCGTACCCGTCGACGGTGACCGACTCGCCGGACTGGAACCGCACTTGGCACCGGGCATGGCGGGCGGCGTGCACTACCCGCAGGACGCCCAGGTCATGCCCGCGTTGGCCGCCGCCCACCTGGCCCGCGCCTCGGGTGCCGCCCTGCACACCGGGCGGGCCGTGACCGGGGTGCTGCGCACGGCGGACGGCACGGTGTACGGCGTCCGCACCGACCGGGGCGAGATCCACGCACCGGCGGTGGTGAACGCGGCCGGCACCTGGGGCGGCGACCTCGCCGCGCTCGCCGGTGTCCGGCTGCCGGTCATGCCGCGGCGCGGCTTCGTGCTGGTCACCGAGCCGCTGCCGCGGATGGTCCGGCACAAGGTGTACGCCGCGGACTACGTGGCCGACGTGGCCAGCGACTCGGCCGCCCTGCGCAGTTCGCCGGTCGTGGAGGGCACGGCCGCCGGTCCGGTGCTGATCGGCGCCACCCGGGAACGGGTGGGCTTCGACCGCTCGCTGTCGCTGAACGCGGTACGGGCGCTCGCGGCCGGGGCGATCGGGCTGTTCCCGTTCCTGGAGCGGGTCCGCGCACTGCGGACGTACGCGGGCTTCCGGCCGTACCTGCCCGACCACCTGCCGGCGATCGGCCCCGATCCGCGGGCGCCCGGCCTGTTCCACGCCTGCGGGCACGAGGGCGCCGGCATCGGACTCGCCCCCGGCACAGGGCAGTTGATCGCGCAGGCGCTCACCGGGAAGGCACCCGAGCTGGATCTCACGCCGTTCCGGCCGGAGCGGTTCGACACCGAGGGAGGCGACGCACGGTGAATCCGATGGAGCTGGTCCGGGCCCGGCCGGGCGAGGCCTGCACCGTCACCTTCGACGGCCGGCCCCTGCCGGCGCTGCCGGGCCAGACGGTCGCGGCGGCGCTGTGGGCGGCGGGCGTGACGGCCTGGCGCAGCACGCGCGGCACCGGCGGCCCCCGCGGGGTGTTCTGCGGGATCGGGGTGTGCTTCGACTGTCTGGTGACCGTCAACGACCGTCCCGGCCAACGGGCTTGCCTGGTGCCGGTGCGCCCGGGAGACGTGATCCGCACACAGGAGGGGACGGGCCGGGGCGATGACTGAACCACCGCGACTCGCCGTCGTCGGCGCGGGCCCGGCGGGCCTCGCCGGGGCGCTGGCGGCAGCGGCACGGGGCGTCCGGGTGACCCTGGTCGACGCGGCCGAGCAGGCCGGCGGGCAGTTCTACCGGCAGCCCGCCCCGGCCCTCGGCGCACGCCGGCCGCAGGCCCTGCACCACCAGTGGCGCACCTGGGAGCGGCTGCGGGACGCGCTGGACCGGCACCGCGCGGCCGGCCGGATCATCCACCTGACGGACCATCACGTCTGGTGCGTGCGGCGGGAGTCCGGCTCCGGGTCGATCGCCGTGCACGCCCTGCGCGGCCCCGCGCAGGAGGAGGGCGTCACCGTCCGGGCCGACGCCGTGCTGCTCGCCACCGGCGGGTACGAGCGGGTGCTGCCCTTCCCGGGCTGGACGCTGCCCGGGGTCGTCACGGCGGGCGGCGCGCAGGCCATGCTCAAGGGCGGCCTGGTGCTGCCCGGCCGGACCGCCGTGGTCGCCGGGACCGGGCCGCTGCTGCTGCCGGTGGCCACCGGGCTGGCCGCGGCCGGTGCCCGGGTCGCCGCGCTGGTCGAGTCCGCCGATCCGGCCGCGCTGCTGCGCCGGGCGCCCGCCCTGGCCGCACAGCCCGGCAAACTCGCCGAGGGCGCCGGATACGCGGCCCGGCTGCTGCGGCACGGCGTGCGCACCCTGACCCGGCACACCGTCGTCGCGGCGCACGGCACCGACCGGCTGGAGGCGGTGACGGTGGCCGCGCTCGACCGGGAGGGGAACCTCCGGCCCGGCAGCGTCCGGCGCATCCCCTGCGACACCCTCGCCGTCGGCCACGGCATGCTGCCGCACACCGACCTCGCCGAGACCCTCGGCTGCACCCTGTCCGGCACCGCCGTACGGGTGGACGCCGAGCAGCGCACCGACGTGCCCGGCGTCTGGGCCGCCGGGGAGGCCACCGGCGTCGGCGGGGCGGCGCTCGCGCTCGCCGAGGGGCACATCGCCGGCCGCTCGGCCGCCGCCCGGCTGCACGGCACCGCCCCCGACCCGCGCCGCTGGGCCGCCGCCGACCGGGCCCGGACCCGGCTGCGGGAGTTCGCCACGGCGCTGGACGCGGTGTACGCCCCGCCGGCGGGCTGGGCGGACCGGGTCCCGGACGACACGGTGGTCTGCCGCTGCGAGGAGGTCACCGCTGGACGGGTCCGCGAGTCCACCGGCCCGCTCGGCGCCGGTGACCTGCGCACGGTGAAGCTGCTCACCCGGGCCGGGATGGGCTGGTGCCAGGGCCGGATGTGCGGGCCCGCGGTGGCGGGCCTGGCCGGCTGCCCGCTCGCCGCCGGACGCCGACCGTTCGCCAGGCCGGTACCGCTCGGGGTCCTGGCCGCCCTGCCGGAGACGGACTGAGGGCGGCACGCCTGACCGCTCAGTAATATGTCACACCCTACTGAAGAGGGATCATCCATGTCCGAGGCACAGCACCGTCCCTGGCGCGGCATCCTCGTCGCCACCGCCCTCCCGCTGCGCGCCGACCTCTCGGTCGATCACGACCGCTACGCCGAGCACTGCGCCTGGCTCGTCGCGAACGGCTGCGACGGCGTCGTACCGAACGGCTCGCTCGGCGAGTACCAAGTGCTCACCCCCGAGGAGCGGGCCCGGGTGGTGGAGACCGCCGTGGCCGCGATCGGCGGCGAGCGGGTGATGCCGGGGGTCGCCGCGTACGGCTCGGCCGAGGCCCGCCGCTGGGCCGAGCAGGCGGCCGAGGCCGGCTGCGCGTCGGTGATGCTGCTGCCGCCCAACGCCTACCGCGCCGACGAGCGGTCGGTGCTCGCCCACTACGCGGAGGTCGCGAAGGCGGGCCTGCCCGTGGTGGCGTACAACAACCCGATCGACACCAAGGTCGACCTGGTGCCCGAACTCCTCGCCCGGCTGCACGGCGAGGGGCTCGTGCGCGCCGTCAAGGAGTTCTCCGGTGACGTCCGCCGCGCCTACCGCATCGCCGAACTCGTCCCGGAACTGGACCTGTTGATCGGCGCCGACGACGTGCTGCTGGAGCTGGCGGTGGCCGGCGCCAAGGGCTGGGTGGCCGGCTACCCGAACGCGCTCCCCCGGGCCTCGGCGGAGCTGTACCGCGCCGCGCTGGCCGGTGACCTCACCACCGCGCTCCCGCTGTACCGGCAGCTGCACCCGCTGCTGCGCTGGGACTCGAAGGTGGAGTTCGTACAGGCGATCAAGCTCTCCATGGACGTCGTCGGACGGTACGGCGGCCCGGTGCGCCCACCGCGGGTGCCGCTGCTGCCCGAACAGGAGGTGGCGGTCCGCGCGGCCACCGAGAAGGCCGTCGCCGCGGGCCTCGCGTAAGGAGCCGGACCATGCGCAGCAAGCTCGTCCTGCACGCCGTCGACTCGCACACCGAGGGCATGCCGACCCGTGTGATCACCGGCGGGATCGGCACCGTCCCGGGGGCGACCATGAACGAACGGCGGCTGTGGTTCCGCGAACACCGCGACGGCGTCAAGCAGTTGCTGATGAACGAGCCGCGCGGCCACTCCGCCATGAGCGGAGCGATCCTGCAGCCGCCCACCCGCCCCGACTGCGACTGGGGCGTGGTCTACATCGAGGTCTCCGGCTATCTGCCGATGTGCGGGCACGGCACGATCGGGGTGGCCACCGTACTGGTCGAGACCGGCATGGTGGAGGTCACCGAGCCGGTGACCGTCATCCGGCTCGACACCCCGGCGGGGCTCGTCGTCGCCGAGGTCGCGGTGGAGAACGGCGCCGCGCGCGACGTGACGCTGCGGAACGTCCCGTCGTTCGCGGCCGGCCTGGACCGCAAGGCCACCCTGCCCGACGGCCGTACCGTCACCTACGACCTGGCCTACGGCGGCAACTTCTACGCGATCCTGCCGCTCGACACCTTCGGGCTCCCCTTCGACCGCGCCCGCAAGGACGACATCCTGGCGGCCGGCCTGTCCCTGATGACGGCGATCAACGAGCAGTCGGAGCCGGTGCATCCCGAGGACCCGTCCATCCGCGGCTGCCACCACGTCCACCTGTACGCGCCCGGCGCCACGGCCCGGCACTCCCGGCACGCCATGGTCATCCACCCGGGCTGGTTCGACCGCTCCCCGTGCGGCACGGGCACCAGCGCGCGCATGGCCCAGCTGCACGCGCGCGGTGAACTCCCGTTGCACACCGAGTTCGTGAACGAGTCCTTCATCGGCACCCGGTTCACCGGCCGGCTGCTGGGGACGACGGAGGTCGCCGGCGTGCCGGCCGTACTGCCCAGCTTCACCGGGCGCGCCTGGATCACGGGCACCGCGCAGTACCTGCTGGACCCGGCCGACCCGTTCCCCGAGGGGTTCGTCCTCTAGGGCTCCTCTAGACTCACCCGGTGATGCGTGACATGGCACAGAACACGGCTCAGGACGCGCGGGGCGCGGAGCTGCCCGCGCTCCCCCGGCTGGGCGGCCGGCGGAGCAGCTACCGCGAGCGGGTCGCGGACGCCCTGCGCGCCGCGCTGATCGCGGGCGAGCTGCGGCCGGGCGAGGTGTACTCGGCGCCCTCGCTGGCCACCCGGTTCGGCGTCTCGGCGACGCCGGTGCGGGAGGCGATGCTCGACCTGGCCAAGGAGGGGCTGGTCGACACCGTGCCCAACAAGGGCTTCCGGGTCACCGTCGTCTCCGACAAGCAGCTGGACGAGTACACGCACATCCGGGCGCTGATCGAGATCCCCACCGTGGTGGAGCTGGCCCGCACGGCCGACCGCGTCTCGCTGGAGGCGCTGCGCCCGGCGGCCCGGGAGATCGTCACCGCCGCGGTGGCGGGCGACCTGATCGGCTACGTCGAGGCCGACACCCGCTTCCACCTCGGGCTGCTCGCCCTGGCCGGCAACGCCCACCTGGTCGAGGTCGTCGCCGACCTGCGCAAACGCTCCCGTCTGTACGGCCTGACCGCGCTGGTGGAGGCGGGCCGGCTGCTCGCCTCCGCCGAGGAGCACCTGGAGCTGCTGGACGCGCTGCTGGAGCGCGACGAGAAGGCCGTGCACGCGATCATGACCCGGCACCTGGGGCATGTGCGCAGCCTCTGGGCGGCGCGGGACTGACCCCGCCGGACATCTCGCGGCGTGAGGGCCGCGCCACGACGCTTTTTCCGCGATCAGGCGGCCCGCACAGAACAACAAACGGCGATTTTGAGCCACATCGACGCATCCCCGACCATGGGGCCGTCCCGGCGATCCCGGGAACGTCAGTTCCATGAGAGGCGCACCACCCATGCACAGCACCGGAACCGTCCCGCAGTCGGCTCCGGCCCCCGCGGGGGTCCCCGCCCAGTCCCCCACGCTTCCCGCCGAGGACCCGCACGGCGACACCGGCAGGCATGCCCGCCGGTTCGGCCTGCCCGTCGCCACCGCGCTGGTCATGGGCAACATCATCGGCGGGGGCATCTTCCTGCTCCCCGCCTCCATCGCCCCGTACGGCACGGTCAGCCTGGTCGCCTTCGGCGTGCTGACCGTCGGCGCCATCGCGCTCGCCCTGGTCTTCGGCCGGCTCGCGGCGCGCGACCCGCGCACCGGCGGCCCCTACGTCTACGCCCGCGAGGCGTTCGGCGACTTCGCGGGATTCCTCGCGGCCTGGTCGTACTGGATCACCACCTGGGTGTCGAACGCCGCGCTCGCCGTGGCCGCCGTCGGCTACCTCGACGTGCTGGTCCCGGTGAACGGACACCGCTGGACCGCCTGCCTGGCCGCGCTGGCCCTGCAGTGGCTGCCCGCGCTCGCCAACTTCGCGGGCACCCGGTACGTGGGCGCCGTCCAGCTGGTGTCGACGGTGCTGAAGTTCGTACCGCTGCTGCTCGTCGCGGTCGGCGGACTGTTCTTCTTCGACCCGGACCGGCTCGGGCCGTTCAGCACCAGCGGCCAGGGCGCGATCGGCGCGGTGTCCGCCTCCGCCGCCCTGCTGCTCTTCTCCTACCTCGGGGTGGAGTCCGCCGCCGTCAGCGCGGGCGAGGTCGAGAACGCCCGCCGCAACGTGGGGCGGGCCACCGTGATCGGCACCGCGGGCGCGGCACTGGTGTACCTGCTGGGCACGGTGTCCGTGTTCGGCACGGTCGCGCACGACCGTCTGGTGACCTCCACCGCACCGTTCTCGGACGCCGTCAACACGATGTTCGGCGGCAGCTGGGGCGGTACGGCGGTGGCGCTCGCCGCCCTGGTGTCGATGACCGGCTGCCTCAACGGCTGGACCCTGCTGAGCGCCCAGACGCCGTACGCGGCGGCCCGCGACGGCCTGTTCCCGAGCGCCTTCACGCGCCGGCGGCGGGGCGTGCCCACGGTCGGCGTCGGCGTCACGGTCGTGCTCGCCTCGCTGCTCACCGTCTACAACTACGCCTCCGGCTCGGGCAAGGTCTTCGAGATCCTGGTCCTGGTCACCACGTTCACCGCGACCGTCCCGTATCTCCTGGCCACCGCCGCGCAGATCTTCCACCTGGTCTCCGGCCGCGGCGAGACGGTGGACCGGGCACGACTGGTACGGGACTCGGTGATCACCGCGGTGGCCGCCGCCTTCTCGATCTGGCTGATGGCGGGCGCGGGCTACGCGGCGGTCTACCAGGGCGTGCTGTTCCTCTTCATCGGCATCATCGTCTACGCGGTGATGGCGGCCCTGCGCCAACGGAAGCAGCCATCGGCGGTCGAGGCACCGTAAACCGGTGGCCCTCCCCGGCGGCGGCCCGTCAGCCGTTGCCGGGCGCCGTGCCGTCGCTCGACGCGACGCCGGGCGCGGACGCCCTCGCGCTCCCGGACGCGGGACGCGGGGGCGCGCTGTGCACTCCGGTCCGGTACTTGGGGACACGGATCGTGATCTTCATCCCGGCTCCGACACCGGTCTCGATCACCAGCCCGTGCTCGTCGCCGTAGACCTGGCGCAGCCGCTCGTCCACGTTGCGCAGCCCGATGCCCGCCGAGGGGCTGCCCTCGCCGCGCAGGATGCGGCGCAGCCGGTCCGGTTCCATGCCGACTCCGTTGTCCTCGATGACGATCCGGGCCGTCGCCCCCTCGTCCTGCGCGGTGATGCCGATGCGGCTGCGCTCGACGCTCTCCTCCAGCCCGTGTTTGACCGCGTTCTCCACCAGGGGCTGGAGGCACAGGAAGGGCACCGCCACAGGAAGTACCTCGGGGGCGATCTGCAAGGTCACCTGCAGCCGCTGCCCGAACCGGGCGCGGACCAGCTCCAGGAACTGCTCGATGGAGCGCAACTCCTCGGCCAGCGTGGTGAACTCACCGTGCCGGCGGAAGGAGTAGCGGGTGAAGTCGGCGAACTCCAGCAGGAGTTCCCGGGCCCGCTCGGGATCGGTCCGCACGAACGAGGCGATCGCCGCCAGCGAGTTGTAGATGAAGTGCGGCGATATCTGCGCGCGCAGCGCCCGGATCTCCGCCTCGATCAGTCCTGTGCGGGTCCGGTCGAGTTCGGCGAGTTCGAGCTGTACGGAGACCCAGCGCGCCACCTCCTCGGTGGCCCGCACCACGGACGCCGATCCCCCGGCGCCCAGCACGACGAGGGCGCCGAGCACCCGTCCGTCGACGGTGAGCGGGGCGGCGGCGCCCCGGCGTACGGGGCAGTCCGGGTCCGGGCAGCCGACGGTGAAGGTCTGGGTACGGCCGGTGTCCAGCACCTGGCGGACCCGGTCCAGGACGGTGTCCGTGTGGTGCCGGCCCGGTCCGTCCCAGGCCAGCAGCCGGTCCTCGGCGGTGAGGCCGAGCGCGGCCGTGGCGAACAGCGGCCGGAGCCGTCGTACCGCCTTGCGGGCCGCGTCCTCGGTCAGTCCGGCGCGCAGCGGGGGCGCGGCCATGGACGCGGTGTGCAGGGTGCGGAAGGTGGCGCGTTCCACGGGGGTGCCGTGGTCGGTGCCGTCCCGGTCGGTCCGGCGCGCCAGGAGGCGGCCGGCGACGAGGCCGGCGGCGAACAGCACGGGGGCTCCGGCGGCGAGGAGGGCGAGCCCGTTCACGCGGGGGTCCCGGGGACGGCGGGCCGGCGGATTCTCATGGGGTGGTCACTCCTCGGCGGGTGGCGGACGCGCCCTGGCCGACCGGGCGTTCGGGCAGGTGGAGGCGGGCCATGACGGCCTCGGTGCCGGCCGGGATCCGGTCCCGGGTGGCCAGCGAGACCAGGATCATGGTCAGGAAGCCGAGCGGTACCGACCACACGGCCGGCCAGGCGAGCAGGGTGTGCGCCCAGCCGTCGGACAGGGGCCCGGTCAGGGGGCCGGCGATGGTCAGGGCGACCGCGGTGAGGGCGCTGCCCCCGCCGGTCAGCAGCCCCGCGATCGCGCCGGGCGCGGTGAGGCCGCGCCACCAGATGCCGAGGAGCAGGAGCGGGCAGAAGGAGGAGGCGGCCACCGCGAAGGCGAGCCCCACGGCGTTGGCGACGGGGAGCTTGCTGGCGGCCACGCTCACCGTGACGGGCACGGCGACGGCCAGGAGTGTCGCCAGCCGGAAGTGGCGGACGCCGAGCGAGGGCAGCACGTCCTGGCTGAGCACGCCCGCGACGGAGAGGGTGAGCCCGGAGGCGGTGGACAGGAAGGCGGCACAGGCGCCGGCGGCGATGAGGGCGCCGAGCAGGTCGCCGCCGAGGCCGCCGACGAGACGTTCCGGCAGGACGAGCACGGCGGCGTCCGTGGTGCCGGTGAGCAGCAGGTCGGGGGCGTAGATGCGGCCGAGCAGGCCGTAGAGCGGCGGCAGCAGGTAGAAGCCGCCGACCAGGGCGAGCACGATCACCGTGGTGCGCCGGGCGGCGCGGCCGTCGGGGTTGGTGTAGAAGCGGACGAGGACGTGGGGCAGCCCCATGGTGCCGAGGAAGGTGGCGAAGATCAGCCCGTACGTCGTGTACAGCGGATGGTCGTCCCGGCCGCCCGACAGCGGTGCCGCCCAGCTGGACGCCCCGTCCCGCCGCCCGTCCCCGCTCTCGCGCTCGGGCACAGGGGTGTCGGGCGCGAACCGGAGCGTCGTCCCGCCCCGTACCTCGTGCACGCCGGGCTCCAGCACCAGGCGGCCGTCGTCGTACCCCCGCCCGTCCACGGCACCGCTCACCACCGCCCGCAGCGGAGCCTCGATCCTGATCCGGACGGTGGTCTCGACGGTGACCTGGGTGTGCCGGCGGAAGGTGGGCGGCTCGTCCAGGGCGCCGGCGGGGCGTGGGTCACCGTGCCAGGCGAGCACCAGGAAGACCGCGGGCACGAGGAGCGCGGTCAGTTTCAGGCAGTACTGGAAGGCCTGGACGAAGGTGATGCTGCGCATGCCGCCGGCGGCCACGGCCAGGGTGACGACGACGGCGACGAGCACCCCGCCGAGCCACCGCGGCGCGCCGGTGACCAGGCCGAGGGTGAGGCCCGCGCCCTGGAGCTGGGGCAGCAGGTAGAGCCAGCCGACACCGACGACGAGCACGCTGGCCACGCGCCGGGCGGCCCGGGACTCCAGCCGTGAGTCGGCGAAGTCGGGCAGCGTGTAGGCCCCGGAGCGGCGCAGCGGGGCGGCGACGAACACGAGCAGGACGAGATAGCCGGCGGCGTAGCCGACGGGGAACCAGAGCATCTCGACGCCCTGGGCGGCGACGAGTCCGGCGATGCCGAGGAATGAGGCCGCGGAGAGGTACTCGCCGCTGATGGCCATGGCGTTGAGGTACGGCGGGACGGTACGGGAGGCGACGTAGAAGTCGGAGGTGGTGCGGGAGATGCGCAGTCCCGTCGAGCCGATCACCAGCGTCGCGACGACCGCCGCCGAGACGGCCACGATGCCGTACGCCTGGTTCACCCGGCCGCCCCGGATGCGCGGCCGGGCCGGTCCAGCCGAACGCCGGTCACCGTCAGTCCCCTTCGGTGCGGTCCACGGCGTCCCGTTCGTTGCGTTCGGCGCGTACGACGTACCACCGGCCGATGACGACGAGTGCGGGGTACGCGGCCACACCGAGCAGGGCCCACACGATCAGGGCGCTGCCCGGCGAGTCCGCCGGGTCCGGCAGGGCCGTGAAGACGAGGGGCAGCAGCCCGAGCAGGGCGACGAGTACTCCGAAGGCCGTGATGCCCAGCCGGAGTTGACGACGCATCAGGATCCGCAGGGCGAGGGAGTCGACGGCGGGGCCGGGGGCCGCACGGCCTCCCCGGACCGCACGGCTGCCACGCGGAGTCCCCGTGACCACTTCACGCCGAGGAGTCCCAGGTGCACCCATGCCGCGTCCTCCGACCGCGATGATCACACGTCGCAGTGGAGTGTACGCACCCCCCAACCAAAGCAACAGCTCCCGGCCGGCGACCGTTTCACCACCCACGATCAAGGACTCCGTGACGTCGATGTTGGACAATGTTCGGATCCGTGACTTTGTTGTGCGCAGTTGATTGACAGTCAGGAGTCCGGTCGGGAAACTGCGTGGTGCGTAAGGGCGTTGCGGGAACGATCCCAGCCGACCACGACCGTAAAAGACCCTGCTCTCTGTTGATTTCTGGGAACGCTCACAAGCCGCACTCGGATCACGGTCGGCACCGCTCCCCCACCCCCACATCCCGGTACCCCCCACGGCCAACTCCGCGCAGCCCGCGGCGCCTCCGCTGCGACCCGTGCGCGGAAAGGAGCGACCATGCCCCCGATCCCCCCGCCCGGTTCCGGGCGGATCAGCCGCCGGACCCTGCTCAAGGCCGGCACCGCGACCGCCGGCACGATCGCCACGGCTGCCGCGCTCGCCGAGTTCGAGACGCCGGCCGCGGCCGCCACCCCGTTCGTCAAGGGCGTCGACATCAGCTGGGTCCCGCAGATGGAGGCGCACGGCTACTTCTGGCGGAACGCCAGTGGGCAGCGGCAGGATGTGCTGGCCGTCCTCAAGGGGTACGGCATCACCGCCGTACGGCTGCGCACGTTCGTCAACCCGTCCGGCGACCCGGCAAACGGGCACTGCGGCATCAACGAGGTCGCCGCCTTCGCCAAGCGCGTCAAGGCCGCCGGAATGTCGATCATGCTGGACTACATGTTCGGCGACACATGGAACTCCGTCGGCGTGCAGAACCCGCCCGCCGCCTGGAAGAACATGTCCTACAGCCAGATGCGGACCGCGATGAGCGCGTACGTGAACCAGACGATGACCGTCATGAAGAACAACGACGTGCTCCCCGCCTGGGTGCAGATCGGCAACGAGATCAACAGCGGGATCTGCCGGCCCGTCGGCAGCGTCTCCAACCCGGCGCAGATGACCGGGCTGCTCAACGCCGCGTACGACCAGGTCAAGGCGGTGTCCCCGAACACGACGGTGTGCATCCACCTGGCCCAGCCGCAGAAGTACGACGTGATGACGACGTTCTTCGACGGCTACGCCGCGAACGGCGGCAAGTGGGACATGTCGGTGTTCTCCTCCTACGGCAGCGCCGAGTACGCCCCCGGGATCGTGGCCAACATGCAGAAGATCTCCGCCGCGCACGGCAAACCGTTCCTGCAGAGCGAGTTCGGCGGCCGGGTCGACCGGGCCTCCTCCACCCAAGCCGCGCTGGTCGCCTACATCAAGGCCCTGAAGGCCACCGGCGGGCAGGGCATCTTCTACTGGGAGCCGGAGTGCATGTCCCCGTTCACCGGTTACGCCATGGGCGCCTGGGACTCGGCCACCCAGCGGCCCACGGTCATCATGAACGGCTTCACCCAGGCCTGAACAACAGGCCGTCGGACCTCCCCCCGCCCCGTCCTCAGGTCCAGGAGGCGAAGACTTGATTGTAATGGGCATGACATCAATGCGCCGAGGCCGACACGCGGCCCGGCTGGGAACAGCGGGGCTCCTGACCCTCGCGGCCGTAGCCGGTACGAGCGCGGCGCATGCCGGCGCGGCCGCACCGCGGGCCCTCCCGGCCGGCTGTTCCGGCACCTCGTCGATCACCTGCCACTACGCGGTCCCGCCCGGAGAGTACGACGTCACGGTCTCCGTCGGCGGGGCCGTCGCCGGGCAGACCGGGATGTGGGCGGAGGCACGGCGGCTGATGCTCCCGGTGACGAGGACCGCGGCGGGAGCCGTCGCCACCTACTCCTTCACGATCAACGTACGGCAGCCGGAGGGGCAGCCGACCGGTCAGGGCGGCACCGGGAACCCCGGCCTGGACCTCCGGTTCACGGGCTCCGGCCCACAGGTCTCGGCCGTCTCCGTGCGACCGGCGACCCAGCCCCTGGTCGCCTACCTGGCCGGCGACTCGACCGTGTGCGACCAGCCGGCCGCTCCCTACACCGGGTGGGGCCAGACGCTCACCACTGCGGTGGCACCGGGGGCGGCCATCGCCAACTACGCCGACTCGGGCGAGAGTTCGGGCAGCTTCCTGAGCAACCCGGCGCTGTTCCCCGCCCTGGCGGCGAAGATCCGGCCGAACGACCCGGTCTTCGTCCAGTTCGGCCACAACGACAAGCAGACCAGCGCCTCCGCCTACCGGAGCAACCTCACCTCCATGATCACGCAGGTGCGTGCCAGAGGCGGCGTACCGGTCCTGGTGACGCCACCGGTCCGCCGGCTCTTCGACGGTGACCGGCTCACGCCCACGGCCCTCCACGTCAACGGTCTCGGGGTCGACCTGCCCGCCCAGATGCGCTCGGTCGGCGCGGCGCAGCAGGTGCCGGTCATCGATCTGACCGCCAGGAGCAAGGCGCTGGTCGAGTCCCTCGGCCCCTCCGCCTCCGCCCAGCTCTTCCTCCGCTCCTCCGTCGACGGTGTCACGGACAACACCCACTTCTCGCAGTACGGCGCGACCCGGATGGGCGAGCTGGTGCTCCAGAGCATCCGGGAGCAACGGCTGCCCCTGGCCACCCATCTGCGCTGACCGACGCCCGGCGGCGCCCGTCCCTGGAGAAACCCCGGTGAAAAGGCTTCGGATCCTCCTCACGACCGCACTGGTGATCGCCCTGTCGAGCCTCGGCGTCCGCGCCGCCTCGGCGGCCGGCAGCACTGCGGCGAACTGCACCGGCGCCTCCCGCGCCGCGGCACCGGCCGTACGAGCGGCGGCCGAGCCGGTCACCGTCTGGCTGGCCGGCGATTCCACCATGGCCAATCCGAGCAGCCGCTGCCCGGTCGGCTGGGGCAGCCGGTTCGCCGCCCTGTTCGACAGCGGCGTGACCGTCAAGAACCAGGCCGTTGCCGGACGCAGCATCCAGACCTGGTTGTACGAGTCGAACGTGAGCGGCACCATGGGCTCCGACGGCGAGTGCGTCCTCACGTCCCCCACGTACTCGGCACGCTGGCAGGCGATGCTGGACGCCACCACCGGGATGAAGGCCGGCGACTACCTGTTCATCCAGTTCGGCATCAACGACTCCTCCCGCACCTGCCCCCGGCACGTCGGCGCGGCCCGTTACCAACAGCTGATGACCATGATGGCGCGGGCCGCGCTGGCCCGGGGCGCACACCCGGTGCTGCTCACCCCGGTGGCCGCCATCACCTGTTCCGGCAGCACGGCGACCAGGAACCGCGGCTTCGTCACGGAGACCTTCGCGGCCGGGGGCGCCACCGGCGCGCCGGTCGTCGACCTCCAGACGCTGAGCATCTCCCTCTACAACAGCCTGCGCTTCTGCCCGAACGACGGCGACTACGCATCGGGCCCCGTCGGCGCGTTCTTCTGCGACGACCACACGCACTTCGAAGCCTACGGCGCCCAGCGGATCGCCGGGCTCGTCGCGGGTGACGTACGCCGGCAGAACCTGCCGCTCGCCGCGCATCTCAGGTAGCAGGACTCGACAAGAGTACGGAGGACAGGAGAATGCTCCCCCTTGTCATACGTGTGAGGGCGGTCGTCGTCGCGGCCGTGATCGGCCTGATCGCCGTGCTGGTGTCGGCGCCGGCGGCTTCGGCCCAGGACAACCCCTACCAGCGGGGCCCGGATCCCACGGTGAGCAGTGTCGCCGCCCAGAGGGGCACGTTCGCCACCGCGGAGCTTCGGGTGCCGCCCGGGAACGGCTTCAATGGCGGGCGGATCTACTACCCGACGGACACCAGCCTCGGCACCTGGGGCGCGGTCGCGATCGTGCCCGGCTACACCGCCCGGTTCGACGCGGAAGGCGCCTGGATGGGGCACTGGCTCGCCTCCTTCGGGTTCGTCGTGATCGGCATCGACACCAACAGCCCCACCGACTGGGACACCGCTCGCGGAACCCAGCTTCTCGCCGCACTGGACTACCTCACCCGCAAGAGCCCGGTGCGCGACCGGGTCGATCCCAACCGGCTGGGCGTGATCGGCCACTCCATGGGCGGCGGCGGTGCCATCAGCGCGGCCGAACGGCGGCCGTCACTGAAGGCCGCCGTCCCGCTCGCGCCCTTCTCGCCCTCGCAGAACCTGTCCACCCTGCGGGTGCCGACGATGATCATGGGCGCGCGGGACGACGGCACCGTCACCCCGTCCTACCTCGACGGCCTCTACGCCGGCGTGCCGGCCGGCACACAGAGCGCGTTCCTGGAACTCACCAGCGGCGGCCACGCTTTCCCGACATGGGGGAACTCGAACGTGACGCGCCGCATGATCCCCTGGCTGAAGATCTTCATCGACAACGACACCCGCTACACCCGGTTCCTCTGCCCGTCACTGGCGGATCTCAGCAACATCTCCAGGTCGCGGACCAAGTGCCCGTACGTGCCGAGCGTGGCGTAGACATCGCACGGCAGGATGACCCCTGCGGCACGTGCCGCCGCAGCACCAGGGAGACCCCGCATGGCTGACTACTATCCGTACCGCGTCACGACCAGGAAAGGGGAGGACCTGACGCTGGTCTGGCGGCCGGGAGAGGGCGACGCCCCCGATGAGTTCCTCGTGGACGCACTCGGAAGACTCCTCACGTTCCACGACCTCGAGGCGCTGCAGGAACACGGTGATCGCAACGCCTGGAAACTTGATGGGGAGGACGGAGCCGCTCTCGATCTGGCCGTCGTGCGGCGGTGGTTCGAGCACCCTGCCCCTGGCCCGGTCCCGGCAGGACTGCTGCTGGACGCGTGGAACTTCTTCGAGGACCTCTCCCACAGCCTGAAGGCCGTCCCACCCCTTCCCTCCCGAGGGGCGATCCACGACGACGCCTACGAAAAGATCTTCGGCGGCGAAGCTCTCGAACCGACCGTGGGGGACGGAGCCTGGACGGAGGAGGAGACCGCGGCCGTGCGCGAACTCCTCCGCGCGGGACTGGACCTCTGGGAACAGGCCGTGGCCAGGCCCGGCGCCGGCTGAGCCGCCCTCCGGAGCATGCAGAAGGGCCCTGCCTCACCATGGTGAGGCAGGGCCCTGATCTGCGACGTCGGAGCGGTGCTCCCGTCGGGACGACAGGATTTGAACCTGCGACCCCTTGACCCCCAGTCAAGTGCGCTACCAAGCTGCGCCACGTCCCGTTGCGGTCTCACGCGGGGCGTTCCGCGTGATCACGCAGGTCAACACTACCGCACCTGGGCGGGTGCCCGCGTCGGGGCCGGTGCGGGGGCCGTCGTGGCCGGGCGGGTGGTGCGGCGGACCGGGACCAGGAGGGCGGCGCCGGCCGCGGCGAGGCAGAGCAGGGCGAGCAGGGCCCAGCCGTGGGTGTAGCCGGAGCCGTACGGCAGGCCCGAGGGCTGGAGCCGGCCGGTGACCAGGACGCTGGTGAGCGCGGCGCCGATGGAGCCGCCGATGGTGCGGATGTTGGCGTTCATGCCGGTCGCGGCGCCCGTCTGTTCCGCCGGCACGCTGCCCACGATGAGGTTGGCCATCGAGGCGAAGGCGAGTCCGATGCCGAGGCCGAACAGACCGGCGACGACGGCTATCTGCCACGGGGCGTCATGCCACAGCGTGAGGAAGCCGCAGGCCAGCGCGCCGAGGGCGGCACCCGTGGTGAGCAGCGCCTTGGCGCCGACGCGCGGCTCCAGGCGGCCCGACAGCACGCCGGAGAGGAACATCGCGACGAGCATCGGCAGCATGAGCAGGCCGGACGCGGTCACGCTGGCGCCGAAGCCGTAGCCGGCCTCGGTCGGCGTCTGGACGAAGCCCGGCAGGAAGGACCAGATCGAGTACATGCCGGCGCCGAACAGCAGGGCGGCCGCGTTGGTCGTCCACACCGCGGGCAGCCGCAGCACCCGCAGGTCGATGAGCGGGGTGCGCGAGCGGGCCTCGGCCGTCAGCCACACCGCGAACAGCACGACGGCGGCGGCGAGCAGGCCGAGCACCCTCGCCGAGCCCCAGCCCCACCGCCCGGCCTGGCTCAGCGGCAGCAGCAGGGCGACCAGCCAGCCGGAGAGCAGCAGGGCGCCGCCCCAACTGACCCTGCCGTCGGCCCTCTTGGGCGACTCGGGGACGTAGCGCAGGGCGATCAGCACCGTCGCGGCGACGATGGCCACCGGGATCCAGAACAGCCAGCGGTAGTCGAGCGCGGACACGATCGGCCCGGCGGCCACCATGCCGACCCCGCCGCCGGCGGCGATCACGGCGGAGAGGTTGCTGATGCTCCCGCTGACCTCGCCCGGGGCGAACTCGTCCCGGATGATGCCGAAGGAGAGCGGGAACAGGGCGCCGCCGACGCCCTGGACGACCCGGGCGACGATGAGCACGCCGATGTTCGGGGCCAGCGCGGCGACGAGGCAGCCCGCGAGGACGGCCACCAGGACCGCGACGAGGGTCCGTTTCTTGCCGACGAGGTCGCCGACCCGGCCGAGGATCGGGGTGGAGACCGAGGCGGACAGCAGATAGGCCGTCATCACCCAGGTCGCGGTGGACTGGGAGGTGTGCAGGGCGTGCTGGACGGTCGGCAGGGCCGGTGCGATCAGCGACTGCAGCATGGAGAACACGCCGGCACCGGTCGCGAGGACCGTGAAGGTGACGCGGGTTGACGCGCGGGGCATGGAGAGGCCTCTCCCGGATCGGGGACGCGGGGAATCGGAAAGCCGAGGGGCACGGTCGTACGGGCCGTGCCGTGGAGGTGGGGAGCCGGCTGGGCGGGCCGCGTCCGGCCACGGCGGAGCCGACCCCGCACTGTTAAAGTGGAGGTACCCCTCCACTGTAGCGGAGGTGGACCTCCGGTTCCAGTCGATTCCCCTCCCCGGGAGGCAGCAGTGACGGCCACGCCGTTCCCCGTCAGCGAGATCGTGGCGGCTCGCCGGCCGCACCGTAAGGACGCCGCCCGCAACTACGACGCCCTGCTCACCGCGGCCCGCGAGGCGTTCGCGGAGCACGGCTCGGACGCCTCCCTGGAGGACATCGCCCGCCGCGCGGGCGTCGGCATCGGCACCCTCTACCGGAACTTCCCGACCCGCCGCGACCTGTTCGAGAGCGTGTACGCCGACGAGGTCAACGCCCTGTGCCGGGCGGCCGTCGAGCTGGCCGAGCGGGAGCCGTGGGAAGCGCTGACGGCCTGGCTGAACCGGTTCACCGGGTACATGGTCACCAAGCGCGCGGTGCGCGAGGCCCTGGACGGCGAGTCGGACATCTTCCAGTCCTGCCGCGACTCCATGTACGCGGCCGGCGGCCCGCTGCTGGAGCGTGCCCAGCAGGCCGGCGTCGCCCGGGCGGACATGGACTTCGGCGATCTGCTGCGGATGGTCGCTGGGATCACGGCCACGGCCTTCGAGAGCGACGCCCAGCGCGACCGGGTCCTGTCGATCGCCCTGGACGGGGTCCGCACGGGCCGCTGACCGCGCCCGGCTACTTGATCAGCGCGTTCGCCACCACCACGATCAGCCCGAGCAGCGCGTCCCCCAGTCCCACGAGGACGGCGACCGGCCAGCTCCGCGCCGACCAGCGGGCGGTGACGAGGCCGAGCCCGAACAGGATCGTGATGTTGAGGACGAACGCCGCGTACTCGACCCCCTTCGCGGGCCACCACCCCCAGCGCGCGCCCGAGAGCAGGAAGACCGTGGGCAGCACGGCCGTGACGAGCGGCCACTCGTTGCGCATCGCCAGCAGGACGTCCCGGCGGCGGTGCGGGGTGCGTTCGGCGATGTAGTGGGCGTAGCCGTGGGCGAGGGCGGAGGCGCACGCGGTCACCAGCACCCAGGCGGCGTCGTAGCCGCGGACCTCGGCCGAGGTGTGCCCGTACTGGGTGAGCGCCGCGACCAGCGAGCTGGCGAGGACGGCGCCGTACACCCCGCCGAAGAGGACGACCTCGCGCGTGTCGTGGTGCCGAGACGGTGCCGTGCCGGCCGCCGGGGAGTCAGCCATGTCCTCACGATCACCCGGACCGGGCGCCCCCGCCACTTCGCGCGCCCCGACGAAGTGTCCTCCGACCAGGCCCGATGCCCCACACACTGTCCACGGCGGCACGGCTCGCACGCCCACTAGGGTCGGCCGCATGACGCACAGCTTCGCGCTCCACATCCCCGACGCCGACCTCGAACCCGAGCCCCTGGACCCGGCGCAGATCGTCTCCGGGAACCCCGAGGTGACCGGGAAGGTGGTCTGGGAGTCGGCGGACGGCCGCCAGATCCGGGGGATCTGGCAGATCACCCCGGGCGTGGTCACCGACACGGAGGCGGACGAGCTGTTCGTGGTGATCAGCGGGTCGGCGACGATCGAGGTGGCGGACGGGCCGACGCTGACGGTGGGACCCGGCGACATGGCGGTGCTCCGCGCGGGCGACCGTACGACGTGGACCGTGCACGAGACGCTGCGCAAGGCCTACGCCATCACCCTGTGAGGCCGTCCCCGGGCGGTCCCGTCGTCCCCCGGATCTCCAGGGCCGGCACGGCCAGGTGCACCCGCCCCTCGCCCGTCGGCCCCTCGAAGCGGTCCAGCAGGCAGCGCGCGGCGCGTCGGCCCATCTCGTGCGGCGAGGTGTCGACGGTGGTCAGCCAGACGTGCCGCAGCCTGGCGATGCTGGTGTTGTCGTACCCGGTCACCGACAGGTCGTGGGGCACCCGCAGCCCCAGCTCCCCGGCCGCCGACAGCGCGCCCACCGCGGCCATGTCGTTGACGGCGAAGAGGGCCGTGGGCCGTTCGGGGCGGCTGAGCAGGCGTACGGTCCCGCGGTAACCGCCCTCCTCGGTCAGGTCGCCGGGCTCGACCAGCGGCTCGGCGCCGTGCGCCCGCATCGCTGCCTCGTAGCCCCGCCGGCGCAGTGCGCCGACGGCGCCGTGGCCCGCGAGGTGCGCGATCCGGCGGTGGCCGAGCCCCAGCAGGTGCTCGGTGGCGAGCCGGGCGCCCCGCTCGTCGTCGCCGGCGACGACGTCCACCGCCGGCGGCTGGGCCTCGCGCGCGCCCGCCACGACCACCGGCATCCGCCGCGCGAGCGCGCCGAGCGCGCCCGCGTCCGGGACAGTGCCGACGACCACCAGGCCGTCGACGCCGAGGTCCAGGAAGGGTTCGGCGAGGTCGTGGCCCATCCGGCGGTTCAGCCGCGCGTCGGCGAGGAGCATGTGCAGACCGGCCGCGTGCAGCGGGGAGTTGAGCCCGTCGAGCAACTCCACGAACCAGGGGTTGCGCAGGTCGTCCAGGAGGACGCCGACCGTGCGGGTGCGCTGCTCGCTGAGGCTGCGGGCCGCCGCGTTCGGCCGGTAGCCCAGCTCGCGCACGGCCCGCAGGACGGCCTCCCGCTTCTCGGGCCGCACCGGGCCCGAGCCGCGCAGCACCAGCGACACCAGCGACTTCGACACGCCGGCGCGTTCGGCCACATCACGGATGGTCGGCGGTCTCATGCGTGGACCGTTCCATGCGGCGTGCCGGGCTGTCAAAGGGTTGACACGCTGGTCATGTCCGAACAAAGGTGGCCTGGATCGCATGTGGACCGGTCCAAAAAGGGAGGCTGTCATGGCGGACGCGCTCGGTGTCGCCGTCATCGGGTTCGGCTGGATGGGCCGGGTACACACCCAGGCCTACGCCCGCCTCCCCCACCACTATCCGCGGCTCCCGCTGCGGCCCCGGCTGGTCACGGTCGCCGAGGAGGTGCCGGGGCGGGCGGAGGAGGCCGCCGAGCGGTTCGGGTTCGCCTCGGCGACCCGGGACTGGCGCGAGGTGGCCGCCGACCCGCGCGTCCAGGCCGTGAGCGTCACCGCTCCGAACTTCCTGCACCGGGAGATCGGCGTGGCGATGGCCGAGGCCGGCAAGCACCTGTGGATCGAGAAGCCGGTGGGCCTGACCGCCGGGGACGCCCGCGCGGTCGCCGACGCGGTCACCGAGGCCGGTGTCCAGGGCACGGTCGGCTTCAACTACCGCAACGCGCCCGCCGTGGAGGCCGCCCGCGAGCTGATCGCCTCCGGCGGGATCGGCACCGTCACGCACGTCCGCATCCGCCTCTTCAGCGACTACGCGGCCCACCCGGAGGGTGCCCTGACCTGGCGGTACGAGCGCGAGCGCGGCGGCAGCGGGGTGCTCGGCGACCTCGCCTCGCACGGCGCCGACCTGGCCCGTTTCCTGCTCGGCGACATCGCCTCGGTCACCGCCGACACGGCGGTCTTCGTCCCGGAGCGCGCCCGTCCGAGCGGTGCCACGGCCGGTCACGCCCTGGCCGCCGGCGGCGAGCGGGGCCCGGTCGAGAACGAGGACTACGTCAGCTGCCTGCTGCGCTTCGCCTCCGGCGCCCGTGGCGTCCTGGAGGCCTGCCGGGTCTCGGTCGGCGAACAGAACAACTACGGCTTCGAGGTGCACGGCACCAGGGGCGCGGTGTTCTGGGACTTCCGCCGGATGAACGAACTGAGGGTCAGCCGCGGTACGACGTACCAGGACCAGCCGGTGAGCACGGTGTACGTCGGCCCCGGCGCCGGCGAGTTCGCCGCGTTCCAGCCGGGCGCGGCCAACGCGATGGGCTACGACGACCTGAAGGTGATCGAGGCCTACCGTTTCGTCCGCTCCATCGCCGAGGGCACGCCGTACGGCGCCACCCTCGCGGACGCGGTGCGCAGCGCCACCGTGCTCGACGCGATGACGCAGTCGGCGGCGAGCGGCCGGTGGGTCAGCCTGTAGGCATGTTGTACGGCGTGACCACCTGGATCGCGGACGGCAGGACCGGCCCGGCCGGCGGCAGGGCACCGTGGAAGCGCATCACCTCGTGGCAGGCCTCGCGCAGATCGTGCCGCAGGTCGTGGTGGAGCACGGCGGACAGGCGGTGTTCGCGCAGCAGGCGGGTGTTGTCGTGGTCCAGGTCGTGCGCGATGAACACCGCGCAGTCGCGGCCGAGGTCGGCGAAGGCCCGCAGGGTCGCGTTGTTGCCGCCGCCGATGGAGTACACCGCGCGGATCTCCGGGTCCCGTTCCAGGGCGGCGCGGACCAGGTCGTACTGGGTGGCGTCCAGGCCCTGTCCCTCGGCGATCTCCACCAGCGCGCGCTGCGGGTGCCGGACCCGCATCACGCTGCGGAAGCCCATCTCGCGCTCCTCCTCGTTGCGGAAGAAGCCGCTGCTGAGGCTGGTGAGGACGTTGCCGGGCCGGTCGCCGAGCCACTGGCCCATCAGGTAGGCGGCGGTCGCGCCGGCCGCCCGGTTGTCGATGCCGACGTAGCCGACGCGTCCGCTCGCGGGCAGGTCGGTGACGAGGGTGACGACCGGGACGCCGGCGGCGGCGAGCCGGCCGACGGCCGCGGTGACCTCGGGGACGTCCGGCGCCTTGAGGATCACGCCCTGTGAGCCGCGCCGCGCGATCCGGTCCAGCGTGCCGACCAGATCCCGCACCGGGCCGGTCTCGCGGAAGTGGAAGCGGGAGCGGACGACGGCCGGGTGCAGTGCGGGCAGTTCGGCCTCCAGGGCGGCGCGTACGGCGGTGGTGAACCGCTCGGGCGCCTGCGCCACGATGTCGACCATGAAGGTACGGCCGACCAGCCGGACCTGGGTGCGCTGCCGGTCGAGGTCGGCGATGGCCCGGTGCACCTCGCGCGCGGTGTTCTCCCGCACCCCTCCCCTGCCGTTCAGCACGCGGTCCACGGTGGCCTCGCTGAGACCGGCCTGACGTGCGATCTCGCGAATGGGGAACGGATGGCCCATGGACCGGCTCCTCGGCTCTTTGAGGGGTTTTTGATGGCTGCCTGCTGGTTGTTCGAGGGGTTTGTACTGACAAGAATGACAGGGCCGCGCCGCGCCCGTCGCCGAAGGCCGGCTTCCGTGACCGAAAGAGGGACACCGATGTCCGTCTCCTCCCTGCCGGACCGCACCCGGCTGCCCGAGCAGGACTGCGACCTCGGCACCTTCCGCGCGCCCGTCGGCCGCGCGACGCACCTCGCGGACTACCCGCAGGCCGCCTCGGTGGCGGAGAACGTCCTGGTGTACGAGGGTGAGCGGCTGCGCGCCGCCGATGATCCGGACGTCCTGCGGGCCGAGCTGGTGCGGGCGCTCGCGCACGGCGCCGGGATCGTCGTCGTCCGGGGCGCCTTCCCGGACGCGGCCGTCGTCGACCGGGTCACGGCGGTCTTCGAGGCGCTGATCGCCGAGCAGCGGGCCGCCGGCGAGGTCCTGGCGCGGCTCGCCACGGCCTGGCTGGGCCCGGGCCACCAGGTCACCTCGCAGGTCAACGTGGTCAACCCGGGCGGTTCGCGGCAGACCGCGCACCGGGACCACCACCTGGGCTTCCTCAGCGACGCGGTGGCCGCCGCCTACCCCGCGCACGCGCACCGCTGGGACCGGATCCGGATCGGCCAGCCGGACGAAATCGCCGACTTCGTGGTCCTCCTGCCGTCCGAGCGGTCCGGGGTGGTCACGGGGTCGGTGATCGACTGGGAGCAGAACGTGCTCGGCGGCCTCGACCAGAACTGAAGCACCCACCCTAGGAGCAGTACCGCATGCGTATCGGAATCCTCGGCCTCGGCCGTATCGGCGCCTTCCACGCCGAGACCCTCTCCGGCCTCGACGCCGTCGAGTCGCTCGTCGTCGCCGACCCGTTCGCGGACGCGGCCAAGGCCGCCGCCGAGCGGTTCGGGGCCGAGGTCGCGGACTCGCCCGAGGCCCTGCTGGCGGCCGGCGTGGACGGTCTCGTCGTCGCGGCGGCCACCGACGCCCACCCCGCCCTGATCCTGGCCGGTGTCGAGGCCGGCGTGCCGGTCTTCTGCGAGAAGCCCGTCGCCAGGACGATGGGCGAGGGCGTCGAGGTCCTGAGGGCCGTCCAGGGCGGCGACGTGCCGATCCAGATCGGCTACAACCGGCGCTTCGACGCGGGCTTCGTCGCCGCGCGGGCCGCCGTCCAGGCCGGTGAGCTGGGCACGCTGCACACCGTGCGGTCCACGACGCTGGACCCGGCGCCGCCGCCGGCCGCGTACATCGCCGCGTCCGGTGGTATCTTCCGCGACTGCTCCGTACACGACTTCGACATCATCCGCTGGGTGACGGGCCGTGAGGTCACCGAGGTGTACGCGGTGGGCGGCAACCGGGGCGCCGACTACATCAGGGCGGCGGGCGACGCGGACACCACCGGCGCGATCCTGACCCTGGACGACGGCACGATCGCGGTGGTGTCCAACTCCCGGCACAACAAGCGCGGTTATGACGTACGCATGGAACTGCACGGCTTCGCCGACTCCATCGCCGTCGGCCTGGACGACAAGCTGCCGCTGCGCTCGGTCGAGCCCGGTGTGACCTTTCCGTCCGGCACCCCGCACGACTTCTTCATGGACCGCTTCACCGACGCCTACCGCGCCGAACTGACCGCGTTCACCGAGGTCGTGGCCGGCACCCGGCCCTCCCCGTGCACGATCGAGGACGCCCTGGAGGCCGGCTGGATCGCCGAGGCCTGCACGCTGTCCCTGCACGAGCACCGGCCGGTGACACTGGCGGAGGTGCGGCGGGGCTGAGCCGGGGCTTGGCCAGGGAGACGGCGCCGGGCACCCGCCCGGCGCCGTCGGCGTGCCGGTCAGCCGCAGTAGCGGATCAGCCACTCGTCCGGGTTGTAGGTGTCCCGCGCCGGGTCCGGCACCGTCGCCGGCTTCGTCTCCACCGTGTCCTGCGGGCGTATCCGCTCGGGCAGCGCGCCGAAGCGGTCGCGGCGCCGGGCCTCGGCGTCGGCCGGGTCCTGGGTGGTGCTGCGAGCGTCCGTACGGTGTGTCATCTCGTCCTCCCGTCTGCGCGGGCGTTCCCCGTTGTCAGTCAGAACGCCCGCGTGCCCCCGTTGGTTCCCGGCCGCCCGGTGACCGAATCCCTCGGGACAGCGCAGGAACCGGGGCGCGGTCACCACCGCGGCCCGGTTCCGTGGGACCAGCCGGCTCCTCAGGCCCCGCAGGACCGCAGGAAGCGCCGGGTGCGTACCGCGATCGGCAGCGGCTTGTCCGGCTCGCACGGGTACATGTCCTGCTCGACGATCGCGAACAGTTCGACGCCCAGCCGCTGCGCGGCCTCGAGCACCGGCCCGAGTTCCGGGACCCCGGAGGGCGGTTCGCACATCACCCCGCGCCGCACCGCCGGCCCGAACGGCACGCCGCCCGCGACGACTTCGGCGAGGATGTCGGGGTCGACCTGCTTGAGGTGCAGGTATCCGATGCGCTCGCCGTAGGTCTCGATCAGCTTGACGCTGTCCCCGCCGCAGTAGGCGTAGTGCCCGGTGTCCAGGCACAGGTTGACCAGCTCGGAGTCGGTCGAGTCCAGGAACCGTTCGACGTGTTCCTCGGTGTCGATGTGGGTGTCGGCGTGCGGGTGCACGACGATGTCCAGGCCGTAGGTCTCCCTCACCTCGTGGCCGAGCCGCTCCATGCCCTTGGTCAGGTGCGCCCACTGTCCGGCGGTCAGCTCGGGCGGCTCCAGGATCTCGGCGGTCTTGTCGTCCCGCCAGAAGGAGGGGATGACCACCAGGTGCTTCGCGCCCATCGCCTGGGTGAGCGCGGCGACCTGGCTGACGTGCGCCCAGGTCTCCTCCCAGACGGCGGGGCCGCGGTGCATGCCGGTGAAGACCGTGCCCGCCGAGACCTTCAGGTTCCGCTTGGCCACCTCGTCGGCGAGCCGGGCCGGGTCGGTGGGCAGGTAGCCGTACGGGCCGAGTTCGATCCAGTCGTAGCCGGCCTCGGCGACCTCGTCGAGGAAGCGTTCCCAGGGCACCTGCTGCGGGTCGTCGGGGAACCAGACGCCCCAGGAGTCGGGGGCGGAGCCGACCCGGATGCGGTCGAGGGCGTGGGGCATGGTCAGGAGGTCCCTTCGGGGGTGGTCGCCACGGGTGCGGTGAGGTCGCCCTCCTCGGGCAGCTCCTCGGTGTCGACGCCGCGCACCTGGGCCAGTTCGTGCTTGAGCGCGGCGAGTTCGGCGCCGCCGGCCATGTGGTTGGTCAGCTCTTCGAGGCCGATCTCGCTGCGTTCGGCGCTCAGTTCCAGGGTGCCGAGGCGCAGCACGCTGAAGTGGTCGCCGACCATGTAGGCGTGGTGGGGGTTGTGGGTGATGAAGATGACGCCGAGGCCGCGGTCGCGGGCGGCGGCGATGTACTTCAGGACCACGCCGGACTGCTTGACGCCGAGGGCGGCGGTCGGCTCGTCCAGGATGAGGACGCGGGCGCCGAAGTAGACGGCGCGGGCGATGGCCACGCACTGGCGCTGGCCGCCGGAGAGGGTGCCGATGGGCTGTTCCAGGTCGTCCAGGACGATGCCCATGTTGCGCAGTTCCTGGTCGGCGGTCTCCTTCATCCGGGCGATGTCCAGCCGGCGCAGGGGCCAGGGGCCCTTGGTCATCTCGGAGCCGAGGAAGAAGTTCCGCCACACCGGCATCAGCGGAACGGTGGCGAGGTCCTGGTAGACGGTGGCGATGCCGCGGTCGAGGGCCTCGCGCGGGGTGGAGAAGCGCACCGGAGTGCCGTCCACGAGGAACTCACCCTCGGTGTGCTGGTGCAGCCCCGAGATGATCTTGATGAGGGTGGACTTGCCGGCGCCGTTGTCGCCGAGCACGCAGGTGACCTGGCCGGCGTGGACCTTCAGGTCGACGCCGTGCAGGGCGCGGATGTTGCCGTAGGACTTGCCGGCGCCGCGCAGTTCGACCAGGGGGCCGTCGGCGGCGGGGGCGCTGTCCTGCAGGACGGCGCCATGGGTCTTCTTGTCAGTCATCGGTCACCTCCGGGTCGCCGTGCGCTGGACCCACAGATTGATCAGGACGGCGCCGAGCAGCATCACGCCGAGGAAGGCCTTGAACCAGTCGGGGTTCCAGCCGGCGTAGACGATGCCCTGCTGCACCATGCCGAACATGAACGCGCCGAAGACCGGGCCGATCGCGGAGCCGTAGCCGCCGGTGAGCAGACAGCCGCCGATGACGGCGGCGGCGATGTAGATCAGCTCCTGGCCGACGCCCTCGCCGGACTGCACGGTGTTGAACGAGAACAGGTTGTGCATGCCGACGAACCAGGCGCCGAAGCCGACCAGCATGAACAGGGAGATCTTGGTGAACCTCACCGGGACGCCGACCGCGCGGGCGCTGTCCTTGTTGCCGCCGACGGCGAAGATCCAGTTGCCGTACCTGGTGCGCAGCAGCACCCAGGTGGCGAGGACCGCGAAGACCAGCCACCAGATGACGGTGATCTTCACCTGGACGCCGCCGACCTCGAAGGTGGAGGCGAAGATCTTCCTGGCCTGGTCGAAGCCGTCCATGTCGCTGATGTCGTCGGTGGCGACGTTGCCGGTGACCAGCTTGGTCACGGCGAGGTTGGCACCCTGGAGGATCAGGAAGGTCCCCAGGGTGACCAGGAAGCTGGGCAGCCCGGTCTTCACCACCATCCAGCCGTTGAAGGCGCCGATCGCGAGGGACACGATCAGGGCAACGATCACACCGGTCCACACGTTCACGGTCAGCTGGTAGCTGAGCATGCTCGCGGTGAGCGCCGAGGAGATCACGGCGACGCCGGAGGACAGGTCGAACTCGCCGCCGATCATGAGCAGGGCCACCGGGAGGGCCATGATGCCGATGGTCGAGGACTGGTAGAGGATGTTCGCCATCGAGCTGCCGTCGCGCACCGGCGGAGCGGTGATCAGGAAGAAGACCAGGACGGCGACGGCGCCGAGGAAGACGCCCACCTCGGGCCGGGCCAGCAGCCTGAGGGCCAGCGGGCGCCGGGCGGTGCGGCCGTCGGTCTGCTTCGGGCCGGACGCCGGCGGCCTGCCCACCGCCGGCTCAGCCTGCTGGGTCATGCTCATCACCGGGTGCCCTTCGCGGCGAACTCGGCGACCTTGTCGACGTTGGACTTGTCGACGAAGGCCGGGCCGGTGAGCACCGGCTCCTCACCGCCGCCGCTGTAGTTGCCGTTGTTCTTGTAGAGCCACAGCGAGTCGATCGCCAGGTAGCCCTGCAGATAGGGCTGCTGGTCGACGGCGAACTCGACGGAACCCTTCTGCACCGCCTTGACCAGCTCTTTGTCGAGGTCGAACGTGGCGACCTTGGCCTTGCTGCCCGCGTCGCGCAGCGAGTCCACCGCGGTCAGGGCGAAGGGCGCGCCGAGCGTGACGACCGTGTCGATGTCCTTGTCCTGCGTCAGCTTGGCCGTGATGGTCGACTTCACGGACGGCTTGTCGGTGCCGTTCACATACAGGGTCTCAGTGGTGCCCTTGAACGTCTTCTTCACGCCGTCGCAGCGCTGGGTGAGGCCCACGTTGCCCTGCTCGTGGATCACACAGACGATCTTCTTGGCGCCGGTGGTGTTGAGCTTGTTGCCGAACGCCTCGCCCGCCACGCTCTCGTCCTGCCCGAAGAACTCCAGCAGGCCGAGCTTCTTCCAGTCGCTCAGTCCCGAGTTGAGGCCGACCACCGGGATGCCGGCCTGCTTCGCCTTGCCGAGCACGCCCTTCATGGCGTCGGGCTTGGCCAGGGTGACCGCGATCCCGTCGACGTTCTGGTCGATCGCGTTCTGCACCAGGTTGGCCTGGTTGCCCGCGTTCGGGTCGGAGGAGTAGATCAGTTTGATGTTGTCCTTGGCCGCGGCGGCCTCGGCGCCCTTGCGGACGGTGTCCCAGAAGGTGTCGCCGGGCGGCTGGTGGGTGACCAGCGCGACGGTCATGCGCGGGGTGTCGGCCTTGCCCGCGGAGGCGTTCGCCGCGCCCTCCTCGGCCTTCTTGCCGCCGGAACTGCTGGAACAGCCGGCCAGGGTGAGGGCTGCCGCAGCGGCCACGGCCACGAGGGGGGCCAGTCTGCGGGAACGGGGGCGAGAAGAGCGGTCCATCTTTCCTGCACCTCACTGTGCGTGCGACGGGGCAAGGGACGCTGGTTGCGTTGGGACGGGATACAAGCCTCTGTCGAGCCCGCTGTCAATACTTTGTTAAGACATCATTTCACGCGGTGGTCCGAATGTAAGTACAAACCATGGACACTCCCCTCGCGCGCGGCCTACACCTGAGGGGCATGAGCCCAGTACACCGCACCCCGCACCGAACGGCACCGGGTGATCGCGCACTCGCCCCCTGACCTTCACGCCGGACCGCGCGAGCCCGGTGCCGCTGTGCCACCAGCTCGCCCAGCAGCTGGAGGCGGCCATCGAACAGGGCGTCCCGACTCCCGGCAACCTCCTGGGCAACGAGATCGACCTGTCCGCGCGGCTCGGGCCGTCCCGGCCGACCGTCCGCCAGGCGAACCAGTCCCTGGCCGACAAGGGGCTGCTCGCGCGCCGCCGCGGATGGGCACGCGGGTCGTGCACAGCAAGGTCAAACGCGCGCTGGAACTCAGCAGCCTCTACGACGACGTGGAGGCGGCCGGACAGGGCCCGGCCACCAGGGTGCAGCGCAACGAGCGGATCCCGGCGCCCGCCGACGTGGCCGCCTCCCCGTGGGTGCCCAGATCACCGTGCCGAAGCGGCCGCGCCGCACCCACGGACAGCCGGTGGCGTTCCTGCGCGACCACCTGCCCGCGCCCCTCCTGGAACTCGGCACCGAGCGGCTGGAGTCGACGGGCCTGCACCGGATGCCGCGCTCCGCAGGGATCACGCTGCACCGCGCCCGGCAGTCCAGCGGCGCCCGGTCCGCCGGAGCCGAGGAGGCCGCCCTGCTGGACGAGCGGGAGGGCGCGGCCCCGCTCACCAGGGAGCGCACCACCTGCGACGACGCGGGCCTGACCAGAAGCCGGAATCGCCCGCAACGGCGCAGGTGACGGTGACGATTACGGTGACGATTACGTTTCGGGCAAGAGACCCGTCGTTGCGACCGGAGCTATTGACGCATGAGCGGACATGGGGCTGTTATTACGCCCACGATGTTCGGTCGAGTTGGTTTCTGATCGGTTTCGAAGACCTTTCGGTGATCAACTCATCCCCTTGGCCGAACCCTGTATTCCTCAGGAGCCGCCATGCGCCTCTCCCCCTCCGGTCTTTCCGTCCCCGGTCCCAGCCGCCGTTCCCTGCTCCGCGGAGCCGGCGGCACCGCCCTGCTCGCCGGGGCCGGCATACCCCTGCTGTCCGCCTGTGGAGGAAGCGGTTCCGGCTCTGACCCGAAGACCGTCACCCTCGGCTCCAACCAGTCCGACGCCGTGCCGAAGAAGGCCTACGGTGAGATCTACACGGCCTTCACCAAGCAGTCCGGCATCACGGTCGACGTGAACACCAAGGACCACAACACCTTCCAGGAGCAGATCAACTCGTATCTGCAGGGCACGCCGGACGACCTGTTCAACTGGTTCGCCGGTTACCGCATGCAGTTCTTCGCGTCCAAGGGCCTGGCCTCCCCGATCGACGACGTGTGGGAGAAGATCGGGGGCAACTTCCCCGAGGCGATGAAGAAGCTCAGCAAGGGCGCGGACGGCAAGTACTACTTCGTGCCGCTGACCACGTATCCCTGGGCGGTCTTCTACCGCAAGAGCGTCTTCCGGCAGCATGGCTACGAAGTCCCCGCCACCTGGGACCAGTTGGTCGCCCTGTGCAAGCAGATGAAGAAGGACGGCCTGGTCCCGATCGCCTTCGGCGACAAGGACGCCTGGCCGGCGATGGGCACCTTCGACCAGATCAACTTCCGCCTCAACGGCTACGACTTCCACGTCGAGCTGATGGCGGGCAAGGCGTCCTGGACCGACGCCAAGGTGAAGGGCGTCTTCGACCACTGGGCCGAGATCCTCCCCTACCACCAGGACGGCTTCATGGGCCGTACCTGGCAGGACGCCGCGCAGACGCTGGTGGCGAAGAAGGCCGGCATGTACCTCCTCGGCTCCTTCGTGGCCCAGCAGTTCACGAACAAGGCCGACCTGGACGACCTGGACTTCTTCCCCTTCCCGGAGATCAACTCCGCGTACGGCCAGGACACCGTCGAGGCGCCCACCGACGGCTTCATGGTCAGCAAGTCGCCGAAGAACCACGCCGGTGTGCTGAAGCTGCTCGAGTTCCTCGGCACCCCGCAGGCCGAGGAGATCTACCTGAAGAGCGACCCGAGCGTGGTGGCCGCCTCCGACAAGGCCTCCACCGCCGCGTACTCGCCGCTGCAGAAGAAGGCCTTCGAGATGATCGGCGGCGCCAAGAGCCTCACCCAGTTCATGGACCGCGACAGCCGCCCCGACTTCACCTCCACGGTGATGCAGCCCGGCCTGCAGAAGTTCCTCCAGAACCCCAAGGGCGTGGACAGCCTGCTGTCGTCCGTCGAACGCCAGAAGAAGACCATCTTCGCGTCCTCGTGAGCGGCCCGATGACCACCGACACGACGACGAAGACCCCGGAGCCGGCGGCCGTGCCGGCTCCGGGGGCCGCGCCCCGGAAGAAGCGGGTCACAGGGGGCCACCGGCGCCTGCTGACCCGCCGTGACCGGTTCACGCTCGCCGTGATGGCGGGCGTGCCCACGGTCCTGCACGTGATCCTCGTCTGGGTCACCGCCCTCGCCTCGATCTTCCTCGCCTTCACCACCTGGGACGGCATCGGGTTCGACTCGATCAAGTGGGTCGGCCTAGACAACTTCGAACAGCTCTTCACCGACAACCCGCAGTTCTGGCCGGCCGTCCAGCACAACGTCATCTGGTTCGTCGTACTGATCCTGATCCCGACGCCGTTCGGCCTGTTCCTCGCCGTCCAGCTGGACAAGCGGATCCGGTTCAGCCGCGTCTACCAGACCGCGTTCTTCCTGCCCGTCGTCATCTCGATGGCGTGCATCGGATTCGTCTGGCAGCTGGTCTACAACCCGGACACGGGCCTGATCAACAGCATCATCGGTGCCAACGAACCCGGCCACTACATCGACTGGATCGGCGACCCCGACCTCAACCTGTGGGCCGTCCTGATCGCCGCGTCCTGGCGGCACACCGGTTACATGATGATCCTTTACCTGGCCGGTCTGAAGAGCGTCGACCCGTCACTGCGCGAGGCCTCCGCCCTGGACGGGGCCAACGAGTGGCAGACGTTCAAGAACGTCATCTTCCCGACCCTGCGCCCGACCAACACGGTCGTCCTGGTCGTCACCATCATCGAGGCCCTGCGCGCCTTCGACCTGGTCTTCGTCTTCAACAAGGGCGCCCAGGGCACCGAGTTGCTGTCGATCCTGGTCACCAACAACATCATCGGCGAGTCCAGCCGCATCGGATACGGCTCCGCCATCGCCGTCGTCCTGCTGGTGATCTCCCTCGCCGTCATCATCCCGTACCTGATCGCCACCTTCCGGAAGGAGCGGCGCGCATGAGCACCGTGAGCGCGCTGGGGAAGCGGCGTGCCCCGATCCGGCCGGCCCGGATCCTGCTGCACGTCTTCCTCGCCGGCACCGCCCTGGCCTGGCTGGCGCCCCTGCTCTGGGCGGTCTTCTCGGCCCTGCGCCCGTACAGCGAGACCAGCGCCAAGGGCTACGTCTCCTGGCCGGACAAGCTCGGCTTCGACAACTTCACCAACGCGTTCCAGCAGTCGGACATGCTCCACTACTTCGGCAACACGCTGGTCATCGCGATCCCCGCGGTGCTGCTGACGCTGTTCCTGTCCTCCTGCGTCGCCTTCTACGTCAGCCGGTTCGACTTCCGCCTCAACCTCGCGCTGCTGCTGGTGTTCACGGCCGGCAACCTGCTCCCGCAGCAGGTCATCATCACCCCGCTGTACCGGCTGTACCTGCTCACCGACCTGCCGGGCATCACCGCGAGCGGCAAGCTGTACGACTCGGCGCTGGGCCTGGTGCTGATCCATGTGGCGTTCCAGTCCGGGTTCTGCGCGTTCGTGCTGAGCAACTACATGCGCTCGCTGCCGCACGAGCTGACCGAGGCCGCGCTGGTCGACGGCGCCTCGGTGTGGCGGCTGTACTGGCAGATCACGCTGCCGCTGTGCAAGCCGGCGATGGCCGCCCTGGCGACCCTGCTGTCCATCTGGATCTACAACGACTTCTTCTGGGCCCTCGTGCTGATCTCGACGGGCGAGAACATGCCGATCACCTCGGCGCTGAACAACCTCTCCGGCCAGTACTTCACCGACCCCAACCTGGTCGCCGCCGGATCCCTGCTGACCGCGATCCCGACCCTGGTGGTCTACTTCGCGCTCCAGCGCCAGTTCGTCAGCGGCCTGACCCTGGGCTCCAACAAGGGCTGAGGCGCCCGCACCGGAAAGAGATCACCGTGAAGCGCACCCTGTCCGTCCCCGGTCTCGCCTACGGCGGCGACTACAACCCCGAGCAGTGGCCCGAGGAGGTGTGGGCCGAGGACATGCGCCTGATGCGCGAGGCCGGGGTGAACCTGGTCAGCGTCGGCATCTTCTCCTGGGCGCTGCTGGAGCCGGCCGAGGGCGTGTACGACTTCTCGCGCATGGACAAGATCCTGGATCTGCTGCACGAGAACGGCATCGCCGCCGACCTGGCCACGCCCACGGCGGCACCGCCGGCCTGGTTCTTCCGCGCCCATCCCGAGGCGCTGCCGGTGGACCGGGACGGCCGTACCCTCTCCTACGGCAGCCGCCAGACCTTCTGCCCCTCCTCGCCCGCCTACCGTCGGGCCGCGCTGCGCATCGCGGGCGCGCTCGCCGAGCGGTACGCGGACCACCCGGCGGTCCGCATGTGGCACGTGCACAACGAGTACGGCTGCCACAACGCGGCCTGCTACTGCGACACCAGCGCGGCGGCCTTCCGGCGCTGGCTGCGGGAGCGGTACGGCGACGACCTGGCCGCCCTCAACGACGCCTGGGGGACGGCCTTCTGGTCCCAGTGGTACTACGACTGGGAGGAGATCCTCCCGCCGCGCGCCACCGGTGCCGTACCCAACCCGACGCACCAGCTGGACTGGCGGCGGTTCTGCTCCGACGAGCTGCTGTCGCTGTGCACGGCGGAACGGGACGTGCTGCGGGCGGCGGCGCCGGCGGTCCCCGCCACCACCAACTTCATGGTGATGGCGACCTTCGACGCCCTCGACTACCGGCGCTGGGCGCCGGAGCTGGACATCGTCTCCAACGACCACTACCTGATCTCCACCGACCCCGAGTCGCAGATCGACATAGCGCTGAGCGGCGATCTGACCCGTTCGCTGGCGGGCGGTCCGTGGCTGCTGATGGAACACTCCACCGGCGCGGTGAACTGGCAGCCGGTCAACCGGGCGAAGAAGCCGGGCGAGTTGCGGCGCAACGCGCTCGCGCACGTGGCGCGCGGCGCGGACGGCATCGCGTTCTTCCAGTGGCGGCAGTCGAAGGCGGGTGCCGAGCAGTGGCACTCGGCGATGGTGCCTCATGCCGGGACGGACAGCCGGATCTGGCAGGACGTGGTCCGCCTGGGCGCCGACCTGAAGGCACTGGCGGAGGTGCGCGGCAGCACCTCCCCGGCCGAGGTGGCGATCGTCTGGGACTACACCGCCCGCTGGGCGCTGGAGCTGCCCGCCCAGCCCAGCGGCGAGCTGCGCCACCTGGACCTGGTGCGGGCCTGGTACGAGCCGCTGTGGCGGGCCGGGGTGGCCGTGGACTTCGTGGCGCCGGACGCGGACCTGTCGGCGTACCGGCTGGTGCTCGCCCCGAACCTGTACCTGGTCGACGACGCGGGCGCGGCGAACCTGTCCGGGTACGCCGAGCGCGGCGGCACCCTCGCCGTCGGTTTCCACAGCGGGACCGTGGACGAGAACTGCCATGTGCGGCTGGGTGGTCACCCGGGAGCCTTCCGGGAGGTACTGGGCGTCCGCTCCGACGAACCGTTCCCCCTGCTGCCCGGCGAGTCGGTCGCGCTGACCGGTGCGGTCCCGGAAGGGGCGACGGGCACGCTGTGGTCGGAGCGGCTGCGACCGGCGGGCGCCGACACGGTCGTCTCGTACGCGGACGGCCCCTTGACCGGTGTCCCCGCGGTGACCCGCCGCCCGCACGGCACCGGCAGCGCCTGGTACCTGGCCACCCTGCCGGACCCGGCCACGCTGGCCGCGCTGCTGGACCGCATCCGTGCGGAGGCGGGCGTGGAGCCGGTACGCACGGCCCCACCCGGTGTGGAGGTGGTCCGCCGGCGCGGCCCCGAGGCGGACTACCTGTTCGTGATCGACCACACCGGCCAGGGAGCCGAACTTCCGGTGGCGCCTGGCTCGTTGGAACTGCTCACCGGCAAGGAGACCGCCCGCACGGTCGCCGTCGCGCCCGGGGACGTGGCCGTGGTCCGGGAGCCGCGCGGTCAGTGACCCGCGTCCAGCCGGGCCTTCGTACTGGTTCTCTCCTCGCTCGGCTGATAGCACGGGAGTGTTCAGCTCGAACTGCACGCGAAGTCACAGAACTTAGGCCGGCTCCCCGGAGGTTTCCTGTGTTGCGAGCGATACTCACGGCGGGCGCGGTCCTCGCCGCCCTGCTGGCCCCCGCCACCGCCCACGCCGAGGAGACCGGGCCGGGCATCCCGCCGCTCACCGACCGGCAGGGGCGGGTGCTCACCCTGCACGGCTGGAACATCGAGGACAAGACGCACCGAGGCGAGGCGGCCCTGACCGCCATCACCGAACGCCACCTGCGCGACATGCGGGCCCAGGGCTTCGACTTCGCCCGGCTGCTGGTCTTCTGGGACGACCTGGAGCCGACCCCCGGGCACTACAGCCGCGGTTACCTCCGGAAGATCGAGCGCGTCCTGGACTGGGCCCACCGCCATGACGTGAAGGTCGTCATCGACGCCCACCAGGACGTGTTCGGCCCCGCCTTCGGCCACCGCGGCATACCCGAGTGGGCGACCAGGACCGACGGACTGCCCTTCACCCCGCACCCGGACGACTGGTTCGCCGAGTACTTCGAGCCCGCCGTGCAGCGCGCCTTCACCCACCTCTACCGGGACGCGGACCTCCGGCGCGCCCAGGCCGCGATGTGGCGCACGCTGGCCGCCCGCTTCGCCCACCATCCGGCCGTGCTCGGCTACGACCTGATCAACGAGCCGATGGGTGAACAGAAACCGGGAGAGGACCTGGCGACGGCCGCGCGCCGCATCGAACGCGACCAGCTCACCCCGATGTACAACCGCCTTGCGGGCGCCGTCCGTCCGGCCGACCGGGACGCCTGGCTGTTCGTCGAGCCGACCCCGATCGTGGGTGAGGGCGTGCCCACGGGTCTGGGCCGCATCGAGGATCCCCGGGTCGTGTACGCGCCGCACTTCTACAACACCGCCATGGAGGCGGGCGCCGACTACGATCCCGGAGCCGGCTGGATCGAGGCCTACGAGCGGGCCGTCACCGAGTACCCGAAGCGGTACGGGGTCCCGGTGGTGGTCGGCGAATGGGGTCCGCTGAACAACGCCCTGCCCCACATGAACCGCTTCTACCGTGACGCGATGGCCTCCCTGAGCCGCTACGCCTCCGGCTGGGCGGGCTACGTCTGGTGCTACGGCGGCGGGTACTGCGCGGTGGACGACACGGGCGCCTTCCGCACCAACAAGGAGCTGACCGCCGAGCCGTACGCGGAGACCGTGGCGGGCACGGTCCGCTCCGCCGGGTACGACTCCGGGACCGGCGTGTACCGGCTGTCCTACCGCACGACCCCCGCCGGGCCCCGGGTGACCGCCCTGTCCCTCCCGCCCGGCACTTGGCGGATCACGGCCGACGGCGACGCACGCGTCCTGCGCGGGCCGGCGGGCCGGGCCCGGGTGCTGGCCGCCCCGGACAGCGAGGTCACCGTCACCGTGGAGCGGGACTGACCACGCAGCCTGCCGAGGGAACCCAGCGCCCGTCCGGAGGCACGGGGATGGCGAGCGGACCGATCACCACCGAGGATGAGTACGCATCCCTGGTGGCAGATCTGCCGGTCCGCCGCGGGCCGCGAAGGAGGCACCCCGTGGAAAGCGTTGAGTCGCGCCGGTTCGGACCCGTTGTGCTCTTACCGGCGGTGGTGGTGTGAGGATTCACCCCAATGCAGCCAACAGCTCGCGCTTGCGGGCGCAGCGCACGCTGGCGAAAGCGGAGTGCCGGCCCTCGCGGGTGTCCCTGGCACTGATCATCCTGGTCCTCCTGGCTACGGCCGGCCTGTTGGGCTGGTTCGGCTACGAGGACTTCATGGGCGCGCTGACGTTCGACGGCCGCATCACCGGTGCCGTACTCATCGTGGTGGCCTTCACCGCGCTGCTGGGCGCCTTCGCGGCCGCGGACCACTGGCTGTGGCACAAGTACGAGCACTCCGGCGTGGTCACGCTGATCGGCGCGTTCGCTGCCGCGCTGACCAACCTCCTCGTCATGGCCGAGATCCTCAAGGACGGCGATTACTGGTACTTCAAGGCGCTGTTCATCCTCCTCACGGTGGGCTCGGCCTGGGCCGTCTTCGCGGTGTGCCGCACATCGGTCGCGATCCCCGCTCCCAAGCGGGTGGCCGCCACGCTGGTCGTCACCACGGTCATCGCGGTGGCGAACTTCGGCTACCAGAACCTCTACCAGCCGTCCCAGCACGAAACCACGCCTGTCATCGAACTGAACGTGGGAAAACCCATGAAGAATGCGAACCGCACGACGTTCTCCGTGCCGGTGGACATCAAGATCGATAACCCCGGGGATGCGGCTTTCTACGTTCTGGGCACTGAATTCCACGCCATGGGGGAGCACGTACCGCTGAGCCCGGAGGACCGGCCCCCTCAGAAGTGGCGAGCCGACGCGAAGGCATGGGCGAAGTACCGGGCGTCCAATCCAGTCTCCCGCTGGGAGATCCACCAGCCCGGACTGTTGGTGTCGGCTCAGCCATGGATGCCCTTCGGACGGTGGTTCTACGCCAAGGACACGTTCTCGGCGCGAGTCGTCGTACAACTCCCCCTCGACACCCCGTACGACCAGCTGACTTTCTACGCCAGTGCGCACCTCACACGCAAGGACCTCTCTTCTCTGCGGCAACTCGACCGGAAGGGGTATTCCTGGGAAGACGCCCACGTGCCCGGATGGGTGAAAAAGGACGACTTCGACGCCATCGTCTACGCGGGTCGGATCAGGGAGAACAACTCGATCGACGCGAGAACGAGGAAGCCTCGGACCATCACCGTTTACTGGCGGTTCGGTCAGCATGGCGTCATCATCAGCGAATCGATCAAAGCGGCGGAGGACAAGGACGAGCCCCAGGAAGTGGTGGAGAACCGCTACGGCGTGCGCTCGGTCGAGACGGGCCCGGTCCAGAGAACTCTGTGGGACATCAAGGACCAACGATGACCGGCACGGCCGCGCCGGGCGCTGATGGACGCTCGTCCAGCAGCCGCTCGAGCCACACCACCAGAGCGAGCGAGCCGTTCATACGGTCCCAGGAGGCGGAGTCGCCCAGGCCCAGCCGGGCCTCCCGCACCGCCTGGCAGAGCGTGTCGATGTCGAACATCTCCGCGATGAGCGGGTGCCGTGCCGAGCGGCAGAGGTCGATGAGTTGGTCGCCGTACGCCCGCAGGCCACGGACGTAGGGCTCGTTGAAGGGGATCTTGTCCGTTCGGTCGCGGATCCGGGGCGGGAGCAGATCCGCCATGGCCTCACGCAGCACCGCCTTCGGAGGGCCCGGACGGAAGGTGGCGTCGGCGGGGAGGCGGCGCATCACGGCGATGACCTCCGGGTCGAGGAAGGGGTGCGAGAGGAAGAACCCGTTCTGCCGTGCGCAGCGCCAGGACAGCGGGTCGGGTGCGGCGAGGTAGTTCGCCGCGTCGTAGAGCGACTGTTCCGGCTCGCGCCCGAACAGGAAGCGGCTCTCGTCGACGGCCTCCGCGTGGTAGCCGTGATCCCGCGCGAATGCGCGTCGGAGCCAGGGCGGGCGGGTGAAGTGGCCGAGGCCCCCGAGGACCGTGCCACGGTGGACGAGCCTGGTGATCCGTTCGGCCGTCAACGGAAACGCCGGGCCCACCACGTGGGTGCGGACGACGTCCCGCACCCCCCGTTCGCTCGCCACTGCCCACGCCCGCGACTGCCGCGTCATCTGCCGGAGTCGCCCGGAGCGGGCCAGCCGGTGCAGATGGAACAGGTTGGCGTCCACGATCGGATCGGCGCCGCATCCGGTCAGGAGGGTGTCACAGCCCAGCTCCGCCGCGGCGGCGTGCAGCCTGCTCCAGAACGGGGCACGGAAGGCGTGGGCGTGAGGCTCGTCCGAGTCCCCTGCGTGGTACAGGAAGTCATCGAAGTCGGCCACGTCGTCGGCGTCGACGATCACCGGGCGGGCGTCGGGTGCCAGTCCGCGGACCGCCTCCACCGCCTCCTCCAGGTACGGCCGCTCCCCGGCCAGCTCTCCCCCGCCGAAGCGCCCGGTGAGCAGGACCAGGTCCCCGGTGGCGCCTCGTCCCGCGGCCAGGAGACGCGCCGTGAGCAACGCGACGCTGGTGGAGTCGGTGCCGCCGGAGACATGGCAGGCGACCGTCCGGCCGAGGCGGCGCCCGACGGCGTGCTCCAGCGCGCGGCGCAACTCCTGCCCCGGACCGGATCCGTCCGCCATCCGCTGAACGTCGGTGCACGCGGCGGTATGGCTCAGCCGCCGGCCGCGCCTCCGCCCGGTGCCGGACAGCTCGACCACCTCGCCGCCGAGGATCCGGTGCACCCCGGTGAACGGGCTCAGCTCCGTGTGCGGTTGCGCCATGTTCCCGGTCAGGTACCGGCAGAAGTAGCGGCGTTCCAGCTCCGTGGCGCTGCCCAGGCCGCGGGCCGAGGTGCTGACCGCGCTCACCCGGCCGCCGGACTGCCTGAAGAACAACGGGATACGTGCCTGCTCGTCCCGCATCAGCAGGACGCGGTCCTGGTACACCAGGACCGCGGCGTAGTCACCGGGCGGCAGTGGCGGTTCGGACCCCGGCCGGGCGAAGGCGCCGAGGAGAGCACGTGCGCCCGCCACGCGGTCGTGGACCGAGCCGGTCCAGCCGACGACCGCCGCGGTGCCGGCCGGCGAGGACACCGTCGTCACGAGTCCCTGCCGGACCATGGCCTCGGCCGTCCGGAGCACGGGGGCGCCCCCGGCGAACTCGACTCGGAGCGCTTCCACGTCGACGCCCTCAGCAGCCGATCGAGAGGACCGGTGTGAAGGCGTGCCCTCGCGGATCGGCGTCCGGGATGCACAGGCCGGCCGCGGACGTCCAGGCGTGCAGGGCGAACGGGTGCTCGCGCACACCGACATGGAGGACGGCCTCGAAACCGCGCCGCCGCAACAGGACGAAGGCCGTGACGGCCTCGGCCTTGCAGTCGCCGTTGACGAGCCAGCTTCTCCGGCTGTGCGTGTGAACCGCCCGCTTCAACCGTGCCACGTCCGCCGCACAAGGGGTGTCCGTCCGGCCGTACGCGGGGGCCGCCAAGGGCATGAGCCGAAGGACCCGCCCGAACCCGAGCGTGCGGATCGTCAGGTGCGCGCTGCGCAGCCAGAGTCCGACCTCGGCGTCCGTGTCCGCCTGCCGGCGGGGCGTCGCGCATCCGGCTCGGACGAGACCGGCGACGAGTTCCGCACGTTCCTCGGACCTTTCGTCGCTCTCGTGGCTTCCGGCGGCGAACTTCTCGACGTCCGCCGCCGTCATTCCGAGAAATCGCGTCCGCTTCCAGTCGGCGATGAGCGCCCCCGCGGACAGCCTGGTGACGCGGCAGTGCGGTTTGAGGATCCGTGTCATGGCCACCAGGGCTTCGGGGTCCTGTGTCACCGCACAACCTCCCACGCCCCGGTGCACGGACTCAGGCCTGGTACCCGTGACCGTCGTAGTCGCCGCCGCTGTAACCCCGGATCAGACGGCCACCGCCGAGAAGAACAAGGCCACGCGGCATACGCAGCCGCAGCAATCGGATGAACATCGCCTACCTCCAGAACCGGGTGGCGTCGATCAAATCCAGGCTACTCCGCCCCGCACACCTCGCAACTTCCCTGTCGCACGGCCGCTGCGGGGTACGCGCAGGGGGGGGGGGGGGGGGGGGGGGGGGGGGGGGGGGGGGGGGGGGGGGGGGGGGGGGGGGGGGGGCGGCGGGGTA
>NZ_JBVHVI010000002.1:0-272897 GCF_055564915.1 Streptomyces sp. NPDC028928
GCTGAAAGCATCTAAGCGGGAAGCCTGCTTCGAGATGAGGACTCCCACCCACTTGATGGGGTAAGGCTCCCAGTAGACGACTGGGTTGATAGGCCAGATATGGAAGCCCGGTAACGGGTGGAGTTGACTGGTACTAATAGGCCGAGGGCTTGTCCTCAGACGCTCGCGTTCACTGTGTTGGTTCTGAAACCACGACCATGTCGCCGTAAGGCGTTCCGGTTGATAGTTTCATAGTGTTTCGGTGGTCATAGCGTGAGGGAAACGCCCGGTTACATTCCGAACCCGGAAGCTAAGCCTCACAGCGCCGATGGTACTGCAGGGGGGACCCTGTGGGAGAGTAGGACGCCGCCGAACAATTTTTGGGAAAACCCCCGCATCGTTTCGATGCGGGGGTTTTCTGCGTTCAGGAGTCGGTGTCCCTGAAGGGACGGCGGTGGACCGCGCTCTCAGAGCCGGCCCGCCGCTTTCAGTGCCAGATAGGCATCGGCTAGCGCCGGCGCCAGATCCTCCGGAATCGCATCCACCACCGTCACTCCGTGACGACGGAGCTGTTCCGCAGTGCGCCGACGTTCGCTCTGCGCCTGCGCCGCAGCGGCCGCCTCGTACACGGCCTCCGCGTTGCCCCTGGCCTCCGCCATGCGGGCAATGTGCGGATCGGCTACCGAGGCGACCAGAACGGTGTGGCGTTGAGTGAGCTGCGGAAGTACCGGCAGCAGACCCTGCTCGACCGGTGCCGCGTCCAGTGTGGTGAGGAGCACGATCAGCGAACGCCTAGGCGCGGTTCGGAGAGCGGTCGCGGTGAGGCCACGGGCGTCGGTCTCGACCAGTTCGGGTTCCAGCGAGGACATCGCGTTGACCAGGGACGGCAGCACGTCACCCGCTGAGCGGCCCTGGACCAGGGCGCGTACCCGGCGGTCGTAGGCGAGCAGGGCCACGCGGTCGCCGGCGCGGGAGGCGAGGGCCGCGAGCAGCAGCGCCGCGTCCATCGAGGCGTCCAGGCGTGGGGCGTCGCCCACCCGGCCGGCCGAAGTTCGGCCCGTGTCCAGGACCAGGAGGATGTGCCGGTCGCGTTCGGGCCGCCAGGTGCGGACGGCGACGGAGGACTGCCGGGCCGTGGCTCGCCAGTCGATCGAGCGGGTCTCGTCTCCGGGGACGTACTCGCGCAGGCTGTCGAACTCCGTTCCCTCACCACGGGTCAACACGCTGGTGCGGCCGTCGAGTTCACGCAATCGGGCGAGTTTCGACGGCAGATGCTTGCGGCTGGTGAACGGGGGCAAGACTCGTACCGTCCAAGGCACCTTGTGGGCGCCCTGGCGGGAGAACAGGCCGAGGGGGCCGTAGGAGCGGATCGTGACGCGGTCGGCCTGGCGGTCGCCCCGGCGGGTGGGGCGCAGCCGGGTCGTCACTCGCCGGCGTTCGCCCGGGGGGACGGACAGCCGGTGCCGGGAGGACTCGATCTCGGTGCCCGGCTGCCAGCTGCTCGGGGGCCACGCGTCCCGTACCTGCGCCCGCAGCTGGCGGCGGGACGGGTTGGTGATGGTGAGCGTGACGTCGGCGGTGTCACCGAGGCGGGTGGAGGTGTCGCCGGAGCGGGTCAGCAGCAGACGGCGTACCGGCGCGGCCAGTGCGTAGTCGCAGGCGCAGGCCAGCGCCAGGGGGCCGTTGACCGCGAGGATGCCCGTCCAGCCTGGTTCCAGGATGCCGACGGGGATCGAGCCGAGGGCCGCGAGGAGGGCGGCGCGTCCGGTGAGTGCCATCAGCGGGGGACCGGGACGTGGGCGAGGATCGCGTTGATGACCGCGTCGGCGGTCACGCCCTCCATCTCTGCCTCGGGGCGCAGCTGGACGCGGTGACGCAGGGTGGGCAGGGCGAGGGCCTTCACGTCGTCGGGGATGACGTAGTCGCGGCCGGTCAGCCAGGCCCACGCGCGTGAGGTGGCGAGCAGGGCGGTGGCGCCGCGCGGGGAGACGCCGAGGGTGAGAGAGGGCGACTCGCGGGTGGCGCGGCAGATGTCGACGACGTAGGCGGTGATCTCCGGGGACACGGTCGTCTTGGCGACGGCTGCGCGGGCCGCTTCGAGGTCGGCGGGGCCGGCGACCGGGCGCACGCCGGCGGCGCGCAGGTCGCGCGGGTTGAAGCCCGAGGCGTGCCGGGTGAGGACGTCGATCTCGTCCTGCCGGGAGGGCAGAGGGATCGTCAGTTTGAGGAGGAAGCGGTCCAGTTGGGCTTCGGGGAGGGGGTAGGTGCCCTCGTACTCGACCGGGTTCTGTGTCGCGGCGACGAGGAACGGTTCGGGGAGTGGGCGCGGGGTGCCGTCGACCGTGACCTGGCGTTCCTCCATGGCCTCCAGGAGGGACGACTGGGTCTTGGGCGGGGTGCGGTTGATCTCGTCCGCGAGGAGCAGGTTGGTGAAGACCGGGCCGGGCTGGAAGGAGAACTCGGCGGTGCGGGTGTCGTAGACGAGGGAGCCGGTGACGTCGCTCGGCATCAGGTCCGGGGTGAACTGGACGCGCTTGGTGTCGAGTTCGAGTGCGGATGCGAGGGCCCGGACGAGCAACGTTTTGGCGACCCCGGGGACTCCTTCTAGTAGGACGTGTCCGCGGCAGAGGAGGGCGACGACGAGGCCGGTCACGGCGGGGTCCTGGCCGACCACGGCTTTGGCGATTTCGGCGCGCAGGGCTTCCAGGGAGGCCCGGGCGGTGCCAGGGTCTCCGCTCTGCCCGGCGTTGTCAGTGGTCGGGTCCATCATGAACGGCGTACCTCTCTTTCGAGGGCGTCGAGTTGGTCGGTGAGTGCGATGAGGGCCGCGTCGTCGCCGGGCGGCGGTCCGAAGAGGAGGGAGTGCAGGGTCTGTCCGTCGCCGGAGAGGTGTGCGGACAGGGCGGGGAGCAGGGCCTCGGGCGTGTGTGCCTGTGCGACGGGGACGCCCACGAGGGGGGCGAGGCGGGTGCGGGTGGCGGCGCGAAGGGCGGCGGCGGCGCGTTCGCGGGCGTTGGCCTTGCGGTAGAGGCGGGCGCGGCCTTCGGCGGTCTCCGAGGCGCGGATCGCTACGGGGAGTTTTTCGGGCACGAGGGGGCCGAAGCGGCGTGCCCGCCAGAAGGCGGCGAGGGCCGCCGCGATGAAGAGCTGCAGGGTCGCCCAGAGCCAGCCCGAGGGGAGCAGCTCGAGGAAGCTTTTCTGCTCGCCGGTTTCGGTGGTGGCGGAGTCGGACAGCGAGGGGAGGTACCAGACCAGATGGTGGCGGGAGCCGAGGAGTTGGAGGGCGAGCGACGCGTTTCCCTGCTCGTCGAGGCGGTCGTTGTAGAGGATGTCGGGCGCGCCGAGCACGACGGTGTCGCCGCCTCCGGAGGCCGCGGGGATGCGCAGCAGGGTGGCGAGGCGTGCGCTGGGGTAGCAGGAGTCGGCGTCGAGGTGGGTGGTGGTGTAGCGGATGCCGCCGGTGTCGGCGGTGCCCGCGCGCCGGGCCTCGGGCAGGGTGCAGTCCGGGGCGAGTGTGTCTTCGCTGCTGGTGGCGGGGTCCGCGGTGACCCCGGGGACGAGCCGTTCGACGGACCAGATGCCGGGCGCGACGAGGACGGTCCGTCCACCGGAGGACGCTGTCGCGGCGTGCAGCCGGGTTTGCTGACGGTGGCTCAACAGGTCGGGTACGGCCACCAGAAGGGTGGTGTCCGGGCCGGCGGCGGCGCGGGCCGCACCGAGTGTGGTGACCACGCGGGTGGAGACACCCCGCTCGGCGAGGAGTTGGGCGACGGCCCGGCTGCCGTAGGGGTCGGCGGAGCGTGGGTCCAGTTCGCCGTGCCGGGCTGTGGAGCGTACGGCGGCCATGGCGACGGCCGCGGCCAGGAGCAGTACGACGGCGAGCGCGATGCCGCGTGCCCGGGTCCACACCTGGCGGCCGGTGGGCGCGAGGGAAGTGGTGGTCGACGTGGCCTCGGTGGTCACTCGGCTGCCCCCTGGCGGGTGCTGGGGGCCGTGCTGGTGGCACTGGCGGGGCTGTTGGCGAGGGCCGGCTTGGTGCGTTCCAGGTCGCGGTCGAGTTCGGCGAGGCGGTGGTACGACTGCTCACCGGCCCGGCGTCCGCCGTATGTCACGTCGTCGAACTCGCGGGCGGCGGCGCGCAGCCGATCCGTGTGCGCGGGGAGGACGCGGCCGGCTTCGGCAGCCGCCTCGTCGGCGGTGCGTCCGGGGCGTACGTCGAGCAGGGCGCGTTCTTCCAGGGAGCGGACGAGGGCTCGCATGCGCTCCTGGACGGCTTGGTTCCAGTGGCCCTGGGCCGCGTGGGCCTCGCTGGCGGCGCGGTGTTCGGCGGCGCTGCGGGGGCGCTCGTCGAACAGGACGGCGGTTGAGGTGGGTTGGCGGCGGGGGGTGCCCAGGCGCCACCACAGGGCGGCCAGCACGGCGACGACGGACAGGATCACGACGAGCAGGCCGACGGTGCCGCCCGGGGTCGCCGAGGCCGCTGTGCTGAACAGCCGGTCGACCCAGTCCCAGAACGCGTTCAGGGCGCGCTGGAGCAGGCTGGGGTCGTTCTCGTGGTACATCCGCTTGGACAGCTCGCGCCGGGCCGCTTCCTGGGCGGGATCGCGCGGGATGGTCAGCGGCGGTTCGTCTCCCGAGCCGCCGGCCGCCAGGACGGCGTGGTCCGACGCGCGCAGCAGCCGTCGTACGGCGGTGGCGGCGGCGCCCGATGGGGATGCCGCCGTGAGAACTTCCCCCGTGAGGCTCACCGCATCAGCTCCCGGGGACGGGGCCGGCGGGGCCGGTGCCGTAGCCCTGGACACCGGCGGCGCGGGCCAGTTCGAGGTCGAGGGCCTCGCGGCGGATGCGCTGGTCGATGTAGAGGAGCACGGTGACGCCGGCGCTGATCGGGAGGGTGAGCGTGGTGCCGATCAGGGAGCCGATGCCCCGGATGATCAGGAACGTCCAGCCGACGTGTTCGCCGCTGGTGCCGAGGAAGTTGTCCATGCCGTCGCCGCTCACGGCGGCTCCGATGAGGGCGAACGGGATGGTGATGATCGCCGAGATGATGTTGGCGATGAGCCAGGCGAGCAGCTGGATGCCGAGGACGCGCCACCAGGAGCCGCGCACCAGCTTGGCGGAGCGGCTCATGGACTTGGTGATGCCCTGGCGTTCCAGCATCAGGGCGGGTGCGGCCAGGTAGTAGCGGATGGCCAGCCACACCGCGACGACGACGCCTGCGAGGATGCCCAGCGCGAACAGCGCGGCTCCGCCGGCGTCGCTGCCGCCGGCGATCAGGACCAGGAAGCCGGGCAGTGCGCCGGTGATGATCACGCCGACGGTGATCAGGCCGAGCAGGATGAGCAGCCCGGCCAGCTTCGGGATCTGTGGGCGGGCTTCCCGCCAGGCCTCGCCGGCGCTGACCGGCTTGCCGAGCACGGCGCGGCTGGTGATGGTCGTGAGCAGGGCGGTGGCGACGATGACGGCGGCAGCGGAGATCACGGTGACGATCCCGCTGCCGATCATGGACTCGCGCAGGGCGCGGTAGACGTCGTCGGGGGTGGCGGTCCGGCTGTCGAGCTGCGCACTGGCGAGGGCGTCGTTGAGGAAGAGGCCCTGCACCAGGACGAGGCAGGTGTCGGTGACCGCGGCGACGGCCAGCGCGATGCCGAGGACCGTGCGCCAGTAGGTGCGCATGGTGGACACGGCGCCGTCGAGGATCTCACCGACGCCGAGCGGGCGCAGCGGGATGACACCGGGCTTGGCCGCGGGCGGGGGGCCTCCCCAGCCGCCGCCCCAGGCGGGGTAGCCGCCCGGGTGTCCGTAGCCGCCGTGGCCGGGCGGAGGGCCGCCGTAGCCGCCGGGAGGGCCGCCGTATCCGCCGCCGTAGCCGCCGGGGCCTGGGCCGCCGGGGTGCTGGCTGCCCCAGCCCGGGCCGGGCGGTGCGGGCGGCGGGGCCTGGTGGGGGCTCGGGGCACCGGTGGGAGCCGACCACTGGCCGGGTGGCGGCTGCTCCTTGGACCATTTCCCGCCTGGGGCCTGCGGGTCCGTGCCGGGCTGCGGCGCGGGCTCGGTGGGGCCGGGGCGGTCGGCGGGCTCGGCGGGGCCGGACGCACCGGGTTCCCGACCCTCGGACGACGGGGCGGATCCGGGCGAGGCCCAGCCCGGAGTGTCTGTCATCGAAGCTCCTTCTCGGTGCCCGTCCGCGGTCGCGGCGGCAGGTTGGCAGCCATCGTGCCATGGGCTGGTCACCGGGGTACCGGCCGCGGTAGGGGGCGGCCACCTTCAATTGTCCGCCGGATCCGGGGCAGACTTGCGGCATGGCTGATCAGCAGGCGCGAACCAGCAGCGGGGACAAGCGGCCGACCGAGATACCTGCAATCCGATGGGAGGAACCACCAGAAGGTCCCGTACTGGCCCTTCTTGATCAGACGCGGCTCCCGGCCGAAGAGGTCGAGTTGGTGTGCACGGACGCGGCGGCGCTGGTGGAGGCGATCCGATCGCTCGCCGTGCGCGGAGCGCCGCTGCTCGGAATCGCGGGGGCGTACGGCGTCGCGCTCGCCGCCGCGCGCGGCTTCGACGTGGCCGAGGCGGCGCGGGCGCTGGAGGAGGCCAGGCCCACCGCGGTGAACCTGTCCGTAGGGGTGCGCCGGGCCGAGGCCGCGTACCAGGCGGCGCTGGCCAGGACCGGCGACCCCACGGCCGGCGCCGTGGCGGCGCTGGCCGCGGCGCGGGCGCTGCACCAGGAGGATGCCGAGGCCAGTGCCCGGATGGCGGCGCATGGTCTGGCGCTGCTGGACGAACTGCTGCCCGGCGGCGGGCACCGGATCCTGACCCACTGCAACACCGGTGCGCTGGTGTCGGGCGGGGAGGGCACGGCCTTCGCGGTGGCTCTCGCGGCACACCGGGCGGGCCGGCTGCGGCGGCTGTGGGTGGACGAGACGCGTCCGCTGTTGCAGGGCGCCCGTCTGACGGCGTACGAGGCGGCCCGCAGTGGCATGGCGTACAGCCTGCTCACCGACAACGCGGCGGGTTCCCTGTTCGCGGCGGGTGAGGTGGACGCGGTGCTGATCGGGGCGGACCGGATCGCGGCCGACGGTGCGGTGGCGAACAAGGTGGGGAGTTATCCGCTCGCCGTGCTCGCCCGGTACCACCATGTGCCGTTCATCGTGGTGGCGCCGGTGACGACGGTGGACCTGGACACGCCGGACGGGGCGTCCATCGAGGTCGAGCAGCGTCCCGGCTTCGAGGTGACCGAGGTGATGGCGCCGCAGGTGCCGGTGGCGGGACCGGGCGGCGGGGTTCCGGTGGCCCCTCTGGGGACGCAGGCGTACAACCCGGCGTTCGACGTGACGCCGCCGGAACTGGTGACGGCGATCGTCACCGAGGAGGGAGCGGCCTCACCCGTGACGGCCGAGGCGCTTGCGGAACTGTGCGCCAGGTCGCGTCAGGTGACGACGACCTGATCAACGAGGTCCTGAGTCCCCCCGTGACAGCGAGGTGGGGAGGGTGAAAGGGCGGGGGCACGGCGGTCCGGCCTCCCTGCCGCTCTCCCCGCCGGGCCCGAGAAGTCCGGTGGTCGGCGGCCAGGGGCAGACAGTGACGGCTCCGTACGACTATCGTCACCGGCCAGTGACCTCCCTCACCAGGGCGCCTGTCGCTGTTATGAGAATGGGATGATGTCGTTTATGAAGGGACGAGTCCTTGTCGTCGACGACGACACGGCACTGGCCGAGATGCTCGGCATCGTGCTGCGTGGTGAAGGTTTTGAGCCGTCTTTCGTAGCCGACGGCGACAAGGCGCTGGCCGCTTTCCGTGAGAGCAAGCCCGATCTGGTGCTGCTCGACCTGATGCTGCCCGGGCGGGACGGCATCGAGGTGTGCCGGCTGATCCGGGCGGAGTCCGGGGTGCCGATCGTGATGCTCACGGCCAAGAGCGACACCGTCGACGTGGTCGTGGGCCTGGAGTCGGGCGCCGACGACTACATCGTCAAGCCGTTCAAGCCGAAGGAGCTGGTGGCCCGTATCCGGGCGCGGCTGCGGAGGTCCGAGGAGCCGGCGCCGGAGCAGCTCACCATCGGTGACCTGGTCATCGATGTCGCCGGGCACTCGGTGAAGCGGGACGGGCAGTCGATCGCGCTGACACCGCTGGAGTTCGACCTGCTGGTCGCGCTCGCGCGCAAGCCGTGGCAGGTGTTCACCCGCGAGGTGCTCCTGGAGCAGGTGTGGGGCTACCGGCACGCGGCCGACACGCGGCTCGTGAACGTGCACGTCCAGCGGCTGCGCTCGAAGGTCGAGAAGGACCCGGAGCGGCCGGAGATCGTGGTGACCGTCCGTGGTGTCGGTTACAAGGCCGGGCCGAGCTGACATGTCCGGGGACAGCGCCGCTTCGGCCCCCGGCGGTTCCGGGGCCCGTCCGGGGCGGTCTGTCGGCAGGCCGGCGGTGCGTGCGCGTTTCCGGGGCCTGTTCGACGGCGGGCTGCTGGAGGGCGGTGTCCAGGGCAGCCCGGTGCTGCGGCTGTTCCTGCGCTGGGTGCGCCGTCCGCTGCTGCCGGTGATGCGGCTGTGGCGGCGCAACATCCAGCTCAGGGTCGTCGCCACCACCCTGCTGATGTCGCTGGGTGTCGTCCTGCTGCTGGGCTTCGTCGTGATCGGGCAGGTGCGCAACGGCCTGCTGGACGCGAAGGTGAAGGCGTCGCAGAGCCAGGCCACGGGCGGGTTCGCGGTGGCCAAGCAGAAGGCCGACGAGGCGGCCAGCGGCACCGGTGCGGGCACCGGTGACGGCACCTCGACCGAGGACGGGCGGCAGTCGCAGAACGTCATCCCGTGGATGAGCGACCTCGTGGAGTCGCTGTCCAGCGGCGGCGCGGGCGCCTTCGACGTGGTGACGCTGCCCGTGGGCGACGACAGCGGCGGCGGGCGCAGCCCGCGCGGCTCCGGGAACGTCAACCCGACCTCCAGTGTGCCCGCGGCCCTGCGCGAGCGGGTCAACAGCGGTACGACGGCCGTGCAGAGCAACACGCGGATCGTCTACTACGGCGGCAAGGAGTCGCAGCCGGGCCTCGCCATCGGCAAGCAGGTCAACGACCCCAACGGCCGCCCGTACGAGCTGTACTACCTCTTCCCGCTCACGCAGGAGGAGAAGTCCCTCAGCCTGGTCAAGGGCACCCTCGCCACGGCCGGCCTGTTCGTCGTCGTCCTGCTCGGAGCCATCGCCTGGCTGGTGGTGCGGCAGGTCGTCACGCCGGTGCGGATGGCGGCCGGGATCGCGGAGCGGCTGTCCGCCGGGCGGCTGCAGGAGCGGATGAAGGTCACCGGCGAGGACGACATCGCGCGTCTGGGCGAGGCCTTCAACAAGATGGCGCAGAACCTCCAGGTCAAGATCCAGCAGCTGGAGGACCTGTCGCGGATGCAGCGGCGGTTCGTCTCCGATGTCTCGCACGAGCTGCGCACCCCGCTGACCACCGTCCGCATGGCCGCCGACGTCATCCATGAGGCGCGGGAGGACTTCGACCCGGTGACCGCGCGGTCGGCCGAGCTGCTCGCCGACCAGCTGGACCGGTTCGAGTCGCTGCTCGCGGACCTGCTGGAGATCAGCCGTTTCGACGCCGGCGCGGCCGCGCTGGAGGCCGAGCCGATCGACCTCCGGGAGGTCGTGCGGCGGGTGGTGAGCGGTGCCGAGCCGCTCGCCGAGCGCAAGGGCACGCACATACGGGTGGTCGGCGACCAGCAGCCCATCGTCGCCGAGGCGGACGCCCGGCGCGTGGAGCGCGTCCTGCGCAACCTCGTCGTCAACGCCGTCGAGCACGGCGAGGGCAAGGACGTCGTGGTCAAGCTCGCCGCGGCGGGCGGGGCCGTGGCCATCGCGGTGCGGGACTACGGCGTCGGGCTGAAGCCCGGCGAGGCGACCCGGGTCTTCAGCCGGTTCTGGCGGGCGGACCCGGCACGCGCGCGTACCACCGGCGGCACCGGTCTCGGGCTGTCGATCGCCCTGGAGGACGCGCGGCTGCACGGCGGCTGGCTGCAGGCCTGGGGGGAGCCGGGCGGCGGCTCCCAGTTCCGCCTGACGCTGCCCAGGACGGCGGACGAGCCGCTGCGGGGCTCGCCGATACCGCTGGAGCCCAAGGACTCGCGCCGCAACCGCGGCCTCGACGACGCCGGCGCGTCCCGCGGGGGCGGGGAGAAGCGGGCGACCGTTCCGGTGCAGCAGGCCGGCGCCCAGGCGCCCGCGCTGCCGCCGCGGAACCCGATCGCGCCGCGACTGTCCGCCACCCCGGCCGCCGACCCGACGGCCCTGCCCGGCAACGGCAACGGCGCGCGCGTGGTGCCCCGGCCCACCGGTGGCGGACGGCGTGCGGGCGACGGGCCCGCCGCACCTGCCGCGCCCGAGGCGGACGCGGGCCGGACGGAGGCGCCCGCGCCGCAGGACTCGACGGCGCCGCAGGACTCGACCGAGCCAGGGGAGGCATTTCGTGGCCGCTGACCGCAAAGGGGGCGCACGGCGGCGGTCGGCGCGCGCGGCGGCGTACGCCGCCTTGGGTGTCGTACTGCTGGCCGGTTGTGCCTCCATGCCCGACAGCGGGGACCTGCGGGACGTGGAGTCCACGCCGCGGCAGGACACCGGGGTCCGGGTGTTCGCCATGCCGCCGGCCGACGGCGCCGGTCCGGGCGAGATCATGCAGGGCTTCCTGGAGGCCCTGACCAGCGACGACCCGGAGTACGACACGGCGCGCAAGTACCTGACGGCCGACGCGGCGGACAGGTGGCGGCCGGAGCGGTCCACCACCGTCCTCGCGAACGGGCCGACCATCGAGACCGACTGCCGGCCGGGCGGCCGCGAGGAGACCAACAGCGTCACCTGCCTGCTGGCCGGCACCCGGGTCGCCACGGTCGACGCGCAGCAGGCCTACCAGCCCGCCGACGGCTCCTACCGCAAGAAGCTGCATCTGACGAAGGACGCCAAGAGCGGGCAGTGGCGCATCGACGGGCTGCCCGACGGCGTCGTCATGGGCAAGTCGGACTTCCAGCGGAACTACACGTCCGTCGACAAGTACTACTTCGCCTCCGAGGCGGCGGCCGGGGCGGGCGGGCAGCCGGTGGCGGTCGCCGATCCGGTGTTCGTGCGCAGCAAGGTGGACCCGATGACCCAGATGGTCCGCTCGCTGCTGAAGGGGCCCACCGACTGGCTCGAACCGGTGGTCAGGTCCAGCTTCCCGACCGGTACGGCGCTGGAGAAGGGCACCTCCGGCCTGGCGCCGGACGACCAGAACAAGCTGACGGTGCCGCTGAACCTCAAGGCGTCCCAGGTCGCCGCGGGCAAGTGCACCGAGATGGCGACGCAGGTGCTGTTCACGCTGCGGAACCTGGCGCCGACGCTGGAGTCCGTCGAACTGCGCGGGACCGGCGACGACCGGCTGTGCGAACTGACCGAGGAGCGCGCCGAGTCCACCGCCTGGCACGGGGCGACCAAGCGCCCCGAGTACCTGTACTTCCTCGACGGCAAGCGCCGGGTGGTACGGATGCAGACCGGGAGCACCGGCACCGGGTCCGTGCCGGTGCCGGGGCCGCTGGGCGAGGGCGGCAGGGGACTGCGGTCGGTGGCGGTGTCGCGGGACGAGCACACCGCGGCCGGGGTCGGCGACGAGGGCCGGTCGCTGTACGTGACGTCGCTGGCGTCGGGCGGTTCGCTCGGCGAGCCGCAGGTGACCAGCGGGGGGCCGGCCCCCGAGCAGCGGCTGACCACTCCGAGCTGGGACGCCCGCGGTGACCTGTGGGTGGCCGACCGCGACCCGAACCGGCCGCGGCTGTTCGTCCTGGGCCAGGGCGTGGAGAAGCCGGAGCAGGTCGCCGTCCCGGACCTGCCCGGCCAGATCAAGGACGCCCGGGTGGCCGCGGACGGGGCGCGTATCGCGCTGGTCGTGGCCGCGAAGGACGGCAAGCAGTCCCTGTACATCGGCCGGATCCAGCGCGACGACGGCACCGGCCAGGGCATCTCGGTGGACGGGCTGCGGTCGGCGGCGCCGGACCTGGAGCAGGTCAGTGCCATCTCCTGGGCCGGGGACAGCAGGCTGCTCGTCGTCGGCCAGGAGCAGGGCGGTGTGCAGCAGATGCGGTACGTCCAGGTCGACGGCTCCACGCTCGACGGCCCGGCTCCGGGCGCGCTGACCAGCGTGAAGGCGATCGCCGCGTCCGAGGACGAGCGGGTGCCGCTGGTGGCCTACTCGGAGGACGGGATCGTACGGCTGCCGTCCGGGGCGCAGTGGCAGAAGGTCGACAAGGACGGGACGGCGCCGGTCTATCCGGGCTGACGGCCGGTCTCCGCTGACGGTCTGACCGGGCCGGACGGTCTGTCCGGGCCGGTCAGCCGGATGTGCCCTCGCCGTACCTGCGGCGCGCGGCGCGCGGTGCACCGAGTTATCCACAGGGCGTTGTCCACAGGGGTGGCCGCCCGGCCCCGGCATTGGCACAGTGGTGGTCATGCGGGGGTGGTGGCAGGACCTCACCGACCTGGTGCTGCCGGCCGACTGCGCGGGCTGCGGTGCACCTCGTACGGCGCTCTGCCCGAGGTGCCGGGTCACGCTGGAGGCGGGTGTGCCCCGGCGGGTGCGGCCGGTGCCGGAGCCGGCCGGGCTGCCGGTGGTGCACGCGGTGGCTCCGTACGCGGCGGAGGTGCGTGCGCTGCTGCTCGCGCACAAAGAGCGGGGCGCGCTGCTCCTCGCGGGAGTGCTGGGTACGGCGCTGGCGGCGGCCGTTCGGGTGAGTCTCGGCGACGGTGGTGCCGGTGCGCGGCCGGCCGGGTTGCCGGGGGGTGGGCCCGTGCTGCTGGTGCCGGTGCCCTCCGCGCGGTGGGCCGTGCGGGCGCGTGGGCACGATCCGGTGCGGCGGATGGCGCTCGCGGCCGCCGGCGAGCTGCGGCGCACCGGAACGCCGGCCCGGGTGACGGCCGTGCTGTGCCAGCGGCGGGCCGTGGCGGACCAGGCGGGGCTGGACGCGCGGCGGCGCCTGGAGAACCTCGCCGGGGCGCTGGAGGTGAGCCCGGGCGGTGGCCGGCTGCTCGGCACGGGCCGGGTCGTGCTCGTCGACGACCTGATGACGACGGGCGCCTCTCTCGCGGAGGCGGCGCGGGCCCTGCGGGAGGCGGCGGTATCCCGTCGGGAGGGTGGATCGGCCGTGTATCAGGCCATAACTCGGGAAGGTAGGGAGGAACGACGGATCGGTGTACGGCGGGAGCGGACGGAGTGGGTGCACAGTGCACCGGAAAAGGCGGCCCCGAAGGCCCTCGGCAAGGTGCTCCATGCCGCAGTGATCGCCGCTCCGCACGATTCTTTCGAAATAAACAGGAACTGACCGCCGACCTGCATCGTTGCAGGTAGTGAGACGGCTAATTCACCTGAACGGAGGTACGCCGCAGTAGAGGGTGACGACATCCGTCCGGGCGAGATATGTTCGGGTGTGAGGAAAGGCGCAGGCCACACCTCGCATATCCGAATGCCGTGCCGCGGGTTTTTCCGCAATCACCCGCGCCGGTGGGGTGGAGCTCTCGCCCATGGGGGAGGAGGAGGTGGAAGTCACCGAGTCCGAGGTCCGGTGATCACCGGACCTGGTGCAAAAGGGAGATGCTCCGCCGATGCAGCGGAGCGATCCGGGAACGGAGTTCTGCGTGGACATCGTCGTCAAAGGCCGCAAGACCGAGGTGCCCGAGCGGTTCCGCAAGCACGTGGCCGAGAAGCTGAAGCTGGAGAAGATCCAGAGGCTCGATGCCAAGGTGATCAGCCTCGACGTCGAGGTGTCCAAGGAGCCGAACCCCCGTCAGGCCGACCGCTGTGACCGAGTGGAGATCACGCTCCGCTCCCGCGGTCCGGTGATCCGGGCGGAGGCGGCGGCCAGCGACCCGTACGCGGCACTCGACCTGGCGGCGGAGAAGCTGGACGCCAGGCTGCGCAAGCAGCACGACAAGCGGTTCTCGCGCCGAGGTGCGCGCCGGATCTCGGCGGCGGAGGTCCCCGACCACGTCCCGGGCGCGGCGACACTGAACGGCAGCGGCCTCCCCGTCCAGGAGGAGGAGACGGACGGCGTGCCGACCAAGAAGATCGGTTCCCTGGAGGTCAAGGGCGAAGGCCCCCTCGTCGTCCGCGAGAAGACCCACGTCGCCTCCCCGATGACCCTCGACCAGGCCCTCTACGAGATGGAACTGGTCGGCCACGACTTCTACCTCTTCGTCGACTCCGAGACGAAGGAACCGAGCGTCGTCTACCGGCGACACGCCTACGACTACGGCGTGATCCACCTCAGCACGGACCCGATGGTCGCCGAGGCGCAGCCCCCCGCGGCGGGTGGCACGCTGGGCGGCTGACCCACCCGGCTGAAGCTGAGCCGGTGCCCCTGGAGCGCGTGTGCGCCCCCAGGGGCACCGGTGTGCGACCACTTCGCGCCCCGCACGTCACCTCGGTGCCGTCCGAGCATGAAATCATGGCCGCACCGGCCCAACCGGTGGGCCGCTGCCTTGGGTTGGCGATGGCACAGGACCACAGGCCACAGCCTTCAGGGGGAGGAACGATGGCGGACACCTTCGGACCGATGCGGGACGGGGACGCCGACGACGATGTCATCGGCAGGCACCCGGACGCGGGCTCGTCACGCGACGAGCCGATCAGAGTCCTGGTCGTGGACGACCACGCCCTCTTCCGGCGCGGCCTGGAGATCGTGCTGGCGGCCGAGGAGGACATCCAGGTCGTCGGCGAGGCGGGCGACGGGGCCGAGGCCGTCGACAAGGCCGCCGATCTGCTGCCCGACATCGTGCTGATGGACGTCCGCATGCCCAAGCGCGGCGGGATCGAGGCCTGCACCTCCATCAAGGAGGTCGCCCCCAGCGCCAAGATCATCATGCTGACGATCAGCGACGAGGAGGCCGACCTCTACGACGCGATCAAGGCGGGCGCGACCGGATACCTCCTCAAGGAGATCTCGACCGACGAGGTGGCCACCGCCATCCGCGCGGTGGCCGACGGGCAGTCGCAGATCAGCCCGTCCATGGCGTCGAAGCTCCTCACGGAGTTCAAGTCGATGATCCAGCGCACCGACGAGCGCCGGCTGGTGCCCGCGCCCCGGCTGACCGACCGCGAGCTGGAGGTCCTCAAGCTCGTCGCCACGGGCATGAACAACCGGGACATCGCCAAGGAGTTGTTCATCTCCGAGAACACCGTGAAGAACCACGTGCGCAACATCCTGGAGAAACTGCAGCTGCACTCCCGGATGGAAGCCGTGGTCTACGCGATGCGCGAGAAGATCCTGGAGATCCGCTAGCGCCTATCCGAGCAGCCCGGCGACTTCCCTTCCGAGGGGCTCGCGCAGCTCGGGGGCGTCCACCCGCTCCACGCGGACGTTCGTGCAGTTCACCCATGCCGCCGCCTCGACCAGGGCCTGGGCGACCGCCGGGACCGCCTTCGGGCCGTCCAGGGTGACCTGCTTGGCCACCAGCGTGCGGCCCTCCCGGGCCGGATCGACACGCCCGACCAGCCGGCCGCCCGCGAGCACCGGCATCGCGAAGTAGCCGTGGACCCGCTTGGGCTTGGGGACGTACGCCTCCAACCGGTGGGTGAAACCGAAGATCCGCTCCGTGCGCGCCCGCTCCCAGATCAGCGAGTCGAACGGCGACAGCAGCGTGGTGCGGTGCCGGCCCCGCGGCGGCGTCGCCAGGGCCGCCGGATCCGCCCAGGCCGGCCTGCCCCAGCCCTCGACCTCGACCGGTACCAGCCCCGAGTCCGCGATCACCGCGTCGACCTGCTCGGCCTTGAGACGGTGGTAGTCGGCGATGTCCGCGCGCGTGCCGACCCCGAGCGACTCGCCCGCCAGCCGGACCAGTCGGCGCAGACACTCGGTGTCGTCCAGCTCGTCGTGCAGCAACGCGGCCGGGACCGCGCGCTCGGCGAGGTCGTACACCCGCTTCCAGCCGCGCCGCTCCACGCACACCACCTCGCCGTACATCAGCGCGCGCTCCACGGCGACCTTCGTGCCCGACCAGTCCCACCAGTCGTTCGTCTTCTTCGCGCCGCCCAGTTCCGTGGCGGTCAGCGGGCCCTCGGTGCGGAGCTGCTTGATGACCTGGTCGTAGGCGCCGTCGGGGAGTTCGTGGTGCCAGTGCGGGCGGTCGCGGTAGGCGCGGCGGCGGAAGGCGAAGTGCGGCCACTCCTCGATGGGCAGGATGCAGGCCGCGTGCGACCAGTACTCGAACGCGTGGGCGTCCGTCCAGTACGCGGCCTCCACGGTCTGGCGGCCGACCGCGCCCAGCCGGGCGTACGGCACCAGCTCGTGGGAGCGGGCGAGGACCGAGATGGTGTCGAGCTGCACCGCGCCGAGGTGGCGCAGCACCCCGCGGACACCCGCGCGCCGGTCGGGCGCGCCGAGCAGGCCCTGGGCCCGCAGGGCGATCCGGCGGGCGTCGTCCGCGGTGAGCGTGGTGGTGGGGCGCGGCTGGGTCGTCATGTGCCGGACGATAAAGGGTGCCACTGACAGTCCGCGACGACCTGCGCGTTCACCAGGACCGTCCCGGGCGCGGGGCTCAGGAACGCGCGGGCAGGTACGGCGCCGTGGAGGGCAGGCCCAGGTCCGAGGGGAGCAGGGAGCCGACCCAGCAGTCCCGGCGCACCCCCTTGTTGTTGATGCCGGAGCGCAGGGTGCCCTCGATCGTGAAGCCCGCGCGTTCCGCCACCGCGCGGGAGGCGTGGTTGCCGACCTCGGCCCGCCACTCGACACGGTCGACACCGACCTCGGTGAACACCCACCGGCAGGCGGTGAGCGCGGCCTCCACGACATACCCGCGGCCGCGGTGCTCCTTGGCCGCCCAGAAGCCGATCTCGGCCGTGCCCAGCGAGCGCATCGTGAGGGCGAGCATGCCGGCCAGCTCGCCGCCGCCGAGAAAGACGCCGAAGGTGAACATCGACCCCTGCGACCAGCCGTCGGGGACGACCTGCTCGGTGAAGCTGATCGCGTGTTCCGGCAGATAGGGCGAGGGGACCGTCGTCCAGCGCCGGATGTCGGGATCCTGCACGGCCTCGTACACCGCGTCGGTGTCGCGGGGGCCGACCGGGCGCAGCAGGAGACGGTCCGTGGTGAGCGTGACGGGTTCCATCGGCCGATTCTGCTCGGGACGCCCGTCCGGAGTCATGGATTTTCGCGATGCGTGAGCAGGCGATCACATTTCGCGTAATTCCGTGCCTCGATGCGGCACTATCCGGATGCACCGTCCGTTGTCCCGGGTGAAGCAGCCGTCGGGCCGCCAGGCCTCCCGGCGCAGCCGGGTCCTCGCATACGATGGCCGTTGCTCAGTACGTCAGAAGGAAAACCGACCGTCCCAGGCCCGACCGGCAAGGAGACCAGCCCCCGTGTCCGTCCTCTCGAAGATCATGCGTGCAGGCGAAGGCAAGATCCTGCGCAAGCTGCACCGCATCGCGGACCAGGTCAACTCCATCGAAGAGGACTTCGTCGACCTCTCCGACGCCGAGCTGCGGGCCCTCACCGCGGAGTACCAGCAGCGCTACGCCGAAGGTGAGAGCCTGGACGACCTGCTCCCCGAGGCGTTCGCCACCGTGCGCGAGGCCGCCAAGCGCGTCCTCGGCCAGCGGCACTACGACGTGCAGCTGATGGGCGGTGCCGCGCTCCACCTCGGCTATGTGGCCGAGATGAAGACCGGTGAGGGCAAGACCCTCGTCGGCACGCTGCCCGCGTATCTCAACGCCCTGTCCGGGGACGGCGTCCACCTCATCACGGTCAACGACTACCTGGCCGAGCGCGACTCCGAGATGATGGGCCGCGTCCACAAGTTCCTGGGCCTGTCCGTCGGCTGCATCCTCGCCAACATGACGCCGGCTCAGCGCCGCGAGCAGTACGCGTGCGACATCACCTACGGCACGAACAACGAGTTCGGCTTCGACTACCTGCGCGACAACATGGCGTGGTCGAAGGACGAGCTGGTGCAGCGCGGCCACAACTTCGCCATCGTGGACGAGGTCGACTCCATCCTCATCGACGAGGCCCGCACGCCGCTGATCATCTCCGGCCCGGCCGACCAGGCCACCAAGTGGTACGGCGACTTCGCCAAGCTGGTCACGCGCCTCAAGCGCGGCGAGGCAGGCAACCCGCTGAAGGGCATCGAGGAGACCGGCGACTACGACGTCGACGAGAAGAAGCGCACGGTCGCCATCCACGAGTCCGGTGTCAGCAAGGTCGAGGACTGGCTGGGCATCGACAACCTCTACGAGTCGGTGAACACCCCGCTCGTGGGTTACCTGAACAACGCGATCAAGGCCAAGGAACTCTTCAAGAAGGACAAGGACTACGTCGTCATCGACGGCGAGGTCATGATCGTTGACGAGCACACCGGCCGTATCCTCGCCGGCCGCCGCTACAACGAGGGCATGCACCAGGCGATCGAGGCGAAGGAAGGGGTGGACATCAAGGACGAGAACCAGACGCTCGCCACGATCACCCTGCAGAACTTCTTCCGCCTCTACAAGAAGCTCTCCGGCATGACCGGTACGGCGATGACCGAGGCCGCCGAGTTCCACCAGATCTACAAGCTCGGCGTGGTCCCGATCCCGACCAACAAGCCGATGATCCGCAAGGACCAGTCGGACCTGATCTACCGCACCGAGGTGGCCAAGTTCGAGGCGGTCGTGGACGACATCGCCGAGAAGCACGAGAAGGGCCAGCCGATCCTCGTCGGCACCACCTCCGTCGAGAAGTCGGAGTACCTCTCGCAGCAGCTCAGCAAGCGCGGCATCCAGCACGAGGTGCTGAACGCCAAGCACCACGAGCGCGAGGCGCAGATCGTCGCCCAGGCCGGCCGCAAGGGCGCCGTGACGGTGGCCACCAACATGGCCGGCCGTGGTACGGACATCAAGCTCGGCGGCAACCCCGAGGACCTCGCCGAGGCGGAGCTGCGCCAGCGCGGCCTCGACCCCGAGGAGCACATCGAGGAGTGGGCCGCTGCCCTGCCCGCCGCCCTGGAGAAGGCCGAGCAGGCCGTCAAGGCGGAGAAGGAGGAGGTCGAGGAGCTGGGCGGCCTCTACGTCCTCGGCACCGAGCGGCACGAGTCGCGGCGCATCGACAACCAGCTGCGCGGCCGTTCCGGCCGTCAGGGCGACCCGGGCGAGTCCCGCTTCTACCTCTCCCTCGGCGACGACCTGATGCGCCTGTTCAAGGCCCAGATGGTCGAGCGCGTGATGTCGATGGCCAACGTGCCCGACGACGTGCCGATCGAGAACAAGATGGTCACGCGCGCGATCGCGTCCGCGCAGTCGCAGGTCGAGCAGCAGAACTTCGAGACCCGTAAGAACGTCCTGAAGTACGACGAGGTGCTCAACCGGCAGCGCGAGGTCATCTACGGCGAGCGCCGGCGCGTCCTGGAGGGCGAGGACCTGCACGAGCAGATCCAGCACTTCATGGACGACACGATCGAGGCGTACGTCCGCGCCGAGACCTCCGAGGGCTTTCCCGAGGACTGGGACCTGGACCGGCTGTGGGGTGCCTTCCGGCAGCTGTACCCGGTGAAGATCACCATCGAGGAGCTGGAGGAGGCGGCCGGCGACCGGGCCGGTCTGACCGCCGAGTTCATCGAGGAGTCCATCAAGGAGGACATCCACGAGCAGTACGAGGCCCGTGAGGCGCAGCTCGGTTCCGAGATCATGCGTGAGCTGGAGCGGCGGGTCGTGCTGTCGGTCCTGGACCGCAAGTGGCGCGAGCACCTCTACGAGATGGACTACCTCCAGGAGGGCATCGGCCTGCGCGCGATGGCGCAGAAGGACCCGCTGGTCGAGTACCAGCGCGAGGGCTTCGACATGTTCAGCGCCATGATGGACGGCATCAAGGAGGAGTCCGTCGGCTACCTGTTCAACCTGGAGGTCCAGGTCGAGCAGCAGGTCGAGGAGGTGCCGGTCGAGGAGGCCCAGCCGGTGGGCGAGGGCGTGCAGGACACGGTGCCGGCGCAGGCGGGCGCGCGTCCCGAGATCCGTGCGAAGGGGCTGGACGTTCCGCAGCGGCGGGATCTGCACTTCTCCGCGCCTACGGTGGACGGTGAGGGCGGCGTCGTCGAGCGTGACCTCGAGGACGAGGAGCCGGTGCGGTCCGAGTCGGACGGGCTGACGCGGGCCGAGCGGCGGCGGCAGGCCAAGGGCGGCCGGCGCCGGAAGAAGTAACGCCGGCGTTTGAGAAGGGCCGGGTCTCCTTTCGGGGGCCCGGCCCTTCTGTGTGCCCACCGGTGCCGCACCAGCGGCGCTGTCGGCGGCGCTACGGCGTGCCCGTTTCCACCGCTGTGCAGCGCCAGCGGAGGTCCTTGCCGCGTTCCAGGCGGAAGGCCATGGCGCGGAGTCGGTCGCCGGCGGCGATGCGGGCGAAGACCTCCAGGGCGCCCTCGCTGGGGACGTAGTAGCCGATGTCGTGGACGACGGGGCGGGCGCCGAGGGTGCGCAGGGGCCTGCGTGCGGCCAGGCGGGCCAGTTCGTCGTAGGCGTGGCCGGCGGTGTGCCGGAGCATCCAGTGGACGGGGCGCTGGCCGCTCAGGACGGCCAGCAGACGCTCGGCGAAGAGGTCGGTGGGCCGTGGCTGCCCGGCGGCCGTTCCGGGCGGCGTACGGACCGTCTGTGCCCGCGTGGCCGCCGGACGGCTGGGCGTGCGGGGTGGGGCGCCGCCGGGGCGGCGGGAGTCGCGGCGGGTCGGCGGGCGGTGCCGCGGGCGGGGCTGGGCGGTACGGCTCATGACCTTGTTCATGGGGGTCCCCGTTCGGGCGGGGCCCGGGGATACCGGGCGGTAACTCGCTGGTGGGGATCTTGTACGGGGTGCCGGAGGGGTGGGCAAGGAGACGGAGGCGGGCGGGAGGGGGCCCGGAATGTTCACCTATCCGAGGGGTACGGGGAGGCGGGAACCCCGTGGGCAGGCGGCGGGACAGGGTGAACACCGGGCGCGGAGTGGACGCCTCCACGGGGGCGGGCAGGCGCCCGAAAGGGGACGGCGCACGTATCCTGAAGGCCCCTTCGGGAGACGCGCCAGCCGCCCTCCCCGAGGCCCCAGCGGAGCCTTCACCAGGAACAGGAAAGAGCGGCCAGCATGCGCGTCTACGTCCCCCTGACCCTCCCCGCTCTCGCCGAGGCGCACAAGACGGGTGAGCTGGGGAGCGGTCCCCTCGTCGCGTACGCCGTCACGCCCGCGCTCCGCGAGTGGTACCTCTCCGAGGACATCGAGGAGCTGGAGTACGCGGCGCTCGGCCGGGCCGCGCTGGCCTCGCTGCGGCTGCTGGCGGCGGACCCGGACGCGGTACGGCGCCGGGTCGTGATCGCCGTGGACGTGTCCGACGGCGCCGTGAGCGCCGACCCCGGCCGCGGGCTGGAACCGTCCGCCCTCGGCGAGGTCACCGTGACGGTGCCGGTGCCGCTCGCGAAGGCGGCCTCCGTGCACGTCGACGCCGAGGACGCGGAGCCGGACGTGGCCGCGGCGGCGGACGCGCTGGAGGCGGCGGACGGCGGGGACGACGACGCGCAGTTCGTCGTGGACGAGGCGGACGACCACGAGCTGCTGTGGTACGCCACGCAGGAGATCCCCAACCTCGTCGGGCAGGGCTGACCTGGGCCGATGCCGGGTGGCGCCGTGATTGTCAGTGGTGGCGGGTACGGTCTTGGACATGGGGATGCACGGAAGCGCGCACATCGTCTGGGACTGGAACGGGACGCTGTTCCACGACAATGACGCGATCATCGGGGCGACGAACGCGGCCTTCGCCGAGCTGGGGCTCGCGCCGATCACGCTGGAGCAGTACCGGGCGCTGTACTGCGTACCGGTGCCGAAGTTCTACGAGCGGCTGCTCGGCCGGCTGCCGACCGACGTCGAGTGGGAGCTGATGGACGGGGTCTTCCACCGGTACTACGCCGAGCACCGGGTGCGGTGTTCGCTGACCGAGGGCGCGGAGGAGCTGCTCGCAGGGTGGCGGTCGGCGGGGCACAGCCAGTCGCTGCTGAGCATGTACGGGCACGAGGAACTGGTGCCGCTGGTACGGGGCTTCGGGATCGAGGCGCACTTCATACGGGTCGACGGGCGGACGGGGCCGTCCGGGGGCAGCAAGGCCGAGCACATGGTGCGGCATCTGGAGGCGCTGGCGGGGGCGGTGGCGCCGGAGCGGACCGTGGTGATCGGGGACGCGGCGGACGACGCGGTCGCCGCGGGGTATGTGGGGGCACGGGCTGTGCTGTACAGCGGGGGGTCGCACAGCCGGGAGAGTCTGGAGGGAGCGGGGGTGCCGGTGGTGGACACGTTGGCCGAGGCGGTGGCGGAGGCGCGGCGGATAGCGGCGTAGCCGGAGGGGGACTTCTCGGCGTCCTGTGCTGCGGTTCCCCAGGGGCACAGGGAACCGCGCGAGGCGAGCACCACGGACCGGCAGCCGGGGGCGCACCGTCTGCGCGACGGCGCGTCCACGGCCCCAAAAACCCTTCAGCTCACCGGTGCCTTGGTCCGCAGCACCCCCAAGAACTCCCGCATCCAAGCCGGATGGTCCGGCCACGCGCGGGACGAGACCAGGGTGCCGTCGACGACCGCCTCCGTGTCCTGGAAGCCCGCTCCCGCGGCCTGCATGTCCGGCTCCAGCGCGGGGTACGCCGTGACACGGCGGCCCCGGAGGGAGTCGATCGCGGCGGTGAGCAGCGGGCCGTGGCAGATCTGCGCGACCGGCTTGTCCGCGTCGAAGAAGGCCTTGAGGATCTTGCGGAGTTCGGCGTCGTTGCGCAGGTACTCGGGGGCCCGGCCGCCGGGGATGACGAGGGCCGCGTAGTCACCGGGGTCGACCTCGGAGAAGGCCAGGTCGGCGGGCCAGGTGTAGCCGGGCTTCTCGGTGTAGGTGTCGTAGCCGGGTTCGAAGTCGTGGACGACGAAACGGAGGGTCTTGCGGGTGGGGGCCGCGATGTGGACCTCGTACCCTTCCTCCAGCAGCCGCTGGTAGGGGTAGAGGACCTCCAGGGACTCCGCTGCGTCGCCGGTGACGATGAGGATCTTCGTGGGCATGTCGGCTCCTCCGGTCGTACTCCGGGCTCTGCGGTGGGACTCCGGGCACCGTGCCCCCGCCGGGCGCGCTTGCCAAGAGGGCCCGGTCCTTTTCAGAGTGCGTCCGGGGGCGCGGCGGCGCGACCGGTTACGCCACGCGCCCCCGCCCCGCCGCTGTGCAGAACGTCAAACTTCACCCCTCGGTTTTGTACACATACGGCTCATGACGGGCCCCGGGTAAGTGGCGATAGCCTTGTGGCGTGATCAGCGCGATAGCTCGCGGGGGCGATCCTGCTCCTGCCCTGCGCCCGGGTTGCACGGAACACCTCCGTGACCGGGCGGCGGTCGCTGGTCTTCGCGGGCGGGACGGGGGCGCCGACGCCCCCAGGACGCCGAGGACGCTCCGGGACACGGCGGTGCCGAGCGCAGCGTCGCAGTCGACGGGCATGCCGAGAATGGCCGAATACCCCCCGCTCATCTCACCTCGCGGCATAGCGTCGGATCGGACCGGACACCCCGGGCCGTGGCGTCGAGCCGGAGGGAAAGAGACCGTACTTCCTTCTACGTCACGCAACGGCGCGCGACAGGAGCCAGAGGACAATGCAGACCAAGCTGGACGAAGCCAAGGCCGAGCTGCTCGAACGGGCCGCCCGGGTAGCTGAGAACAGCCCGGTCGGGGGGCACCTACCGACCGGGACGACGAGCGAGGGCACCCCCGGCACCCCGGACAGCGAATCCGTGCTCGCGTTCCTCCAGCGTTACTACCTGCACACCGCCCCGGAAGACCTCGCCGACCGCGACCCGGTCGACGTCTTCGGCGCCGCGGTCTCGCACTACCGTCTCGCCGAGAACCGCCCGCAGGGCACCGCGAACGTCCGGGTGCACACCCCCACCGTGGAGGAGAACGGGTGGACCTGCAGCCACACCGTCGTGGAGGTCGTCACCGACGACATGCCCTTCCTCGTCGACTCGGTCACCAATGAGCTGACCCGGCAGGGGCGTGGCATCCACGTCGTCATCCACCCGCAGTTCGTCGTCCGGCGCGATCTGACCGGCAAGCTGATCGAGGTGCTGCCGACCCAGTCCACCGGGCTCACCGGCGACCTCCCGCACGACGCGCACATCGAGTCCTGGATCCACGTCGAGATCGACCGGGAGACCGACCGCGCCGACCTCAAGCAGATCACCGCCGACCTGCTGCGCGTCCTGTCCGACGTCCGCGAGGCCGTCGAGGACTGGGAGAAGATGCGGGACGCGGCGACCCGGATCGCCGACGACCTGGAGAGCGAGCCCGTCCCCGGCGACCTGCCCCGGCCCGAGGTCGAGGAGGCCCGCGAGCTGCTGCACTGGCTGGCCGCGGACCACTTCACCTTCCTCGGCTACCGCGAGTACCAGCTGCGCGACGACGACACCCTCGCCGCCGTCCCCGGCACCGGTCTCGGCATACTGCGCTCGGACCCGCACCACGCGCAGGACGACCAGCACCCCGTCAGCCCGTCCTTCGAGCGGCTCCCGGCCGACGCCCGCGCCAAGGCCCGCGAGCACAAGCTGCTGGTGCTGACCAAGGCCAACAGCCGGGCCACCGTGCACCGGCCGTCGTACCTGGACTACATCGGCGTCAAGAAGTTCGACGCGGACGGCAACGTCGTCGGTGAGCGCCGCTTCCTCGGCCTGTTCTCCTCCGCCGCCTACACCGAGTCCGTGCGCCGCGTCCCCGTCATCCGCCGCAAGGTGGACGAGGTGCTGGAGCGCGCCGGGTTCTCGCCCAACAGCCACGACGGCCGCGACCTGCTCCAGATCCTGGAGACCTACCCGCGCGACGAGCTGTTCCAGACCCCGGTCGCCGAACTGCAGTCCATCGTCACGAGCGTGCTCTACCTGCAGGAACGCCGCCGGCTGCGGCTGTACCTGCGCCAGGACGAGTACGGCCGCTACTACTCGGCCCTCGTCTACCTCCCGCGCGACCGCTACACCACCGGCGTCCGCCTCAGGATCATCGACATCCTGAAGGAGGAGCTGGGCGGCACCAGCGTCGACTTCACCGCCTGGAACACCGAGTCGATCCTGTCCCGGCTGCACTTCGTCGTCCGGGTCCCGCAGGGCACCGAGCTGCCCGAGCTGTCGGACAGCGACAAGGAACGCATCGAGGCCCGCCTGGTCGAGGCGGCCCGCTCCTGGGCCGACGCGTTCGCCGAGGCGCTGACCGCCGAGTGCGGCGAGGAGCGCGCGGCCGAGGTGCTGCGCCGCTACAACCACGCCTTCCCCGAGGGCTACAAGGCCGACCACAGCCCGCGCGCGGCGGTCGCCGACCTGGTCCACATGGAGCAGCTCGGCGAGGACAAGACCTTCTCGCTGAGCCTGTACGAGCCGGTGGGCGCCGCGCCCGACGAGCGCCGCTTCAAGATCTACCAGAAGGGCGGCTCGGTCTCCCTCTCCAAGGTGCTGCCGGTGCTGAGCCGGCTCGGCGTCGAGGTCACCGACGAGCGGCCGTACGAACTGCGCTGCGCCGACCGCACCACCGCCTGGATCTACGACTTCGGTCTGCGCATGCCCAAGGCGGTGAGCGTCAGCGGGGAATACGCCGGCGACGACGCCCGCGAGCGGTTCCAGGACGCGTTCGCCGCGACCTGGACCGGCAAGGCCGAGAACGACGGCTTCAACGCCCTGGTGCTGAGCGCCGGGCTGAACTGGCGGCAGGCGATGGTGCTGCGCGCCTACGCCAAGTACCTGCGGCAGGCCGGCTCGACCTTCTCGCAGGACTACATGGAGGACACCCTCCGCAACAACGTCCACACCACCCGGCTGCTGGTCTCCCTGTTCGAGGCGCGGATGTCCCCGGACCGGCAGCAGGCCGGCCTGGAGATCACCGACGCCCTGCTGGAGGAGCTGGACGCGGCCCTGGAGCAGGTGGCCAGCCTGGACGAGGACCGCATCCTGCGGTCCTTCCTGACCGTCATCAAGGCGACCCTGCGCACCAACTTCTTCCAGGAGGCGCTCGGCGGCCAGCCGCACGACTACGTCTCCATGAAGTTCGACCCGCAGGCCATCCCGGACCTGCCCGCGCCGCGCCCGGCGTACGAGATCTGGGTGTACTCGCCGCGCGTGGAGGGCGTGCACCTGCGCTTCGGCAAGGTCGCACGCGGTGGTCTGCGCTGGTCCGACCGGCGTGAGGACTTCCGCACCGAGATCCTCGGCCTGGTCAAGGCGCAGATGGTGAAGAACACCGTCATCGTGCCGGTCGGCGCCAAGGGCGGCTTCGTCGCCAAGCAGCTGCCGGACCCGGGCGTGGACCGCGACGCGTGGCTCGCCGAGGGCATCGCCAGCTACAAGACGTTCATCTCGGCGCTGCTGGACATCACCGACAACATGGTGGCCGGCGAGGTCGTGCCGCCGCAGGACGTGGTCCGGCACGACGGCGACGACACCTACCTGGTGGTCGCCGCCGACAAGGGCACCGCGACCTTCTCGGACATCGCCAACGAGGTCGCGAACACCTACAACTTCTGGCTCGGCGACGCCTTCGCCTCCGGCGGTTCGGCCGGCTACGACCACAAGGGCATGGGCATCACCGCGCGTGGCGCCTGGGAGTCCGTCAAGCGGCACTTCCGCGAGCTGGGCGTGGACACGCAGAGCGAGGACTTCACGGTCGTCGGCATCGGTGACATGTCCGGTGACGTGTTCGGCAACGGCATGCTGCTCTCCGAGCACATCCGCCTGGTCGCCGCCTTCGACCACCGGCACATCTTCATCGACCCCACCCCGGACGCGGCCGTTTCCTACGCCGAGCGCCGCCGCCTGTTCGAGCTGCCCCGCTCCAGCTGGGCCGACTACAACACCGATCTGCTGTCGGCGGGCGGCGGGATCTTCCCGCGCACGGCCAAGTCGATCCCGCTCAACAGCCACATCCGCGAGGCCCTCGGCATCGAGGGCAAGGTCACCAAGATGACCCCGGCGGACCTGATGAAGACGATCCTCAAGGCGCCGGTGGACCTGCTGTGGAACGGCGGCATCGGCACGTACGTGAAGGCGTCCACGGAGTCGAACGCCGACGTCGGCGACAAGGCCAACGACGCGATCCGCGTCGACGGCAAGGACCTCAGGGTCAAGGTCGTCGGCGAGGGCGGCAACCTGGGCCTGACCCAGCTCGGCCGGATCGAGTTCGCGCTGCACGGCGGCCGGATCAACACCGACGCGATCGACAACAGCGCCGGTGTGGACACCTCCGACCACGAGGTGAACATCAAGATCCTGCTGAACGGCCTGGTCGCGGACGGCGACATGACCGTCAAGCAGCGCAACAAGCTGCTCGCCGAGATGACCGACGAGGTCGGCGCGCTGGTCCTGCGCAACAACTACGCGCAGAACACCGCCCTGGCCAACGCCCTGTTCCAGGCCAAGGACATGCTCCACGCCCAGCAGCGGTTCATCCGCCACCTGGTGCGCGAGGGCCACCTGGACCGGGCGCTGGAGTTCCTGCCCACCGACCGTCAGATCCGCGAGCGCCTCGCCGGTGGCCAGGGTCTGACCGGCCCGGAGACGGCCGTCGTCCTGGCGTACACGAAGATCACGGTCGCCGAGGAGCTGCTGCACACCTCGCTGCCGGACGACCCGTACCTGCGCGGCCTGCTGCACGCCTACTTCCCGACGGCCCTGCGCGAGCGGTTCGCCGAGGCGATCGACAACCACCCGCTGCGCCGCGAGATCACCACGACCGTGCTGGTCAACGACACGGTCAACACGGGCGGTACGACGTATCTGCACCGGCTGCGCGAGGAGACCGGAGCCTCCCTGGAGGAGATCGTCCGCGCCCAGACCGCGGCCCGCGCGATCTTCTGCTCGGCACCGGTGTGGGACGCGGTCGAGGCCCTGGACAACAAGGTCGACGCCGCCGTCCAGACCCGCATCCGCCTCCACTCGCGCCGCCTGGTCGAGCGCGGCACCCGCTGGCTGCTCAACAACCGGCCGCAGCCGCTGCAGCTCGCCGAGACGGTCGAGTTCTTCGCCGAGCGGGTCGAGCGGGTCTGGCAGGAGCTGCCGAAGCTGCTGCGCGGCGCGGACCTGGAGTGGTACCAGCACGTGTACGACGAGCTGTCCGCGGCCGGAGTCCCGGACGAACTCGCCACCCGCGTGGCCGGCTTCTCCTCCGCCTTCCCGAGCCTGGACATCGTGTCGGTGGCCGACCGCATGGGCAAGGAGCCGCTGGACGTCGCCGAGGTCTACTACGACCTCGCCGACCGGCTGCACATCACCCAGCTCATGGACCGCATCATCGAGCTGCCCCGCGCCGACCGCTGGCAGTCCATGGCCCGCGCCTCCATCCGCGAGGACCTGTACGCGGCCCACGCGGCCCTCACCGCGGACATCCTCGCGGTGGGCAACGGGACCTCGACGCCGGAGCAGCGGTTCAAGGCCTGGGAGCAGAAGAACAGCGCGATCCTGAGCCGGGCGCGCACCACGCTGGACGAGATCCGCGGGTCGGACTCCTTCGACCTCGCCAACCTGTCGGTGGCGATGCGGACGATGCGGACGCTGCTGCGCACGCACTCGTAGCGGTACGACACGACAGGCGCCCCCGGCAGTGCACCGGGGGCGCCTGCTTTAGGGTCGACGGTGTGCACACCGCGCCGTCCGACACCGAACAGGTGAGCCCCACGGCACCATCGAGCAGCTCCGCGTCGCGCGCCGGCCGGGAGCTGCCGCAGATCGCCGCCGCGCTCGTCGTGGTGCTGCTGCTCCTGGTCGTCGTCCGCCTCCCCTGGGCGGGCGACCTCGGCATGCACGCGGCAACCGTCCAGCGCCTGGGGCACAGCCTGCTGCACCCCGGGAACCCGCTGGTCGACGCCGACACGCCGAGCCCGTACTACTCACCCTGGATGCTGCTGCTCGGCACCGTCGCCAAGGTGACGGGCCTGTCGGTCTTCGTGGTCCTGCGCCTGGCCGCGCTCGCCGGACTGGGCCTGCTGGTGACCGGGGTACGGCGCTACGTCCGCACCCTCAGCGACCACCGCGCCGCCCCCGCGCTGGCCTTCCTGAGCCTGCTGCTCCTCTGGGGCCCGCTGCTGTTCAACTGGAGCGGCTTCCTCGGGCTGAACTCCCTCGCGCTGACGGTGTCGTACCCCAGCGTGTTCGCGCTCGGGCTCACCTTCCACTTCTGGTCCTGGCTGACGCGGACGGTGCGCGGCTCGGCCGCCGGACGGGGGGCGTGCCTGGGCCTGGGCGTGCTGTGGGCGCTGATCCTGCTGTGCCACCAGTTCACGGGTGTCGTGGCGTCGTTGGGCGGGCTGGCCATGGTGCTCGCGGCACGGCCGGCGCGCGGTGTGCTGCTCCGGCTCGGCTCCGGGCTGCTCCTGGGGCTGGTGGTGCTGTGGCTCTGGCCGTACTACGACTTCTTCGCGCTGTTCTCCGCCGGCGCGGACCTGGAGGCCATCCACCGGCCGCTGTACGAGGACCTGGCCGCGCGGTTCGGGTTCGTACTGCTCGGGGTGGTGGCGCTGGGCTTCCGCTGGCGCCGGGACCACCGCGACCCGCTGGTCCTCTTCTTCCTGTCCGGCGCGCTGGTGTTCGCGGCCGGGGGCCTCACCGGCCACTACTCCTGGGGCCGCGCCCTGCCCGCCGCGCTCGTCCCGGCGCAGCTCGCGGCCGCGGTCGAGGTGGTATCGGCGGGGCGGGCCGTGGTGCGGAGGGGGTGGGCGTGCCTGCTGCTCGCCGCGCTGGCGGCCGGGGCGTGGACGCAGGCCGGGACGCTCGGGTACGTGGTGCCGCGGGACGCGCTGCCGGGGGTGGTCGCGGAGAAGTACCGGGTGCCGTGGGTGGGGTACCAGTGGATCGTGCGGGCGGGGGTGCGGTACGGGGATGTGGTGATGGCTCGTACGTTTCCGGCTCGGCAGATCCCGGCGTACGGGGCGTACACCGTGGCGCCGGGGTATCCCGATGTGTTCCTTTCGGATGCGGGGCGGAGGGAGGCGGCGGTGGAGCGGTACTTCTCGACGGCGACGGGGGGTGCGGAGCGGCGGGGGATTCTGCGGGAGTACGGGGTGAAATGGGTCGTGGGGGGCAGCCCGGCGCCGTGGCTCCGCACGGTGGCGGTGGGCCCGGGCGGCCAGACCCTGTACCGAGTGGTGCCCTGAGCTGTAGCGCCCCGAAGGGGCGCCGGCGCTCCGAAACGCCCCTTACTTCAGCGCACTCGCCACCAGCCGCGCAGCGCTCCGTACCCGGGGCCGGGCGATCCTGCGGATCAGAGGTCGGGTGACCTGGGCCGTCACCCCCACCGGAGTCCAGCGGAGCTGTAGGCGGCCGGGGTTGCGGGACTCTGGTTCGAGGGTCACCTGGTGGGGGGCGGCGCCGGAGTGGTAGGGGATGCGGATCGTGCGGGTCGGGAAGTCCAGCGGGGCGAGGAGCAGGGCCGAGTTGGACAGGCCCTGCTGGTCCAGGCGGAGCAGGGGGTGTCGTACGCCCGCGAAGCCGTGCAGCGGGACCGGGGCCGACGCGAGGTCCAGGCGGACCGTGCCTTCGAAGACGCCCGGGCGGACCGGGTCCAGGCGGAAGGGCACCGTCATGCGGCGTCTGCCGGGGGTGAGGAGCAGGGACGCGCGCTGGGGGCCGACCGGCAGGCGCAGGCCGGGGTCGTACGTGCGGATCGTGAGGGTCAACGAGGCGCCGGGGCCGGGTGTCAGCTCCGTGATCTCGTGGCGGAAGTGGGCCGTGGGGAAGGGCCGTGTGTCCAACTCCAGCTCGGACACGTCCAGTTCGCGGCGGGCGCGGTCCGTCGACGGGACCCTGTCGCCCCAGTACGGGACCCCTGTACCGTCCGTGGTCACCTGCCGCGGCGCCACCGCGTGCCCCAGCCCGCGTGCCGCCAGCCGGGCCTCGGCCGTGCGGCCGTCCCGCAGCAGCTCCAGCACCACCCGCTCGGCGCGGGGCAGCCGGGCGTAGGCGTCGGGGGAGAGCGTGTCCAGGTAGGGGTTCATGATGTCCGCGAAGGACGCCAGCCACTCCTCGTCCCGGTACGGCAGGTCGCCCGCGTACATCCGGAAGTCGTGCTTGAGGAACTTGTAGTCCTTGTCCTCCCGCAGCCCCGCGTGCCCGCTGCTCACCAGGAAGTCGTCGATCAGCCGCTGCACATGCACCCGGTCGCGCACGTTGGAGATCTTGTGCCGCTGGTTGGAGATGGAGGCGGAGGCCGCCGCGGCGAACGGCTCGATGTACCAGACGTACACCGGCTCCGGGATGATCGTGAACGCCTTCGCCAGGCAGTACGCCTGCGCCGAGAACAGCTGGTCCTCGTAGTGGATGCCCTCGGGGAAGCGCAGCTGGTGGCGGTCCAGGAAGGCGCGGGCGTACATCTTGCTGGTCGACAGGTGCTCGAAGAGGAGACGGGGGTCCTGCTCGATGCCCTCGACCGTGCGGCGCTCGCTGACCAGGTGCGGCATCCAGGTCGAGCGGCGGCCGTTGTCCACCCGGACCCGGCGGACCGCGCCCATGGCGAAGTCCACCTCCCGCTCCCGGTGCGCGGCGAGCAGCAGCTCCACGGCCCGCGGCGGCAGTTCGTCGTCGCTGTCGAGGAACATCAGGTACGGCGCCCGGGCGATCTCGATGGCCCGGTTGCGCGGTGCGCTGCACCCGCCGCTGTTCTCCGGCAGCCGGATGTAGCGGATGCGGTGGTCCTGGGCGGCCAGCTCCCGGGCCACCCGCGGGGTGTCGTCGGTCGAGTGGTCGTCGCTGATGACGATCTCGATGTTCGCGTGCGTCTGGGCGCGCAGCGAGGCGACCGCGCGGGGGAGGCGGGCCGCGTCGTTGAAGACGATGACCGTGACCGTGACGTCGGGGATGGTCATGCCGTGGCCTCCTCGGGCGTCGGGGCGGGGGTGCGGTCCTCGATGGGGAGCACGGGTGGCAGCGACTCCTCCGGTTCGCCCAGGAACACCCGGCGTACGACCCGTTCGGCGGCGCGCCCGTCGTCGTACTCGCAGAACCGGCGCCGGAACGCGGCCCGCGCCTTGGCCGCGCTGTCGTCGCGCCAGGCGCCGGAGACGAAGATCTCCGCGAGTTCCTCCTGGGTGCGGGCGACCTGGCCGGGGTGTTCGGCCATCAGGTCGAAGTAGACGCCGCGGGTGGTGCGGTACGTCTCCCAGTCGTCGGCGTAGACGACGATCGGGCGGTCCAGGTTGGCGTAGTCGAACATGATCGAGGAGTAGTCCGTGACCAGCGCGTCGGCGGCCAGGCAGAGTTCCTCGACGGGGTCGTAGGAGGAGACGTCGATGATCCGGCCGGAGCGGCGCAGGCCGGTCAGCGGGGAGGCGGCGCCGCCGTAGAAGTAGTGGGCGCGGACCAGCAGGACGGTGTCCTCGCCGAGGCGGTCGGCGAGGGCGGCGAGGTCGAGGCGGGGGGTGAAGCCGGCCTCGTAGTCGCGGTGGGTGGGGGCGTAGAGGACGGCGGTCCTGCCGGGGGCGATGCCGAGGCGCTCGCGGGCGGCGCGGACGTCGGCTGCCGTGGCGGTGTAGAAGACGTCGTTGCGCGGATAGCCGTAGTCCAGCGAGGTGTAGCGGGACGGGTAGGCGCGCTCCCACATGCGGGTGGAGTGGCTGTTGGCGCTGACGCTGTAGTCCCACTTGTCGATCCGGGCCAGCAGGGCGGCGAAGTCCAGGCCCTTGGCGGCGGCCGGGTGGTCCATCTGGTCCATGCCCATGCGTTTGAGCGGGGTGCCGTGGTGGGTCTGGAGGTGGATGGAGCCCGGGCGTTTGACCACCGCGTTCGGGAAGTTGACGTTGTTCGTCAGGTACGTGGCGGTGGCCAGGGTCTCCCAGTAGCGGCGGGTACCGGGGACGACGTGGTCGGTGCCGGGCGGCAGCAGGGCCGCGTTCTCCTTGTTCACCACCCACACCGGGTGGATGTGCGGGGCGAGTTCGGCGAGTTTCGCGGCGATCGCGGCGGGGTTGCAGGCGACCCCGCGGTCCCAGTAGGCCGCGAAAACGGCGAGGTTGGGGTCCAGGGGGCGGCCGAGGGCGCGCTGGTACTGGTGGTCGCGGACCTTGGCGCCGAGGCGCCGCTTGCGGGTCCGTACGGCCTTGCGGGCGGCGCGGCGGGTGCGGTTGGCCGCCTGGAACGCGCGGTACTTGGCGTAGGCGCCCTCCTCCAGCAGCGAGTGCCGTACGCCCTCCAGGCCCGCCGGGCGCCGGTGGCCCTCGGGACGCCAGCGGACCGCGGCCAGGGAGGCGCGGTGGAAGAACTCGCGGGCCACCGGGGCGGGCAGGTCCTCGCGGGCGAAGGTGCGCAGCAGGTCGCGCACCATCAGGTCGTACAGCACCGTGTGGGGGCCGCGGCGGTCCCTGGTGAGCGGGAGCAGGGACTCGTAGCGGTCGATGAGCGCGAGCCGGTCCTCGGGGGCGCGCGGCGGCAGGCTCTCGGGGCGCAGTACGCGGTGGTCGTACGCCGGCTGGTTCAGGCAGGCGACGCGGCCGGCGTGCAGCAGGGCCGCGTGGGCGGCGCGCGGCTCGTCGTCGGTGTTCAGCTGCTCCTCGTGGGCCTGCCAGAAGGCGGCGAGCAGGGCGCGGTTGCCGAGCAGCGGGGTGAGTCGCAGCAGGTCGACGGCCTCGTGCAGGGGCAGGGCCGCCCGGCCGACGGCGGCGAGGTGGCGGCCGTCGCGGGAGGGGCGGGCGGCGGTCTGCCAGGTGGTGGTGACGTGGTCGAAGAGGAGGACGTCGACGGGCTCGGGGGGCTCCGGGGCGGCTGTGGCGGCCGCGGCGTCCAGTTCGGCGGTCCGTTCGGCGATCAGGCGGGGCGCGCCGGCCGGCAGGCCGTCCTTGGCGTGGACGAAGTGCAGCCAGCGGCCGGAGGCGCGGGCGGCGCCGGCCGCCCTGGCCGCCGGGTCACCCGTGCCGTCCGGCAGCGGTACGACGATCGTCTCGGGGGCGTGGCCCTCGGCCGTCTCCCGGGCCCAGTCGCCGACCGCGGCGACGATCACCTCGGCGTCGGCGAGCGGGTGGGCCTCCAGGGAGTCCAGAAGCTCGGTCAGATGCCCCTGTGCGTTCGGCCCGTAGACGATCACACTCAGCTGGGGCATCGCAGTGGACTCCTTCGGCTCGCGGTCTCCGGGCGCACCCTTCATAACATACTGTCATTAAGCGGATGAAAGGGATAACTGCGCTTGGCGTAAGGGCTGACTCAGGAAGGAAGAGCGACTTTCGGCGCGTCCGGTTGCGATGTGTCCGTTTTTGTGGCGGCAGCCTTCGGTGCGGGCTTCTTCGGGGCCGGTTTCTTGTCGCCGGTGAAGGCCTCGTACTCCTTCATGACCTCCTCGGTCGGCCCGTCCATGCGCAGTTCGCCGCGCTCCAGCCACAGGACCCGCTCGCAGGTGTCCCGGATGGACTTGTTGTTGTGGCTGACCAGGAACACCGTGCCCGCGCGCTGCCGCAGTTCCCGGATCCGCGCCTCGGAGCGCTTCTGGAAGGAACGGTCGCCGGTGGCCAGGGCCTCGTCGATGAGCAGGACGTCGTGGTCCTTGGCGGCGGCGATGGAGAAGCGGAGCCGGGCGGCCATGCCGGAGGAGTAGGTGCGCATCGGCAGGGTGATGAAGTCGCCCTTCTCGTTGATCCCGGAGAAGTCCACGATGTCCTGGTAGCGCTCCTTGATCTGTTCCCGGGTCATGCCCATGGCGAGGCCGCCGAGGAAGACGTTCCGCTCGCCCGTGAGGTCGTTCATCAGGGCCGCGTTGACGCCCAGCAGGGAGGGCTGGCCGTCGGTGTAGATGTGCCCGTTCTCCACCGGGAGCAGGCCCGCGACCGCCTTCAGCAGGGTCGACTTGCCGGAGCCGTTGGTCCCGATGAGCCCGATCGCCTCACCCTTGTAGGCGACGAACGACACTTTCTTCACCGCGTGCACCCGGCGTACGCCGGCCGCCCGCTCGGTCTGCTCGCGGCGCAGGATGCGGTTGAGGGCGGCGGTGGCGGAGCCGCGGCCCGCGCCGGTGCCGTTGACCCGGTAGACGATGTCGACGCGGTCGGCGACGACGGTGGGGACCTTGTCGTTCACGTTCTCAGCCACGGCCGTACGTCTCCTCAGCCTTCCAGAAGTAGATGAAGCCGCCGATGCCGGCGAGCAGGGCCCAGCCGGTGGCCACCGCCCACACGTGCGGGGGCAGCTGGTGCGCGTGGAAGCTGTCGATCAGCGCGAACCGCATGAGGTCGATGTAGACCGCGGCCGGGTTGAGCTCCAGCAGGACGGTGACGATGTGCGGCAGGTCGTCTTTCCTGGCCAGCTTGTCGATGCTCCACATCACGCCGGACACGTACATCCACGTGCGCAGCACGAACGGCATGAGCTGGGCGATGTCCGGGGTCCTGGCACCCATCCGCGCCACGATCATGGACACCCCGGCGTTGAACGTGAACTGGAGCACCAGGGCCGGGAGCGCCAGCACCCAGGAGGCGGCGACCGGAACCCCGAAGCAGAGCAGGATGACGATCAGCGCGGCCATCGAGAACAGCAGCTGCTGGAGCTGCTGGAGCGCGAAGGAGATCGGCAGGGCGGCGCGCGGGAAGTGCAGGGCGCGGACGAGGCCGAGGTTGCCGGAGATGGCGCGGGTGCCCGCCATGATCGAGCTTTGCGTGAACGTCCAGATGAAAACGCCCGTGACCAGGAACGGCACGTAGTCGGGCACGTTGTGCTTGGTGCCGAGCAGCACGCCGAAGATGAAGTAGTAGACCGCCGCGTTCAGCAGCGGGGTCATGACCTGCCAGACCTGGCCGAGCTTCGCCTGGCTGTACTGCGCGGTGAGCTTGGCGGTGGCGAAGGCGCTGATGAAGTGGCGGCGGGCCCACAGCCGGCGGACGTACTCCGGCAGGGAGGGGCGGGCCCCGCTGACCGACAGGCCGTGCCGGGCGGCCAGCGCCGCGAGGTCGTCGGCGGCCGGGGCCTGGGTCGGGGGCGGTGTGTGGAGGACCTGGCTCACATCCGCTGCTTTCGCTCGGGGGCGGGGGTGCTGCGTCCGACTTTCGCCGGGATCGTCGCGTTCGTGGCCGTCGCCCGGCGTTTCCTTACGCTTCTCTTCACGTTCTCTTACGTCGGGACGGGACCGTATCGTCGCAACGTGAGCGTAGGCGCAACGGACGTCGGAACGCAACCGTTTCGTCGTGACGCCCCTATGCTGTGCGGTATGACGACGAACGCCGCCGAGTCCGCCGACGAGCCGCCGGCGCGTCCGCGCCGCCGGGCGCCCGCCGGGGCTGCCGTGCTCCGGGAGGACGTGACCGAGGCCATCCGGGCGGCCGTCTTCGAGGAGCTGGCCGCCGTCGGCTACGCCCGCATGTCCATCGAGGGGATCGCCCGCCGGGCCGGGGTCGGCAAGACGGCGGTGTACCGGCGGTGGCGGTCGAAGCTCCACCTGGTTCTGGACGTGGTGTCGGCGCTGGCGGTGACCGGGTTCCCGGTGCCGGACACCGGCTCACTGGAGGGTGACCTGCGGCTGCTGTACGAGGTCACGTCCCGCGCCCTCCGGCACCCCGTGGCGTCCCAGATCATCCCCGACCTCCAGGCCGAGGCGGCCCGCAATCCCGACCTCGCGGAGGCCTTCCAGAAGGCGCTGCGGGACGGTCAGGAGGGGGTGGCCAGCCGGATCGTGGCGGCGGCGGAGGCGCGCGGGGAGGTGCCGGCGGGACTTGACCCCGAGCTGGTGCTCGATCTGATCTCCGGTCCGCTGTACTGGCGCTCGGTGGTGGTACGGTCCCCGAAGCTGCCGAAGGGGTATCTGGAGAAGCTGGCGCGGGCTACGGCGGGTGCGCTGAAGGCGTTGTGAGCCGCCCTGCGGCGCAGCCTCAGCCGGCGACGGACCATGGCCCCCACGGCGCGTTGCCTACGACCGCGCCGCTTCCGGGTGCAGTCGCACCCAGCCCTCCCATGCCGACGTGATCATGTCCTGGACGTCGTACTTGGCGTGCCAGCCCAGTTCCGTGGCGATGCGGCTGGCCGAGGCGACCACGCGGGCGGGGTCGCCGGGGCGGCGCGGGGTGACGGTCGGGGGGCGGTTGTAGCCGGTGACCGCGTTGACACGGTCGATCATCTCGCGGACCGACACCCCCTCCCCGCGGCCGATGTTGAAGGTCAGGTCGGCACCCGGCGCGGAGCGCAGCGCGCGGGCGACGGTCACGTGGGCCTCGGCCAGGTCGGCCACGTGGATGTAGTCGCGGACGCACGTGCCGTCGGGCGTCGGGTAGTCGTCGCCGAAGATCCGTGGCGCCGCGCCCTCCGTGAGCCGCTCGAAGACCATCGGGATCAGGTTGGACACGCCGGTGTCGGCGAGTTCGGGGGTAGCCGCGCCGGCCACGTTGAAGTAGCGCAGCGACGCCGTGGCGAGGCCGGTCGCCCGGCCCGTGGCGCTCACCAGCCATTCGCCGGCCAGTTTCGTCTCGCCGTAGGGGGACAGCGGCCGGCAGGGGGTCTCCTCGGTCACCAGGCCGACGTCGGGCATGCCGTACACGGCCGCCGAGGAGGAGAAGAGGAAGGACGGGATCCGGGCCGCCGTCACCGCCTCCAGCAGGACACGCAGACCCTCGACGTTCTCCCGGTAGTAGTGCAGCGGGCGCTCCATCGACTCGCCCACCTGCTTCTTCGCCGCCAGATGGACGACCCCGGTGATCCCGTGCTCGGCGAGGGCGCGGGTCACCCGCTCCGCGTCCAGGGTCGAGCCGCGCACCAGCGGGACCTCGGCCGGTACGCGCTCGGCGACCCCCGTGGACAGGTCGTCGTAGACGACCGTGCGCTCACCCGCCTCGGTCATCGCGCGGACGACGTGCGCCCCGATGTATCCGGCGCCGCCGGTGATCAGCCAGGTCATGTGCGGCCATCCCCTCGTCGTTCTTCGGTCGGCCCGTGTCTCAGTGAAGCAGGCGGCGCAGCCGGCCGCGGAGCACCCTCAGCACTCCGCTCAGGCCCGTCGCCACCCGCACCGCCAGTGCGCCGGAGTGCGTGGCGTACGGCTGTGCCAGGAGTACGCCGTGCACGGCGCTCGGGACGGCGCGGCGGCGTAGTCGGCCGGCGCCCGTGAGGGCGTGCGCCGTGACCTCCCGCTGCTCGCCGTCCGCGAAGCGGAGCGTCAGCCGCAGGTCCCAGGTGCCCGAACCGAGCCCCGCCAGGTCGACGGGAACCTGGGCCGACCAGGTGCCCGCGGCGTCCGCGGCGTCCGTGGCGTCCGTGGCGTCCGCGGTGTCCGGGCCGCAGGGCGTGAGTGCCACCGTCGTGCGCCCGCGCGTACGGTCGTCGTCGCGCGCGTGCCACTCCACGTCCACCTCGCGCGGGTCCGCCTCGGCCACCCTGCCGTACAGCTCGTGCAAGCGCAGGCGCAGCACCGAGGCACCCGCGCGGGGGCGCAGTTCCGCGTCCACCGCGAGCGGGAGCGTGGGGACGGGCCGGTCCAGCAGGGGGGCCAGCGAGACCTGGGGGAGGTCGGGAGACCAGACCGGGGTTCCGTCGGCCGTGCGGGCGTACGGCGGGAGCATGCGCGCCGGGCGGGCGGCGAGTTCCCGCAGGCGGGGCAGGTCGCGCGGCTCGGGCGACTCCAGGACGACCCGGCCGATCAGGCGGCCGGGCGCGGCGGGGTTCAGCTCCCAGTCGGCCGCGTCGTAGCGCGCGAGGTGCTCCCGGGTGCGCGCCCACCACGCACGCCGGTAGTGCGCGTCGCGCAACCCCAGCTCGCGGGCGTACATCCGCACCTCGTGGTCGAGGAACTTGGCGCGTGCCGCCCGCGCCAGCTCCTTCTGCCCGGCGCCCAGCAGAATGTCGTACGCCAGCGCGCACGCCTCGACGCGCGCCGCCCAGTTGTCGACGTGCCCCCGGTCCAGCGAGAGCGACAGCCGCTCGGCCGACCGGCGTACCTGCCACACGTACACCCGGTCCGGTACGAGCGCGATGCGCGGGCCGGTGGCCAGCACGCGCGCGGTGAAGACGATGTCCTCGTAGAGGAAGCGGCCCTCGGGGAAGCGGATGCCGTGATCGCGCAGGAAGTCGGTGCGGTACAGCTTGTTGACGCACAGCGTGTCGTGGACCAGGCGGGGGCGCTGGGCGGGGCCGGCCAGGACGGTGTGCTCCGTGTACAGGGGCGCCTGCCAGGACTGTTCACGTCCCGAGGGCAGCTCCCGGCGCACGCACAGGCCGCTCGCGACCTCGGCGCGCGCCTCGGTGGCCGCTGCCAGCAGCGCGTCCACCGCGCCGGGCGGCAGCACGTCGTCGCTGTCCAGGAACATCACGTACGGCGCCGTCGCCGCGTCGATCCCGGTGTTGCGCGGACTGCCGCAGCCGCCGCTGTTCACGCTCCGGCGCACCACCCGCAGCCGTGGCTCGTCGGCGGCCAGCCGGGCGAGCAGTTCCGCACTGCCGTCGGTGGAGCAGTCGTCGACGGCGATCACCTCGGCGACCGCGGGCCCCTGCGCCAGCGCCGAACGCACCGCATCGCCCACATGGGCGCGGTCGTTGTAGCCGATGACGACGACGGCTGCCTGAGGCGCCGGTGCCGGGTGCGGTTCAGGCGCTTCTGAGGGTTCTGGCGGTTCTGGATGCATGGGGTCCACGGGCCGGGAGCGTACGAATATTCGGTAATACCCCGTTAAGAGAGGCTTAGTGCTCGCTCCGGAAGACGGTCGGAACCCGGCCGGGGTTGCGTCGTCGGTACGGACTTTCCGGCCGGCGGCCGCGCGGCCCGCCACAACCGCGCGAAGGACAGCACGGCGGCGGCCGTCAGCAGCCCGTTCCGGGCCAGCATCAGCAGGACCCCGGCCCAGGTGCCGTCGATCACCTCGCGGTAGTACATCGGGAACACCACGGTGCTCAGCGCGGACGCCGCCAGGATCAGCACCGCCACCGGCCGCTGGCTGGTGTGCCGCGAGGTCAGGCACACGGCGGCCAGCCCGATCAGCCAGATCATGTACTGCGGGCTGATCACCCGGCTGGTGACCGTGAACAGCAGCACCGCGCTCAGCGCCGCGTCGTACGGCGTGGCCTCGGTCCAGTGCCGGGCCCGCACCCGCCACAGCACCAGCAGCCCGAGGGAGACCGCCGTCAGCGCGAGGGAGGCGGTGGCGACGGCGTGCACGTGCGGGCCGACCATCTCCATCGCGCCGTACTGGTAGCGGGCCCGGCCCGGCCAGCCGGCCTGCCGGGCCAGATTGAGCGCCGTACCGCCGAGCGACTCGATCTGCACACCCCGGCCGCCCTGTTCCCGCAGGAAGGACAGGGGGTGGGTGAAGCAAGCCGCGAGCAGGGCGAGACACGCGGCCCCGGTCCACACCGCCCACGCCCACGCCGTGCGCGTCGGCCGCCCGCGGGGCGTGCCCAGCAGCACCAGCGCCGGCCACACCTTCACCAGCGCGCCCAGCGCCCCGAACACGCCGCCCGCGCGCGGGGAGCGTGCCGAGGCCAGCAGGGACAGCACGGCCAGCGCGGTGACCTGGACGTCGTACCGGGCGAGCGGCAGGTGCAGCAGCAGCGGCAGGCCGCCGGTCCACAGGGCCGCGCCGAGCAGGCTGCGCCCGGGCCGGGCGCCCGCACGGACCAGCGCCGCCACGGTCAGCGCGTCCACGGCCAGCGTGAGCAGCACGAACGCCTCGAAGTACGTCAGGCCCGGCAGCAGGCCCGGCGCCAGCAGCACCGCGCCCGCACCCGGCGGGTACTGCCACAGCGTGTCGTGCGCCGGGAACGAGCCGTGCGCGAGGACGCCGTACCAGTGGAAGTAGAGCCGCCACACCTCCCGGGTCACCGAACCGCCGCCGAGCAGCCGGGCGCCGCCGTGCGTGAGCAGCCACAGCATCAGGGCACGGGTGGTGAGCCAGATGGCGGTCAGAGTGAGGACCGGGCCGGGGGTGACGCGGAGACGGTTCATCACATGGGAGCCTAAGTCGTGCGGATGGTGTATCGATGCTGATACGCCGTCAACAACCGCAAATATTGGCTAATCGCAAGAGATCGGGCCATGGTGAACGTCGGGCTTCCTGCGAAACCCCAGTCGCGTCGGTCGGCTGGAGCGACCACTGGCGTACCGACCGGTGCAACGAGCCACCCCCCGCATCGGGCACCGGTACCCGCCGGGACGCGGCTGACCCGGGCCGCCGCCATGGGCGTGCCCGCGCTCGTGATGCTCGCGCTCGGGCTCTGGGGGCTCGACCGGGGCGGCATGTGGCGCGACGAGGCCGTCAGCCTCCAGGTCGGGCGCCGTACCGTGCCGCAGATCTGGCATCTGCTGCACGACGTGGACGCGGTGCACGGCCTGTACTACCTGCTGCTGCACGCCGTCCTCGCCGTCCACCCCGGCGAGGTCGCCCTCCGGCTGCCGTCGGTGTGCGCGGCGGCCGGCACGGCGGCGCTGGTGGCCGCTCTCGGCACCCGGCTGGTCCGGCCGCGGGTGGGCCTGTGGGCCGGACTGCTGTACGCCGTCACGCCGATGGCCGGTCACTACGCCCAGGAAGGCCGCTCCTACGCGCTCGTCGCGGCCGGCGCCACGGCCGCGACGCTGCTGTTCGTCCGGGGCGTCGGGGGTGGTTCCTGGTGGCCCTACGGCGCCGTCCTCGGACTCACCTGCTGGCTGCACGAGTTCGCGGTGCTGCTGCTCCTCGCCCACGCGGTGTCGCTCGCGCTGGCGCGGGCCGAGCGGCGGGTGTGGAGGGGGTGGGCGGGTGCGGCGGGGTCCGTCGTACTCGCGCTGGTGCCGATGGTGGTGGTGTCGCGGGGGCAGGCGGCGCAGGTGGCATGGCTGAGGGCGCCTACGGCGGATACCGCGGAAAGGTTGCTGCGGGGGTTTCTGGGGCCGACGGACGAGGTGTTCTGGGTGTGCCTCGGGCTGGCTGTGGTGGGACTGGCGGGGCTGGTGGGGCGGCGGGGGGAGGTCACCTGTGCGGGGGTGGGGTTGCCGGTGGTCGTGGTGCCGCCGGTGGTGTTGATGCTGGCGTCGCAGGTGTCGCCGCTGTATGTGGACCGGTATGTGCTGTACGCGCTGTCGGGGGCGCCGCTGTTGGTCGCTTCGGGGGCTGAGCGGGTGGCGGGGCTCGTCGGGCGCGTGCGGCCCGGTGGTCGCCCGAGAAGGTCCCCCCTGCCGCGGTCGCCGTACCTCACCCTCACCGGCGTCCTGGCCCTCGCCTTCTCCCTCCTCCACCAGTTCCCCCTCCTCCAGAAGGACCGGGACCCCGGGCGGCGGCCCGACGATCTCGCCGCTGTCTCTCGTGTCGCCGCGCGCAAGCTGGGCCCCGGCGACTCCGTGCTGTATCTGCCGGTGCAGATGCGGAACGTGGCGCTCACGTATCCGGGGGCGTTCCGTGGGACGCGGGACGTGGCGTTGGCGGCGGGGGCGGACGAGTCGGGGACGTTGTACGGGGTGGAGGCCGGGGCGGCCGAGGTGCGGCGCAGGCTGGCGGGGGTGGACCGGGTGTGGGTCGTCGCGGACCGGAGGGTGCTCGCCGGCCGCTGGGCACCGCGCAACCCCGTGGAGCGGGTGAAGGCGGCCGTGCTCCGGCAGGAGTTCGTGGCCCGGGGCGAAGCGGTGCGGGGCGGGGTGACCGTACGGCTCTACGTCCGCCCGGTCAGCGCGCCGCCCGCGCCTCCGCCTCCGCCGCCGCGTCCAGAGCGGTGGTGAGCTGGTCCAGCCGGGCGCGCAGGTCGACGATCTCGGACAGGTCGAAGCCGGTCGCCGACATGATCCGGCGGGGCACCTCCAGCGCCCGCTCGCGCAGTGCCGCGCCCTCGTCGGTGAGGTGGACCAGGACCGAGCGCTCGTCCTGGGCGCTGCGCTCGCGCCGCACCAGACCGGCCCCCTCCAGCCGCTTGACCAGCGGGGACAGCGTGCCGGAGTCGAGCCGCAGCTGTTCGCCGAGCTTCTTGACCGGCAGGTCGCCCTGTTCCCACAGCACCAGCATCACCAGGTACTGGGGGTAGGTGAGCCCGAGGTCCTTGAGGATCACGCGGTAGACGCCGTTGAAGGCGCGGGACGCCGCGTGCAGCGAGAAGCAGATCTGGCGGTCCAGGCGCAGCCACTCGAGTTCGGTCATGCCTCCAGGATAGCTCTTGCGAGCCATTTAGTTGTGCACAACTTAATTGTGTGCTCTACTTGTGGACACAACGAACCGCACACCCGAGAGGGATGGTCTTCATGGACGCGCTCTACACCGCCGTCGCCACCGCCACCCACGGCCGCGAGGGCCGTGCCGTCTCCTCCGACGGCACGATCGACCTCGCCCTGGCCATGCCGGTGGAGCTGGGCGGCAACGGTCAGGGCACCAACCCCGAGCAGCTCTTCGCCGCCGGGTACGCCGCCTGCTTCGGCAGCGCCCTCGGTCTCGTCGGCCGCCAGGCCAAGGTCGACGTGAGCGACGCGGCCGTGACCGCCGAGGTCGGCATAGGCAAGCAGGGCGAGGGCTTCGGGCTGAAGGTCACCCTCCGCATCGAGCTGCCGGAGACCGTGGACCAGGAGACCGGCCGCAAGCTGGTCGAGACCGCTCACCAGGTCTGCCCGTACTCCAACGCCACCCGCGGCAACATCGACGTCGACCTGGTCATCGAGTAATCGCCGAGCCAGTAGCGAGCAGCGAGCAGCCAGTAGCGGCGGGGCCGGTCCTGACAGGGGCCGGCCCCACCGCATGTCCTACGCCGACGTCAGCGCGTCCGGTGCCGACACCTGCCCCGGGATCCGTACCGGCTCCGGGCCGGACAGCGGCTCGCCCAGCAGCAGCGTCCGTACCACCCGTTCGGCGGCCTGCCCGTCCTCGTACGCGCAGAACCGGGCCCGGAAGTCCGCGCGCAGCCGCGCCGACTCCTCGTCCCGCCACGCGCCCGAGGCGAACAGCCAGGCCAGCTCCCGGTAGGAGGACGAGACATGGCCGGGCGGCTCGGCCGTGATGTCGAGATAGGCGCCCCGGCTCGCCGTGAACGCCGGCCAGTCGTCGGCGTGCACCACGATCGGGCGGTCCAGGACGGCGTAGTCGAACATGACGGACGAGTAGTCGGTGACCAGCGCGTCCGCCGCGAGCAGCACGTCGGTCAGGTGGGGTTCGTCGGTCGCGTCGACCACGATCCGGCGCCGGGCCAGCTCCGCGAGGCCCATGCCCCGCGCGGGGCCGTTCGCCAGCGACGGGTGCAGCCGGACCACCAGCGTGTGCCCCTCGCCGAGGTCGGCCGCGAACCGGGCCAGGTCGATCCGGTCCACGTGCCCGCCCCGGCGGTAGTCCCGGCGGGTCGGCGCGTACAGCACGACCGTGTGGTCCGCCGGGATGCCGTGCCGCTCCCGGAAGTCGCCGGCGCCGCCGGCCACCAGCACGTCGTTGCGCGGGCTGCCGGTGCGCACCGAGGTGAAGTGGCACGGGTAGGCCCGCTCCCAGACCAGCTCGGAGTGGTGGTTGGCGACCAGGCTGTAGTCCCAGCGGTCGGCCCGGCGCAGCATCTGCGGCACGTCGAAGCCGAGGCGGGCGCCCGGCTTGTCGAGCAGGTCGGCGCCCACGTACTTCAGCGGGGTGCCCTGGTGGGTGTGGATGTGCACGCTGCCGGGCCGTTTGGCCAGCGCACCGGGCCAGTTGACGTCGTTCACGAAGAACTTCGCGCGCGCGGTGATCTCCAGGTAGCGCCGCGAGCCGACGGTCACGTGCTCCACGTCGGGCGGCAGCTGCGCGGCCGTCTCCGCGTCCCGCACCACCCACACCCCGCGCACCTCGGGGGCGATCTCCCGGGCCTTGCGGTAGATCGCCGCCGGGTCGCCGAGCAGACCCCGGTGCGAGGACGCCGAGTAGACCACCAGCTGCGGGTCGAGCGGCCGGTGCGCGTGCAGGGCCGTCCAGCCGGAGCGGGCCCGCCCCGCGGCCGCGCGGCGCGCCCGGTCCGCCCGCCGGGCCGCCTCCCGCCCGGCCCGCGCCGCCTGCCGCTTGATCCGGTACCCGGTCCAGGAACCGGTCAGCACGGCGACCTCGCCGTCCACCGGGGCGCCCTCGGGCCGGTGGCGGCGGAACATCTCCGCCGTACGCCGGAAGAACTCGGCCTTGTCGGCGGGCGGCAGCCGGTCCGGCTTGGCCAGGATGTCCAGGCAGTGCTCGCCCATCTTGCGGTGCAGGTACGGCCGCCAGTCCGCCAGCTCCGGCCGCTCGGCCACGAACGCGAAGACCCGCTCGTACTGGTCGTGGATGTCGAAGTGCTTGCGGCTGGTGGTGGACAGGATGTTGCCCTGCCGGCGCTGCCGGTAGTTCAGGCAGATGCGGTCCAGGGCGGCGATCCGGCGGGCGCTGAGCATCACCGGGAAGGTCCAGGGGGTGTCCTCGTAGTAGCCGGGCGGGAACTCGAAGCCGCCCGCCGTGACGAAGTCCCGCCGGTAGACCTTGTTCCAGACCACCATCAGCAGGTCGAGGATCTGCGGGTACTCCGAGACGGCGAACGTGCCGGGGGCCTCGGCCAGCACGTGCGCGAGGACGTTGCGCCGGGTGCCGCCCCACCAGTAGGTGCGCGCGTAGTCGAAGACGAGCACGTCCGGGTCCTCGGCCTCGGCGAGCCGGTCGGCCACGGCCCGCAGCGCCCCCGGGGTGAGGGTGTCGTCGCTGTCCAGGAAGAAGAGGTAGTCGCCGGTGGCGTGCGGCATGCCCGCGTTGCGGGCGCGGCCGAGGCCCACGTTCTCCGGCAGGTGCAGCACCCTCACGCGCGGGTCGCGCTCGGCGTACTCGTCCAGGATCGCGCCGGAGCCGTCCGGGGAGCAGTCGTCCACGGCGATCAGCTCGAAGTCGCCGAAGGACTGGTCGAGCACCGAGTCCAGGCACTCGCGCAGAAAGCCCTGCACCTTGAAACAGGGCACGATCAGACTGAAGCGGGGCACGGCGGGTCAGCTCCTCACGAGGGTCGCGGCGGCGGGGGCGGGGATGCGTTCCGCGAGCGGGATCACCGGCGGGACCGCCTCCGGCGGCTCCCCGAGCAGCACCCTCCGCACCACCCGCTCGGCGGCCCGCCCGTCGTCGAACTGGCAGAACCGCTCCCGGAACGCGGCCCGCAGCGCCCGCGCCTGAGGGCCCGCGTACGAGCCGTCGCGGAAGACGGCGGCCAGCTCCTGAGGGGTCCGGGCGACCAGCCCGGGCGGCTCGGCCATCAGGTCGAAGTAGACGCCCCGGGTCTCCCGGTAGACGTCCCAGTCGTCGGCGTACACGACGATCGGCCGGTCCAGGTTGGCGTAGTCGAACATGATGGACGAGTAGTCGGTGACCAGCGCGTCCGCGGCCAGGCACACGTCCTCCGAGGAGCGGTGCGCGGTGACGTCGATGATGCGGTCCGAGCCCCTGGAGCGGCCCCGGTCGTAGAAGTAGTGGGCGCGCAGCAGGACGACGACGTCCTCGCCGGCCGCCGCGCAGAACGCCTCCAGGTCCAGGCCGGGCTCGAAGCCGGTGTGGTGGTCGCGGTGGGTCGGCGCGTACAGCACCGCCGTGCTGCCCTCCGGGACGCCCAGCTCCCGCCGGATCCGGGCCACGTCGGCCGCGGTCGCCGTGTAGTAGACGTCGTTGCGCGGATAGCCGTACTCCAGGTGCTCGTAGGAGCCGGGGAAGGCGCGCTCCCACATCTGGGTGGAGTGGAGGTTGGACGACAGGTTGAAGTCCCAGCGGTCGACCCGGCCGAGCAGCTTGGTGAAGCTGCCGGACTGCGCGGCCACCACCGGGTACGTCGACTGGTCCACGCCCATCGTCTTCAGCGGGGTGCCGTGCTGGGTCTGCAGGTGCACGCTGCCCGGCCGTTTGACGACGCCCTCGGCGAAGTTCGCGTTGTTGACCAGGTACGTGGCGCGGGCCAGCACCTCCCAGGAGCGCCGGGAGCCGATCACCGCGTACTCGACGCCCTCCGGTACGGCGTGTTCCTGGCCGGCCTCGACCAGGAACACCGAGCGCAGGTGCGGGGCGAGTTCGCGGGCCTTGGCGTGGATCGCGGCCGGGTTGCAGGCGTAGCCGCGGCCCCAGTAGGCGCAGTACACGGCGAGGTTCGGATCCAGTGGGCGGCGCAGGTCGCGGGCGTAGCGCAGCCGGGTGCGCAGCATCCGCGGGCGCGGCAGCCGTTCGACGGCGCCGCCGGCCGCCCGGTTGGCGCCGCGCAGGGCACGGAACGCGGTGTACGCGCCGGCCGCCAGCAGCCGGTGCTGCACCCCGAGGCTGCCGCCCGGCACCCGGTGGCCGGCCGGCCGGTGGAGCCGGTGCAGCCGGGCCGCGCGGCGGAAGAACGCCCGGTGCCCGGAGGGCAGCCGCTCCGGCCGGGACGCCGTCTTCAGCACCACGGCGAACAGCTGGTCGAACAGGGGCCCGGTGCGCTCGGCGGGCAGGGCGCGTTCGGCCGCCCGCGTCAGCACCCGCTCCACCTGGTCCAGCAGGGTGTGCTGGTGCGGCCCCGGCAGATTGAGCCGGCTGCCCTGGCGGCGCAGCCGGTGCCGTACGACGGTCCGGCGCAGCACCGCGATCCGCTCGGCGGCGACGGTCACCAGCCCGCCCCAGCCCAGGTCGGTGAAGTGGCCCTCCGGGAAGGCGAGTTCGTGCTCGGTGAGGAAGGCGCGGCGGTAGACGGCGCTCCACGCCGGCAGCTGGACGCCGGTCAGCGCGGGCCGCTCGGCGGGGGCGAAGGCGTCCTTCGGGGCGCCCGCGAGCAGCGGCGCGGCCGGGTTCGTCGGCTCGCCCTCCCACCAGGGGGCGCGCTCGTGCTCGGCGTACAGCACGTCCACGCCGGCGGTCTCGGACAGTCGGGCGTCCAGCGCCGCGAGCGCGCCCGGCAGCAGCAGGTCGTCGCCGTCCAGGAAGAGCAGGTACGCGCCGGTCGCCGCCCGGATCCCGGTGTTGCGCGCCCCGCTGAGCCCTGCGGACGGCGGCGAGTGGACGGGGGTCACCCGGCAGTCCCGCTCGGCGTACCCGGCGGCGACGGCGGCGGCCGGGGCGTCGGGGGCGTCGCAGACCGGGATCAGCTGGAGGTCGCCGAAGGACTGGCCGAGGACCGAGTCCAGCGCCTGGGACAGCCGGCCGGCGACCCCGTGGGACGGGACGATGATGCTGAAGCGGGGCATTCTGTTCTTTCTGTCGTCTTGCGGACGCGGCCGGGCCGTCCCGCCGGACGCCAGGTGGACGGCCGGCTCGGGGTGGGCCGCGTCGAGCCGAGGGGCATGGGAACTCCCGGAAGAACCAACGGTGTTCAGCGGCTCTCGGTGACGGGGAGGGGACCGGAAGGTTGCGGCACGGTGGCCAGCGGCGACCGCGCACAGGCCGGCGGTGCCGGGGTGCGGTCCGCGAGCGGCACCACCGGCGGCAGCTCCGTCTCGCCCAGCACCACCCGCCGTACGACCCGCTCGGCGGCCCGGCCGTCGTCCCACGGGCAGAACCGCTCCCGGAACGCAGCCCGCAGCTGTGCCGAGCGCGAGCCGCACCAGTGGCCGGTGGCGAAGATGTCGATCAGCTCGTCCTCGCTGCGCGCCACCGCGCCCGGCGGGAACTCCCGCAGGTCGACGTAGACGCCGCGGCACGCCTCGTACGCCGCCCAGTCCTCGGTGTGCACCACGATCGGCCGGTCCAGGCCCGCGTAGTCGAACATCACCGGCGCGTAGTCGGTGAGCAGCACGTCCGAGGCGAGGCACAGGGCGGCGGTGTCGGGATGACCGGAGACGTCGATGATCCGGGTGCCCCGGGCGGGGACGGGGGTGCGGGCCAGGACCACGAAGCGCGGGCCCAGGCGGCGCAGGATCCGCTCCAGGTCGAGCAGCGGGTGCTGGGTGCGCCGGTGGTCGCGGTGGGCGGGCGCGTACAGGATCGCGACCGCGCCCTCCGGGACGCCCAGCGAGGAACGCGCCCGGGCCACGTCCGCCGCGGTCGCCCGCTGGAGGGCGTCGTTGCGGGGCAGCCCGTACTCCAGCGTGGTGTAGCCGCCCGGGTGGACCCGCTCCCAGGTCAGGGTGGCGTGCCGGTTCCCCGAGAGCACGTAGTCCCACTGGTCGACGCTGCGCAGCAGCTCCGCGAAGTCCAGGCCGCGGGCCGCCGCCGGGCGCTCCAGCAGGTCCAGGCCGGCGTGTCCGAGCGGGGTGCCCTGCTGGGTCTGGACGAAGACCTGCCCGGGCCGCTTGCGCAGCCGCCGCTCGAAGGCGGCGTCGGCGACCAGGTAGCGGGAGCGGGCCAGCGCCTTCCAGTAGCCGGCCGTGCCGGGCCGCAGCCGGCGCGGGCCCGGCGGCACCGCCCGCTCCTGCCCGGGCCGGGCGATCCACGCCGTGCTCACCCGCGGGACGAGCGCCCGGAACGCCTCCTCCAGCGCGGCCGGATCGCCGTACCCCTCCTCGGCGGCGAACACCGCCCGGTCCGGGTGCAGCGGCAGCCGCAGCTGGATGCCGTAGTGCAGCCGGAGTGCGCCGGCGCGCAGGGCGCGGACCAGCTTCACCGTGGCCCTCGCCGTCCGCCGGCGGACGGCCGCGGCCAGCCGCAGTGCCCGGAAGGTGCGGTGCAGCCCGAAGCGGACCAGGGTGTGCCGCATGCGCAGGCGCGCCCCCGGGACCCGGTAGCGGCGGTAGTGGGCGCGGGCCCGGCGCAGGAACTCGCCGTGGCTGCCGCGGGGCAGCCGGCCCCGCTTGGTGAACACCGTCGTGTAGTGGTCGACCATCCGGCGGAACAACTCCGGCCGCCACCGCGCGAGTTCCGGCCGCTGCTCGACGTACGCGAACACCCGGTCGTACTGTTCGAACAGGTCGAAGTGCTTGCGGCTGGTGGTGCCGAGGATGCTGCCCTGCCGGCGCTGCCGGTAGTGCACGCACACCCGGTCCAGCGTGGCGAGCGAGCCGGCGGTGAGCATGACCGGGAAGGTCCAGGGGGTGTCCTCGTAGTAGCCCGGCGGGAACCGGAAGCCGTGCTCCGTGACGAACTGCCGCCGGTACGCCTTGTTCCAGGCCACCATCAGCACCCGCAGCAGCCCCGGCCGGTCCTCCAGCCGGAACGGCGCCGGGCCCTGCTCGGTGAGCTGCGCGGCGAGCTGGTTGCGCACCTCGCGGCCGTCCCAGTAGGTGCGCGCGTAGTCGAAGACCAGGACGTCCGGGTCGCCGGTCTCCTTGAGCCGGTCGGCGACGGCCCGCAGCGCGTCCGGGGTGAGCGTGTCGTCGCTGTCCAGGAAGACCAGGTAGTCGCCGCTCGCCTCGGCGAGCCCCGCGTTCCGGGCGCGGCCCAGGCCCTGGTTCTCGGCCAGGTGCACGGGCTTCACGCGGGCGTCGCGGGCCGCGTACTCGTCGATGATGGCGCCGCAGGCGTCGGGGGAGCAGTCGTCCACGGCGATCAGTTCCAGATCGGGGTACGACTGCGAGAGCACCGAGTCCAGGCACTCGGGGAGATACGCCTGGACCTTGTACGCGGGGACAATGACACTGAACCTGGGCAAGGGACATCCATGGGTCGGTCGGCGCGGGCGTTCTGCCCGGGAACGGCCGATGGAGTGACTTGGTTACGGCCCGTACGGCATTCGGGGGACACCCGGTGAACGACACGGGGCGGGCCGCTGAAGGCCCGCCCCTGGCAAAACGCCCTTTTCCGCGGCTACTTGACCGCGCCGGCCATCACGCCGGACACGAACTGCCGCTGGAACGCGAAGAACACGGCCAGCGGGATCACCATGGAGATGAACGCGCCGGGCGCCAGGACGTCGATGTTGTTGCCGAACTGCCGTACCTGCGTCTGCAGCGCGACCGTGATCGGCTGCGTGCCCGACTTGGTGAACACCAGCGCCACCAGCATGTCGTTCCACACCCACAGGAACTGGAAGATGCCGAGGCTCGCGATCGCCGGTCCGCCGAGCGGCATCACCACCCGTGCGAACAGCCGGAGTTCACCGGCGCCGTCGAGCCGCGCCGCCTCCAGCAGCTCGCGCGGGATCTCCGCGAAGAAGTTCCGCAGCAGGAACACCGCGAACGGCAGACCGAACCCGGTGTGGAACAGGATCACCCCGAAGATCGTCCCGAACAGCCCGAGCTTGCCGAACAGTTCGGCGATCGGGATCAGCGCCACCTGCACGGGCACCACCAGCAGGCCCACCACGCCCAGGAACCACCAGTCCCGGCCGGGGAACTCCATCCACGCGAACGCGTACCCGGCGAGCGCCCCGATCACCACGACCAGGATCGTCGCCGGGACCGTGATCAGCACCGTGTTCACCAGGGAATCGGTGATGTCGGAGTTCTCCAGCAGCCTCTGGTAGCTGTCCACGGTGAGCTGGGACGGCTTGGTGAACACCGTCCACCAGCCGCTGCCGCTCATGTCCTGCGGGGCGCGCAGCGAGGAGACGAGCAGCCCGATGGTCGGCACCAGCCAGAACAGGCCCACGACGATCAGGACCACGCGGACCAGCCCGCCGCTCAGCTTCTGAGCGATCCGCGAGCCGACCGACTGCCTGGCCTTCACCGTGCCGACCGGGTCGGCCTTCCCGATGCTTCCGGCACTTCCGGCGGCCGCCGTCATCGCCGCACCTCCCGCCGCAGCCTGCGGATGTTGAACAGCATCACCGGGATCACCAGCAGCAGCAGGAACACCGAGATCGCGCTCGCGATGCCCGGCTGGCCCTCCGCGAAGCCCTTGCGGTACAGCTCCAGCGCCAGCACGTTCGCGTCGTCCTGGGAGGAGCCCGGCGCGATGATGAACACCAGGTCGAACACCTTCAGCACGTTGATCATCAACGTGACGACGACGACCGCCAGCACCGGCGCCAGCAGCGGCACGGTGACCTTGCGGAACACCTGCCACTCGGAGGCGCCGTCCACCCGGGCCGCCTCCAGCAGCTCCCGGGGCACGCCCGCGAGCCCGGCCGCGATCAGCACCATCGCGAAGCCCGCCCACATCCACACGTACGCCCCGATGATCGACGGCGTCACGAGCGCCGGGCCGAGCCAGTCGACCCCGTTGTAGGGCTCCCTGAAGTTGCTCGCGGGCAGCCTCAGGCGGGCCCCGTCGGCCGCCGCGGGCAGCGTGAAGGTGCCGTCACCGGAGGCCTCGGTGGAGGCCACCACCGTGCCGTCCTTCACCGCCTCGATCCGCATCCCGGCATAGCCCAGCTCGGACGGGTCCGGCGCGCCGAGCTTGCCGACGCCCTTGCCCCGGGTGAAGTCCTGCCAGGTGGTGCCGGTGACCTTCCCCCGCTCCGGCTGCGCGGCGACGGCCTTCTTCGCGCCGTCCGGCAGCTGGTCCGGGGCCACTCCGACGAGGGGCAGGGTGACGGGCTGCCCGGCGTGCACTGCGGCCTTGGTGATGAACCCTCCCTGCTCGGCGCGGAGGGGCGAGTCGCGGCCCGGGTGCGCCTTCGGGAACGCCGACGACTGCGCGAACGTGTCGTGCACGCCCACCCACACCGCGTTGGCGACCCCCTTGTCCGGGTCCTGGTCGTACACCAGCCGGAAGATGATCCCGGCGGCCAGCATCGAGATGGCCATCGGCATGAAGACGACCAGCTTGAACGCCGTTCCCCAGCGCACCCGTTCGGTCAGCACCGCGAAGACCAGACCGAGCGCGGTGGAGACGGTGGGCGCGAACACCACCCAGAGGACGTTGTTCTTCAGCGCGGTGCGGATGCTGTCGTCGGTGAAGAGCGTCTTGTAGTTGTCGACCCCGGCGAAACCGTCGCCGGAGGCGTTGTAGAAGCTGCGGACCAGCGAGTACCCGATCGGGTAGACCACGAGCGCGCCGAGCAGCACCAGCGCGGGCAGCAGGAACAGCGCTGCCACCGTCCTGCGGGTACCGGTCACGCTCTTGCGACTGCGGGGTGCGGCGGGACCCGGTGGGGCCCCGGCCGCCGCTGCCGACGCCATGGCCGGATCAGCCCCCGTTCCCGTACGCCGCCGCCGCGTCCTTCTCCAGCTTCGCCTGCGCGCCCGCCACATCGCCCGGGTTCTTCAGGAAGTCCTGGAGGTCCTTCCACTCACCCTTGCCGGGCGTCCCGCCGAAGGCCTGCGGGGCCTGGTCGGACATGTCGAAGCGGAAGTCGTCGCCGGACGCGATCAGCGCCTTGGCGATCTTCTGCTGCACCGCGTTCGGGTACGCCGACAGCGGCACGTTCTTGTTCGGCGAGAGATAGCCGCCGAGCTTCGCCTGGATCGTGGCCGCGTCCGGGGAGGCGAGGAAGGTGGCGAGGGCCTGCGCCGCCTTGGAGTCCTTCAGGATCACCGCCGCGTCGCCGCCGGAGACCACCGGCGCGGACCGGCCGACCGCCGGGAACGGGAACACCTTCGCGTCCGTGCCCACCTTCGACTTGGTCTCCCCGATGTTCACCTGCACGAAGTCGCCCTCGTACACCATCGCGGACTTCGGCTGGTCGCCGCCGGTGAAGGTCTGGGTGACCGACTGCGGGAACTCCGTCTGCAGCGCGCCCTTCTGGCCGCCCGCCAGATAGTTCTTCTTGCCCCAGATCTCGGCGAGCGTGGTCAGCGCCTGCTTCACCGACGGATCGGTCCACTTGATCTTGTGCTGGGCCAGCTGGTCGTACTTCTCCGGCCCCGCCTGGGACAGGTACACGTTCTCGAACCAGTCGGTCAGCGGCCAGCCGTCCGCGCCGGCCACGGAGAAGGGCGTGACCCCGGAGTCGTACACCGCCCGCGAGGCCGTCAGCAGGTCCTTCCAGGTCTTCGGCTCCTGGGCGCCCGCGTTCGCGAAGACCTCGGCGTTGTACCAGATCAGCGACTTGTTGGCGGCCTTGTAGTAGACGCCGTACTGCTTGCCGCCGACCTTGCCGATGTCCTGCCAGCCCTGCGCGTAGTTCTTGGCCAGCTCGGCCTGCACGCCGGCGTTCAGGGGCTTCGCCCAGCCCTTGTCGACCGCCTGCTTGATGGCGCCGGGCTGCGGCAGCAGCGCGACGTCCGGCGGCTGACCGCCCGCGATCTTCGAACCGAGGAAGTTGATGATCGGGTCCTGCGCGGGCACGAAGGTGACCTGCGCGCCGGTCCGCCTCTCGAACTCGGCGAGGACCTTCTTGAAGTTGGCCTGCTCCGCGCCGGTCCAGACGGCGGCCACCTCCAGCCTGGCGCCGTTCAGCTTGGGCAGGGTCACGGTGGAGCCGGTGGCCCCGCCGCTCTTCTCCCCGTTGTCCTTCTTGTCGTTGTCACTGCTGGAGCAGGCGGAGAGCGCGAGGGCTCCCGCGAGCAGTGCGGCGAGTGTGGTGACGGCCCTGTGTGTCCGGAACGTGCTGCTCTTGCTGCGCATCACTTCCCCGTTCGTCGTTCTCCGTTGAACGTCGTTGAACGTGTTGAACGTCAGAACTCTGTCCCGTGCGGTCCGGTGTACGCCGGGCCGCTCCGGGCGGGCAAGAGCGCCTGCGGTGTCCACGGGCTCATCGTGACCGGCTCGTGACCAGGGGTGTATGCGTCCCGATTTTCCGACAGGGGGCGGCGCGTCCCGGTCTCCCGCGGGCCCCAGGTTCACCTGGAGGGATGACGGGCTCGTTCGGAGAGCGACGACGGGCTCGCTCAGAGAAGGGAGGGCACTTCCGCCGCCGCGACCTCCCGGGCCGCCCGCTCCACCGCGCTGGCCAGCAGCGCCAGGTCGGTCGGGCCGTTGCCCAGCTCCCGCACGGGCCGGCGGGTGGGCGGGTCGCCCATGCGCTGCCAGTCCAGCGGGACGACCGTGGGCCGCTGCGTCGCCGTACGCGGGATACGGCCCGTCACCCGGCCGCCCTGGAGGCCCACGGTCCGCCCGTCCGCGTACGCCAGCGTGCCCCGGCCCGGCGCCGGCTGGTCCGGGCCCGGCTGCGGGGTGTCCAGCGTGACCCGCAGGGTGGCCCGGCGCGCCGGCTCGGACTCCGCCGTACGACCGCCGGTCCCGGCCGCCGCCACCAGGTGCACCCCGAGCCGCTCGCCGTCCCGGGCCACCGCCTCCAGCGCCCGTATCACCGACCCGGCGGCGGGCCGGCCCGGAGAGCCGAGCGCCGGGGAGACCAGCGCGTCCAGGTCGTCGACGACGACCACCAGGCGGGGCAGCGGCGGAGCCGCCGCGGCGCGCTGCCGGGCCGCCGCGCCCGGCCGCAGCCGCAGGGTGGAGCTGGGCGGCGACTCGATGTCCCCGGAGGCGGCACCCGGTGCGGGGGCGGCCGTGCGCTGGGCGGCGAAGTCGCCGGAGGCGGGCGTACGCTGGGCGACCATCCGGCCGGCCACCGCCTGCCCGGCGTGCCACCGGGCGAAGTCCGTCCGGCCCAGCAGCTCCGCCCGGCGCTTCAGCTCGGCGGTCAGCGACTGGGCGAACTCCCGCATCCGCACGGGATCGTTGGCGATCAGATGCGTGGTGACATGGGGTATGTCGGTGCACGCGCGCAGGCCCTCACCACGTCCGGCGCCCGCGCCGATCCCGTCCCGGCCGTCGAGCAGCACCACGGCCAGCCGGTCCGGCCGCTCGGCGGCGGCCAGCGAGGCGACCACGGTCCGCAGCAGCTCGGTACGGCCGCTGCCGGCCGGGCCCTCGATCAGCAGATGCGGCCCGTCGGCCACGAGGTCCACGGTGACCGGGCCGCGCGGTCCGGCGCCCAGCACCGCCCGGGCCCGCCCGCCGAGCGACTCCGTGTCGTCGGCCGCGTCCGCCCAGCGCGCCATCAGCGACGCCGGGGTGGCCCGGGCCAGCCCCAGCTCGTCCAGCAGCCGCGCCGACCGGGGCAGCGGCGTGGCCACCCGCGCGTGCCGTTCACCGGCCGGGCCGTCCGGGCGCAGCGGCGCCAGCGCCCGCGCGAACCGCTCCGCCCAGGCGGCGGAGACGGCGTCGACCGTGGCGAGCGCACCGGGGCCGACGGGGCCTCCCGGCGCGACCCGCAGCAACTGGATCGCGGCGGCGACATCCCCGCTGAGCAGGGCCACGGCACCGCAGTGCCGGAACGTCGGCGTCACCGCGCACGCGGCCTCGTAGGTCCGTGTCACCGGGGAGGCCGGCGTGGCGGTCTCCGTCTCGGCGAGACACACCACGTGGATCCCGGCCCGCGGCCCGGCCACCGCCAGCCGCGCCAGCCCCTCCCGCAGCGCCGCGCCTCCCGGATCGCCGTCCACGACGACCACGGTGTACGGCCCCGCGAACCCGGCGACACCGGTGTCGTCCCTGGCCCAGGAGGGGCGCCGGGGGCCTGGTTCGGCGGGGGTGTGCGGGGCGGGGGCACCGGGGGAGCGGGGGGGTGCGCCGTGGGTGGTGCCGGTGCCGGTGCCGGTGTCAGTGCCGGTGTCGGCGTCGGTGCCGGGGGTCCGGGGCCGGGCGGGGTGGGCCGTGGTGCGGCCCGTCGCCGCGTGGTCCTCCAGCCGGCGCAGCAGTTCCTCCGTGCGGGCCGCCGCCTGTTCGCGGTCGTAGGCCAGCAGCAGCCGGCAGTCCTGGCCGTGGCCCGGCCGGACATGCGGCAGCCAGCCCAGCCAGGCCCACTCGGCCGTGCGGTCCGCGACCGGCCGCGAGTGGTCCGCGCTGATCAGCACGATCTCCAGCAGGTCGGGGGAGTGCAGCGCGGCGAGCTGGGCCAGCACCGCGCGGGCCAGCCCGGACAGCCGGGGGCGCGGACCGGCCAGGCCCAGCGCGCCCGCCTCGCGCAGCGCGGCGGTCACCGGCACCGCGGGCAGCAGACCCGAGCCGTCCGGCGCGCTCCGGTCGGCCGTGCCGAGCCGCACGGTCAGTGCCTCGGGGTGTCGGGGCCCGCGCTCCCACAGCCGGGGCCCGGGACCCAGCGCGGTCAGCAGCAGGGCGGCCGGGTCCGGCCAGGTCTCCGGGCGCCGCGGGGCACCGGCCGCCGGAGCAGGGTGGACGTCGGCGGCCGTGCCGTCGTACGTCTCGGGGCCGGCCGGCTGCTCCCCGCGCCCGCCGGCCAGCCGGCGCGCCCAGGCGCCGAGCCCGCGCCGCCGGGTGCCCTGCGGGGAGTCGGCGTCCCTGAGCGCGCTGCCCCTGAGGGGGGTGTCCTTACGTCCGTCCGCCCGGGCGTCCTCGCTGCCGTACGCGGCGGCTCCGGGCAGTCCGCCCGGCCCGCCGACACCGAAGCGCCCCGCGTGGGTGTCCCCGCCGGCCGCCGTACCAGGAGCCTCGCCCCGGCTCTCCACGCTCGGTGCCCCGCCCTGCCCGGGCACCACCGCCGACGGGCCCCGCCGGTGCTCCTGGGCCCCCGCGTCCCAGCCGGCGGAGCCACGGGCGTCGTAGGCGTGCTGCACGCCTTCAAAGCCCCCACGCCCCGCACCGGCGGAAGAGCCCCCGCCGAGGCCACGCGCATCGCCGGAGGGCGCCGTGCCGTCGCCCGGACGCCGCAGGCCGCCGGGAACCGCACCGAGCCCGCGGGCACCGCCGGAGGGCGCCGTGCTCCCGCCGGGACGCCCGTCGCGGCCGGACACCGAACCGACCGTCGGGCCCGGCCCCTGCCCCGGTTCACCCGCACCCGTCGGCGCCTGCCGCGCGGCCGGTGCGGAGGGGGGAGCGGAACCGTCCCCGCCGACGGCGACCCGTACGCACCCCTCCCCGTCGGCCACCGTCCGCACCCGCATCCCGGGGCCCCCGGCCGGAGTGACCCGCAGCGCGGACTCGCCGATCCGCAGCAGGCCCCCGGCAGGGACCCGGACCGGCCGGTCGGTCACCCGCACGCCGTCCAGGGTCGTGCCGTTCGTGGAGCCGAGGTCGGTGACCGAGACCCGGCCGTCCGCGCCGACGGTGACCGCGCAGTGCAGGCGGGAGACGTCGAGGTCGTCCAGCGGGACGTCGGCGTCGGCGGACCGGCCGACGGTGATCCGGCCGCCGTGCAGCAGATGGACCCCGCCCGCGTCGGGGCCGGCGACCACGTGCAGCTGGGTCGGGGCGTCGTCCAGCTCGGGATGCGGTTCCGGGGCCGCCGGGGCGCCCAGGGAGAGCACCGCGCCGTCGACCAGCGGCGGCTCGCCGAGCGTGCTGCGCCGGGGGTCGAGCCGCTCGGTGCCCGCGTACAGGACCACGGAGGCGCCGCCGGCCTCGCGCCCCGTGCCGCCCTCGCCGGTGACCGCCCCGGCCAGCGCCGACGCGACCGCGGCCAGCTCCGTGCCCGCGGGCGCCGTGACCAGCACGTCGCGGCTCGCGGCGCGGCCCCGCTGCGGTGCCGGACCGAGCGGGTCCACGACGGTCAGCCGGATCTGCATCCCCACCCCAACACGAGCACGTCGGCAAGTACCAGTACTGGAAGGCATCCTCGCACCTGCCACCGACAGCGCGCCCGGAACCCGGTGACAAGTGATCTTGATTGGTCGGCTCTGCCCCCAAAAATGCCTGAGTAAGCGGACGCCGACGATCAGTTGAGATCGGTCACGTCCGATTTCGGCAACCAGTGGACCGGGCCATGCGTCTTCCCGTCGAGCACCTGACGCCCCCAGGGGCGGCACTACAGTGGGTCGGAACAAACGGAATGCAGGCAAGCAAGCAACAGCAACCAGCAGGGAGCGCGTGACGTGCGGCCAGTCGGCAGCAAGTACCTGCTTGAGGAGCCGCTCGGACGCGGCGCCACAGGCACCGTCTGGCGTGCCCGCCAGCGGGAGACCGCGGGCGCCGAGGCCGCCGTGCCCGGACAGCCGGGAGAGACGGTCGCGATCAAGGTCCTGAAGGAGGAGCTGGCGAGCGACCCGGACATCGTGATGCGCTTCCTGCGCGAGCGCTCCGTACTGCTCCGGCTCACCCACCCCAACATCGTCCGGGTCCGCGACCTGGTCGTCGAGGGCGACCTGCTGGCCCTGGTCATGGACCTCGTCGAGGGCCCCGACCTGCACCGCTACCTGCGCGAGAACGGCCCCTTCACGCCCGTCGCCGCGGCCCTGCTGACCGCCCAGATCGCCGACGCGCTCGCCGCGAGCCACGCCGACGGCGTCGTCCACCGCGACCTGAAGCCCGCCAACGTGCTGCTCCAGCAGGGCGACGGCCAGATGCACCCGATGCTGACCGACTTCGGCATCGCCCGCCTCGCCGACTCCCCGGGCCTGACCCGCACCCACGAGTTCGTCGGCACGCCCGCGTACGTCGCCCCGGAGTCCGCCGAGGGCCGCCCGCAGACGTCCGCCGTCGACATCTACGGCGCCGGCATCCTGCTGTACGAACTGGTCACCGGCCGTCCGCCGTTCGGCGGCGGCACCGCGCTGGAAGTCCTGCACCAGCACCTGAGCGCCGAGCCGCGCCGCCCCTCCACCGTCCCGGACCCGCTGTGGACGGTCATAGAGCGCTGCCTGCGCAAGAACCCGGACGAACGGCCGAGCGCCGAGAACCTCGCGCGGGCCCTGCGGGTCGTCGCCGAGGGTGTCGGAGTGCACGCGAACGCCGCGCAGATCGCCGCCGCCGAGGGCGTCGGCGCGCTGCTCGCCCCCGACCCGGCCCCGGCCGCCGTGCCGGGCGTGCCCGGCGCCGCCGACCCCACCCAGGTGCTGCCGACGAACGCGCCGCAGGGGTCGTACGGCCAGCACGATCCCAATGCGGCGACCAGCGTGCTGCCGCACACCGGCGGCCCGGCCGGTGCCGCGGACCCCACCGCCGTCCTGCCGAACACGGGCGCGGCGGACCCGACGGCCGTGCTGCCGCCGGTCCCGCAGGGCCAGCAGGGCCAGTACGGCCAGCAAGGGCAGTACGGCCAGCAGGGACAGCAGCCGCCCGAGCAGCCGCACCCCTGGCAGACGCAGCTGCGGGCCGCCCGCGACCGCAACGAGCAGACGCAGATCCAGTACCTGGACCCGGACGAGGACCCGCTGCGCCGCCGCCCCCAGCGCCAGGTGGCCCCCCGGCCCCAGCAGCAGCCGCGCCCGGCCCCGCAGGCCCGCCCGCAGCAGCCGCAGCCGCGCGGCCGGCAGCGCGCGCCGCAGTCCCCCGGGTACGGCTATCCGCAGCAGCAGCCCCAGCAGTACGCCCCGCCGCAGGCGCCCCAGCAGCCGCAGCAGCCCCAGCGGCCCGCGCGGGAGCCCCGGGCGCCGCGGCAGCGCAACGCGAACCCGATGAAGATCCCCGGGCTGGGCTGTCTGAAGGGCTGCCTGTTCACGATCGTCATCCTGGTCGTGGCGAGCTGGCTGATCTGGGAGCTGACCCCGCTGCAGGACTGGATCGGCACCGGCAAGGGCTACTGGGACCAGATGAGCGAGTGGGTCGGCAAGGTCGGCGGCTGGATCAAGGATCTCGGCGGCTCCTCCGGCAGCGGAAGCTGATCACTGGTTTAGGGATTTGTCGACATCTGTCGGGTGATTTCCGTCTCCGCGGTGAAGGTTGGCTCTCCGGACGCGTAGTTTTGGCGACAACACGCGTCTGTAGGAGCAGTCTTGGCACGGAAGATCGGCAGCCGGTACACCGCGAACCAGATCCTGGGGCGGGGGAGCGCCGGCACGGTGTGGCTCGGCGAGGGACCGGACGGCCCCGTCGCCATCAAGCTGCTGCGTGAGGACCTCGCCTCCGACCAGGAGCTGGTCGGACGCTTCGTGCAGGAGCGCACCGCGCTGCTCGGCCTGGAGCACCCGCACATCGTCACCGTCCGCGACCTGGTCGTGGACGGCAACGACCTGGCGCTGGTCATGGACCTCGTGCGCGGCACCGACCTGCGTACCCGGCTGGAGCGGGAACGGCGGCTCGCGCCCGAGGCGGCCGTGGCGATCGTCGCCGACGTCGCCGACGCGCTGGCCGCGGCCCACGCGGCCGGGGTCGTCCACCGGGACGTCAAGCCCGAGAACGTCCTGCTCGACATGCAGGGCCCGCTCGGGCCGGGCGGGGCCCATCCGGCGCTGCTGACGGACTTCGGGGTGGCCAAGCTGATCGACTCCCCGAAGCGCACCCGGGCCACGAAGATCATCGGCACGCCGGACTACCTGGCTCCCGAGATCGTCGAGGGCCTGCCGCCCCGGGCCGCCGTGGACATCTACGCCCTCGCGACGGTCCTGTACGAGCTGCTGGCCGGCTTCACGCCGTTCGGCGGCGGACACCCGGGCGCGGTACTGCGACGGCACGTCACGGAGACGGTCGTCCCCCTCCCCGGCATCCCCGAGGAGCTGTGGCAGCTGCTGGTGCAGTGCCTGGCCAAGGCCCCCGCCTCCCGGCTGCGCGCCTCGGAGCTGGCGGCGCGGCTGCGCGAGCAGCTGCCCGTGCTGGCCGGGATGCCGCCGCTGGACGTGGACGAGCCGGGGCTCGCCGAGGAGGAGCCCGAGGACCCGGCCCCGTCGGCTCCGTCCGGGGGTGAGCCGGTACGGCGGCGAGGCGCGGTCTCGCTGGTCCCCGGCGCCAAACCGGACTCCAACCGCGACACGCATACGTCGATGCGGGTGCCGGCGCCGGACGAGCTGGCCGGCGGCGCCCACGGGACCGCGCGCGCCCCCCGGGCCCCCGGCACGCCCCGCCCCGGCTCCGCCCGCCACAAGGCCGCGGTGCGCAGGCGCCGGGTGACTCTGGGAGTGGCCGGGGTGGTGCTGGCGGCTGCCGTGGGCGTCGGCGCGTGGTGGGCGTCCACCGACGGGGACTCCGAGGCACCGCCGGCCACCCCCACCACGTCGACCCCCTGACCCACCCAGTGGCTCCGCCCCCGGACCCCCTTGCCCCACCCGACGCGGCCGACCGAGAGACCACCGTCCCACCCCACCCCTCCCACCAGCCACCCGCCCTCCCCTACCGCCTGGATCAGGGGGCGGCCCGGCAAGCGGATCGGGTCAGGGTGGTTAAGGGGGTGGGGGGAACTGACCGGGTCAGCGGGGGGCGCACCGACCGGGTCAGCAGGGGGGTGGGGGCGAGCTGACCGGGTTCAGCAGGGGGGTGGGCAAGCCCCCGGAGTCGGGCGGGCGAGCCCCCGGAGTCGGGCGGGTGGGCGAGCCTACCGAGCCAGGCGGATGGGTGGGTAAGCCCACCGAGCCAGGCGGGTGGGCGGGCAGCCCCCGGAGTCGGGTGGAGGGCAAGCCCCCGGAGCCGGGTGGGTGGGCGAGCCGACGGGTCAGGTGGGCGGGTGGGCGCGTAAGAGGCCGCAGTGTGTTCCGGTCGACCGAGCCCGGGCGCGGGTCGGCACTTCTCTGGCGACCGACTCGGGCGGGGCCCGGCAAGAGGCCGCAGTACGTCCCACAGTCGTCCCGCCCTCCCCGCCCGGACCGGACCGGATCGGGTCGGGTGGACGGGTGGGCGAGCTCAGCGGGCCAGGTGGGTGGGTGGGCGGGCTCGTCGATCGGTCCCCGCAGCCGCCCCGTGCTCCTCGGCCCACCGGGTCACGCGGGTGGGCGGAGGAGGGGTCTGGGGGCGGAGCCCCCAGGGGTGGGGGCAGGTACCGGGTGCAGCCCGGCCCCCGGCGCTCGGCGGAGCCGTTACGCTGGAAGGCGTGGCAGTCGTCGATGTATCCGAAGAGCTGAAGTCCCTCTCCTCGACCATGGAGTCGATCGAGGCCGTCCTGGACCTCGACAAGATGAGGGCAGATATCGCCGTGCTTGAGGAGCAGGCGGCGGCCCCGTCCCTGTGGGACAACCCGGACGAGGCGCAGAAGATCACCAGCAAGCTCTCCCACCTCCAGGCCGAGGTCAGGAAGGCGGAGGCGCTGCGCGGCCGGATCGACGACCTCGCGGTCCTCTTCGAGATGGCCGAGGAGGAGGACGACCCGGACACCCGCGCGGAGGCCGAGTCCGAGCTGGCCGCCGTACGCAAGGCGCTGGACGAGATGGAGGTCCGTACCCTCCTGTCCGGCGAGTACGACGCCCGTGAGGCGCTCGTCAACATCCGCGCCGAGGCCGGTGGCGTCGACGCCGCCGACTTCGCCGAGAAGCTCCAGCGCATGTACCTCCGCTGGGCCGAGCAGCGCGGTTTCAAGACGGAGCTGATCGAGACGTCGTACGCCGAAGAGGCCGGCATCAAGTCGACCACCTTCGCCGTGCACTCGCCGTACGCCTACGGCACCCTCTCCGTCGAGCAGGGCACGCACCGTCTCGTGCGTATCTCGCCCTTCGACAACCAGGGCCGCCGGCAGACCTCCTTCGCGGGCGTCGAGGTGCTCCCCGTGGTCGAGCAGTCCGACCACGTCGACATCGACGAGTCCGAGCTGCGCATCGACGTCTACCGGTCCTCCGGCCCCGGCGGCCAGGGCGTCAACACGACCGACTCCGCGGTCCGCATCACGCACCTCCCCACCGGCATCGTGGTCTCCTGCCAGAACGAGCGGTCGCAGATCCAGAACAAGGCCACCGCGATGAACGTCCTCCAGGCCAAGCTGCTGGAGCGGCGCCGGCAGGAGGAGCAGGCCAAGATGGACGCCCTCAAGGGCGACGGCGGCAACTCCTGGGGCAACCAGATGCGTTCCTACGTGCTGCACCCGTACCAGATGGTCAAGGACCTGCGCACCGAGTACGAGGTGGGCAACCCGGAGGCCGTGTTCAACGGCGAGATCGACGGGTTCCTGGAGGCCGGCATTCGCTGGCGCAAGCAGCAGGAGAAGTAACTTTGTCGACATGACAACTGCCGTCCGAAGGGCGGCAGTTGTCTTTTGTCTGGGTTTTACATCACACTCACAGCCTTCATCTCCCCGCAAACGCCACCCCACCGGACATTGCGCGCGCAACGCCCTTGACGTTGCTTTGAAAAATGGGAAGGGTGAGGCGCGGCATGCGTACTTGAGGGGCGCATGTGAACCGGGGGATCAAGTTGACGCTCTTCGTCACCAGCTGCCTCCGTCGATCACGGCACGCCCCACGCGAAGCCTCATTGACGAACAGCTACTGGGGGTAGCAACCATATGACGAAGAAGACGCGGATCCGGGTCGCGCGGATAGCCGCCGGCGCCGTGATCGCGGCCGGTGCGTCGCTGACGGCCGCCGGCGCGGCTTCCGCCCTGGACCTCGATGTCCAGGCGGGCCCGATCAGCCTCGGTGTGAGCGGTGTCGGCGCCGACGGCGGCAACACCGACGGCGGTGGCGACCCTTGCCCGATCGGTATCTGCACCGACGGCGGCACCGACGGCTCGGGCGGTACCGACGGCGGCTCCACCACCACCGACGGCGGTACCACTGACGGTGGTACGACGGACGGCGGTACGACGGACGGTGGCGCCGCCGACGGCGGCTCGACCACCGACGGCGGCACCGTCACCATCGGCGGCTCCACCACCGACGGCGGCACCGTCACCATCGGCGGCTCCACCACCGACGGCGGCACCACCGACGGCGGCTCCACCACGGACGGTGGCTCCACCGACGGCGGCAACGGCAACTCGGGTGGTAACGGCAACTCGGGCGGCAACGGCAACTCGGGTGGCAACGGCAACTCCGGCGGCAACGGCAACTCCGGCGGCAACGGCAACTCCGGTGGCAACAGCGGCACCAGCGGTTCCACCGACGGCGGTTCCACCGACGGCGGTTCCGTCGGCGGCTCCGGCAGCACCGGTGGCGGCTCCACCGACGGTGGCTCCAGCAGCACCGGCGGTAACCACACCGAGCCCGAGGGCGGCAACAACAACGTGCCCCAGGCCGAGGGCTCCTCGGCGCTGACCGAGACCGGCTCCGGCGACAGCTCGGCCCAGGGCGGCGGCAAGCAGCTCGCCGAGACCGGTGCCGGCCAGACCGCGTTCCTGCTCGTGGGCGCGGCCACGATGATCGCCGGCGGCGTCGGCTTCCGCATCCTGCCGCGTCTGGTGAGCGGCCGGGGCGGCGCCGCCGCCTGACCGTAGCCCTACGGTCACGCAGCGCACGCACAGCACACCGTAAAGGGCCCGGAGCTTCGCGCTCCGGGCCCTTTACGACGCTTCGGCGGGTCTTCTCACCCGGTCACACGGTCTGGTGCGCCAGCAGCGCCACCGCTGCGATCAGCACCGCCAGCAGCGCGATCAGCGCCATCGGGTTCAGCCCGTTCAGGCCCCCGAGGAAGCCCTCCTGCTGCAGACGCTCGCGGTTGGCACGGCACACCGGGCACCGGCCCTCACTCACGGGCGCCGCGCAGTTCGCGCACACCAACCGGTCGTACGTCATGCGCTCGCCCTCCTTGCACCGGCCATCACGCGTACAACGTTCGTGGGGACGAGAACGTTCCCCCGCGTTCCCGTTCTCCTTCGTTTCCCTTCCACTGTGCCAGGTTCCCGCGGACCGTGCGCGGGGCCTGTCGGGAACGGGCCCGGGGCGGCGGCCGGTACAAAAACGTACAAGTCTTGCCCAACCTCAACCTGCGACTGCACTTGCACACCCGGTTCGCGTATGGTCACGCTCATCTACCCCCGGCGACCCGTGGTGCATCCGTGATCCGATTCGACAACGTCTCCAAGGTCTACCCCAAGCAGACCCGCCCCGCACTCAGGGATGTCTCCCTGGAGGTGGAGAAGGGCGAGTTCGTCTTCCTCGTGGGGTCCTCCGGCTCCGGAAAGTCCACTTTCCTGCGGCTCATCCTCCGCGAGGAGCGGTGCAGCCACGGCCAGGTGCACGTGCTGGGCAAGGACCTCGCGCGGCTGTCCAACTGGAAGGTGCCGCAGATGCGCCGCCAGTTGGGCACGGTCTTCCAGGACTTCCGGCTGCTGCCGAACAAGACGGTCGCGGAGAACGTGGCCTTCGCGCAGGAGGTCATCGGCAAGTCCCGCGGCGAGATCCGCAAGTCCGTTCCGCAGGTGCTCGATCTCGTCGGGCTCGGCGGCAAGGAGGACCGGATGCCGGGCGAGCTGTCCGGTGGTGAGCAGCAGCGCGTCGCCATCGCGCGCGCGTTCGTCAACCGGCCGAAGCTGCTCATCGCCGACGAGCCCACCGGCAACCTCGACCCGCAGACCTCCGTCGGCATCATGAAGCTGCTCGACCGCATCAACCGGACGGGCACCACCGTCATCATGGCGACGCACGACCAGAACATCGTGGACCAGATGCGCAAGCGCGTCATCGAGCTGGAGAAGGGCCGCCTCGTCCGCGACCAGGCCCGCGGCGTCTACGGCTACCAGCACTGACCGCACCAGCACCCAGTTCCCGAAAGGCCTGAAGAACCCGCCATGCGCGCCCAGTTCGTCCTGTCGGAGATCGGTGTCGGTCTCCGCCGCAACCTGACGATGACCTTCGCCGTCATCGTCTCCGTCGCCCTGTCCCTGGCCCTGTTCGGCGGTTCGCTGCTGATGAGCGACCAGGTGAGCACCATGAAGGGCTACTGGTACGACAAGGTCAACGTCTCGATCTTCCTGTGCAACAAGCACGACGCGGAGAACGACGTGCACTGCGCCAAGGGCGCGGTCACCGAGGACCAGAAGAAGCAGATCCTCGCCGACCTGAAGGAGGTGCAGGTCGTCGAGAAGGTGACCTACGAATCGCAGGACGAGGCCTACAAGCACTACAAGGAGCAGTTCGGCAACTCCCCGCTGGCGGGCTCGCTCACGCCGGACCAGATGCAGGAGTCGTACCGGATCAAGCTCAAGGACCCGCAGAAGTACCAGGTGATCGCGACCGCGTTCAACGGGCGGGACGGCGTGCAGTCGGTGCAGGACCAGAAGGGCATCCTGGACAACCTCTTCCAGCTGCTGAACCTGATGAACCGGGGCGCGCTCGGCGTGATGGCGATGATGCTGATCGTCGCCCTGCTGCTGATCGTCAACACCGTGCGCGTCTCGGCGTTCAGCCGTCGGCGCGAAACCGGGATCATGCGCCTGGTCGGTGCCTCGGGCTTCTACATCCAGGCGCCGTTCATCGCCGAGGCCGCGGTCGCCGGACTGATCGGCGGCGGCCTCGCCTGTGTGGCGCTCGTGGTCGGCCGGTACTTCACCATCGACCACGGCATGGAGCTGTCCCACAAGCTCACGCTCATCAACTTCGTGGGCTGGGACGCGGTGTTGACCAAGCTGCCGCTCATCCTCGCGACCAGTGTGCTGATGCCGTCGCTCGCGGCGTTCTTCGCACTGCGCAAGTACCTGAAGGTGTGACGCATGCCAAGGGGGTCGTACGGTCATCCGGCCGTACGGCCCCTTCGCGTTGCCCTAGACTCGCCGCCATGTCAGGCCGTGACCTGTTCTGTCAGCCCCGCCGCGTCCGCCGTGGGGCCGCCCTGACCTTGGTTTTCGCCGGTGTGCTGATCGCCGGCGCCGCCACCGGTTCCTTCCCGGAGTCCGACGCTTCCGCGCGGAAGGCGGCTGCCGGTCCGGCGGGGGCGGCGAGCCGGCACGAGGCCGTCGAGAGGGCCGCCGCCGAGGCGATGGCCGACGGCAAGTCCCCGGTGGAGGCCGCCGAACGGGCCGTCAGCCGCAGCGGGGACCGCTGGGCCGCGGTCTACTCCGAGGGCGAGTACGAGGAGTTCCAGGACGCGCTCGACGGCCGCTACACCGGCGTCGGCCTGTCGGCGCGGCAGGAGCCGGACGGCCGTATCGAGGTCACGCGGGTGCAGCCCGGCTCGCCCGCCGCCGACGCCGGGATCCGCACCGGCGACCGGCTGCGCACCGTCGACGGCCAGGCGGTCGACGGGCGGCCGGTCACCGAGGTGGTCGCCTTACTGCGCGGCGACGCACTCCGCGGGGAGGCCGAGGACGCCCCGGCCGGTACGACGGTCACCCTCGGTCTGCAGCGCGGCACGCGCGCGTGGAGCGAGACCCTGCACCGGGCCCGGCTGTCCACCGACTCCGTGACCGTGCGCCGGCTGCCCGGCGGGGTGACCGTCCTGAAGATCGCCGCCTTCACCAAGGGCTCCGCCGACGCGGTCCGCGAGGCCCTGCGCACCACCCCGGCCGACGGCCGGACCGTCCTCGACCTGCGCGGCAACTCCGGCGGCCTGGTCACCGAGGCGGTGGAGACCGCCTCCGCCTTCCTGGACGGCGGCCTGGTCGCCACCTACGACGTCGACGGCGCCCAGCGCGCCCTGCACGCCGCCCCCGGCGGCGACACCACCCGGCCCCTGGTCGTCCTCGTCGACGGCGGCACCATGAGCGCGGCCGAGCTGCTCACCGGCGCCCTCCAGGACCGGGGCCGCGCGGTGGTGATCGGCTCCCGCACCTTCGGCAAGGGCTCCGTCCAGATGCCGACGACCCTGCCCGACGGCTCGGTGGCCGAGCTGACCGTCGGCCACTACCGCACCCCCTCCGGCCACACGGTCGACGGCCGGGGCATCACGCCCGACCTGGAGGCGGGCGCGCACGCGCTGGAGCGGGCCGAGACGGTCCTCACCGGCCTCGGCGACCCGTCGTAGCCACGCCCCGCGGTCACGTAATCGGCTGTACGCAGACCCCCTGTGTGGTGCGAAAATGGGCGGCACTATGAGCAAGGGAATGTACGTACCGAAGGAGTCCCAGCCCAAGCAGGGCGGCGGGGCCGCCAAGGCCAGGGACGGCGAGAAGGGCGGCAAGCGCAAGATCGTCGCCCAGAACAAGAAGGCCCGGCACGACTACGCGATCATCGACACCTACGAGGCCGGGCTCGTGCTCATGGGCACGGAGGTCAAGTCGCTGCGCGAGGGGCGGACCTCGCTGACCGACGGCTTCGTCCAGATCGACCGGGGCGAGGCGTGGCTGCACAACGCCCACATCCCCGAGTATCACCAGGGCAGCTGGACCAACCACTCCGCGCGCCGCAAGCGCAAGCTGCTCCTGCACCGCGAGGAGATCGACAAGCTGGAGTCGAAGTCCCAGGAGACGGGACACACGATCGTGCCCCTCGCCATCTACTTCAAGGACGGCCGGGCGAAGGCCGAGATCGCTCTCGCACGGGGCAAGAAGGAGTACGACAAGCGGCAGACCCTGCGGGAGAAACAGGACCGCCGCGAGTCGGAGCGGGCGATCGCGGCGGCGAAGCGCAGGCAGCGCGGCGTCTAGCCGGCCGGCCGCCGGGAATAGGCTGGCATCGTCGGGCGTTGGTCACGTACGATGGCGGTGCACTCCACAGAGGGTGCGCGAGCCCCTCCACGGAGGGGATTGAAAAATCAACATGGGGATGATCGGTTTCGACAGCGGCTGTCGAAGCAGGGGAAGCGTGTCGAGGAAGCGGCAATGATCTCGTAAACCATATGTCGCAAAAAATAATCGCCAACACCAAGCGCGATTCCTTCGCCCTCGCTGCCTAAGTAGCGACTTGCGAAGTGTCAGCCCGGGGCTGTTCCCGACCCGGATCCTGGCATCAGCTAGGGAACTAAACCTCTAGACCCGGTCACGGGGTGTAGAGGGAAATCAAACAGTGACTGAGCCCGTCGGAGACTTGTCCGCGTGATCTCCGGGGCCGAGAAAATCGCAGCGGACTGCACACGGAGAAGCCCTGATTCCGCACCGTTGGACGCGGGTTCGATTCCCGCCATCTCCACGAGGCCCCCTAGGGGGTCACCCCATGTGGGCGAAGGCCCCGCCGCGCGAAGCGGCGGGGCCTTCGTCATGCCCGTCCGCGGGCCGGCCGTCGTACCGCCTCCGCGACCCCATGGACGAGCAGCGCCAGCGAGGCCGCCGCGGCCGGTACGGCGAAGGCGGTCACCCGGGAGACGTGCTCCGCCGCCCAGCCGCCCGCCGCCGAACCGCAGGCGATACCCGTGAGCAGCCCGGTCACCATCAGGCTCATGCCCTCGTTCAGCCGGTCGGCCGGGGTGCGCCGCTGCACCAGGGTCATCGCCGTGACCATGGTGGGCGCGGTCGCCATGCCCGCCACCAGCAGCGCACCGGCCAGCACCAGGAGCGAGCCCGTACCGGCCGCCGCCCAGGGCAGGGCCATGAGGACGGCCATGGCCGCCAGGCACCGGGCGAGCCGGGGACCGGCCGGCTTCAGCGCCCCGTACGCGAGCCCCGCCGCGCACGAGCCGGCCGCCTGCAGCGCGAGCACGACACCGGCCGCCGCCCGCTCTCCCCGCGCGTCGGCGAACGCGATCGTGGCCACCTCCATCGCGCCGAACACCACGCCGGTGGCCGTGCAGCAGGCCAGCAGCGGCAGGACACCGGGGCTGCGCAGCGGCGACGGCGCCTTCGAGCGGGCACGCGGCGGCGGCTCGGTCGCCCGCTGGGCGGTGAACAGCAGCATGCCGGCGAGCAGCAGCACCGCCGCGGCCAGCGTGCCCGCCTCCGGGAAGAACGTGCCGGTCAGGAAGGACGCCAGCACCGGTCCGAGCATGAAGCACAGTTCGTCCGCGGCCTGCTCGAACGCGTTCGCGGTGTGCAGCGCGCCCGGCTCGTCGCGCAGCAGATGGGCCCAGCGGGCGCGGGACAGGCCGCCGATGTTGGGGGTGGCCGCGGTGCCGGCGTAGGCGGCGAACAGGGTCCAGTCGGGGGCGTCGCAGCGGACGCACAGCAGCAGCGCGAGGCCGCCCAGCACCGCGACCACCGTGGCCGGCAGCGCGATGCGGGCCTGCCCGTGCCGGTCCACCAGCCGGGCGAGCCAGGGCCCGGCCACCGCGGTCGCCGCGAGCCCGGTCGCGGACACCGCACCGGCGAGGGCGTACGAGCCACGGGAACCGGCGATCATCACGACCGCGCTCACACTGAACATGCCGACGGGGAGGCGGGCGAGGAGGTTGCCGGCGGTGAAGGCGCGCGTGCCGGGAAGAGTGAAAAGGTAACGGTATCCAGTGCTTTGCGAGGCGGCAGGTGATATCTGTCTGTCTTCGGCGGTCTGTTGCGGCATGGCTCCACCGTCACCCGGAGTCGATCACCGGGTCCAACACCTTCTGCGTACCGATTCACGCACTCGCGTTGTAAGTTCGCCGGCATGCCCGCCCCCACCCACATGGACCCCCGCCTGCTGCGCGCCTTCGTCGCCGTCGCCGAGGAACTGCATTTCACCCGGGCCGCGGCCCGCCTCTACGTCGCCCAGCAGGCGCTCAGCCGGGACGTACGGCGGCTGGAGCGGGAGCTGGGCGCCGAACTGTTCGTCCGGACCACCCGGCAGGTCACGCTGACCCCGGACGGTGAACGTCTGCTGCCGCACGCGCGCCGGGTTCTCGCCGCCCAGGACGACCTGCTCGCCGCGTTCGCGGCCGGCCAGGCCCGCCCCCTGCTGGTCGACCTCAACACATCCGGCCTGGTCACCGGCCGCCGCGTCCTGCACCGGGCCCGCGAACTCGCCCCCGACTGCGAACTGATGGCCCGCTACGAGAGCGGCCTCACCGGAGCCGCCGCCGAACTGCTCGCCGGCCGCCTGGACGCCTCCTTCGGCCGGTTCGCCGGCCTCGACCCGGCGCTCCGCTCCGGCCTGGAGCAGCAGCCGGTGCGGTACGAGCCGATGGCCGTCGTCCTGCCCGAGGACCACCCGCTGGCCGCGTCGGCCGAGGTGCCGCTGTCCGCGCTGGCCGGGGAGACGGTGTACGCCGGTGCCGGCAACCCGCGCACCCGGGAGTGGACCGACCTTGCCGTGCGGCTCTTCGACCACCGCGCCATCCGGCTCGCCCCGCCCCTGCCGCTGGCCGTCGGGGACGAGGAGTTCAGCCGCGTCATGGCCAAGACCCGGCACCCGGTGCTCGCCGTCATGGACTTCCCGCCCATGCCCGGAACGGTACGGCGGCCCCTCGTCGACCCGGTTCCGCTGTCGCCCGTCTCCCTGGTCTGGCGGAAGGGACTGGTTCATCCCGGACTGACCGCACTGCGGAAGGCGGTGGCCGAGATCGCCCGGGAGGAGGGGTGGCTGCGGCGGCCTGCCGGGGGATGGATTCCGGCCATGGATGAGGAGGTGATGAACGACGTGCGCTACATTCATGGCCCGGGCACAGGGTGGTAATGGGGGCGCTCGGGCCGGGTGGGGGCCTGGTCCGGTCGACGGAGGCCCGGATCGTGAGCGCGCCCTTCGAACTGTCCCGTGGGGGGATGTACGCGCGTGAAAAAGTGTCCTGAAGACGCCCAACCTGAGGGCCGCGAAGTCGCGTCCGCAGGGCGGAGTGTGCCTGCGGGCGGGGGCGAGGAGCGGACGCTTTCGGCCGCGGGGCCGGTGGGGTCCGTTGAGTCGGCCGAGCCGGGGGAGTCCGTCGAGCCGGGCGCGCCTGGGGTGGCTGCCGCCGAGTCGGGCGAGTCGGGCGAGTCGGCGGGGGCTGCCGCCGAGTCCGCCGAGTCCGCCGAGTCCGGGGGTGCTACCGAGCCTGCCGCTTCGGTCGAGGCTGCGGCTGAGCCCGTCGAGGGTGCCGTGCCTGCCGCCGAGCCCGCCGAGCCGACCGAGGGTGCTACCGAGCCTGTTGCGTCGGTCGAGGCTGCGGCCGAGTCCGCCGAGGCTGCCGGGGCTGCCCCCGAGCCGGTCGAGGCTGCCCCGCCTGGCGAGGGTGCCCCCGCGTCCGCCGAGGCTGCCCCCGAGCCCAGCGCGTCCGCCGAGCCGGACGACGTGACCGTCCAGTTGGAGGACGTCCGTATCGTCCCCGTGGGTGCGGAGTCGGTCCTGGACGAGGCGCGTGGTTCCGAGGGGCCGGTGTTCGTGGACGAGTCGGGGCGTCGTAGCCGGCGTTTCCGTCGGCTCGGTGTGGCCGTGGGTGTGGCCTGTGCCGGTTACGCCGCCGTCATCGTCGCCACCCTGCTGTCCGGCAACTCCGCCGCCCCCTGGCTGCCGGTACCGGGCCAGGACGAGGACAAGCCGGCCAGCAAGGTGGACACCTCGCCGCTGCCCAGCGCCTCCACCACCTCGACCCCGTCCGGAACCGGCGCGGTGAACGGACCGGCCGTGGGCGCCGCGGCGACCGGCACCGCCGTACCCGGCAGCGGGGCCCCCGCCGACGCCGACGCCGGGGCCGACGCGTCGGCTTCCGGTGAGCCGGCGGCCGGCACGTCCACCACGCCCGGCGCCACGGACTCCCCGTCCCCGGCCGCACCCTCCGCCGGCGAGACCCCGGCACCGTCCGCCTCCGGCACCGCCACCGCTCCGGCGCCCACGCCGACCCCGACGGGCAGTACCCACATCCCGCCCGGCCGCACCCGGCACCCGCACCCCAAGCTCTCCCTCTGACCAGGCGGAACCCCTTCAGATGGCCTCACACCCCCGGCGCCGTACCCGGCTGCCGCTGCGCTACCTGCTGCCCCTCGTGGTCCTCGGCGCCACCCTGGCGATGCTGATGCTGCGCGGCTACGTGCACAACGAGATCCTCGCGGACCACCGCGTCCGCCCCGCCGCGGCGAACGACGAGGTGCCGCGGCGCATCCTGGACGGCGGCCCGGTCATCGACACCCGCCACGACCGCGCCCGCAGCCTGCGCATCCCCGACCACCGCATCGTCCTCACCTTCGACGACGGTCCCGACCCGACCTGGACCCCGAAGGTGCTCGACGTGCTGAGGAAGCACCACGCGCACGCGGTCTTCTTCGTGACCGGCACCATGACCTCCCGCCACCCGGAGCTGGTCCGGCGCATGGTCGCCGAGGGCCACGAGGTGGGCCTGCACACCTTCGCCCACCCCGACCTGTCGTACCACTCCACGAAGCGGATCGACTGGGAGCTGTCCCAGAACCAGCTGGCGCTCGCCGGAGCGGCCGGTATCCGCAGCTCGCTGTTCCGGCCGCCGTACTCGTCCTCCGCGAACGCGATCGACAACAGGTCCTGGCCGATCGCCCGGTACATCGGCAGCCGCGGCTACCTCACCGTCGTGGACGACACCGACAGCGAGGACTGGCGCAAGCCGGGCGTCGAGCAGATCATGCGCAACGCCACCCCGCACGGCGGCCGGGGCGCGGTCGTCCTGATGCACGACTCGGGCGGCGACCGGCACCAGACCGTCCAGGCGCTGGACCGGCTGCTGCCCCGGCTCCAGCAGCAGGGCTACACCTTCCGGACCCTCACCGGCGCGCTGCGCGCACCGAGCGCGGACACCAAGGTCACGGGCCTGGACCTGTGGAAGGGGAAGGCCTGGGTCTTCCTGGTGAGGGCGTCCGACAACATCACCGCGGTCCTCGTCGTCGGCCTGGCCGCCGTCGGTGTCCTCGTCCTCGCCCGTTTCGCCCTGATGCTGCTGCTGTCCGGCGCGCACGCCCGCCGCACCCGGCGCCCCGACTTCCGCTTGGGCGAGGGGCCGGTCACCGAGCCGGCGTCGGTGCTCGTGCCGGCGTACAACGAGGCCAAGTGCATCGAGAACACGGTCCGTTCGCTGATGCGCAGCGAGCACCCCGTCGAGGTGCTGGTCATCGACGACGGCTCCAGCGACGGCACGGCGGACATCGTCGAGGCGCTCGCCCTGCCCGAGGTCCGGGTGATCCGCCAGACCAACGCGGGCAAGCCGGCCGCCCTCAACCGGGGCCTGGTGAACGCCCGGTACGACCTGGTCGTGATGATGGACGGCGACACCGTCTTCGAACCCGCCACCGTCCGCGAACTCGTCCAGCCCTTCGCCGACCCGCGCGTCGGCGCCGTCGCCGGCAACGCCAAGGTCGGCAACAAGAACCGGCTCATCGGCGCGTGGCAGCACATCGAGTACGTGATGGGCTTCAACCTCGACCGCCGGATGTACGACGTCCTGCGCTGCATGCCGACGATCCCCGGCGCGGTCGGGGCGTTCCGCCGCTCGGCGCTGGAGCGGGTCGGCGGCATGAGCGACGACACGCTCGCCGAGGACACCGACGTCACGATGGCCCTCCACCGCGACGGCTGGCGCGTGGTGTACGCCGAGAAGGCCCGTGCCTGGACGGAGGCGCCCGAGTCGGTCCAGCAGCTGTGGTCCCAGCGTTACCGCTGGTCGTACGGCACCATGCAGGCCATCTGGAAGCACCGCCGGGCGTTCTTCGAACGGGGTCCGTCGGGCCGCTTCGGCCGCGTCGGCCTGCCCCTGGTCTCCCTCTTCACGGTCGTCGCCCCGCTGCTGGCCCCCCTGATCGACCTGTTCCTCGTCTACGGCCTGGTCTTCGGCCCGACCGGAAAGACGATCGCGGCCTGGTCCGCCGTCCTCGGCGTGCAGGCGGCTTGCGCGGCCTACGCCTTCCACCTCGACCGGGAACCGCTGACGCCGTTGCTGGCCCTCCCCCTCCAGCAACTCCTCTACCGCCAGCTGATGTACGTCGTCCTGCTCCAGTCCTGGATCACCGCCCTCACCGGCGGCCGCCTCCGCTGGCAGAAACTCCGCCGCACCGGCGGGGTGACGGCACCGCCGGCTCCTACTCCGGGTGGGCCACCGCTTCCTTCTGCAACTGCACCGCGGCCAGCAGACTGAGCCCCGGCTCGGCCTGGCGCAGCGCCTTGATGGCGGCGACGGACGTGATGTCCCCGGTGAACCCGACGTCGGCCAGCCGGGTACGCACCCAGTCGGCCCGCAGCTGCCCCTCACTGGCGCCGGCCGTCTGCCCGACGATCGCGACGGCCCGCTCCAACCCCGCCCGCTCCTCCTCCGAGGCCCCGTCCAACGCCTCCCGCAGCGCCGCCGCGACGAGGTCGGAGTCCCGGATGACCAGCACGAGGTCCTGGCGCTTGGTGAATCCCGTGAAACCCTTCATGGTGATCATGCTGGACGTCTCGACCGGCCCTCTTCAAACCACTTGAGCAGTTCCAGAGCCTTGTCCCGCTTCCGGTGCCGCGGGACAGGCGAGGGTGGGCATCGAGCGGTTGGGGGAACAGGTCACGACGGCCAACGACAGATAGGCGGGACGCTCCAGATAAGCCCCGCAGGACACATCCTGTCCCCGACAGAGCTGCTCGGCGGCCCGGTCGACCAGTGCGGCCAGTCGGTCGGCATCCCGTTCCCGGCCCGAGGCGAACCGGTGCGCGTACTCGGCCAGCCGCTCTCCCAGCCAGGCCGCCGCCTCCTTGGGCTCTTCCCAGGTACCACGGATCAGCGAACGCGGCTTGACGAGCCAGTACGCCGTTTCCAGGGGCGGTAGATCCACGACAGGAAACTCGCTCGCGACTTCCCGGTACCGCCGGAACAGCCGCTCCGCCGCCGGGTCGTCAGGGCCGGGTGGGGGCGGGGGCTCCGGATGCGGAGGCCGCCGTAGAGCCTCGTTGTCGAAGCGCTCTTTCGGGCCGGTCCAGAGGTAGCCGTGGTGGTGCACCAGTCGTTCCCGCTGTGAGAAGCGCCGACCGGTCCGGATCCGGTGAGGGGGATCCGGCCCGGCCGACGGAGGGGGAGGTTCAGACACGCAGACCGAAGCGGGTCGGGTCGATCCCGGCCGCCGCCAGCTCCGCCGAGCTGAAGCGCAACGGCTCCAGCTCCGGCCGCTTGCTGTCACCGAGGGCCCAGGCGTCCTCCCCGATCCGGGCGAGCACCACGCACCCTTCGGTGCGGGGGCCGCCGCAGGCCTGGACGAAGTCCACGGCGTCGATGTCGAGGGCGTACAGATCGGTTCCGTTCTGCATCAGGTGCCTCCTGATCGTCTTGCGGCCGTTGCCCGACCGCCACCGCTGCGGAATGGGCGGAAGTCTTTTGGGAAGGGGTGCTGCCAACTGGAGGTGTGAGTCGGCTTCCTGGGCGGAACGCGTCAGGCTTCGTATGAGATCAGTGCGCCTCGTCCTGGTGCGCGCGCAGTTCCACGTTGCGGTCGGACACGGCGCTGTAGCCCCCGGTGGAGCGCGCGTTCAGCCTGGCGTTGACGAGCGACAGGCACCTGGCGCAGCCCGGCACGGCGGTGGGCTCGGCCGGCAGCTCGGCCAGGTGGTAGTCCCGCGGCCTCTGTGACAACTCTGCCTCCCCGGCTGGTTCTGTGATGCAACGACCGTAGGGAGACGGCAACCTGGACATCCACGATGTTGCAGGCTGTTGCACACCAATCACCCGAGAGAGTCAAGGGCCCTGCTGATCAGCGAACGAGCGCGCGTACCGTACACAGCCATCCGTGAGAGCCGGGCGAATGCCCGGAGATAGACATCGACCTCAGTCGGTGTGGTCACGGTGACCTTGGCGGCCAACAGTTCAACGTGGACCCGCACGTCGTCGAACACCATGAACGTCTCCGGGCCCCACATCACCCGAGGAGCAGTTCGCGGAATGATGCCCAAGGACACGGCAGGGTAGGACATGGCCGTCAGAAGGTAGCCGAGCTGCTCACCCATCACCGCGTCGCTGCCGATGCGATGGGTGAGCACGTCCTCTTCCACCAGCATGACTACGCGGTGCAGCCCATCCCGGATGATGTGTGACCGGCCGACACGCGCGGCTGCTGCTGCGTCCACGTCGTTCGGCAGCTTGCGGAAGTCAGAGATGAGCGACAGAAGCGCACGGGCGTAGCCCTGTGTCTGGAGCAGGCCAGGCATGACACGGGAGCAGTAGACCCGAAAGAGCTGTGTGCGCTCGTAGAGAGGAACGTTGGCCTCTTGGAGTCTGCGCAGTCCGGTGCGCTGTACCCGCCGCCATTCGACGTACATGGAATCGGCCGAACGGGACGATTCGATGAGATCCGGGGCCTGCTCCTCCGCCTGACAAGCGCGGCACCAGGCCCGGATGTCGGCGTCCGAGGGAGAGGTCTTGGCCGCCTCGATGCGGGAGGTCTTGGCCTTGTTCCACCCGCAGCGATCAGCCAGCCCCTGCATGGTCAGGCCTGCATCCCGGCGGAGATCTCTGAGACGCGCGGCGACGGACTCCCGAGCAGCCTGGGCGCTGGAGGACGGAGACGAAGGCATGGGCCGGCTGATGGGTGCTGCCAGTGGTCAGATCTTGTAGTCCTCGTGCGGTATGCCTCGCTCCCAAGCCGCCTCGAAAGATGCGGCAAACAGCTTCAAGACATCCGGCTCTGAGCTGAAATCGTCGTTCACGAAGGACCCGTCTCCTGTGAAGTGGTGAATTCGGGCCAGCCGGTCATCGAACACCCAGAAGTCGTTGCACGGGACCGTGAGATCGGAGGCGAGACGTCGGGGCACCCACCGGACCTGTTCACCAGCGGTGACATTGGCTCGTGTCACATAGTGCTCCCAGCGGATGTATTCGGAAACCGGCTCACTGACGATCCGCACGCGGCGGACGGCCACTCCGCGTGCAACGGCCTGCGCGATCTGTTCGTGAAACGGACGCCACCAGGATGCGCGATCGTCCCAGTCCACGCGCTCGCCGCGCCGCCAGGCGGCAAACCGCTCGTTGTCTCCGTAGGTGTCTCGTGTCTCCAGGTGGACCGCTGAGCGATCCGTGGTCTGGAGGCACTCAGCGAAGCTAGGCTTGTGAGCGTTCTGCGGCATCGCATGCCTTCCTGATCTGGGCCACCATTCGGGCCGGGATACGGATGACTGCCTCGGTGCCCGGGATCGGTCCCACTTCCAGACACTTCTCGCGGGTCGCTTCATCCGCCTTCCAGCCTTGCAGGACAAGGTCGGCGTTTTCGTCGTCCACCCAGACCGCGGGGCACTGGTCCTCGTCTGATTCGGGATCCTTGCCGAAGAACAGCAGAGACATGGCAACCTCTCCACGCGTTGAGTGCGTTGGAACGTGCTGCACGAACCTGACCAGCACGAGCCTTCAGCGGCAAGGGGGCATGAGGAGCAGGGTGGGGCGCGAGCGGTGCACGACAGTCGCTAATGGGCTCGTGCACGAGTGGAGAGTTCAGCCTTCCCCGCGTACGGCAGGAATGCGGCCCAAGTGGAGGGGGCCAGTGTGAGGTGGGGGGTGGTGGGGGTCTTGGAGTCACGGATGCGGACGGTGGTGGGGGTGGTGGCTACCTCGACGCAGTTGGAGGCGTCGGGGCTGTAGGTGGACTTCTTCCAGCGGAGATCGGGCACGATTACCTCAGACACTTCGGGCGATGCGGTGGATCAGGTCACGGGACTGTGTCGGCTTGAGGGCGTTCGCCTCCATACGGTCGAGAACGATGCGGTACTTGTCCAACTGCGCTTCGGCGTCCAGGAACTCGCAGCCGTGATGGGTGTCCAGCTGAACGGTGTCGAGCTGAGGAACCTGCCCCACCAGGTAGTCGACGGACTGACCGGTACCCGGAAAATGGCCCTTACCGAAGGGGATGACCCTCACGGTCACATGGTCCATTTCGCTCATCTCCAGCAAGTGGCCGAGCTGAGCGCGAACTGTGGCGGCGCCGCCGTATCCCATGTGAAGCGCGCACTCGTGGATCACCGCGGTGTATGGGGGCGGGTTGTCCCGGTACAGGATTTCCTGCCGCTTGACCCGGTGGCTGACGCGGTGCTCGATCTCGTACGGCCGCAGTGACGGCACCGCCTCCTTGAAGAGGGCGCGAGCGTGATCGGTCGTCTGGAGTAGGGCCGGGATGTGGATGACCAGGGCGACGCGCAGCGCTGCCGCGTGGTACTCCAGCTCGGCAAGGTCGATAAGGCCGACTGGTAGGTGGTCGCGGTAACTGTCCCACCAACCATGCGCCTGGCGCTGAGTCATCGCGGCCAGCGCGTCCACCAGGGCTGCGTCCCCGCAGTCGTAGGCCCGGGCGAGGGAGCGGACGCGGTCGGCGCTGAGGGGACTGCGCCCAGTCTCGATCATGCTGACGCGACCTTGGTTGACGCCCAGCCGAGCGGCGGCGCCGGTAGCCGTAAGGCCTGCCCGCTCGCGAAGCTTTCGCAGTTCAGCCCCGAGGCGCCGTTGGCGCAGGGTGGGTGTGCTACTGGGTGACAACAAGCCTCCTTCCAGCCGCCGTCTCGACGTGCGGGTACCTCACACGAGGTAATTACTGATGCACTTCTCTTGATTCACTGAGAAGTATCTCAGTGCTGCGCTAGCGTACAGCGCATCGCCCAACTCCCCTGGCCCGTAAGCCGGAAGCGCACCTCCCCAGGCAAAGCCACCGCCCGGCGCAGTCAGTTGAGCGAGTCCAGGTAGTCCCTTCTCTCACCGGAGGTTTCCATGGGCACCTTATCCCTGCCCGACACCTGGGTGTACGCCCTTCGCCTGCCCCATGATCCCCGCGCGGCACGCGTCGCACGTATGACCGTACGGGCCGTGCTGAACGGACACGGCAGGCACGAAGTCCTCGACGCGGTCGAACTGTTGACGTCGGAGCTGGTCACCAACGCCTACCGGCACACCCATGGCCCCGCCTCCCTGCGGCTCACCGCGCTCGCGGACGGCCGGCTGCGGGTCGGGCTCTGGGACAGTCACCCGCGCATCCCCGCGCCCTTCGGGCAGCCGCCGTGGGACCGGGTGCCGCCTGCCCCGGTGGAGGCCGAGGAGGGGCGCGGACTGCACCTCGTACAGTCGTACGCCGACTCCTGGGGCGGCCTGTCCATCGGCGACGGCCCGCTGGACCGGGGCGCCGGGAAGTTGTTGTGGTTCGAGGTGGGCGGGGGCGGGGCGGCGAGCCCGTGACGCCACGCCGTTGTCCGCGGGGCCCAGTACGGTGGGTGCAGGAAGCTGAGCGCGTGAGCACGGAGGAGCCGCCACGTGACCACACAACCGGATCACGACCATGAGCTGATTCCCCGCCCCGAGCGCACTCCGGCGGCGGTTCGCATCGCGCTGGCGCGCCTCGCCCCTCACCGGCTGAGCGAAATGGAACAGCACAAGGAGCAGGCCTTGGGGGCGGCCCTCCAGGACGGCAAGATCGGTCACCTCCAGTACTGGCTCACGTACTGGCAGGCGCAGGTGAAGATCGAACGCCGACCCGACCTGCGTTCTCGTTACCAGGCTGCCCTGGTATCCGTGCACCACACGGACAGCCGGGACGATCCGGAGTTCCGCGCGGCCATGGCAGAGCTCCGCGCCGTCGAGTCGGAGGCCCGGCAGGCGGTGTCCGCATGACCTGAGATGGGAGTACGACCCGGACGAGGAGTACATCATCGGCGGAGCCCCGCCCGCCTTCGTGGCCGAGGTGGAGAAGCAAGCCGACGAGCTGGTCCGGGCCGCAGCCGCTTTCCACCTCGACGGCGCCTCGTACCAGGAAGCCGGCCCGAAGGGCAACGTCGCGCATGTCCCCGGCGGATTCTTCCCGTATTTGATTGTCCCTCGGCACGAGTGCCTGTACATCCACCAAGCCACGTATCTGTGAGCAGAGGCCCGGCTCCGGCTCACGCGTCCGCGTACTTCGCGTCCGCCGCCGGATCCAGGGCCAGCCGGTACCCCCGCTTCACCACCGTCTGGATCAGCTTCGGGGCGCCCAGGGCCGTGCGGAGGCGGGCCATCGCTGTTTCCACGGCGTGTTCGTCGCGGCCCGCGCCCGGCAGCGCGCGGAGGAGGTCGGCTCGGGCGACCACCCAGCCGGGGCGGCGGGCCAGGGCGCGCAGGAGGGACATGCCGGCCGGGGGGACGGGCTTGAGGTCGCCGTCGACCAGGACCGCGTGGCCGCGGATCTCGACGTGGTGGCCGGCGATGGGCAACGAGCGGGCGCGGGCCGGGAGTTCCTGGCAGAGGAGCTGGACCAGGGGGCCCAGGCGGAAGCGTTCCGGCTGGATGGTGTCGACTCCCCGGGCCTGGAGGGGGATCGCGGTGACCGGGCCCACGCAGGCCGGCAGGACGTCGTGGCCCAGGGCCGCCAGCAGCTCGTCCAGCAGGCCGCGGTCCTCCGCGCGGGAGAGGAGGGAGGCGGCGGCGGGGGCGCTGGTGAAGGTGAGGGCGTCCAGGCCGCGGGTGACGGCCGAGTCCAGGAGGCGGTCGAGGGGGCTGAGGTCCTCCGGGGGCATCCAGCGGTAGACCGGGACCGGGACCACTTCCGCCCCGGCGGCGCGGAGCGACTCCACGAAGCCGGGGAGGGGCTCGCCGTGCAGCTGGACGGCTATCCGGTTGCCGTCGACGCCTTCCTCCAGGAGGCGGTCGAGCACCTCGGCCAGGGATTCCGAGGACGGTGACCACTCCTCGGTGAGGCCCGCCGCGCGGATCGCGCCCTTGACCTTCGGGCCGCGAGCCAGCAGCCGTGCCCCGCGCAGCCGGCCGAGGAGCTGCTCGCCGAGGCCCCAGCCGTCGGCGGCCTCGACCCAGCCCCGGAAGCCGATCGCGGTGGTGGCCACGACCACGTCCGGCACGTGGTCGATGATCTCCTTCGTGGCGGCGAGCAGTTCGCTGTCGTCCGCGAGCGGCACGATCCGCAGCGCGGGGGCGTGCAGGACGGTGGCGCCGCGCCGCTGTAGCAGGGCGCCCAGTTCCTCGGCCCGGCGCGCGGCGGTGATGCCCACGGTGAACCCGGCGAGGGGGCCGTGCTCGGGATGCTGCTCTTCGTCGTACATGGGGCTCTCCTAGCTGACCGGCACGCCGAACGAGCCTGTCAACGATGCGTGACAGGCTCGGTTCGGCTTGATGTCACCGGTGTTACGTCACACCTCGGCATAACTGAGCTGGGACTTTTCCTGCGAAGCGGCCGCTGTGGCCGGAAGCTGCGCCGGGCGGCGAAGGTATACGGCCCAGGTGACCGCGAAGCAGACACCGTAGTAGGCGAGGAAGGCGACGAACGCGCCGGTCCCGGAGCCGTAGGAGAGGAAGGACTGGCGGAAGGCGAGGTTGATGCCGACACCGCCGAGCGCGCCGACCGCTCCGATCAGGCCCATGGAGGCACCGGAGAGGCGTCGGCCGTACGCGACGGCGGCCTCGCCCTCCAGGCCCTTGGCCAGCGCCTTTGCCTGGAAGATGCCGGGGATCATCTTGAACGTCGACCCGTTGCCGAGCCCGCTCAGCACGAACAGGACGACGAAGACGGACACGAACAGCGCCAGCGACTTCTGCATGCTGGCCGCGATGAGTACGGCGGTGGCGGCGGCCATGCCGACGTAGTTCCACAGGGTGATGCGGGCGCCGCCGTAGCGGTCGGCGAGCCAGCCGCCGAGGGGGCGGATGAGCGAGCCGAGCAGCGGGCCGATGAAGGTGAGGTACGCCGCCTGGAGCGGGGTCCGGCCGAACCCGTTCGTCAGCACCTGGCCGAAGGCGAAGCTGTAGCCGATGAACGAGCCGAACGTGCCGATGTAGAGGACCGACATGATCCAGGTGTGCGCGTCCCTGGCCGCGTCCTTGGCCGCGCCGGTGTCGTTCTGCACCGAGGCCAGGTTGTCCATGAACAGCGCGGCCAGTACGGCGGCCACGACGATCAGCGGGATGTAGATCCCCAGCAGCACGCGCGGGCCGCCGCTCGCGCCGATGATGGCGAGCGCGACGAGCTGGATGACGGGGACGCCGATGTTCCCGCCGCCGGCGTTGAGGCCGAGCGCCCATCCTTTCTTCCGCAGGGGGAAGAAGGCGTTGATGTTGGTCATGGAGGAGGCGAAGTTGCCGCCGCCGATACCGGCCAGCAGGCCCACCAGGAGGAAGGTGGAGTACGGCGTCCCCGGCTCCATCACCCAGAACGCGGCGACCGTCGGGACGAGCAGCAGGCTCGCCGAGATGATCGTCCAGTTACGGCCGCCGAAGACGGCGACGGCGAAGGTGTACGGCACCCGGACCACCGCGCCGACCAGCGTGACCATCGAGGTCAGCAGGAACTTGTCGGCGGGGGTGAGGCCGTACTCCGGGCCCATGAACAGGACCAGTACGGACCACATGGTCCAGACCGAGAACCCGATGTGCTCGGAGAGCACGGAGAACCACAGGTTCCGGCGCGCGATCCGCTCCCCGGTCGCCTTCCAGAATCCCTCGTCCTCCGGATCCCACCGCTCGATCCAGCGGCCACTGCGACGGGTTGGGGCTGGGGCTGTCATCACGCCTCCACGGTGCTCCGGCTGCTCGGTCTGCCAACCACTGACTGAGCCCGAAGGTAGGGATGACGCGTTTCCGCCCTGTGGCTGTGGGTGACCGGAAGGGAACGTTGCTCTCACTCGGCCCGGGGGCGGCCGGTGAGGGCGCGGCCCGCGGAGGACCGGTGCCGGCGGCGGTCCCTGGAGGGCCGCCCCGGCGGAAAGACCGGAAAGAGGGGAACAGCAGCCGGTACGAGGGGTTCCGGCGGCCCCCTCCGGCGGGCACTGTGGGGGAGACCCCGCACGGTTCCTGCCCAGGCGGTGACTCGCACATGGCACTCGGTAGCGCCAACCCCGCGTACCCGGTCCGGTTCGACGCCGGGCGGGTATGTCTGGATCTGCTCGCCACCACCCATCCCGGCGAACGGCTGGACGGGGTCGGGGCGTTGTGCGCGTGGATCCGGGGGGCCGGGCTGGTGCCGGACGGGACGGCGCTCGATCACGCCGACGGGGCCTGGCTCGCCGGGTTCCTGGAACTGCGCGCGCAGCTCGGGGTGTTGGTGCGGGGCGGTGACACGCTGTCGTACGGGCGGGCGCTCCGGCGGGTGAACGAGGTCGCCCGGGGCGCACCGCCCGCTCCCGTCGCCGTACGTACGGAAGACGGGCGGCTCGTGCGGGAGTTGGCCGGGCCGCCCGGCTGCGGGGCCCTGCTCGCCGTCGTCGCGCGGGACGCCGTCGAGTTGCTCACCGATCCCGTCGCGCGGGCCGCCGTACGGGAGTGTGAAGGGGACAACTGTCCCCTCGTGTACCTGGACACCTCCCGGGGCCGGCGCCGGCGCTGGTGTTCGAGCGAGGTCTGCGGGAACCGGGAGCGGGTCGCCCGGCACCGGCGGCGGGTGGCCGCCCTCACCCAGGCCTGAGACCGGAGTGATTTCTGTTACACCGGGTTTAGGTGGGTCGTACACGGGAATTGCGGACCGTCCTCGGTGGCGTGTCGGAAATGTAAAGATCGCGTGGCAGGAATGTGCACCCATGTCCCGCTCGTCACGTCACCCCCGAGAAATCTGTCACTCCGGTTTGAACACCGGGCCGTCCCCGTCCGTACGGGTGGGCGAGCGACCGACTGGGGGAACCCCCGGACACCGGAGGTGGGCGTGCGCAAGGATGCGGCCGTGGCCAATGAACGTGGAACGAGGGCCCGACATCGCATGTCCTCACAGCCCTCGGAGCCGGATGAGGAGCTGATGCGTGCGCTGTATCGAGAGCACGCCGGACCTCTGCTCGCGTATGTCCTGCGGCTGGTCGCCGGTGACCGGCAGCGCGCCGAGGACGTCGTACAGGAAACGCTCATCCGTGCCTGGAAGAACGCCGGTCAGCTCAATCGGGCGACCGGATCGGTACGCCCCTGGCTGGTGACGGTCGCGCGCCGCATCGTCATCGACGGCCACCGCAGCCGGCAGGCCCGGCCGCAGGAGGTCGATCCGTCGCCGCTGGAGGTCATCCCCGCGGAGGACGAGATCGACAAGGCGCTGTGGCTGATGACGCTGTCGGACGCGCTCGACGACCTGACCCCGGCCCACCGGGAGGTGCTCGTCGAGACGTACTTCAAGGGGCGTACCGTCAATGAGGCGGCGGAAACACTGGGCATACCCAGCGGAACTGTCCGTTCCCGGGTGTTCTACGCCCTGCGGTCGATGAAGCTGGCACTGGAGGAGCGGGGGGTGACGGCGTGATGAGCAGCGGGTACGGGGGAATGCAGGGATTCGGACCGGGTGGTCCGGGTATGTCTGGGCCTATGAACCCCAGTCAGGGATCTTCGGTGCCGAGCGAGCACGAGACCGTCGGCGCCTACGCCCTCGGGATTCTGGACGACGCCGAGGCAACCGCTTTCGAGGCCCACCTCGCCGGCTGCGAGTGGTGCGCCCAGCAGCTGGACGAGCTGGCCGGGATGGAGCCGATGCTGGCCGCGCTCGCGGACCTGCCGGGCTCCGGCAGTACGCCCGCGATCGGTGAGTCGCTGTCCGCCAGGCCCAGCCCGCGGGTGGTGGAGAAGCTGGTGGACGAGGTCGCCGAGCGGCGGGCTCAGAAGCGCCGGCGCAGTATGTACATGATCGCGGCCGCGGCCGCGCTGATCATCGCCGGCCCGCTGGCCGCGGTGGCGGTGAACGGCGGCTCGGACGGCGGGCAGCAGGTCGCGGCGACGCCCGCCCAGCAGACCTTCCGGACCATGTCCGACAAGAAGTCCGCCACGGACGCGTCGACCCACGTCAGCGCGACCGTCGCCATGGCGCCGAAGGACTGGGGCACCCAGGCCGTTCTGGAGCTGAAGAACGTCAAGGGGCCGCTGAAGTGCTCCCTGGTGCTCGTCGCGAAGAACGGGCAGCGCGTGACCATGTCGTCGTGGTCGGTGCCCAACTGGGGGTACGGCATCCCGGACGCCAAGACCGAGCAGTCCAAGCAACCGCTCTACATCGGCGGGGCCGCGGCCTTCCAGCCCAACGAGATCGACCACTTCGAGGTGGTGACCTTCGAAGGCAAGAAGCTCGTGCAGGTGCAGGCGTAGCCGCCGTAGCTTCCACGGGTCCCCTTCGCGTACGGTTGACGGCTGCCCAGCACGTCAGAAGGGGGCCCGGTGGCCGCTCAGGTTCAGCAGTCCGCGGTCGGCTCGGTACACGGCGCACACGATTCCGTCCGTGACCGGGAGATCAGCGTCGAACAGGAACACCTGGACCGGGTGTACCGGCGGCTGGAGGAGAAGATCCACGAGGCCGAGTTCCTGATGAACGACGCGGCCAAGCGCGGCCAGGTCGGCACCCCGGGCGCGCTGGCCGAGCGGGACGCGCAGGTCTTCCGGGCCGGCGTCCATCTGAACCGGCTGAACAACGAGTTCGAGGACTTCCTCTTCGGGCGGATCGACCTGCTGCTCGGCAAGGACGGGAAGAAGGGGCCCGACGGCGCCTACACCGCCGTGGAGCCCGCCGAGGGCGCCGTGCGGGAGGACAACACCGCCGACATCGCCGAGACCCTGCACATCGGGCGGATCGGCGTCCTGGACGAGGACTACTCACCGCTGGTCATCGACTGGCGCGCCCCCGCCGCCGCGCCCTTCTACCGGGCCACGCCCGTGGATCCGGGCCGGGTGGTACGGCGCCGGGTCATCCGGTCCAAGGGGCGCCGGGTGCTCGGCGTCGAGGACGACCTGATGCGGCCCGAGCTGACGGCCCGCCTCGACGGCCGTGAGCTGCCCGTCATCGGCGACGGCGCCCTGATGGCCGCCCTCGGCCAGGCCCGCAGCCACACCATGCGGGACATCGTCTCCTCCATCCAGGCCGAGCAGGACCTCGTGATCCGCGCTCCCGCCGCCTCCATCACCTACGTGGAGGGCGGTCCGGGCACGGGCAAGACCGCCGTCGCCCTCCACCGCGCCGCCTACCTGCTCTACCAGGACCGCAGACGCTACGCCGGCGGCATCCTGATCGTCTCGCCGACCCCGCTGCTCGTCGCCTACACCGAGGGCGTGCTGCCCTCGCTCGGCGAGGAGGGCCAGGTCGCGATCCGCGCGATCGGCTCGCTGGTCGACGGCGCGGAGGCCACCCTGTACGACTCCCCGGCCGTGGCCCGCGCCAAGGGCTCGTACCGGATGCTGAAGGTGCTGCGGAAGGCCGCCCGGGGCGCCCTGGAGCTGGGGCCCGCCGCGCCGCGGGAGGAAACGGTCACCGGTCCGCCGTCCCGCCTGCGTGTCGTCGCTTTCGGGCGCCGCCTCGAACTGGAGGCCGACGAGCTGGAACGTATCCGCCGTACCGCCCTCGGCGGCACCGCGCCCGTCAACCTGCTCCGCCCGCGCGCCCGCAGGCTGCTGCTGGACGCCCTGTGGGCCAAGTCCGGCGCCGCCGGCCGGCACACCGACCCGGAGCTGGCCGCCGAGCTGCGTTCCTCCTTCGACGAGGACGTCACCAGCGAGGACTCCTTCATCGGCTTCCTCGACGCCTGGTGGCCCGAGCTGACCCCGAGGTCCGTGCTCGCCGCCATGGCCGACGAGAGGCGGCTCGGCCGCTGGGCCCGGCGGATCCTGAACCCCGGCGAGGTCCGCAAGGTCGCCCGCTCGCTCCGCCGCGACGGCTTCTCCGTGCACGACATCGCGATGCTGGACGAGCTGCAGGCGATCCTCGGCGCACCGGCCCGGCCGCGCAAGAAGCGCGAACTCGATCCGCTGGACCAGCTCACCGGCCTGGAGGAGCTGATGCCGGTGCGCGAGGAGACCCAGCGGGAGCGGGCCGAGCGGCTCGCGCAGGAGCGCACCGAGTACGCCCACGTCATCGTGGACGAGGCACAGGACCTCACGCCGATGCAGTGGCGCATGGTCGGCCGCCGTGGCCGGCACGCCACCTGGACGGTCGTCGGCGACCCGGCGCAGTCCTCCTGGTCCGACCCGGACGAGGCGGCCGAGGCCCGTGACGAGGCCCTCGGCACCCGGCCCCGGCGCCGCTTCCAGCTGACCGTGAACTACCGCAACCCGGCCGAGATCGCCGAGCTGGCCGCGAAGGTGCTGGCGCTCGCCATGCCCGGCTCCGAGGCGCCGTCGGCCGTACGGTCCACCGGGGTCGAGCCGCGCTTCACGGTCGTGGCGGACTCGCTGGAGAAGACCGTGCGCGCGGAGGCCGAGCGGCTGCTCGGGCTGGTGGACGGCACGGTCGGCGTGGTCGTCGCGATGAACCGTCGCGAGGAGGCCCGGCGCTGGCTGGCCGGGCTCGGCGACCGGGTGGTGGCCCTCGGCAGCCTGGAGGCCAAGGGCCTGGAGTACGACGCGACGGTCGTCGTCTCGCCCGCGGAGATCGCCGACGAGTCGCCGGCCGGGCTGCGCGTGCTGTACGTCGCGCTGACCCGGGCCACCCAGCAGCTCACGGTGGTGTCGGGGGAACGGGACGCGCCGGACGCGGCGGGGGTCCCGGACCTGCTCAGGGACTGAACCTTCCGCACGGGAATGGCCTTGCGGGATCCGTTTGTTAGCCTGGGTGTGGCACCGGCCCGATCCAAGCCCCCGGGCCCAACCTTCGTCCCTCAGAGGGACCACTTGCCGCGAGGCGAGCATGGCGGGTCGGTGTCATGAACGTGTGAGAGACCCACGTCACCCCAGTGACGTGGGTCTCTTTCTTTGTCTGATCGTTTCTCGTATGGTGGAAGTGGTTTTCCGAAACCAGCACCTGCCGGGGAACCCCGCGTGAACAAAACGTCCGCAACTCAGGGCGACTACCACGTACTGAGCGGTAGGTGCGACGATCGGACGGCACAACTCGCGACACGGTGAAAGCAGAGGAAGTCGGCCATGGCAACGGCGCCCAGCGTCTCCTACTCGATGACGATCCGGCTGGAGGTGCCCGCGAGCGGAACCGCCGTCTCGCAGCTCACCACCGCCGTGGAGTCCTCCGGAGGCTCGGTGACCGGCCTCGACGTCACCGCGTCCGGCCACGAGAAGCTCCGTATCGACGTGACCATCGCGGCCACCTCCACGGCCCACGCCGAGGAGATCGTCGAGAAGCTGCGCGGCATCGAGGGCGTCACGCTGGGCAAGGTCTCGGACCGTACGTTCCTCATGCACCTCGGCGGCAAGATCGAGATGGCGTCCAAGCACCCCATCCGCAACCGTGACGACCTCTCCATGGTCTACACGCCCGGTGTGGCCCGCGTCTGCATGGCCATCGCCGAGAACCCCGAGGACGCCCGCCGCCTCACCATCAAGCGCAACTCCGTTGCGGTCGTGACCGACGGCTCCGCCGTGCTCGGCCTCGGCAACATCGGCCCCAAGGCCGCGCTGCCCGTCATGGAGGGCAAGGCGGCCCTCTTCAAGCGCTTCGCCGGCATCGACGCCTGGCCGATCTGCCTGGACACCCAGGACAGCGACGCCATCGTGGAGATCGTCAAGGCGATCGCCCCCGGGTTCGCCGGCATCAACCTCGAGGACATCTCCGCGCCCCGCTGCTTCGAGATCGAGGCCCGGCTGCGCGAGGCCCTCGACATCCCCGTCTTCCACGACGACCAGCACGGCACCGCCATCGTCGTGCTCGCCGCCCTGACCAACGCCCTGCGCGTCGCGGAAAAGGCGATCGAGAACATCCGGGTCGTCATGTCCGGCGCCGGCGCGGCCGGTACGGCCATCCTCAAGCTGCTGATCGCCGCCGGCGTCAAGAACGCCGTCGTCGCCGACATCCACGGTGTCGTCCACGCCGGCCGCGAGGACCTGGTGAACGCCCCGGCCGACTCGCCGCTGCGCTGGATCGCCGACAACACCAACCCCGAGGGCCTCACGGGCACCCTCAAGGAGGCCGTGCGCGGCGCCGACGTCTTCATCGGCGTCTCCGCCCCGAACGTCCTGGACGGCACCGACGTGGCCGCCATGGCCGAGGGCGCCATCGTGTTCGCGCTCGCGAACCCGGACCCCGAGGTCGACCCGGCGGTCGCCCGCCAGACGGCGGCCGTCGTGGCCACCGGCCGCTCCGACTTCCCGAACCAGATCAACAACGTGCTGGTCTTCCCGGGCGTCTTCCGCGGCCTGCTGGACGCCCAGTCCCGCACGGTCAACACCGAGATGATGCTCGCCGCCGCCAAGGCCCTCGCCGACGTGGTCACCGAGGACGAGCTGAACCCGAACTACATCATCCCCAGCGTCTTCAACGACAAGGTCGCGGGCGCCGTCGCCGGAGCGGTCCGCGAGGCCGCCAAGGCGGCCTGATCGCGGCGTGTCGTAGTGTGCAAGGGGGCTGTGAGCATCACCACGGCAGCCCCCGCACCGGCGCGTCGTGGAACCGCCAGATGCCGGACGCGCTCTAGGGTGACGGCCGAGCGGGCGCTTTTCGTGTGACTCCCCAGGGTGTTCTCACGACTCCTACGGGTGCCGGATTGGCTTTCCCGCCGCAGGTAGGGGCAGGATGCGTCCCTGGGCGCGAGCGCATCGGCATCGCAGTGCCTCGGGCGGCTCCGCCGCGTGGCACACCCCAACGGCAAGAAAAACACGGGAGTAACAACATGAACCGCAGTGAGCTGGTGGCCGCGCTGGCCGACCGCGCCGAGGTGACCCGCAAGGACGCCGACGCCGTGCTGGCCGCGTTCGCCGAGACCGTCGGCGAGATCGTCGCCAAGGGCGACGAGAAGGTCACCATCCCCGGCTTCCTGACCTTCGAGCGCACCCACCGTGCCGCTCGCACCGCGCGCAACCCGCAGACCGGTGAGCCCATCAACATCCCGGCCGGTTACAGCGTGAAGGTCACCGCGGGCAGCAAGCTCAAGGAAGCGGCGAAGGGCAAGTGACCTTGCCGTCCCTGTGCCAACGGGACGGTGCGGGGATCCTCTGAAACAACCGCGATGGGGCGGCACCCGAACACCGGGTGCCGCCCCATCGCCGTGGGAGGACTCAGCCGAGCGCCTTGCCCGGCAGTTCCACCTTCGCGCCGAGTTCCACGAGCTTCTCCATGAAGTTCTCGTAGCCGCGGTTGATGAGTTCGATGCCGTGCACCCGTGAGGTGCCCTCGGCGGCCAGGGCCGCGATGAGGTACGAGAAGCCGCCGCGCAGGTCGGGGATGACCAGGTCGGCGCCCTGGAGCCGGGTCGGGCCCGAGACGACCGCGGAGTGCAGGAAGTTGCGCGCGCCGAAGCGGCAGGCGGAGCCGCCCAGGCACTCGCGGTAGAGCTGGATGTGCGCGCCCATCTGGTTCAGCGCGGAGGTGAAGCCGAGCCGGGACTCGTAGACCGTCTCGTGGATGATGGACAGGCCCGTGGCCTGCGTCAGGGCCACCACCAGCGGCTGCTGCCAGTCCGTCTGGAAACCGGGGTGCACGTCCGTCTCCAGCGCGATGGACTTCAACTGCCCGCCGGGGTGCCAGAAGCGGATGCCCTCGTCGTCGATCTCGAAGGCACCGCCCACCTTCCGGTAGGTGTTCAGGAACGTCATCATCGAGCGCTGCTGGGCGCCGCGGACGTAGATGTTGCCGTTGGTCGCGAGCGCCGCGGACGCCCAGGAGGCGGCCTCCAGGCGGTCCGGCAGGGCGCGGTGGGCGTAGCCGCCGAGCTTGTCCACACCCGTGATGCGGATCGTGCGGTCGGTGTCCATCGCGATGATCGCGCCCATCTTCTGCAGCACGCAGATGAGGTCCTCGATCTCCGGCTCCACGGCCGCGTTGGACAACTCGGTGACGCCTTCGGCCAGTACGGCCGTCAGCAGCACCTGCTCCGTCGCGCCGACGGACGGGTACGGCAGCCGGATCTTCGTGCCGCGCAGCCGCTGCGGGGCCTCCAGGTACTGGCCGTCCGCCCGCTTCTCGATGGTCGCGCCGAACTGCCGCAGCACGTCGAAGTGGAAGTCGATGGGCCGGCCGCCGATGTCGCAGCCGCCGAGGCCCGGGATGAACGCGTGGCCGAGGCGGTGCAGCAGCGGGCCGCAGAACAGGATCGGGATACGGCTGGAACCCGCGTGGGCATCGATGTCAGCCACGTTGGCGCTCTCGACGTGCGTCGGGTCCAGCACCAGTTCGCCGGGCTCCTCGCCCGGTCGGACCGTCACCCCGTGCAGCTGGAGCAGGCCGCGGACGACCCGCACGTCACGGATGTCCGGAACGTTGCGCAGTCGGCTCGGCTCGCTGCCCAGCAGGGCGGCGACCATGGCCTTCGGTACGAGGTTCTTCGCACCGCGGACACGGATCTCGCCCTCCAGCGGGGTTCCGCCGTGGACAAGCAGGACATCGTCGTTGACGGTCATGAATCTCGCGTTCCGATGAGTTGGTCAGGGGCCGGCCGGTCACTGTGCGCGGGGGCCGGGAAGACAGGGTAATCGCCGATCACCCCCCGCCCGTAAGCCCGAGGACCGCCCAGCCGCGTCATAGGTGTGTCACAACACGAACCGTTCCGTGACGGGCACATGGGGTCACCGGCGTACGGGCGTGCGCCCGTACGGCTTCGGTGCGCCCTGAGCTGCTCACACCCCCGCCCCCCGATTGGCTCCCCACACCGGGGGAAGATGCGGGATCATGTCTGGCATGACCGAGGTGTCCTCGCTCACAGGGCGGCTGCTCGTGGCTACCCCCGCCCTGGCGGACCCGAACTTCGACCGCGCGGTGGTGCTCCTTCTCGACCACGACGAGGAGGGCTCCCTCGGTGTCGTCCTCAACCGGCCCACCCCGGTGGTCGTCGGCGACATCCTGGAGGACTGGGCCGACCTCGCCGGCGAGCCCGGTGTCGTCTTCCAGGGCGGCCCCGTCTCGCTGGACTCGGCGCTCGGCGTCGCCGTCATCCCCGGCGGCGCTAACGGCGACGGCGCGCCGCTCGGCTGGCGGCGGGTGCACGGTGCGATCGGCCTGGTCGACCTGGAGGCCCCGCCGGAACTGCTCGCCTCCGCCGTCGGGTCCCTGAGAATCTTCGCGGGGTACGCCGGCTGGGGCCCGGGCCAGCTGGAGGACGAGCTGGTCGAGGGCGCCTGGTACGTCGTCGAGTCCGAGCCGGGGGACGTCTCCTCACCGGCCCCGGAGAGACTCTGGCGGGAGGTGCTGCGCCGCCAGCGCAACGAGCTGGCGATGGTGGCCACGTATCCGGACGACCCGTCGCTCAACTGATGCGTGTGAGCTTCAGTACCCTTGCTGATATGAGCACTCTCGAGCCCGAGCGCGGGACTGGTACGGGGACCCTCGTAGAGCCGACGCCGCAGGTGTCCCACGGCGACGGTGACCACGAGCGCTTCGCCCACTACGTCCAGAAGGACAAGATCATGGCGAGCGCCCTCGACGGCACCCCCGTCGTGGCGCTGTGCGGGAAGGTCTGGGTGCCGGGCCGCGACCCGAAGAAGTACCCGGTGTGCCCGATGTGCAAGGAGATCTACGAGTCCATGGGCAGCGGCGGCGACGAGGGCAAGGGCAAGGGCGGCGACAAGTAGGCCGTCCCCGGTCCGCCCGCAGACGGTGAGGTCCCTGGGGCGCGCGTCAGGCGCGTCCCGGGGATCTTTGTGTTCTCCGGCCGATGACTGGTCCAGACCTCTTGTGGTGGCTCGGTCCGGTCCTTAGCCTTCGAGGCGTCGCGCAGGGGAACAGGGGAGGGGCCGATGTCCGTGGAACTGATTCCGGCGCCGCGCGCCGTCGAGGGGACGACGGGGGCCGCCGTGCCGCTCGGCCACGGCACCACGCTGTGGGCCGGCCCGGGCACCGAACGCACCGAGCGCTGGCTGCGCGCCACCCTCGGCCAGGCCCTGGGGCTGCCGCTGCGCCCCGGGTCCCCGGACGACCCGGACGGGGTACGGCTGCTCCTGGACGACAGCCTGGCACCCGAGGCGTACCGGCTCGCCGCCGTCGCCGGCCGGGGCGTAGAGATCCGCGGCGGCGGGCCCGCCGGCGTGTTCTGGGGCGCGCAGACCCTGCGTCAGCTGCTCGGTCCCGAGGCCTTCCGGCGCGCCCCCGTACGGCGGGATGCCGCCCTCACCGTGCCGCCCCAGGTCATCGAGGACGCCCCCCGCTTCCGCTGGCGCGGCCTGCTCCTCGACGTCGCCCGGCACTTCATGCCCAAGGAGGGGGTGCTGCGCTATCTGGACCTGATGGCCGCGCACAAACTCAACGTCCTGCACCTCCATCTGACGGACGACCAGGGCTGGCGGATCGAGATCGGGCGGTATCCGAAACTGACCGAGATCGCCTCCTGGCGTACGAGGACGAAATTCGGCCACCGCGCCTCACCGCTGTGGGACGAGAAACCGCACGGCGGTCACTACACCCAGGACGACATCCGGGAGATCGTCGCCTACGCCGCCGAACGGCACATCAGCGTCGTCCCCGAGATCGACGTACCGGGCCACTCGCAGGCCGCCATCGCCGCGTACCCCGAACTCGGCAACACCGACGTCATCGACACCACCGCCCTCTCCGTCTGGGACACCTGGGGCATCTCGGCCAACGTCCTGGCTCCCACCGACACCACCCTGCGGTTCTACGAGGGGGTGTTCGAGGAGGTCCTGGACCTGTTCCCCGCCGAGGCGGCCGAGTTCTCGGCGTTCGTCCACGTCGGCGGCGACGAGTGCCGCAAGGAGCAGTGGACCGAGTCCGTGACCGCCAAGACCCGTATCGCGGACCTCGGGCTCGCCGGCGAGGACGAGTTGCAGTCCTGGTTCATCGGGCACTTCGACGCCTGGCTCGCCGCGCGCGGGCGCCGCCTCATCGGCTGGGACGAGATCCTGGAGGGGGGACTGGCGCCCGGCGCGGCCGTCTCCTCCTGGCGCGGCTACGCGGGCGGGATCGCCGCCGCGCGCGCGGGCCACGACGTGGTCATGTGCCCCGAGCAGTACGTGTACCTGGACCACCGTCAGGCCCCGGGCGAGGACGAGCCCGTACCGATCGGCTTCGTGCGCACCCTGGAGGACGTCTACCGGTTCGAGCCCGTGCCGGAGGGGCTCACCGAGGCGGAGGCCCGGCATGTGCTCGGCACCCAGGCCAACGTGTGGACCGAGGTGCTGGAGGACACCGCGCGTGTGGACTACCAGACCTTCCCCCGCCTCGCGGCCTTCGCCGAGGTCGCCTGGAGCCCGCTGCCCGCCCCCGCCGAACGGGACTACGCCGATTTCGAACGCCGGATGACCGCCCACTACCGGCGACTTGACGCCCTCGGCGTCGCATACCGGCCACCCGCCGGACCCCGCCCCTGGCAGAAGCGCCCCGGCGTGCTCGGCCGCCCGATCGAGGGGCCGCCCCCGAACCGGTAGCCGCGCGGGGCCGTCACCGAACAGGTAACGGGAAAACCCCGGCACTGCCACCGAAGAGTGGCAATCGGTGCGCACCGGTGAAGCCGTGCGAAAACGGACCATCCCCCTGGTGAGGTGGGCGAATGCCTCCTAGCGGACCCCCGCGTTCGGGCGTTGCGAAGATGTGCCAGAGTTGCGTCGTCCGCCCTGTCAGCACGTACCGTACGGCAACACAGGCGGGACCAGGTGGGGCAGCGGGAAGGGGCAGCCGGTTTGACCACGCACGCACCGCAGGCGGCGCAGGCCGTCACCTTGCCCACGACACTGGACGAGGCCGTGGCGGCCCTGACCGCCATGCCCACCGCCGTCCCCGTGGCGGGCGGCACCGACCTGATGGCCGCCGTCAACTCCGGCCAGCTCAGGCCCTCCGCGCTGGTGGGCCTCGGCCGGATCAGCGAGATCCGCGGCTGGCAGTACCTGGACGGCCACGCGCTGCTCGGCGCGGGCCTCACGCACGCGCGCATGGGCCGCCCCGACTTCGCGGCCCTCATCCCGGCGCTCGCCGCCGCCGCGCGCGCCGCGGGCCCGCCGCACATCCGCAACGCGGGCACCCTGGGCGGCAACATCGCCTCCGCCGCCCCCACCGGCGACGCGCTGCCGGTGCTGGCCGCCCTCGAAGCGACGCTGATCATCGCGGGCCCGGGCGGAGCCCGCCGGGAGATCCCGGTGTCGCACCTGCTGGCCGGCGTGGAGATGCTGCGCGGCGGCGAACTCATCGGCTACGTGCGCGTACCGCTGCTGCACGCCCCGCAGGTCTTCCTGAAGGCGACCGGACGCACCGGCCCGGGCCGCGCGCTGGCCTCCGTGGCCCTCGTCCTCGACCCCGCCCGGCGCGGCGTGCGCTGCGCCGTCGGGGCCATAGCGCCGATGCCGCTGCGGCCCCTGGAGGCCGAGCAGTGGGTGGCGCGGCTCATCGACTGGGACAACGACCGCGCGCTCGTCCCGGAGGCCCTGCAGGCCTTCGGGGAGTACGTCGCCGCGGCCTGCATCCCCGACCCGGCCCCCGAGCCCGACGGCTCGGTGAGCCCGCTTCCGCCCGCCGTACTGCACCTGCGGCGCACCGTCGCCGCGCTGGCCCGACGAGCACTGGGGAGGGCGCTGTCGTGACCGACGACCAGCACGGAGAGGGCACGCCCCAGGGCGGCGGACGCTGGGACCCGCTGCCCCAGGGCGACTACGACGACGGCGCGACCGCCTTCGTCAAGCTCCCCGAGGGCGGCATCGACGCCCTGCTGTCCGGTGACAGCCCGTTGGCCGCGCCCGGACACGGCTACGTGCCGCCGCAGATCACGGCCACGCACGCCGACGGCGCCGCGGACACCTGGCCCGCGCCCGAGGGCGGCGGCCAGTGGCCCGACCCGAACGCCACGCCGGGCCGGCCGCAGCCCGCGGACGACCGGTTCACGTACCAGCCGGGGGCCACCCAGCACTGGACCTTCGAGGAGCCCCCGGCACCGGCCGCCCCGGGCCACGACGTCACCGGGCAGTGGTCCATCCCGGTCGCCGGCGGCGACCTTCCGGACGAGTCGGGCGAGTACACCACGTCCTCGCTGGTCGAGCAGTGGGGCGGTACCCCGCCGGCCACCCTGCCCGGCGGCGCGCCGGCACCCTGGGCGACGGACGGCGCGGGCCACGCGTGGGACCACACCGGCGCCCATCCGGCGGGGGGCGCCCCGGCAGCGGTGCCGGACGCGTACGGTCCGGAGGACGGGTACGGGTACGTTCCGCAGGACGCGGGTCACATCGACGGCGTCGATGCCGCCGAGGCCGTGGACGCGGTGGACGCCTTGGATCCGGTGGACGCCTTGGACCCGGTGGACGCCGGGGAGGCCGACACGCCCGGCGCGGCGGGCGAGCCCGGTACGGCGCCTGACGAGGACGCCCACGCCCTCGCCGAGGCCCCTGAGCGCCCCGCTGACGTCCCCGCGGGCCACGAGCAGCCGGCGGACCCGGTCGAGGCGCCGGAGCCCGCCACAACGCCGGCCACGGCCGGCCCGGCGGCACCGGAGGCCCCCGCCGACGCCCCGGAGGCAGCCGCACCCCCGGCCGAAGCCCCCGCACCCGAGCACGCCGTCGAGGCACCCGCGCCGGACGGCGCCCCCTCCGAAGACCCGGGCGCCCACGAGGACCCCGCCCCCGCGCAGGAGGACGTACCCGAGGCAGCCGTGGAGCAGGCGGCCGTGGAGCACGCGGCCGTGGAGCACGCGGACGAGGAGCCGGCGGGCGGCGAGCCGGCGGACGAGGAGCAGGACGCCGTACCCCTGCCCCCGCACGACGACCACCCCCTCGCCTCCTACGTCCTGCGCGTCAACGGCACCGACCGCCCGGTCACCGACGCCTGGATCGGCGAGTCCCTGCTGTACGTGCTGCGCGAGCGGCTCGGCCTCGCGGGCGCCAAGGACGGCTGCTCCCAGGGCGAGTGCGGGGCCTGCAACGTGCAGGTCGACGGCCGCCTGGTGGCCTCCTGCCTGGTCCCGGCGGTCACCGCGGCCGGCAGCGAGGTGCGGACGGTCGAGGGCCTGGCCGCCGACGGACAGCCCTCCGACGTACAGCGCGCGCTCGCCCGCTGCGGTGCCGTGCAGTGCGGTTTCTGCGTGCCCGGCATGGCGATGACCGTGCACGACCTGCTGGAGGGCAACCCGGCGCCGACCGAGCTGGAGACCCGGCAGGCCCTGTGCGGCAACCTGTGCCGCTGCTCGGGCTACCGGGGCGTCCTGGAGGCCGTCAAGGAGGTCGTCGCCGAGCGCGAGGCGTCCCACGCCGGCGCGGAGGGCGAGACGGACGAGGCACGCATCCCGCACCAGGCGGGCCCCGGCGCCGGCGGCGTCCACCCGTCGGCGTTCGAGGCACCGGGCGCCTTCGCCACCCCGCAGGCCCCGGAGCCGTACGGCACCCAGGACGCGTACGACACCCCCGGCGCGTACGACACCCCCGACGCGTACGACACCCCCGGCGCGTACGGCACCCCGGACGGGTACGACACGCCGGACCCGTACGGCACCCCGCCGGGACCGCAGGACCAGCACTACGGCCAGGACGGAGGCCAGGCGTGAGCAACGAAGCCGGCACCGCGACCACCGCCGCGGAACCCGCCCCCGCGGCCGAGCCGTTGCCGCACGGCATCGGCGCCTCCCTGCCGCACGCCGACGCCCGCGCCAAGACCGAGGGCACCTTCCCGTACGCGGCCGACCTGTGGGCCGAGGGTCTGCTGTGGGCGGCCGTGCTGCGCTCCCCGCACGCGCACGCGCGCATCGTCTCCATCGACACCACCCACGCGCGCGAGATGCCCGGCGTCCGTGCCGTCGTCACCCACGAGGACGTGCCCGGCACGCCCCGCCACGGCCGGGGCACGCCCGACCGGCCGGTGTTCGCCTCCGAGGTCGTACGCCACCACGGCGAGCCCATCGCGGCCGTGGCCGCCGACCACCCGGACACCGCGCGGATGGCCGCCGCCGCCGTCATCGTGGAGTACGAGGTCCTCGACCCGGTCACCGACCCGGAACAGGCCTTCGAGGCCGAGCCGTTGCACCCCGACGGCAACCTGATCCGGCACATCCCGCTGCGCCACGGCGACCCGGAGGCGGTCGGCGAGGTGGTGGTCGAGGGCCTGTACCGCATCGGCCGCCAGGACCCGGCCCCGATCGGCGCCGAGGCCGGCCTCGCCGTGCCGCGCCCGGACGGCGGGGTGGAGCTGTACCTGGCCTCCACCGACCCGCACACCGACCGCAACACGGCCGCCGCCTGCTACGGCCTGCCCCCCGATCGAGTGAAGATCGTCGTCACGGGGGTGCCCGGCGCCACCGCCGACCGCGAGGACCAGGGCTTCCAGCTCCCCCTCGGCCTGCTCGCGCTGAAGACCGGCTGCCCGGTGAAGCTGACGGCGACCCGCGAGGAGTCCTTCCTCGGCCACGCCCACCGCCACCCCACCCTGCTGCGCTACCGCCACCACGCCGACGCCGAGGGCAAGCTGGTGAAGGTCGAGGCGCAGATCCTGCTGGACGCGGGCGCGTACGCCGACACCTCCGCCGACGCCCTGGCCGCCGCCGTCTCCTTCGCGTGCGGCCCGTACGTCGTCCCGAACGCCTTCATCGAGGGCTGGGCCGTGCGCACCAACAACCCGCCCTCCGGGCATGTGCGCGGCGAGGGCGCCCTCCAGGTGTGCGCCGCCTACGAGGCCCAGATGGACAAGCTGGCGAAGAAGCTGGCCCTGGACCCGGCCGAGCTGCGCCTGCGCAACGTCCTCGCGACCGGGGACGTCCTTCCGATCGGCCAGACCGTGACCTGCCCGGCCCCGGTCGCCGAACTCCTCCAGGCGGTACGGGACTTCCCGCTCCCGGCGCTGCCCAAGGACACCCCCGAGGAGGAGTGGCTGCTGCCCGGCGGCCCCGAGGGCGCGGGCGAACCGGGCGCGGTGCGCCGGGGCGTCGGCTACGGCCTGGGCATGGTGCACATGCTCGGCGCGGAGGGCGCCGACGAGGTGTCGACCGCGACGGTCAAGGTCCACGACGGCATCGCGACCGTGCTGTGCGCGGCCGTGGAGACCGGCCAGGGCTTCACCACCCTCGCCCGGCAGATCGTCCAGGAGACGCTCGGCGTCGAGGAGGTCCACGTCGCCCCCGTCGACACCGACCAGCCGCCGGCCGGCGCGGGCTGCCGGGGCCGGCACACCTGGGTGTCGGGCGGCGCGGTGGAACGGGCGGCCAAGATGGTCCGCACGCAACTGCTCCAGCCCCTGGCGCACAAGTTCGGCATGTCCACCGAGCTGCTCCAGATCACCGACGGCAAGATCACCTCGTACGACGGGGTGCTGTCGACCACCGTCACGGAGGCGCTGGAGGGCAAGGAGCTGTGGGCCACGGCCCAGTGCCGCCCGCATCCCACCGAGCCGCTGGACGCCGCCGGCCAGGGCGACGCCTTCGTGGGCCTCGCGTTCTGCGCGATCCGCGCGGTGGTGGACGTCGACGTCGAGCTGGGCTCGGTCCGGGTGGTGGAGCTGGCGGTCGCCCAGGACGTGGGCAGGGTGCTGAACCCGGCGCAGCTGGCGGCGCGCATCGAGGCGGGCGTCACCCAGGGCGTGGGCATCGCCCTCACCGAGAACCTCCGTACGCCCCGTGGCCTGATCCGCCACCCCGACCTGACCGGCTACGCCCTGCCGACCGCCCTCGACGCCCCCGACATCCGGATCGTCAAACTGGTCGAGGAACGGGACGTGGTGGCGCCCTTCGGCGCCAAGTCGGTCAGCGCGGTCCCGGTGGTGACGGCCCCGGCCGCGATCGCCTCCGCGGTCCGCGCCGCCACCGGCCGCCCGGTCAACCGCCTGCCGATCCGCCCGCAGGCGGCCGTGGTGACGGACCGGTGAGCACCCCGCCGCCCGGGGAGCCGCGCTACGAACCCACGCCCGGCGTGGGCCGGCTGGCCCTGTGGATCCTGCTGTTCGCGGTGGCCGCGCCGGCCGTCGTGCTGGGCGGGATCTACCTCACCTGATGGCCGGCATGGACGGTGTCGTCCTGGTCAGCGGGGTGATGGCGGCGGGCAAGTCGACGGTGGCCCAGCGCCTGGCCGAACGGCTGCCGCGCGCCGCGCACGTGAGGGGCGACGCGTTCCGCCGGATGATCGTGTCGGGGCGGGCCGAGTACGCCCCCGGGGCGCGGGGCGAGGCCGCCGCCCAGCTCGCATTGCGGTACCGGCTGTCGGCGGCGACGGCGGACGGGTACGCGGCGGCGGGCTTCACCGCGGTCGTGCAGGACGTCGTACTCGGCGAGCACCTGCGGTCGTACGTCGGCCTGGTCCGCACCCGCCCCCTGCACGTGGTGGTGCTGGCGCCCGCCGCGGCGGAGGTCGCGGCCCGCGAGGCCGGCCGGGCGAAGACCGGGTACGGCGGGGAGTGGACCGTGGCCGCCCTGGACGAGGAACTGCGCCTGCGCACCCCGCGCATCGGCCTCTGGCTGGACACGTCCGGGTGGACACCGGAGGAGACGGTGGAAGCGATCCTCGCGGACGCGCAACGAGCCCGGGTCGCCTGACGTCTTCCCTTCTCGAGGGCCGTTGTCAGTGGGGCGGCGTAGTGTGCTGAGCAGTGGGGGGCACCTGCCCGGGTCCGCGTACGACGGTGTGCGCGGGACTGTCACGTCCAGGGAAGCTCGCAGGGGGAGCGATGAGCACGACCGACGCCGGCGTACCGGTGATCACGCTGACCGAGGCGGAGCTGGACCGTTACGTCTCGCACCCGCCCACGCGCGGTCTGCTCACGGGCGCCGGCCTGCCCGCGGAGACCGGCCTGCTGACCTTCTCCCCGCTGCGCACCCACGGCCTGCGCACGCTCGCCGACGCCGCCGACAGCCCCTTCGGCCTGGCGGAGGAGCTGCGCGGCCGCCTGGTGATAGGCGAACTCCTCACCCCGGCCGGCATGGAGCGCGAGTCGATCCTGCTCGACGGGGTGACCGGCGAGCTGACGACGGCCTACCTCTTCGACCCGTCCGACCCCCGCCCCTTCGCGCCCTCCCTGGCCACGCTGCTGCGCTTCGCCGCGGTCACCGAGGAACTGGCGGGCCTGCGCGGCCGGTTCGCCGCCCTGGCGGGCCAGTACGGCCCCAAGACGGTGACCGAGGCCTCCCGCCGACTCCTCACCCTCTTCGAGGAGGGCACGGACGGGCAGGTCCCGCCGTACTGGAAGGCGGCGGCCCTGATCCGCCCGCTCTCCCTCGTCGCCGGCCCCGGTACGGCCTCCGGTCTCACCCTCGACGTCCCCGCGCGCGTCCTGGACCAGGAGTTCGGGCACGGCAGGGTGGCCCGCTTCGAGGAGGTCGACTTCCCGACGACGCTCACCCACGAGCCGACCCGCCGTTTCCTGCGCGAGACCGGCCTGCCGGAGGACGCGGTCTTCTTCCACGCCGACACGGACGTCCCGCTCCCGACCCTCCGCGAGTACTTCACCGAGGAGCGCCCCGACTACCCCGTTGCGGAACTCCCCGCCCACTGCGACCACTTGATCCGCCTCGGCCGGCTCCTGGAGGAGAACAGCCTGGTCGTCGACGGCAGAACGGGCGCGGTGCTCACCTTCAACGAGCCCGAGGCGGCGCTCTACCCCCTCAACACCGACGTCTCCACCCTGGCGTTCACCCTCTGGCTCATCCACCACGAGCGCACGATCGACGAACACCTCGGCGGGGAACTGGCGACCCACGCCTACGACCACCTGGTCGCCCTGATGATCCACACCCTCCGGTCGATCGACCCGACGGGCACGCTCCCGGAGACGACCTGGCACTACTGGACGGAACTCTTCCAGGACGAGGCGGGCGGCGTCTTCTAGACCTCCCCGCCCGTCAGGGTGCCGATCGTGTCGACCCCACCCACCTCGTGGAGGGCGGTCGGCAGTCCCAGCGTCCCGCACTGATTACCCGGGCTGCCGACCGGCAGGGCCACACCGAGACCGCCGCCGGCACCACTGGCCTGCTCCGTGGCTGCGCCGGCCCGAGGCCCGCCGAGGTTGGCGCAGACGTTCCCGAAGGCCGCGTTCCCGAACCCGATGACCGAGGTGGCCCTCGCGGGCCCCGCAACGACAAGCGCGCCGACGACCGCGAGGAGCAACGTCAGCGCGCGAGTGACGTGGATACCGTTCATACACGGCCCAACGCGCACCGACCCGGGTCGGATACGACGCCGTAGCGCGATTCTGGAGGCCGTGGCGGGAATTGAACCCGCGTACCTCCCCGCGAGCGGAGCTCGCTGTCGGATGCGGCGCAGGCGAGTCCCTGAGCCACTCGGGCACGCGGCCGGTCACCCGCCTGTGACCGGCCGTCGAAGCCCTCTGGAGGCCGTGGCGGGAATTGAACCCGCGTACCTCTCCGCGAGCGGAGCTCGCTGTCGGATGCGGCGCAGGCGAGTCCCTGAGCCACTCGGGCACGCGGCCGGTCACCCGCCTGTGACCGGCCGCCGAAGCCCTCTGGAGGCCGTGGCGGGAATTGAACCCGCGTACCTCGCTTTGCAGGCGAGTCCCTGAGCCACTCGGGCACACGGCCGTGTTTCGTGAGAAGAACGTACGGGGCCGTCGGCAGGGGGCTCAAGGGGAGTGGTGGGGCTGCAACGGGACTGCCATACGGCGTTCATGAAGGGGGGTGGGTGTACGACCAAGGGCTGAGGGAGGGTGGGACTCCTGACAGGGGCCAAAGGTGGTCGTGGGCCTTACTCTGGCGAGCATGAGTGCCCTTGGATCCCGTGACCCCGCTGTTCTCGATCCGGTCGTCGAGCAGGACGGCGGCGTGCTGAGCAGGGCGTACCGGGCGCTCAGTATCGGGATCGTGTCGGTCGTGGTGCTCATCGCGTTCGAGGCGACGGCCGTCGGGACCGCCATGCCGGTTGCCGCGCGGGAGCTGGACGGCGTGGCGCTGTACGCGTTCGCCTTCTCCGGGTACTTCACGACCAGCCTGTTCGGCATGGTGCTCGCCGGGCAGTGGTCCGACCGGAGGGGACCCCTCGGGGCGCTCACCACCGGCATCGGGGCCTTCGCGGCGGGGCTGGTCGTCGCGGGGACCGCCCAGGTCATGTGGGTGTTCATCCTGGGTCGGGCCGTGCAGGGACTCGGCGGCGGACTGGTCATCGTGGCGTTGTACGTCGTCGTGGGGCGCGCCTACCCCGAGCGGCTCCGGCCGGCGATCATGGCCTCCTTCGCGGCCGGCTGGGTCGTCCCCTCCATCGTCGGCCCCCTCGCCTCCGGCGCCGTCACCGAGCACCTCGGCTGGCGCTGGGTGTTCCTCGGCATCCCGGTCCTCGTCGTGTTCCCGCTCGCCCTCGCCCTGCCCCGGATACGGCGGCGGGCGTCCGGCCCGGTGGACGAGCAGGCCGGGGCCGAGCCCTTCGACCGGCGGCGGATCCGGCTCGCGCTCGGTATCTCCCTCGGCGCCGGGCTCCTCCAGTACGCCGCCCAGGATCTGCGCCCCCTGTCCCTGCTCCCGGGCCTGGCCGGGGCGGCTCTCCTCGTGCCCGCCGTGCTCGGGCTGCTGCCCCGCGGCACCTACCGGGCCGCCCGCGGCCTGCCCTCCGTCGTGCTGCTGCGCGGCCTCGCGGCAGGGGCCTTCATCGCCGCCGAGTCCTTCGTGCCGCTGATGCTGGTCACCCAGCGCGGGCTGTCGCCGACCCTCGCCGGCTTCTCGCTGGCGGCGGGCGGCGGGACGTGGGCACTGGGGTCCTTCGTGCAGTCCCGGGCGCGCCTGGCGCCGTACCGGGAGCGGCTGATGACCGTCGGGATGGTGCTGGTCGCCGTGGCGATCGTCACCGCGCCGAGCGTGCTCGTGCACTCCGTGCCCGTGTGGACCGTCGCCGCCGCCTGGGGGGTCGGCTGCTTCGGTATGGGCCTGGTGATCTCCTCCACCAGCGTGCTGCTGCTCCAGCTGTCCGCCCCGGAGGAGGCCGGCACGAACTCCGCCGCGCTCCAGATCTCCGACGCCCTCTCCAACGTCGTCCTCCTCGCGGCGACCGGCGCGGCCTTCGCCGCCCTCGGCGGCGGCAGCACCGCGGCCACCACGGCCACGGAGGCCGACGGCGGGCATCCCGCCGCCTTCGCCGCCGTCTTCCTGCCGATGGCGGTGGTGGCGCTGGTGGGGGCCTGGGTGACACGGCGGCTGCGGGAACGGACACCGGCGCGCTGAGTGACGGGCCGGTGGTCGAGGGGTGGTTGCGGCTGCTGTGACGTGGCTCCCACCCGGGGGCGACCCGGGGCCGTTCGCGCGTGGACGGGAGGGCGGCGCCGGTAGGGTGGCCCGGTTGTCATACGTAGCCGCCCGACCCTGATTCACGGAGACCGTGACTACTACCGCCTCCTCCTCCGCTCACTCCCACCACCTCTCGCCCGCCTTCCCGGGCCGGGCCCCCTGGGGTACCGCCAGCAAGCTGCGTGCCTGGCAGCAGGGGGCGATGGAGAAGTACATCCAGGAGCAGCCGCGTGACTTCCTCGCCGTCGCGACGCCCGGCGCCGGCAAGACGACCTTCGCCCTGACGCTGGCCTCCTGGCTGCTGCACCACCATGTCGTGCAGCAGGTGACCGTGGTCGCGCCCACCGAGCACCTGAAGAAGCAGTGGGCCGAGGCCGCGGGCCGGATAGGGATCAAACTCGACCCCGAGTACAGCGCGGGCCCGCTCGGCCGGGAGTACGACGGGGTCGCCGTGACGTACGCCGGTGTGGGTGTGCGCCCGATGCTGCACCGCAACCGGGTCGAGCAGCGCAAGACCCTCGTCATCCTGGACGAGATCCACCACGCCGGCGACTCCAAGTCCTGGGGCGAGGCCTGCCTGGAGGCGTTCGAGCCCGCCACGCGCCGGCTCGCGCTGACCGGTACGCCCTTCCGCTCCGACACCAACCCCATCCCCTTCGTGACGTACGAGGAGGACAACGCGGGTATCCGGCGCTCCGCCGCCGACTACACCTACGGTTACGGTTCCGCGCTGGCGGACGGGGTCGTCCGGCCGGTGATCTTCCTCTCCTACAGCGGCAACATGCGCTGGCGGACGAAGGCCGGTGACGAGATCGCCGCGCGGCTCGGCGAGCCGATGACCAAGGACGCGGTCAGCCAGGCCTGGCGTACGGCGCTCGACCCGCGCGGCGACTGGATGCCGAGCGTGCTGCGCGCCGCCGACCAGCGGCTGACGGAGGTCCGCAAGGCCATCCCGGACGCCGGCGCCCTCGTCATCGCCTCCGACCAGGACTCCGCGCGCGCGTACGCCAAGCTCATCCGCGAGATCACCGGCACCAAGGCCACGCTCGTGCTGTCGGACGACGCCGGGGCCTCGAAGAGGATCGACGAGTTCAGCGCGAGCAACGACCGCTGGATGGTCGCCGTGCGGATGGTGTCCGAGGGCGTCGACGTGCCGCGGCTGGCGGTCGGGGTGTATGCCACCACCATCTCGACCCCGCTGTTCTTCGCGCAGGCCGTCGGGCGTTTCGTGCGGTCCAGGCGGCGCGGCGAGACCGCGTCCGTGTTCCTGCCGACCGTGCCCGACCTGCTGACCTTCGCCAACGAGATGGAGAAGGAGCGGGACCACGCCCTCGACAAGCCGAAGAAGGAGGGCGAGGAGGACCCGTACGCCGAATCCGAGAAGGAGATGGAGGAGGCGAACAAGGAGCAGGACGAGGACACCGGCGAGCAGGACATGCTGCCCTTCGAGGCGCTGGAGTCCGACGCCGTCTTCGACCGGGTGCTCTACGACGGCGCCGAGTTCGGCATGCAGGCCCACCCCGGCAGCGAGGAGGAGCAGGACTACCTGGGGATCCCGGGCCTGCTGGAGCCCGAGCAGGTGCAGCTGCTGCTGCAGAAGCGGCAGGCACGGCAGATCGCGCACAGCCGGAAGAAGCCGGACACCGAGGCGGATCTGCTGGAGCTGCCGGCCGAGCGGCGGCCCGTGGTCACGCACAAGGAGATGATGGAGCTGCGCAAGCAGCTGAACACGATGGTCAGCGCGTACGTCCACCAGAGCGGCAAGCCGCACGGGGTGATCCACACCGAGCTGCGGCGGGTGTGCGGGGGCCCGCCCAGCGCGGAGGCCACGGCGGGGCAGCTGCGCCAGCGCATCGCCAAGGTCCAGGAGTGGGCCACGCGCATGCGGTGAGCGCCGGTCCCCCGGCCGGGACGGTGTGCGTATCCGGACGAATGCAGGCAGGCCGGATCTGGTCTTGCCCGGATTCTGGACTAAGACTTCCGCTCAGCGAACCGCCTTCGCTACTGTCCGGCTACGCACACGCCCCGTGGCAGCGCCGCCGCGGAGCGCAGCCGTGAAGCGACTTGGCCCGGAGCCGCCGGGCCTCCTGCCGATCGGCGGCCTCTGAGGCGCGTCGCCGACGGGACTCGGTGACGCATCCGCCACCTCAGGGTCCCGCCGACCTCACCGCCGAAGGAGTGGGCGTCGTGACCGCGGAGACCTCTCAGACGCTCGACCGGGGACTGCGTGTCCTCAAGCTGCTGGCCGACACGGACCACGGGCTGACCGTCACCGAGTTGTCCACCAAACTGGGCGTGAACCGGACCGTGGTGTACCGGTTGCTCGCCACGCTGGAACAGCACGCGCTCGTACGACGTGATCTGGGCGGCCGAGTCCGGGTCGGGCTCGGGGTGCTGCGGCTCGGGCGGCAGGTGCACCCGCTGGTACGGGAGGCCGCGCTGCCCGCGCTCAGGTCGCTCGCCGAGGACATCGGGGCGACGGCGCACCTGACTCTGGTGGACGGTTCCGAGGCGCTGGCCGTGGCGGTGGTCGAGCCGACGTGGACCGACTATCACGTGGCCTACCGGGCCGGGTTCCGGCATCCGCTGGACCGGGGTGCGGCCGGCAAGGCGATCCTCGCCGCACGGCAGTCGCCGGCGGCCGACCCCGGGTACACGCTCACCCACGGTGAGCTGGAGGCGGGGGCGAGCGGGGCCGCGGCGCCGCTGGTCGGGGTGACCGGCGTCGAGGGCAGTGTGGGTGTGGTGATGCTGGCGGACGCCGTGCCCGAGCGGGTGGGGGCGCGGGTGGTGGAGGCGGCGCGGGAGGTCGCGGAGGCGCTGCGCTGAGCCTGGCCGGCTGTTCGGCGCCCTGTGCTGCTGCGCTGGGCGGGGGATGGGTTTTTCCAGCGGCACGACTGCCCCCAGCGGGCTTCTTTGGCTGCTGCTCCAACCCGTCCGCCCTGCCTTTGGCCGATCGGCACACCCCCAACCGGCTCCTCCCTCCGCATGATCGAGGGCATGAGCGCCCTCGATCTCGCCGCTGACGTCGTCACCCTCACCCGCGCCCTCGTGGACCTGCCCTCCGAGAGCGGGCGGGAGGAGCGGATCGCGGACGCCGTGGAGGCGGCGCTGCGTGGGCTGCCGCACCTCACCGTGGACCGGGTCGGCAACTCCGTCATCGCCCGCACCGGGCTCGGGCGGGGCGAGCGTGCCCTGATCGCCGGGCACCTGGACACCGTGCCGGCCGCCGGGAACCTGCCCTCCCGGCTCGACGGCGGGCGGGTGTACGGACTCGGCGCCTGTGACATGAAGGGCGGGGTGGCGGTGGCGCTGCGGCTCGCGGCCACCGTGCCCGAGCCCGTCCGCGATCTCACCTACGTCTTCTACGAGTGCGAGGAGGTGGAGGGCGAGCGGAACGGACTCGGCCGGATCGCCGCCGCCCGGCCCGGCCTCCTGGAGGAAGCCGGCCTCGCGCTCCTCATGGAGCCCTCCGGCGCCGGCGTGGAGGCCGGCTGCCAGGGCATCCTCACCGCCGACATCGTGGTCAAGGGCGCCCGCGCGCACACCGCCCGCGCCTGGCAGGGCACCAACGCCGCGCACAAGGCGGGCCACGTGCTCCAGTGGCTGGACGCGCATGTCCCGGAGCGGGTCGTGATCGACGGGCTGGAGTACCGGGAGGGGCTCAGTGCCGTCGCCGTACGCGCCGGGGTCGCCGGGAACGTCGTACCGGACGAGTGTGTCGTCACCGTCAACTGCCGCTTCGCGCCGAGCCGTTCGGCGGAGGAGGCGGAGGCGTACGTGCGCGGGCTCTTCCCGGGGTACGAGGTGCGGGTCACCGAGGTCGTCGGCGGTGCCCTGCCGCACCTGGACCGGGTGGGCCCGCTGGTCGCCGCGCTCGGGGCCGAGCCCCGGGCCAAGCTGGGGTGGACCGACGTGGCCCGGTTCGCCGCGCTGGGTGTGCCCGCGCTGAACTACGGCCCCGGGGATCCGTCCCTCGCGCACACGGCGGGGGAGTACGTGCCCGTCGCGCACCTGCGGCGGTGCGAGGAGCGGCTCAGGGCGTGGCTGCGCTGAGCCCCGCGAGCGCCCGCAACTGCAGCCACAGCACCAGCCGTTCGTCGGGGTCGTCCAGGTCGACGCCGGTGTGCTGCTGGAGCTGCCTGAGCCGGTAGCGGCAGGTGTTGGGGTGTACGGACAGCAGCCTGGCAGCGCCCGCCATGTCGCAGCCCGCGTCGAACCAGCAGACCAGGGTGCGCGCGTACTCGGTGCCGTGCCCGGCGTCGTACGCCAGCACCCGCCGCCACCCGCCCGCGCTCAACTCCCGCCGCTCGCCCATCACTTCGGCCAGCCGCAGCAGTGTCACCCGGGCCCGTACCTCGTCCACCACGGCCACCGGCAGCTCCCCGTCCAGCACCCGCAGCACGAGGTCCGCGTCCGCCCGCGAGTCCGCGAGCCCGTCCGAGCCCGGCACCACCTCGCCCAGCGCCGCCCGCACCGGCACCCTGAGCGCCTGCCCGGCCCGCGCCACGATGTCCTCGGCGAGCCTCCGGTGCCGCTCGCCGGGGCCCGGCAGCACCGCGTACACCACCCCGTCCAGCAGCACGCACGCGTGCCGGCCGTAGCGGGCCTCGCACTGCAGGCGTACGACGTCGAGCAGGCGCAGCGCGGTGCGTTCGGCGTCCGGGACGCTCGCGGCGGCGTCCAGGACGAAGGCCGCCACCCGGGCCGGGCCGTCGACGCCCAGGCGGGCGGCGGCCGTCGCCGGGTCGTCCGCCGTGCCGTCCAGGAGCCGGCGCAGCAGGTCGCCGCCCCGGTGCCGGGCCAGCTCCCGGGCCGCCCGCGCCCGCAGCAGGAGCAGCGCGGCGGTGGAGGCGCCCTGGGCGAGGGTGGCCTCGGCGTCCGGGGCGAGCGAGCCGCTGTCGATCACCCACACCGAGCCGAGGGTCTCCCCGCCGGCCCGTACCGGCACCGCCAGCCGGGGCAGGCCGGTGCCGTTCAGCGCGGGCAGCCGGACCGGCCGGTCGGCTGCGAACAGCCGCCGGTACTGCTCGGTGTTCTCCGCGCCGGCCGGTACCTGCCGGCCGAGGATGCCCTGCCGGCGGTCCTCGTCCACGGGCTGGCCGGGAACGGTGGAGTAGGCGAGGAGCCGCTGGCGCGGGTCCTCGACGGCGGTGGCCCCGCCCGTCGCCGCCGCGATGGCGTCGGCCAGCGCGAAGAGGTCCCCGAGCCCCGTGTCGCCGAACCCGCCGTCACCGAACCCGCTCCCGCCGAGCTCCGTGGGGACGCCACCGTGCCGGGCCGTGATCGCCGAGGCCAGCAGCAGATGGACCCGGTGCCAGGGCGCGTCGTCCGCGACGGACAGCAGGGCCACGCCGTGCGCCTCGGCCGCCGCGACCGGGCCGTCCGCGCCGCGCACCACCACCCCGGTCAGCCCGGCCCGCGCCGCCGACCCCAGCAGCGGGCCCGCGTCCGCCGCCCGCACCCCGACCGCCAGCAGCAGCGCGCCGGGCTGCCGGGGGAGGGGGGTACCGCCGTCGTACAGGACCGCCTCGGTGACCGGGGCGCCGAGGCCGGCGGGAGCGGTGTGCAGGCGCAGTGCGGGGGCGCCGACGACGTTCAGGAGGTCGCCGAGCGTGCAGGCGTCCATGAGGAGTCCTCGGGCAGACGGGCTTGGCGGATGGCGCAACGAACGTACGCCCGTCTTGGCCGCCCGCACAACACACGCGGGCGCGGTGGCTCCGAGACTCGTGCCATGACAGCAGGAGCCACCATCCGTACCGTCCACGACGTCGCCGGGCTCGCGGCCGTCGCCGACCACTTCAGCGACGTCTGGCGGACGCCCCGCACCGCCCCGCCCTACCCGGCCGAGGTCCTGCACAGCCTGGTGCACGCTGGCGGCGCCGTGCACGCCGCCTACGACGGGCGGCGGCTCGCCGGGGCGGCCGTCGCCGTGTCCGCCCCGGACCGGGGCACGTACTCCCTGGTGGCCGCCGCCGAGCGCGGTCTCGGGCCCGCCCTGAAGCGGGCCCAGCGGGACTGGGCCCTCGCCCTCGGCGCCCGCACCATGCGCTGGACCTTCGACCCGCTGGTCGGCCGCAACGCCCGCTTCAACCTGGTCAAGCTGGGTGCCGTCGGCACGGAGTACCTGGTCGACTTCTACGGCCCCATGGCCGACGGCGTGAACGACGGCGACGAGAGCGACCGGCTGACGGTGACCTGGGACCTGACGGCGCCGGGGACGCCGTACGACGTCGAGCCCCAGGGGCCCGTGCTGCGCACCGCGCCCGACGGCGGCCCGCTCGTCCGGCGCGCCGGCGGACACCTGTGGTGCCGGGTCCCGCAGGACGCCGTCGCGCTGCGCGCCGCCGATCCCGCGCTGGCGCTGCGCTGGCGGCACGCGGTGCGCGAGGTCTTCCTGGACGCCTTCGTGGACGGGTTCCGGGCCACCGGGATGTCCCGCGACGGCTGGTACACCCTCGGCCGGGCGGAGGAGGCCGCGTGAAGCTGGAACGCGTGGAGATCGTGCATGTGGCGATCCCGCTGGTCACCCCGTTCCGCACCTCGTTCGGGACCATGACGGCGAAGGACACCTTCCTCCTGCACGTCGTGACGGACGAGGCCGAGGGCTGGTCGGAGTTCGCCGCCGACCCCGAACCGCTGTACTGCTCGGAGTTCGTCGCCGGAGCCGAGATCGTGCTGCGCGACTTCCTGCTGCCCCGCGTGGCCGCGCTCCCGCGCCTCACCACGGCCGCGCTGGCCGCGGCGACGGCGAGGATCAAGGGGCACGAGCTGGCGAAGGCGGCCCTGGAGACGGCCGTGCTCGACGCCGAGCTGCGCGGCCACGGCATGCCGCTCGCCACCTACCTGGGCGCGGTACGGGACCGGGTGCCCGCCGGGGTCTCCGTCGGCATCAGGAACTCGCTGCCCGAGCTGCTGGACGGCGTCGAGCGCTACCTCGCCGAGGGGTACGTCCGCATCAAGCTGAAGATCGAACCGGGCTGGGACGTGGAGCCGGTGCGGGCGGTCCGCGAACGCTTCGGCGACGCCCTGCCCCTCCAGGTCGACGCCAACACCGCCTACACCCTCGCCGACGCCGAGCACCTGCGGCGGCTGGACGCGTTCGGGCTGCTGCTGATCGAGGAGCCGCTGGAGGAGAACAACCTGCACGCCCACGCACAGCTCCAGCGGCGGCTGGCCACGCCCGTCTGCCTGGACGAGTCCCTGCACCACGCCCGTGACACCGCGTCCGCGATCGCCCTGGACGCCTGCCGGGTGGTGAACGTCAAGCCCGCCCGGGTCGGCGGCTACCTGGAGGCCCGCCGGGTCCACGACGTGGCCCACGCGCACGGGGTGCCGGTGTGGTGCGGCGGCATGCTGGAGACCGGCATCGGGCGGGCGCCGAACCTCGCCCTGGCCGCGCTGCCCGGCTTCACCCTGCCCGGGGACACCTCGGCGTCCAGCCGTTACTTCGCCGAGGACATCACCGAGCCGTTCGTCCTCCAGGACGGCCATCTGCCCGTGCCCACCGGCCCCGGCATCGGCGTCGAGCCCCTGCCGGACGCGCTGCGCCGGTTCACGCGGGAACGGCGGGACCTGTACACGGCACACACGGCATGAGGCGCGGGACCTGTACACGGCTCAAGGGGCAGGTGGCGGTCACGTTAGATTGAATCCGTGCTCTCACGTCTCACACGCCCCCAGGCCCTCGCCGTCTGCGCGCTGCCCGTCGTGGCCCTGCTCGCCACGGCGGTGTTCGCGCCGCTGCCGTTCTCGGTGGCGCAGCCCGGCATGACGGCGAACGTGCTCGGCGAGAACAAGGGCACCCCGGTGATCTCCGTGTCCGGCGCGGCGACCCGGAGGACCAGCGGGCAGCTGCGGATGACCACGATCGAGGCGACCGGCCCGGACGCCTCGATCTCCCTCGGTGACGTGCTCGGCAACTGGTTCCGCACCGACCGGGCCGTCATGCCGCGCGACTCGGTCTACCCGAGCGGCGACACCGTCAAGGAGATCGAGAAGCACAACCAGGCGCAGATGCGGCAGTCCCAGGACGCGGCGACCCAGGCGGCCCTGAAGTACCTCGGGCTCGGCTCCGACCAGGTCAAGGTCACGCTGAAGCTCGCCGACGTGGGCGGGCCCAGCGCGGGGCTGCTGTTCACCCTGGGCATCATCGACAAGCTGGACGGCGACGGCAGCGGCGGCGACCTCACCGGGGGCCGCACCATCGCCGGCACGGGCACGATCGACGCCGCCGGGAAGGTCGGCGCGGTCGGCGGGGTGGCCCTGAAGACCCAGGCCGCCCGCCGGGACGGCGCCACCGTCTTCCTGGTCCCGAAGGCGGAGTGCGCCGACGCCAAGGCCGAGCTGCCGCAGGGGCTGCGGCTGGTCCCGGTGACCACACTGAAGGGCGCGGTCGACTCCCTGGTGGCGCTGGAGAAGGGCAAGGGCTCGGTCCCCAGCTGCTAGCCGTCCCCGCTGTCCGCCGCGGCCTGTTCCACCAGCGGGATGATCCGCAGGGGAACGGGGTTCTCCATGACGATCGTCGTGGAGGCCCGGACGATGCCATCGAAACCGACAACCCGGTCGATCACCCGTTGAAGGTCGGCGTTCGAGCGGGCCACCAGCCGCACCAGCATGTCCCCGCTGCCGGTGGTGGTCAGCAGCTCCAGCACCTCCGGCACGGTCGCCAGGTGCGCCCGTACGTCGGCCCCTTGGCCCTGCCGGATCTGCAGCGTGGCGAACGCGGTGACCGGGTAGCCGAGGGCCGCCGGATCCACCTGCGGACCGAATCCGCAGATGACCCCGTTCGACTGAAGCCGGTCCAGCCGCGCCTGCACCGTGCCCCGGGCCACCCCCAGCCGCCGGGACATCTCCAGCACCCCGATGCGCGGCTGCTCCGCCAGCAGCACGATGATCCGCCCGTCCAGATGATCGATCGCCATGTGACCCCCTGAGATGGTCATCCTGTACAGAAAGACCGCCGATACGGCCGTGCCGCTGGTCAGATTGCCCAGCGATGAAGCGAACTATTGCGCACCTTGCAGAGCAGAGCCACCCTTCCGCTATGACGCAGACCACACACCACACTCCCGACACGACCGCCCGGCAGGACGACCCCTTCCCGGTCAAGGGAATGGACGCGGTCGTCTTCGCCGTGGGCAACGCCAAACAGGCGGCGCACTACTACTCGACCGCCTTCGGCATGCGGCTGGTCGCCTACTCCGGACCGGAGAACGGCAGCCGCGAGACCGCCAGTTACGTGCTGGAGAACGGCTCCGCCCGGTTCGTCCTCACCTCGGTGATCAAGCCGAGCAGCACCTGGGGCCACTTCCTCGCCCAGCACGTGGCCGAGCACGGCGACGGCGTCATCGACCTCGCCATCGAGGTCCCGGACGCGCGCGCCGCCCACGCCTACGCGATCGAGCACGGCGCGAAGAGCGTCACCGAGCCGTACGAGCTGAAGGACGAGCACGGCACCGTCGTCCTCGCCGCCATCGCCACCTACGGCCAGACCCGCCACACCCTGGTCGAGCGCAGCGGCTACGACGGCCCCTACCTGCCCGGGTACGTCGCCGCGAAGCCGATGGTCGAGCCGCCCGCCCAGCGCACCTTCCAGGCCATCGACCACTGCGTCGGCAACGTCGAGCTGGGCAGGATGAACGAGTGGGTGGCCTTCTACAACAAGGTCATGGGCTTCACGAACATGAAGGAGTTCGTGGGCGACGACATCGCCACCGAGTACAGCGCGCTGATGTCGAAGGTGGTCGCGGACGGCACCCTCAAGGTCAAGTTCCCGATCAACGAGCCCGCCATCGCCAAGAAGAAGTCCCAGATCGACGAGTACCTGGAGTTCTACGGCGGCGCGGGCGTCCAGCACATCGCGCTGAACACCAACGACATCGTGCAGACGGTCCGCACCATGCGCGCGGCCGGCGTCGAGTTCCTCGACACCCCCGACTCGTACTACGACACCCTCGGCGAGTGGGTCGGCGACACCCGCGTGCCCATCGAGACCCTGCGCGAGCTGAAGATCCTCGCCGACCGCGACGAGGACGGCTACCTGCTGCAGATCTTCACCAAGCCGGTCCAGGACCGGCCGACCGTGTTCTTCGAACTCATCGAGCGGCACGGGTCGATGGGCTTCGGCAAGGGCAACTTCAAGGCCCTGTTCGAAGCGATCGAGCGCGAGCAGGCCAAGCGGGGCAACCTGTAACGGCGCGCCCTAATCGCTGGGCGGCGGCTCCTCGGGTACGTCGCCCAGCGCCCGCAACGCCTCCCGGGCCACGGGCACCCCCAGCGGGGAGAAGTACGGGTTGATCCGCAGCGCCTCCTCCAGATACCGCCGGGCCGGCCCGTACCGCTCCAGCTCCGCCTCGATCACCCCCCGGTGGAACGCGTACAGCGCGCTGCGCACCCCACCGCCCTTCGCCTCGTCCGTCGCGGCGGTCGCGTAGGTCAGCGCCTCCTGGTCCTCGCCGGACCGGTGCAGCGCCCAGCCCAGCGCGTCGGCCACCTCGATCCCGGGCTGGCGCCGCCACTCCTCCCGCAACCGCTCCACCGCCTCCCACGGGTCCCCGTGGTCCGCCTCGAACCGCCCGATCAGCAGTTCCTCGTCCACCCCGCCGGCCACCGACTGCCGTACCGCCGCCTTCAGCCGCTCGTACTGCTCCTCCGCGGGCCGGGGCTGGTCCAGCGACTCGTACAGCTCGCCCAGCTCCAGCAGGTCCCCGGGGTCCGGCCGGTGCGCGACGACGGCCCGGTACGCGGCCAGCGCCTGAGTCGTACGCCCCTGCGCGGCCAGGGTCCGTGCCCGCCCGGCCGCCGCCGTCCGCTGGTCGGGGTCGAGCCGCAGCGCGGCCTCGAAGTGCCGCAGCGCGTCCGGAAGGTCCCCGCGCTCCCACGCCAGCTGTCCCACCCCGGCCAGCCAGGCGGCCTGCTCGGCGGGGGTGCGGGCGGCGGCCGCCGCGTCGGTCAGCTGGGCCACCGCGTCCTCGCGCCAGCCCCGGTCCCGGTACACCGCCGCGGCCCGCGCCATCACGGCCGGCCGCTCCGCCGGGCCGGTGCGCAGCCCCATCAGCCGGTCGAAGGTGGCGCGGGCCTTCTTGTAGTCGCCGAGCCCGGTGTACGCGTCGATCAGCGGCGGATACGCCGACCACCGCTTCGGCGCCGCCTTCAGCGCCTGCTCGCCGTAGCTCTTCGCCGTCGGGAAGTCCCGGCGCGCCAGCGCCAGCGCGGTCAGGCCGTCCAGCGCCTCGGTGTTCCGGCTGCCGCGCACAGCGAGCGAGGTCCGCAGCGCCCGCTCGGCTTTCGGATAGTCCGCCGCGTCACCCGCCCGGCGCCCCCGCTCCACGTACGCGTGCCCCAGCACCGCCCACGCCCGGGCGTCCTTCGGCCGCTCCCGCACCCGCTGCTCCTGCCGCCCGATCAGCGCCGTCAGTCCGGGCAGCGCGGCCGGCACGCCGTAGGTCACCGTGGTCAGCGCCTGCTGCCGGACCCGCGGCGCGGCCTGCGGACCGGCGGCGGGCGGCCGGACCGGCCGGGGCCGCTGCCGGGGCTCCTGCGGCAGCAGCACCAGCGCCCCGCCCGCGAGGACACCGCCCGCCAGCGCGGCGACCAGCACCCGCCGCAGCACCCGCCGGGACCGGCGCGGCGCCGGGGGCTCGGAGATCAGGGACGTACCCACGCACTGTCGGTTGTCCATGGCGCTCACTGTGCGTCAGTACGACGAGCACATCCGGGTGGCCCAAGGACGGCACGGGCGGGGTTCACACCGATGGCCGCGAGTGCCACGCTGTGATCATGAGCCGTATCGAAGCACCGCGCGACGAGCACACGGGCAACCTCACCGACCGGCTCCTGGCCGGCCTGCCCGCCGAGGCCGTCCTGACCGACCCCGACGTCACGGCCTCCTACGGACACGACATGGCGAGCTTCTGCCCGGCCGGCAACCCCGCCGTCGTCGTCCTCCCGCGCACCGTCGAGCAGGTGCAGCACGTCATGCGCACCGCCACCGAGCTGCGCGTGCCCGTCGTCCCGCAGGGCGCCCGCACCGGCCTGTCCGGCGGCGCCAACGCCACCGACGGCTGCATCGTGCTGTCCCTCACCAAGATGGACCGCATCCTGGAGATCAGTCCCGTCGACCGGATCGCCGTGGTCGAACCGGGCGTGGTCAACGCGGCCCTGTCCCGCGCGGTCGGGGAACACGGCCTGTACTACCCGCCGGACCCCTCCAGCTGGGAGATGTGCACCATCGGCGGCAACATCGGCACGGCCTCCGGCGGCCTGTGCTGCGTCAAGTACGGCGTGACCGCCGAGTACGTCCTCGGTCTGGACGTCGTCCTCGCCGACGGCCGCCTGATGTCCACCGGCCGGCGCACCGCCAAGGGCGTCGCGGGCTACGACCTCACCCGGCTCTTCGTCGGCTCCGAGGGCTCCCTCGGCATCGTCGTCCGCGCCGTCCTGGCGCTCAGGCCCAAGCCGCCCCAGCAGCTGGTGCTGGCCGCCGAGTTCGCCTCGGCGGCGGCCGCCTGCGACGCGGTGTGCCGCATCATGGCGGGCGGACACCTCCCGTCCCTCCTCGAACTGATGGACCGTACGACCGTCAAGGCGGTCAACGACCTCGCGCACATGGGGCTGCCCGAGACCACCGAGGCCCTGCTGCTGGCCGCCTTCGACACCCCGGACCCGGCCGCCGACCTCGCCGCCGTCGGCGCCCTGTGCGAGGCCGCCGGCGCCACCCAGGTCGTCCCGGCCGAGGACGCGGCCGAGTCCGAGATGCTGCTGCAGGCCCGGCGGCTCTCGCTGACCGCGCTGGAGGCGGTGAAGGGCACGACGATGATCGATGACGTGTGCGTACCCCGCTCCCGGCTCGGCGCCATGCTGGAGGGCGTGGAGCGGATCGCCGCCAAGTACGACCTCACGATCGGCGTCTGCGCCCACGCGGGCGACGGCAACACGCACCCCACCGTCTGCTTCGACGCCCGCGACCCCGAGGAGTCCCGCCGGGCCCGCGAGTCCTTCGACGAGATCATGGCGCTCGGCCTGGAGCTGGGCGGCACCATCACCGGCGAACACGGCGTCGGCGTGCTGAAGAAGGAGTGGCTGGCCCGGGAGATCGGCCCGGTCGGGGTGGAGATGCAGCGGGCGGTGAAGCAGGTCTTCGACCCGCTGGGCATCCTGAACCCGGGCAAGCTCTTCTGACCCTTCCCCGGGGCCGTTCACTGGGCGAGCAGCTGGTCGAGCGCGTCGTCGATGCCGAGCTGCCCGCCCTCCGCGCCCGGCGGCACCGCCCGCAGCGTCCGCTCCAGCCAGGCCGACACCTGCGGCACCGGCGCCTCCAGCAGCGCGTCGCCGTCCGGCGAACTCAGCGCCATCAGGACGACACTGCGCCCGTCCACCTTCGTCGGCCACACCCGCACGTCCCCGTGCCCGCACGGCCGGAACACCCCCTCCACCAGCAGATCGCGGGCGAACGTCCAGTGGACGGGGTGCTCGGAGTTGATGTGGAAGGCGATGTGGACGGCGTACGGGTCGTCGGAACGGTAGCCGAGCCGGGCCGGGACCGGGACGCTCCGCTCCGGCGACAGGATGAGCCGCAGCTCCAGCTCGCGCTCCACCACGGTGTGATGCATGACCGGCGTTTCCTTTCTGGTCGGGGCCGCTCGGACTGGGCCCGTACCGGGGGAGAGGGGGCGGGGGCTGGGCCGTTACGCGGGTTCGGGGAAATTTTTTTCGCAGACGTGCCAGAGCCCGGTACGGCGTTGCCCGGAAAGGGGTGGGTACGGCGGGACTGGCGCTGCGGGCTGCCCCGGTCTGATAGATGTGGAGGCCCCCATCCCACCCCCGAGCAGATACGGGACGACGGACATGAGCGCCCCAACCCCGGCCCCAGGTGACGACCGGCCCCGCGAGGGCTACTACCCGGACCCGTCCATCCCCGGCTACGTCCGGTACTGGAACGGCGCCTCCTGGGTGCCCGGCACCAGCCGCCCGGCGCCCAAGGACGGCGAACCGCTCACCCCGCCCCCCGGCGTCCGCCCCGCCCCCGCGCCCGCCGCCGTCGAGGAAACGGGCCCCCACTTCTTCGACGAGGACCCACCGGGCTTGGACCAGCAGGGCGCCGCCGGCCGGCAGGGTGCCGCGGGCCAGGCCGCCGGCCAGTGGGGCCAGGCGGGCCCGGCCGCGCAGGCCGGTCAGGCGGACCAGTGGGCGCAGACGGGCGCGGCCGGCCAGGCCGCGCAGGGTGCGCAGTGGAGCCGGTCGGGTCAGCCCGCCGGTGGAGCCGCCCAGTCGGGCCAGTCGGGCCAGCCCGGTCAGCCCGGTGGGGCCGGTGGGGCCGCCCAGTCGGGCCGGTCCGCTCGGCCGGCCCCGGCCGGTCAACCCGGTGAGCCGGTACCCCCCGGCGAATCCGTGTCCCCCGCCCAGCCCCGGCAGGGTGCCGGTGGCTGGGCTGCCGACCCCCGGGTGCCGGTGGAGGCGCCGGGACCGGCCGACGGGCAGGCCACCAGCCGTACCGACGGCACCGCGACGATCCCCCCGGCGGAGGACGACGCCCCGGACCCGGGCACGTTCGTCTTCCGCCGCCCGATCCCGGGCCCGGCGGCAGCCGCCCGTACCGACGACGGCACGATGACGATCCGCCCGGTACCGTCCGGCCCCGAGAGCGGAGGCCCGGCCGGCTTCGGCACGCAGGGGCCCGTCGGCCCGCCCGCGAACTCCGGCTTCGGCGCCGGGAAGGCCGCCGCTGCCGCCGCCGCGCAGACGCCCCCGTCAGCCCCGGCACCGCAGCCCTCCCCGGCCGCCCCCGCCGCCGTGGCCCCCTCGGTGCCGCAGCAGGCCGCCCCGCCCGCCACCCCCCTGACGAGCGGCCCCGGCGGCGGGCAGGCCTCCTGGGCGCAGCAGGTGCACCAGCTGGCCGGCGGCGGTGACGAGCAGCCCGTCGCGCCGTGGAAGCCGCCGGTGGAGGACCTCTTCCAGGCCGCCGCCCGCCGGCAGGCCGCCGCCCGCCCCGCCGGACTCGGCAAGCGGCTGGCGGCGCGGCTGATCGACCTGCTGGCCATCGGCGCGATCACGGCCGCCGCGGCGGTCCCGCTCGGCATCCGGGCCGTGGACCACGTCCAGCAGAAGATCGACGCGGCCCGGGTCTCCGGCCACGAGGTCACGGTCTGGCTGCTCGACGGCACGACCGGCACCAGCCTCGGCATCGTCCTCGCCGTCCTGCTCCTGGCCGGCGTCCTGTACGAGGTGCTGCCCAACGTCAAGTGGGGCCGCACCCTCGGCAAGAAGCTGTGCGGTCTGGAGGTGCGGGACATCGAGGCGCACGAGCCCCCGACGTTCGGCCCGGCGCTGCGCCGCTGGCTGGTGTTCAGCGTGCCGGGTCTGCTGGTCGTCGGGATCGTGGGCGTGCTGTGGTGCCTGTTCGACCGGCCCTGGCGCCAGTGCTGGCACGACAAGGCGGCCCGCACCTTCGTCGCGGGCTGACGCGCGCGTACTCCGTCCGGCCGTCTGCCGGATGCGGAGCCGGGGGGTTCGGGTTCCACTCGGGCCATGAGCAGCGAACCGCCCCCCGGCTCCGGAGAGCAGCCCCCCGAGGGCGACCCCTTCAGGAAACGGCCCCCGTCGGACCAGGGGCCGGGCTCGCCGTACGACACCCCGTACGGCGGCGCCCAGCCGCCCCCCTACGGCGGTGACCCGTACGGCGGCCATCCCGCCGACCCGCTGGCCGGCATGCCCCCGCTCGCCGACAGCGGCAAGCGGACGCTGGCGCGCATCATCGACATGATCCTGGTCGGCATCGTCGTCGGGCTGCTCACCTGGGCGTTGGGCATGGGCGACTACACGCTCGACGCCGAACGCATGCAGCGCGGCAGGTCCGTCGCCCGGGCCTTCGTCGTGGCCGTGCTCTACGTCGCGTACGACACCGTCATGATCAGCAGGTCGGGGCAGACCCTCGGCAAGAAGTGGCTCGGCATGCGCGTGGCCAACCTCGAGAACGGCGCCACCCCCTCCGTGCAGGCCTCGCTGAGCCGCGCGCTGGTGCTGTGGGTGCCGTTCGCCTTCTGCTGCGCCTGTATCTGGACGGCCGTCTCGGGCGGATGGAGCTTCTTCGACAAGCCGTACAAACAGGGCCTGCACGACAAGGCGGCCAAGACGGTGGTGGTCAGCACCGGTTGAGCGACGGGGGTGGGGGTGGCGTACGACAGCGGGGGGGGGGGGGGGGGGCCCCCCCCCCCCCCCCCCCCCCCCCCCCCCCCCCCCCCCTGTGCCGGCGTCGCCCTGCTGACTCACGGGCCGTGTCTCACAGGGTCGTCGGGACCCGCTCCTCGTCCGCCGCGGGCTCGGCGGGGGCCGGGGCCGTGCGCGTCCCGGGGGAGGGGACCGTCAGGGCGACCAGCAGACCCAGCGCGAGGGCCGCGAGGGCGATGACGGCGATCCCCGGTCCCGAACTCGTCTGCGACAGCAGCAGCATGGCGAGCGTCGAGAAGATCACGGTGCAGGAACCGTAGGCGAGCTGTGCGGCGGTCGGACGAGGCATGGCAATCGTGTCCTCGGCAGTCTTCGGAAGGTGGGGGTGCCATTCGACTCTCTTGGCCTGCATGCCCGAGCGGAACGCCGGGTAAGCGTGACCTGACCCACGGTACCGGTGCACGGGGGGCGCATGGAGTCACCGGTCCCGCCGAACGGCCGTTCCCCTGCGCCCGTTGGCAGGTCGACACGTGTCCGTAAAGCGAACGTCTCCTCCGCATAGTGCACTTGTCCTGCTCAAGTCAAGGTCTGTCTTTTCTTCTAAACCTCTAGTCAAATGTCGTCACTTGATTACACGCGTTGATCGTGCGCGCACGGATCCCTCCATGACCCGGAACCCCCTGTCCGTGTGCGCGGCGCGGGGGAGGAACTCAAGTGACCAGCAGATCCTGGACGTTCAGAGCGGCCGCCATCGGTGTGACGCTCGCGGCGGTCTCCGCCACGTTCGCCACCTTCGCCGTCGCGGAAGCGAGCACCCAGGCCCAGTCCGCCGCCGCCAACCGGCACGACCCGGCCCCGGTGAAGCAGCGGAAGCACAACCTGGACGGCCCGCTGAGCAAGACCCAGGAGGCCCAGCGCGAAGAGGCCCTCAACCAGCTCATATCGGGCAAGGTCACCGCGCAGGAGCGCAACGGCTCCAAGGTCGTCAAGCTCAAGAGCCGCAAGGGCCAGAGCAAGTACGTCGAGCTGAGCCGCGAGAAGACCGACAAGATCTTCACGATCCTGGTGGAGTTCGGGGACCAGACCGACCCCAAGTACGGCGGCACCCCGGGTCCGCTGCACAACAAGATCGCCAAGCCGGACCGCAAGAAGGACAACTCCACGGCCTGGCAGAAGGACTACAGCAAGAAGCACTACCAGGACCTCTACTTCGGCACCGGCAAGACGACCGAGTCGCTGAAGAAGTACTACGAGAAGCAGTCCTCGGGCCGCTACTCGGTCTCCGGTGAGGTCACCGACTGGGTCAAGGTCCCGTACAACGAGGCCCGTTACGGCAACAACGCCTGCGGCCAGACCAACTGCCCGAGCGTGTGGAACGTCGTCACCGACGGCCTGAACGCCTGGGTCGCCCAGCAGAAGAAGGCCGGCAAGACCGACGCCGACATCAAGAAGACCCTCGCCAAGTACGACCAGTGGGACCGCTACGACTTCGACGGCGACGGCAACTTCAACGAGCCGGACGGCTACGTCGACCACTTCCAGATCGTGCACGCCGGTGAGGACGAGTCCGCCGGCGGCGGCGCGCAGGGCAAGGACGCGATCTGGGCCCACCGCTGGTACGCCTTCGGCACCGACGCCGGCGCCACCGGCCCCGAGAACAACAAGCTCGGCGGCACGCAGGTCGGCACCACCGGCGTCTGGGTCGGCGACTACACCATCCAGCCGGAGAACGGCGGCCTCGGTGTCTTCGCCCACGAGTACGGCCACGACCTGGGCCTGCCGGACGAGTACGACACCGCCGGCGGCGACAACTCCACCGGCTTCTGGACGCTGATGTCCTCCGGCTCCTGGCTGGGCACCGGCAAGGAGTCCATCGGCGACCTGCCGGGCGACATGAACGCCTGGGACAAGCTGCAGCTGGGCTGGCTGAACTACGACACCGCCAAGGCCGGCAAGCAGTCCACGCACAAGCTGGGCGTCGCCGAGTACAACACCTGGGACAAGCAGGCCCTCGTGGTGAACCTGCCGGACAAGGCGGTCACCACCACCATCACCCAGCCCGCGCAGGGCTCGACCCAGTGGTGGAGCGGCAGCGGCAACGACCTGAAGAACACGCTGACCCGTTCCGTGGACCTGACCGGCAAGTCCTCGGCGAAGCTGGACCTGGACGGCTGGTGGGCCACCGAGGCCGGCTACGATTACGTCTACACCGAGGTCTCGACCGACGGCGGCGCCAACTGGACGGCCCTGGACGGCACGGCGGACGGCCAGGCACTGCCGAAGGACGCCAGCGGCAAGCCGGCGCTGAGCGGCTTCTCGCAGACGCACAAGAAGCTGTCGTTCCCGCTCGACGCCTACGCGGGCAAGAAGATCGACCTGCGCTTCCGCTACGCCACCGACGGTGGTGTCGCGGAGAACGGCTTCACGGCCGACGAGATCACCGTGACCGCCGACGGCACGGCGCTGTTCTCGGACGACGCCGAGAGCGCGGACGCCGGTTGGACCGCGGCCGGGTTCTCCCGCATCGGCGCGTCCTTCACCAAGGACTACAAGCAGTACTACATCGCCGAGAACCGGCAGTACGTGTCGTACGACAAGACGCTGAAGACGGGCCCGTACAACTTCGGCTTCGCGTCGCGTCCGGACTGGGTGGAGCACTACCCGTACCAGAACGGCCTGCTGATCTGGAAGTGGGACACCTCCCAGGCGGACGACAACACGAACGAGACCAACGGCCACCCGGGCACCGGTCTCATCCTGCCGGTCGACTCGCACTTCAAGGCGCTGAAGTGGGCCGACGGCACGCTGCTGCGCAACCGCATCCAGGCGTACGACTCCCCGTTCAGCCTCTACGGCACGGACGGCATCACCCTGCACAAGGCCGACGTCGCCCTGAAGATCAAGGCGTCGAAGGGTGTCTCCGTCTTCAACGACCACACGAGCACCTACTGGGACCCGAAGAACCCCACCGGTGGTGTGAAGGTCACTGACACCAACACCAAGATCACGATCGTCAAGGAGGCCAAGGACGGCTCCACGATGCAGATCAAGGTCGGCCCCGCGGTGAAGTAGTCCACAAAACCGCAGGTCAGGCGCGTATCGGCGGCAACCCCTTGGCGGGTTGCCGCCGATCGTGTTTAGGTGCGTCCTGTGGACCGCTTATTGACACCGACCGAAACGGGGATGTGACCGCATGGCCGCAGGAGGCTTCTGCAAACTGCCGAACGGCACGGTGGTCGTCGCGCTGAACCTGCCGTACGGCTCCGCCGCGGTGCGGGTGCTCGTGCACGCCCAGAACCGCGCCCGGGCCCTGACCAGGCTCCGCAATCTGGGGCTGCGGGCGATCTACCTGCGGGGCAACGCCGCGCCGCCCACGCCGGACGAGATCACGGCGGTGCTGCACCACCCCGACGGGCTGATATGGCGGACGGCCCCCGTGGACAACGGTGTCATCGTGACGGAGCTGTGGCATCCCATCCGCGCGCTGCTTCGCGGGTCGGCGGTGGTCCAGTAGGGTCCTAGCCGCTGACGACCGGCTTGCCGGTGAGTTCGACGCCCGCCTCGCGCAGCTCCTCCAGGGCCCGCTCGGTGGTCTCCGGCGCCACGCCCGCCGTGAGGTCCAGGAGGACCTGGGTGCGGAAGCCCTCCCTCGCCGCGTCCAGGGCGGTGGCCCGTACGCAGTGGTCCGTGGCGATGCCCACCACGTCGACCTCGGTGATCTCGCGGGCGCGGAGCCAGTCGGCCAGCGGGACGCCGTTCTCGTCGGTGCCCTCGAAGCCGCTGTAGGCGGCCGAGTAGGCGCCCTTGTCGAACACGGCGTCCACCGCGCCGGAGGCGACCGCGGGCGCGAAGTTCGGGTGGAAGCCCACGCCCTCCGTGCCCGCGACGCAGTGCGCGGGCCAGGAGCGGACGTAGTCGGGGTTGTCCGCGAAGTGGCCGCCGGGCGCGATGTGGTGGTCGCGGGTGGCCACCACATGCCGGTACCCGGTGCCCGCCGCCTGGCCGATCAGCTCGGTGACGGCGGCGGCCACGTCGGCACCTCCGGCCACCGCGAGGCTGCCCCCCTCGCAGAAGTCGTTCTGCACGTCTACGACGATCAAGGCGCGGCGCATGGTGGGTGTCCTTCGACTGTGAGTGAAGTAACTGAGCCTAGAGACTTCCGGGCCCGGACGGGAGGGGGCCGGGCGGGAGGGGGGCGAGGGGGCGGACGGCGGTCCCGCTCTAGCTACCCGAGCGCCCGGTGACGTACTCCGTCGGAATGACGGGTTCCCCCCTGGACAGCTGGGTAGCGGACAGCGGCAGATTCGCGCGGGCCGCGATGTGCCGGTCCCGCGGCACGTCCAGCGGCTCGCGGGCGATCACCTCGCCGCCCTTGACCAGCTGCACCAGCAGCTGCCGGTCGGCCAGCTCGGCCGGGACCGGCCCGGTGCCGACGACCTCGGCCTCCGCTATCCCCTCGGGGTCCAGCCGGCGCGCTGCCCACTTGCGTCCGCCGATGGACGTCTTGCCGCCGCTGGACTTCTTCGCCACCGGCACCAGCGGCGCCTTCGGGTCGCCGGACTCGGCGCGGGCGACCAGCTTGTAGACCATGGAGCAGGTCGGGTGCCCGGAGCCGGTGACCAGCTGGGTGCCGACGCCGTACGCGTCCACGGGCGCGGCGGCCAGCGAGGCGATGGCGTACTCGTCCAGGTCGGAGGTCACGATGATCTTCGTGTTGGTCGCGCCCAGCTCGTCCAGCTGCTGCCGCACCCGGTGGGCCACCAGCAGCAGGTCGCCGGAGTCGATGCGGACGGCGCCCAGCTCGGGTCCGGCGACCTCCACCGCCGTACGGACCGCCTCGGCGACGTCGTAGGTGTCCACGAGCAGGGTGGTGCCCCGGCCGAGGGTCTCGACCTGGGCCTGGAAGGCGTCCCGCTCGCGGTCGTGCAGCAGGGTGAAAGCGTGCGCGGAGGTGCCGACGGTCGGGATGCCGTAGCGGAAGCCGGCGGCCAGGTCGGAGGTGGTGGCGAAGCCGCCCACGTAGGCGGCGCGCGCGGCGGCCACCGCCGACAGCTCGTGGGTGCGGCGGGCGCCCATCTCGATCAGCGGGCGGTCACCGGCGGCGGAGGCCATCCGGGAGGCGGCCGCGGCGATCGCGGAGTCGTGGTTGAGGATGGAGAGGATCACCGTCTCCAGCAGGACGCACTCGGCGAAGGTGCCCTCGACGCGCATGATCGGCGAGCCCGGGAAGTACACCTCGCCCTCGGGATAGCCCCAGATGTCCCCGCTGAAGCGGTAGTCGGCGAGCCACTTCAGGGTCTCCTCGTCGACGATCTTCCGCTCGCGCAGGAAGCCGAGGACGCCGTTGTCGAAGCGGAAGTTCTCCACCGCGTCCAGGACGCGGCCGGTGCCGGCCACCACGCCGTAGCGGCGCCCGTTGGGCAGCCGCCGCGTGAAGACCTCGAACACGCTCCGCCGTTCGGCCGTACCGGCCTTCAGGGCGGCGCGCAGCATCGTCAGCTCGTACTGGTCCGTGAACAGCGCTGTCGAGGGAACGTCCACCGGCAGCCCAAGGTCCGCTGTGTTCATGACGAGGAATCGTACTCCCTTTTCGTCGGTGTGACGATTTATGGAGGCCGTGGCAGCATGGCTGTGTGACGTCACCCGCGCCCGTAGAGATCGAACGCACCGAGTCGGCGGAGGAGGTCTTCGCCGTACCCGAGCCCGACGTCCCCTGGGTCACGATCGTCCACAACGACCCGGTCAACCTCATGAGCTATGTGACGTACGTCTTCCAGACGTACTTCGGCTACACCAAGGACAAGGCCACCAAGCTCATGCTCGACGTCCACCACAAGGGCCGGGCGGTCGTCTCCAGCGGGAGCCGCGAGGAGATGGAGCGCGACGTGCAGGCGATGCACGGCTACGGTCTGTGGGCCACCCTCCAGCAGGACCGGAAGTAAACGCACCTAGATGCCCGGACACTTCGAACCGCTCCCCGGCGGCGGCGCGGCCGTCGCGCTCGACGACGTCGAGATCTCCATCATCCGGTCGCTGGCCGTCCAGCTGCTGGAGCTGATCGGCCCCGGCCCGGGTGCCGACGCCCCGGACGACCCGCTCGCCGAGCTGTTCGCCGAGGGGCCCAGCGAGCCGCCGGCCGACCCGGTCCTCAGGAGGCTCTTCCCGGACGCCTACAGCGACCCGGAGCACTCCCCGGACTCCCCGGCCGAGGCCGAGGAGCGCCGGGCGCACTCCGCCGAGTTCCGCCGCTACACCGAGAACGACCTGCGGGCCGGCAAGCGGGAGAACGCGCTCGGCGTGATCCGCTCGCTGGACGCGCTCGCCCCGGTGGACGAGGGCGGGGCGGTGCTCAAGCTGTCCCCGGAGGAGTCCCGGCAGTGGCTCGGCGCCCTCAACGACCTCCGGCTGGCGATCGGCGCCCGGCTGGAGATCACCGACGAGGACGACACCGACCTGCTCTACCGGCTGCCGGAGGAGGACCCGCGCAAGCCGATGGTGCTGGCCTATCTGTGGCTGGGCGGGCTCCAGGAGACCTTGGTGTCGACCCTTATGCCCTGATTCACTCTGGCTTGTTCTCGGCGGATGTTCGCTCAGAGGACGCTCAAATCCGGATAACGATCCCGTCACCTTTGTGGCCGGGTTTGACGCATTCGAGCGCTCTTTGTCCGCTTTTACCTGTGTGATGCGCCACAACCCGCCCCTGTGATCAATATTGCGGCCGTGATAAATCTTCACGACCGCCCGGCCAACACCACCCATGTTCGGCCGGGTGCGCCACCGAGCCGACGACCGTCGGCCAGGCAGACAGCTCCATCAATCCGGGGGGATCGAGACCCGATCCGAGGCCGACGAAAGGCCCGGGTCGGCATGGAGAAAGGCGCACCACACATGACCTCAGCGCAGGTCGACCAGCATCGCGACGGCAATGAGGCCGTGCGTGCGGAGGGCAGCGAGGGCGAGGGTTATCAGCGCGGGCTCGGCGCCCGGCAGATCCAGATGATCGCCATCGGCGGTGCCATCGGCACCGGCCTGTTCCTCGGCGCGGGCAAGGGTATTTCCAAGGCCGGTCCGAGCCTCATCCTGGCGTACGCCGTCGCTGGCCTCGTCATCTTCTTCATCATGCGGGCACTCGGCGAGCTGCTGATGTACCGCCCGGTGTCGGGCTCCTTCTCGGAGTACGCGCGCGAGTTCATCGGCCCGTTCGCCGGTTTCGTGACCGGATGGACGTACTGGCTGTTCTGGGTGGTCACGGGCATCACCGAGGTCACGGCCGCGGCCGCCTACATGACGTACTGGTGGGACATCCCGCAGTGGGTGTCGGCCCTGGTCTTCACGATCATCCTGTACGGCGCCAACCTGATCTCCGTGAAGCTCTTCGGTGAGCTGGAGTTCTGGTTCTCCATGGTCAAGGTCACCGCCATCATCGGCATGATCCTGATCTGCGCCGGCATCCTCACCATCGGCTTCTCCGACGCCGGTGACACCGCCTCCGTCAGCCACCTGTGGAGCGACGGCGGCTTCTTCCCGCACGGTGTCGGCAACACGCTGATGACCCTGCAGATGGTGATGTTCGCCTTCCTCGCCGTCGAGCTGGTCGGTGTGACCGCGGGCGAGTCCAAGGACCCGAAGACCGTGCTGCCCAAGGCGATCAACACCGTGCCGTGGCGCATCGCCGTCTTCTACGTCGGCGCGCTGATCATGATCCTGTCGGTCGTGCCGTGGACCAACTTCCACCCGGGCGTGAGCCCCTTCGTGGCCGCGTTCCAGAAGATGGGCCTGGCGGCCGGCGCGGGCATCGTGAACTTCGTCGTGCTCACCGCGGCGCTGTCCTCCTGCAACTCCGGCATGTACTCCACCGGCCGGATGCTGCGCGACCTCGCGCTCAACAGCCAGGGTCCGAAGATCTTCACCCGGCTGACGCCCAGCGGCACCCCGCTCGTCGGCACCACGTTCTCCGCCGCGCTGATGCTGGTCGGCGTCTGGATCAACTACCAGTGGCCGGGCAAGGCGTTCGACTACGTGGTGTCCTTCGCGACCATCTCCGGCATGTGGGCCTGGATCGTCATCCTGCTCTGCCAGATCCGCTACCGCGCCAAGTCCGACCGCGGCGACCTGCCCCGCTCGGAGTTCCGCGCCCCCGGCGCCCCGTTCACCAGCTGGTTCGCGCTCGCCTTCATCGGCATGGTGATCGTGATGATGGGCATCGACAAGGACGCCCGGGTCTCCCTGTACTGTGCGCCGCTGTGGGGTCTGATCCTCGGTGTCGCCTACCTGGTGCTCAAGCGCCGCAACCCGGAGGCCGCGGCCTTCCGCAAGCGCTGACCCAGGCCCCCGGACCCTCCGGAAAGGACGTCCGGCCGCCGGGAGCACTCGTGGCGCCCCCGGCGGCCGCCGCTCAGGACGTCCAGCATGTGGGCCGTCCCGTACCATCCCTCGGTACGGGGCGGCCCCACTGCTTATCCTGACCCCCATGCTGACCATCACCCAGGCCCTGTACGACCAGATCGTCGCCCACGCGCGCAAGGACCACCCCGACGAGGCGTGCGGCGTGGTGGCGGGCCCGGCGGGCTCGGACCGCCCCGAGCGCTTCATCCCCATGCTGAACGCGGCGATGTCGCCCACCTTCTACGAGTTCGACTCGGGCGATCTGCTGAGGCTCTACCGCGAGCTGGACGACCGCGACGAGGACCCGGTGGTCATCTACCACTCCCACACCGCCACCGAGGCCTACCCCTCGCGCACCGACATCTCCTACGCCAACGAGCCGGGCGCCCACTACGTCCTGGTCTCCACCGCCGACACCGACGGCCTCGGCGAGTTCCAGTTCCGCTCCTTCCGGATCGTGGACGGCGAGGTCACGGAGGAGGAGGTCAGGGTCGTCGAGGCGTACTGACCGTGATGCGGTCGGCGACCATCCACGATGCGAGATCACACTCCGGGATCCGGACCGGGAATCGATACGATGAGCCCATGGTTCTGAACGACGTGAGCGACAAGGCGCCGAGCGTGCTGCTCGTGGCGCGGCTGCACGTCGACCTGTGCAGGCTGAACAGCGCCATCTGTTGACGTTCCCTGCCGCCGTACGGCCGTGAGCCGCGGCGCGCCGCCGTGTGCTCAGACCCGAATCCTTTCCGACAGGAGCCCGCAATCATGGCCATTGAGGTCCGCATCCCGACCATCCTCCGCCAGTACACCGACGGTCAGAAGGCGGTGGAGGGCAACGGCGAGACCCTCGCCGAGCTGTTCGCCGACCTCGAAACCCGGCACGCGGGCATCCAGGCCCGCATCGTGGAGGGCGACCAGCTGCGCCGCTTCGTCAACGTCTACCTGAACGACGAGGACGTCCGCTTCCTGGACGGCATCAGCACCAAGCTGTCCGACGGCGACAACGTGACGATCCTGCCGGCCGTCGCCGGCGGCATGCGCTGATCGGTCGCTGAGCAGCGATGCGCTACGACTCCCCGCTGGCCGCGGTGGGCAACACCCCTCTGGTGCGCCTGCCGCGGCTGTCGCCGTCCCCGGACGTCCGGATCTGGGCCAAGCTGGAGGACCGCAACCCCACCGGCTCGGTCAAGGACCGCCCCGCCCTGCACATGATCGAGCAGGCGGAGAAGGACGGCCGGCTCACCCCGGGCTGCACCATCCTGGAGCCCACCTCCGGCAACACCGGCATCTCCCTCGCCATGGCGGCCAAGCTCAAGGGCTACCGCATGGTGTGCGTGATGCCGGAGAACACCTCGCAGGAGCGCCGGGACCTGCTCGGCATGTGGGGCGCCGAGATCATCTCCTCGCCGGCCGCCGGGGGTTCCAACACCGCGGTGCGCGTGGCCAAGGAGCTGGCCGCCGAGCACCCCGACTGGGTGATGCTCTACCAGTACGGCAACCCGGACAACGCGGGCGCCCACTACGCCACCACCGGCCCGGAGATCCTCGCCGACCTGCCCTCGATCACCCACTTCGTGGCCGGCCTCGGCACCACCGGCACCCTCATGGGCGTCGGCCGCTACCTGCGCGAGCACAAGCCGGACGTGAGGATCGTCGCCGCCGAGCCGCGCTACGACGACCTGGTCTACGGGCTCAGGAACCTCGACGAGGGCTTCGTCCCCGAGCTGTACGACGCCTCGGTCCTCACCTCCCGCTTCTCGGTCGGCTCGGCCGACGCGGTCACCCGCACCCGCGAACTCCTCCAGCAGGAGGGCATCTTCGCGGGCGTCTCCACCGGTGCCGCCCTGCACGCGGCGATCGGCGTCGGAAGGAAGGCCCTCAAGGCGGGCGAGAGCGCCGACATCGTCTTCATCGTGGCCGACGGCGGCTGGAAGTACCTCTCCACCGGCGTCTACACCGCGGCCACCACGGAGGAGGCCATCGAGACGCTCCAGGGCCAGCTCTGGGCGTAGGGGGATCCGCGCGCGCCGGTGGTACGTCACATCTGCACCAGCACCTCTGCAGAAAGGCGGACCCCCCATGCGCCGTACGACGCCCCTCGCCCTCGTGGCGGCAGCGCTGCTCCTCGCGGGCTGCGGCTCCCAGCAGGACACCGGGAGCGGCGGCAAGGTGTCGGCGCCGCCGCGCGGCGGGACCACCCCGTCGCCCAGCCGCTCCGCCGGCGACTGCACCGGGCACGTGGAGCTGACGGCCGCCGATCACGGCCGTACCGTCTGCGTGACCAAGGGCGGCGAGGTCCGGCTGACCCTGGACGGCACCAAGGCCCGCCCGTGGAAGCCGGTCACCACGAGCGGTACGGGACTGGAGGCCATCAACGCGGGCTTCGTCCTCCGACCGGGTGACGCCACCGCCGCCTACCGTGCCGTGGCCGCCGGCACCGTGAAGCTCACCTCGTCCCGCCCGCTGTGCGCCGAGCCCACCGCACCGGGCCAGGTCTCCTGCGAGGGCATCGAGGACTGGACGGTCACCGTCCGGGTGAACTAACCCGCCAGGTGCCGTACCTGGTCCCACAGGACCGGGTCGACCACGCCCACCCGGCGGCGGAAGCCGCTCACCGGTACCTCGCGCAGCTCGTCGGTCTCCAGGAAGCTGGGCCGGCCCTGGGCGTCGCCGACCGCGCCGGGCGGCAGCGGGATCACCCCGCAGCGCTCGTCGTGGTACTTGCTGGTGATCTTCGCGACGGTGGCCCGGTTCCCGCGCACCGCCAGCACCAGGCAGGGCCGGTCCTTCACGCCGGGCCGGTCCTCGAACGGGACGTCCGCCCACCAGATGTCCCCGGGGGACGGCCGTACGGCGTGGGCGGTCCGCGGGCCCGGCCGGCCCGGGGGCCGCAGGCGTCGTCCGCCGGGCCGGCGACCGCGGCCCCAGCCGTCGACCAGCGTGGCGACCAGCGCGAGCAGTACCACCGCGGCGAGGGCCAGCCACCAGGACGTGTCCATACGACGACGTTACCGGCGCGCGCCGCACCTCGCGCGCCCTCTGCCGATCCTTGTGCGCCCCACGTCCAGCCGAACCGGTGACAGCACAGGTGAGTTCGCCCACAACGGCCCCTGGCGGAGGAGCGACCCGTGCTTTTGCGCCTTACGCTCGACAAACCGCACGACCCCCGACAGCCCTCATGTCCGAGTGGTTCCTCGTCCCGACCATCGCTTTCCGCCAACGGAGGTTTCTGCTTCATGAAGCTCACCGTCGTCGGCTGCTCGGGGTCGTTCCCGTCCGCGGAATCGGCCTGTTCGAGCTACCTCGTCGAGGCCGACGGCTTCCGGCTGCTCCTCGACATGGGCAACGGCGCCCTTGGCGAGCTGCAGCGCCACTGCGGTCTCTACGACCTCGACGCGATCTTCCTCAGCCATCTGCACGCCGATCACTGCATCGACATGTGCGCGTACTTCGTGGCGCGCTACTACCGCCATGACGGCGGCCGGTGCGACCCCATCCCGGTCTACGGCCCCGAGGGCACCGAGCACCGCCTGACCACGGCCTACGCGGACACCCCCTCCGCCTCCTCCATGAGCGAGGTCTTCGACTTCCACACGGTCAAGCCGTCCACCTTCGAGATCGGCCCCTTCGCCGTGCACACCGAGCGGGTCCGCCACCCCGTGGAGGCCTACGGCATCCGGGTCGAGCACGGCGGGAAGTCCCTGACGTACTCCGGCGACACGGGCGTCAGCGAGGCGCTGGACGCGCTGGCCCGGGACACCGACCTGTTCCTGTGCGAGGCGGCGTTCACGTACGGCAAGGAGAGCATCCCCGACCTGCACCTCAACGGGCGCGAGGCGGGGGAGACGGCCGCGCGCGCGGGCGCGCGGCGGCTGGTCCTCACCCACATCCCGCCGTGGACCGACGCGCAGGTCAACCTGCGGGACGCGCGGGAGGTGTTCGGCGGACCGGTGGAACTGGCCGCCCCGCGCACGACGTACGAGATCTGACCCCGGGCACGCGCAAGGGCCCCGGAACCGACGAGGTTCCGGGGCCCTTGCGCTGACTGGTTACTTGGCCTCTGCCTTCTGCAGTTCCGCCAGTTCCTCGTCCGACTCGCGGCCCGGGGTCGGCAGGTTGAACTTGGTGATCGCGAAGCGGAAGATCACGTAGTAGACCGCCGCGAAGCACAGCCCGACCAGGACCAGGCCCCACGGGTTGCTCGCGATGCCCAGGTTCAGACCGAAGTCGACCGCGCCCGCCGAGAAGCCGAAGCCGTCCTTCATGCCCAGCGACCAGGTCAGCGCCATCGAGACACCGGTGAGGACCGCGTGGATCGCGTACAGGACCGGCGCGATGAACATGAAGGTGAACTCGATGGGCTCGGTGACGCCGGTGACGAAGGACGTCAGCGCCAGCGAGAACATCATGCCGCCGACGACCTTGCGGCGCTCGGGCCGGGCGCAGTGCACGATCGCCAGGCAGGCGGCCGGCAGGGCGAACATCATGATCGGGAAGAAGCCGGTCATGAACTGGCCCGCGTGCGGGTCGCCGGCCAGGAAGCGCGCGATGTCACCGCTCTTGCCGTGGTACTCGCCCGCCTGGAACCACGGGAACGAGTTGAGCAGGTGGTGCATGCCGATCGGGATCAGCGCACGGTTGGCGACACCGAAGATGCCCGCGCCGACCGCGCCCGACTTCACCAGCCACTCGCCGAAGTTGTGCAGACCCGTGCCGAGGACCGGCCAGATGTAGCCGAAGACGATGCCGAGGACCAGGCCGGCGAAGGCCGACAGGATCGGGACGAGCCGGCGGCCGCCGAAGAAGCCCGCCCAGTCGGGCAGCTTGGTGCGGTAGAAGCGCTGGTACAGCAGGGCCACGACGATGCCCATCACCACACCGCCGAGGACCTTCGCGTCCACCGGGGCGTTCTGCATGACGATCTTGCCGTCGACGACGGTCGCGACCTTCGGCAGGTTCTTGTCGGTGAACGTGCCGAGCACGTTCTTGAAGACCAGATAGCCGACGACCGCGGCGAGGGCCGTGGAGCCGTCCGACTTCTTCGCGAAGCCGATCGCGATGCCCACGGCGAACAGCAGCGCCATGTTGTCGAGGATCGCGTTGCCGCCGGCCGCCATGAACGACGCTATCTTCGTCAGGAAGGTCGGGAAGGACGGGCGGCCCAGCATGTCGGTGTTGCCGAGGCGCACCAGGAGGGCGGCGGCGGGCAGCACCGCGACCGGCAGCATGAGGCTGCGGCCGATGCGCTGGAGCACAGCCATCGCCCCGGCGCCCTTCTTCTTCTCGGCCGCGGGAGCGGCGCTGGCCGTGGTCACAAGTTCCTCCATCGGGCAAGGCGCCGCCCGGGAACCAAGGAAGGGACGGCAGCGTCTCTGGTCTACACCACCTGTGGTGTAGACCTGTTGTAGCACGATGAAGGCGGCATAAGGAACCCGCGAATCCGCTACCACGGCGCTACACGCTGTGTGCCCCGCCGTGCCGGACCGGGCGCCCTCAGACCTTGGTGACGTCCTCGACCTCGTCCACCGGCTCCCGCCCCGGTGTCTTCAGGTCGAACCTGGTGATCGCGAAGCGGAAGACGGCGTAGTACACGGCCGCGAAGCACAGACCGATCGGGATGATCAGCCAGGGTCTGGTCGCCAGGTGCCAGTTGATGACGTAGTCGATCAGGCCCGCGGAGAAGCTGAAGCCGTCGTGCGACCCGAGCGCCCAGGTCACCGCCATCGAGACACCGGTGAGCAGCGCGTGGACGGCGTAGAGCGCGGGCGCGATGAACAGGAAGGAGTACTCCAGCGGCTCGGTGATGCCGGTGACGAACGAGGTCAGCGCGACCGACAGCATCAGACCGCCGACCTCCTTGCGGCGCTCCGGCCGGGCGCAGTGCGTGATGGCCAGCGCGGCGGCCGGCAGCGCGAACATCATGATCGGGAAGAAGCCCGAGGTGAACTGGCCCGCGTTCGGGTCGCCCTGCAGGAACATGTTGATGTCGCCGTGCACCACCGTGCCGCCCGGCTTGGTCCAGCTGCCGAACTGGAACCAGATGGGCACGTTCAGGAACTGGTGCAGGCCTACGACGAGCAGCGCGCGGTTGGCGACACCGAAGACGCCCGCGCCCCAGGGGCCCGCGTCCCGCAGCCATGCGCTGAAGCTCTCCAGGGCGTCACCGACCGGCGGCCAGACGAACAGGCACACCACGGCGAACAGGATCGCCACGAAGGCCATGATGATCGGCACCAGCCGGCGCCCGTTGAAGAAGCCCAGCCAGTCGACCAGGCGTGTGCGGTGGTAGCGGGCCCAGAAGAAGGCGGCCAGCAGGCCCATGACGATGCCGCCGAAGACGCCCGGGTTCTGGTAGGTGAACGCGGACACCGTGCCGTCCGCCGCCTGACAGCCCGTGACGACCACCTTCGCGCCTGCCGGGCAGTCCTGCGGGAACTGGCGCAGGACGCCGTAGTAGACGAGGAAGCCCGCCACCGCCGCGAGCGCCGTCGAACCGTCGGCCTTCTTCGCCATGCCGATCGCGACGCCCACGCAGAACAGCAGTGGCAGCCCCAGCTGGCCGTCCAGCAGCGCGCCGCCCGCCCCGCTCATCACCTTGGAGACGTTCGTCCAGCCCAGGCCGTCCCGGCCGAACACGTCCGGCTGCCCCAGCCGGTTCAGGATGCCGGCGGCCGGCAGCACGGCGATCGGCAGCTGGAGGCTGCGGCCCATCTTCTGCATGCCCTGGAACAGGCGGTTCCAGCGGACCCTCGCCGGGCTCGCCGTGCTCTGTGCACTCATGGGTTTGGCGACCTTCCCCACGGTGGTGTAGACCAGTCGACGGACGGTTCCGCTGTCGTGATCGCCATCATCCGGCACGGTCGGCATGACCGCTCGCGAAGTTGGGCCGACTGTGGGTTACTGCGACAAAGCGGTTCGGATCAGGGAATTCAGGGAGACAGGACATGGCCAGCAAGGCTGAGAAGATCGTCGCCGGGCTCGGCGGCATCGACAACATCGAGGAGATCGAGGGCTGCATCACCCGGCTGCGCACCGAGGTGTCCGACCCCGAGCTGGTCGACGAGGCCGCCCTGAAGGCCGCCGGCGCCCACGGCGTCGTCAAGATGGGCACCGCCATCCAGGTCGTCATCGGCACCGACGCCGACCCGATCGCCGCGGAGATCGAAGACATGATGTGAGCCGGCCGGCTCACCGGAACAGGGGCTCTTCCCGACGCGGGAGGAGCCCCTTCCGCATGGACGGCTAGGCTCGTCCGCATGTCTCGCATCGACGGCCGTACCCCCGAACAACTCCGCCCGGTCACCATCGAACGGGGGTGGAGCAAGCACGCCGAGGGCTCCGTCCTCGTCTCCTTCGGCGACACCAAGGTCTTCTGCACCGCCTCCGTCACCGAGGGCGTCCCGCGCTGGCGCAAGGGCAGCGGCGAGGGCTGGGTCACCGCGGAGTACGCCATGCTGCCCCGCGCCACCAACACCCGCGGCGACCGCGAGTCCGTCAAGGGCAAGATCGGCGGCCGGACCCACGAGATCTCCCGGCTCATCGGCCGCTCCCTGCGCGCCGTCATCGACTACAAGGCGCTCGGCGAGAACACCATCGTCCTCGACTGCGACGTCCTCCAGGCCGACGGCGGCACCCGCACCGCGGCCATCACCGGCGCCTACGTCGCCCTCGCCGACGCCGTCGCCTGGGCCCAGGGCAAGAAGCTGATCAAGGCCGGCCGCCAGCCGCTGACCGGAACGGTGAGCGCGGTCTCGGTCGGCATCGTCGGCGGCGTCCCGCTGCTCGACCTCTGCTACGAGGAGGACGTGCGCGCCGAGACCGACATGAACGTCGTCTGCACCGGCGACGGCCGCTTCGTCGAGGTCCAGGGCACCGCCGAGGCCGCGCCCTTCGCCCGCGACGAACTGAACGCCCTGCTCGACCTCGCCGTGGCCGGCTGCACCGACCTGGCCGCGGTCCAGCAGGCCGCGCTGGCGGGCACGCGCGCGTAAAGAAACCTTCAAGGCCCGGGCAACCCGCCGGCCCTCTGCGGCGTCCCTCTGGGTACGGGCGCACCGCTCACCGGCGGGCGCCCGGCCAGCCGTACCAGGGGAGGGAACCCACCATGGCCGCCAGCCGACGCCGAGGCAGGCTCACCGCCGTCGCCGCCGCCGTAGCGACCGCCGCGCTCACCGCCGGCCTCACGACCGGCTGTGACGCGGTCGGCAAGGCGCTGGACTGTGTGCAGACCGCCGACGCCATCGCCGACAGCGTCACCGAACTCCAGCAGGCCGTGGAGAACGCCGCGAACGACCCCTCCCAGGCCGACGCCTCCCTCGACTCCATCGACAAGAGCCTGCGGAAGATCGGCGACAAGACGGACGACGCCGACGTCAACAAGGCTGTGGACGACCTGACCAAGGCGGTCGACAACGTGCGTACGGCCATCAAGAACGGCGACGAGACACCCGACGTGAGTCCGGTGACGGACGCGGCGGGCGAGTTGACGAAGGTGTGCACGGCGTAGGGGCGTCTAGACCGCCCCGCGCCCCTTCCGGACGCGTTTCCCCCTGGGGAGTTTGCGTTCCACGCCCACCCCGCCCCAGAACGCGAAGCCGGTGATGATCACGCGGGGGGCGCCCGGCTCGGGCGGTCCGTCGTCCCTCGGGTGTTCGAAGGCGCCCATCACGCCGATGCCGCGCACCACGACCTCGACGCCCGGCGGCACGGTCACCTGGACGCCGCCCATGATCGCCACGCAGTTGATCTCGACCTCCCGGTCGGCGAAGTCCGCCTCGCGCAGGTCGAGTTCACCGCCGCCCATGAAGGTGAAGCAGGAGAACCGCTTCGGCACCGTCCAGCGGCCCTTGCGCTCGAAGCCGGACATGACGGCCACCGCGCCCGTCGAGGACCCCTCGCCGCCGGTGATCCGGCCCGCCCAACCGCTGCTCGCCACAGGGTCCTTCGCGAAGGAGACACGCGGGACCACCGCACCGGCCGCCGGCAGATCGCGGGTCAGCGGCGCCAGCTCGCCGTACGTCCGCGCCTTGTACGCCGACTCCAGCCGCTCCTCGAACTCCGCCATGTCGAGCCGCCCCTCGGCCAGGGCGTCCCGCAGCACCTCGGCGACCCGGTCCCGGTCGGCGTCGGACGCCCGGAGGTCCGGGACTGCGTCGTCGCTCATGGCAGCAGCCTACGAGACCGCCTTCTCGGCGTACATCCTGGCGATGACGGCCTCGATGTCCGGCTCCCGCACCGACAGGTCCACCAGCGGATACCGGGCCGCCAGATGCGCGACGAGCGGCGCCGCCGACTGCCCCGCCGGGAACGCCAGCCACTGCCGCGGCCCCTCCACCCGCACCACCCGCGCCGACGGCACCTCCACCGGCGGCAGCTCCCGCTCCAGGTCCACCACCAGCGTCCGCTCGCTCTCCCCGGCCTCGTGCAGCCCCGCGAGCGGGCCGTCGTACACCAGCCGCCCGTGGTCGATCACCATCACCCGGGAGCACAACTGCTCGATGTCCTGCAGGTCGTGCGTGGTCAGCAGCACCGTCGTACCGCGCTCGGCGTTCACCTCCCGCAGGAACTCCCGCACCTTGGCCTTCGACACCACGTCCAGGCCGATCGTCGGCTCGTCCAGGTACAGCACGTCCGGATCGTGCAGCAGCGCCGCCGCGATGTCCCCGCGCATCCGCTGCCCCAGCGACAACTGCCGCACCGGTACCTCCAACAGGGCACCCAGCTCCAGCAGTTCCACCAGACGGTCCAGGTTCTGCCGGTAACGGGCGTCCGGGATGCGGTACATGCGGTGCGCCAGCCGGTAGGAGTCGATCAGCGGCAGGTCCCACCACAGCGTGGTCCGCTGGCCGAACACCACCCCGATCCGGTGCGCGAGCCGCGACCGCTCCCGCGCCGGATCGATGCCCGCCACCCGCAGCCGCCCGGCGCTCGGCGTCAGGATCCCCGTCAGCATCTTGATCGTGGTCGACTTCCCGGCGCCGTTCGGCCCGATGTACCCGACCATCTCCCCGCGCCCCACGGTGAACGACAGCGCGTCCACCGCCCGCACCTCGCGCCGCTCCCGCTTCAGGAACCCGGTCTTCCGGCGCACCTCGAAGACCTTCTCGACCTTCTCCAGCGCGATGAAGTCACTCATGTCAGCTCCCTGTGCTGCGGTACGAACGAAGTCCCGCCCGCCAGGCCAGCCCCGCGAGCGCACAACAGGCCACGGCCACCAGCGGGGGCGTGAACGCCGTCCACTCCGGCAGCCCCAGCGGATACGGCCGCCCCAGCACATAGGTCGCCGGCAGCCAGTTGACGAAGGCCAGCGGCAGCACGAACGTCACCCCGCGCACCAGCTCCTTCGCGAACACCGTCGGCGGATACTGCAGCAGCGTCGTACCGCCGTAGGTGAACGCGTTCTGCACCTCCGAGGCGTCCTGCGCCACGAACTGGAACGCCGCCCCGGCCACGAACACCGCGCAGAAGATCCCGCAGCCGCTCACCACCATCACCGGCATCAGCAGCAGCCGGCCCGCCGTCCAGTCGATCTCCACCCGGGTCAGCGCCCAGCCCAGGACCAGCGCGCCCTGGGTCACCCGGCCCAGCCTGCGCAGCGCGAACCGGTCGGCCGCCACCTGCGCCAGCACCGGCGCCGGCCGCACCAGCAGCGTGTCCAGCGTGCCGTCCCGCACCCGCCGGCCCAGCCGGTCCATCGACCCGATCACCAGGTCCGCGAGCCCGAAGGAGGTCGCGGACAGCCCGTACAGGAACGCCACCTCCGGCAGCGGCCAGCCGCCCAGCGCGTCCACCCGGGAGAACATCAGCATGATCGCCACGAAGTCCAGGAAGGTCGCCGCGAAGTTCCCGAACGTGGTCATGGCGAAGGACGCGCGGTACGCCATCGTGGACCGCACCCACATCCCCGCGACCAGCCGGTACGCCCGCACCCCCTCGGCCAGCCGCTCGGCCCGCCCCTCAGCCACCCTGCACCACCACCCGGCGCGTCGCCGCCGACTGCACCAGCCGCCCGGCACCCAGCAGCACCACCGCCCAAGCGGCCTGGAAGAGATAGGTGGGCAGCGGGTCCGCCTGCCCCAGCAGGACGTCCGCCGGCGCCTGCAGCAGCGACGACCAGGGCAGCGCCCGCACGACCTCGCCGAGCGCGCCCGGGAAGACGTTCAAGGGGAGCAGCATCCCCGAGCAGAAGAACCCCAGCAGCCACGCCATCTGCGCCACCCCCGTGCCGTCCAGCAGCCAGAACGCGCTCAGCGCGACCAGGTAGCGGATGCCGAAGCCGACCAGCATGGCGAGCACGACGGCGATCAGGAAGGCCGCCCAGGTGCCGGCGTCGGCCGGCAGGTACGCCGGGAAGCAGAGCGCGCCGAACACGAACGGTACGACCCCCCGCCCCAGCAGCTGGAAGAGCGCCCGGCCGACATCCGCCGACAGCCACCACAACTGGAGATCGGCGGGCCGGAACAGGTCGACGGCCACATCCCCCGTACGGATGCGTTCCATCAACTCGTCCTCGACGCCGCCACCCCCGATGGCAAGGGTCGAGAGAAAAGCCTGCCCCAGCCAGACGTAGGTGATGGCCTGCGCCTGGTCATACCCCCCGAGATGGGGCTTCTCGTCCCACAGCGCGCGGTACGTGTAGACCAGAATGAGACCGAAGACAGTGTTCGTGAACACCCCTGCCGCAGTGGCGGCCCGGTAGGTCGCGTACCGTCGGAACCCCCCTGCCGCGACCGCCGCGTACAACCGTCCCGCGCCCACGCAAGTCGACCTCCTCGGACTGCTCGACACCGAAGCGCAGGAGCCTAGTCCGGAGGCCCGGTGGCCGGCCACGCGTTTTCCGCCGGAAGCGTGCCGGAATCCGGGAACGGAACGCCAGGTGCGAGAGTCTTCAAACAGGGGGAGCGCAGAAGCGTACGAGGCGTACGGGAACGTACGACGCTGAAAACAGGAGTCCGTGCACGACATGAGCGACGAGCCGCAGCCGCAGCAGCCGAACGACGGCGTGGCACCGAAGAGGCCGCTGCCGGCTGAAGGGCCCGGGACCCCGGGGGGCCACAAGCCGCACAGCCCGACACCAGACCCCAGCGAACCCCCTGCCCGGGGGGCCGGCAGGCCCGCCGGGCGCCCTGGCGGCAGCGGGAAGCCGCAGAGCGCCGAGGGACCCGAGCGGGTCCCGGGCGCCGGGCGCACCGCCGAGGACACCCGCGGCGCCGGGACCGGGGGCTCCCGGTCCGACGCCGGCCGGGCGGCTTCGGCGTCCCGGGACGGCTCGGGCGCGGCGGGTTCGGCCTCTCGGGGTGGGTCCGGTGCGTCGGGCTCGGTGCCCGCGGAGCGGTCTGGCGCGGCGGGTTCGGTGTCTGGGGAGCGGTCTGGCTCGGCGGGTTCGGTGCCCGGGGAGCGGTCTGGCTCGGCGGGTTCGGTGTCCGGGGAGCGGTCTGGCTCGGCGGGTTCGGTGTCCGGGGACGGCTCCGGCGCGGCGGACTCAGGGGCTCCGGACCGCACGGCTTCCATGGCGCGGGCCCGCCAGGCGGCCCGTGGCGCCCGGACGGAGCAGACGGGGCCCATCGGCACCGGTGCGGGCGCGACGTCCGGCGGAGCTTCGGCGCCTGGGCGTGGCCCGGGGTCCGGGGGTGCTTCGGGCACCCGTGGGGACTCGGGAGCCGGTGACGCTTCGGCTTCCGGTCGTGGTCCGGTGTCCGGGGGTGGTTCGGCTGTGGGCTCCGGCGGTGCTTCGGGCACCCGTGGGGGCTCGCGGGCCGGTGACGCTCCGGGCTCCGGGCGTGGCCCGGTGTCCGGCGGCGGTTCGGCGTCCGGTGCTGCTTCGGCCGCCGGTGGCGGAGCCGCCGGCGGCAAGGGTTCCGGTGGCAAGAAGCCGGCCGAGCCCAGTGGCCCGGGTGGGGCCGGGCAGGCGCCGGCCGAGAGTACGCAGGTGCTTCGGCGTATCACCCCGCCCAAGGGGCCGCAGGCCGCGAACGCGGGCGATGCCGCCCAGGCGCCCGAGACCACGCAGGTGCTCCGGCGGATCAACGCGCCCCGCGCGGGTGAGCCCAGCGGTCCCGGTGCCGCCGCCGCCAAGCCGGACCCCTCCGGTCGTACCCCTCGCCCCACCGTGCCCCGCCCCGGTGGCCCGAACCGTGCCACCGAGGCCGGTGCCGGTGCTGCCGCCGGTTCCTCCCCGGCTGCCGCCCGTGCTGCCCGTGCCGCGCGTGCGGCCGGCACCGCCGGCGCCGCCGGAGCCGGTGCCCAGGCCGCCGCCGCCGCGTCCGCGTCCGGTGCCGCGTCCGGTGCTGCCGCCGCGTCCGGTGCCGGTGCCGCCGCCGGTTCCTCCCCGGCCGCCGCCCGTGCCGCCCGTGCCGCCCGTGCGGCCGGCACCGCCGGTGCCCAGGCCGCCAAGCCCGACGCTGCCTCGCCCGAAGACCGGACCACCCTCCTCGCCGCAGCCGACGCCGACACCGCCGGAGGCAACGGCAAGGCCAAGGCCAAGGCCAAGAAGGGCAAGCGGCCCAAGCGGACCGGGTGGCGGCGGATCATCCCGACGTGGCGGATGGTGCTCGGCACCTTCTTCGTCGGGGTACTGCTCGTCATCGGCCTGTTCTTCCTCGGCTACTCCCTGGTGAAGATCCCGCCGGCCAACGCGTTCGCGACCAAGCAGAGCAATGTGTACCTGTACGCCGACGGCTCGCAGCTCGCCCGTGACGGTGAGGTCAACCGGGAGAACGTGAGCCTCGCCCAGGTCTCCAAGGACGCCCAGCACGCCGTACTGGCCGCCGAGGACCGCGACTTCTACACGGAGTCGGCCGTCGACCCCAAGGCGATGATCCGAGCCGCCTGGAACACCGCGACCGGCAAGGGCAAGCAGTCCGGCTCGACGATCACCCAGCAGTACGTGAAGAACTACTACCTGGCCCAGGAGCAGACGGTCACCCGCAAGGCCAAGGAGTTCTTCATCTCGATCAAGCTCGACCAGAACAAGTCCAAGGACGAGATCCTGGAGGGCTACCTCAACACCAGCTACTTCGGCCGCAACGCCTACGGCATCCAGGCCGCCGCCCAGGCCTACTACGGCAGGGACGCCGCCGACCTCGACCCGGCCCGCGCCGCCTACCTCGCCGCGCTCGTCAACGCGCCGAGCGAGTACGACGTCGTAGCGCACCCGGAGAACAAGAAGGCGGCCGTCGCCCGCTGGAACTACGTGCTGAACGGCATGGTCACCAAGGGCTGGCTCAGCGAGTCCAAGCGCGCCGGCATGAAGTTCCCGATGCCGAAGGAGCAGACGATCTCCACCGGCATGTCCGGCCAGCGCGGCTACCTCGTGGAGGCGGTCAAGCAGTACCTCACCACGAACAACATCATCGACGCCGACCACCTCGCGCTCGGCGGCTACCGCATCACCACCACCATCCAGAAGAACCGGCAGGACGCCTTCGTCAAGGCCGTCGACGACCAGCTGATGTCCAAGCTGGACAAGAAGAACCGCAAGGCCGACAGCTACGTCCGGGCCGGCGGCGCCTCCGTCGACCCCAAGACGGGCAAGGTCGTCGCGATGTACGGCGGCATCGACTACGTGAAGCAGTACACCAACGGCGCCACCCGCGGTGACTTCCAGGTCGGCTCGACCTTCAAGCCGTTCGTGTTCACCTCCGCCGTGCAGAACGGGTCCACCACCCAGGACGGCCGGACCATCACCCCGAACACCGTCTACGACGGCACCAACCAGCGCCCCGTCCAGGGCTGGAGCGGCGGCGCCTACGCCCCCGAGAACGAGGACCAGCGGTCGTACGGCCCGATCACCGTCCGCAAGGCCACCGACCTGTCGGTGAACTCGGTGTACGCCCAGATGGCCGTCGACGTCGGCCCCGCCAAGGTCAAGCAGACCGCGATCGACCTCGGCGTCCCCTCCGACACCCCGGACCTCCAGCCGTACCCGTCGATCGCCCTCGGCACCGCCACCGCCAGCGTCCTGGACATGGCGGAGGCCTACGCCACACTCGCCAACCACGGCAAGCACGGCACGTACACGCTGGTCGAGAAGATCACCAAGGAGGGCAGGGAGGAGATCGAGCTGCCCGACGAGCCGGTCAAGCAGGCCGTCAGCCGGGAGGCCGCCGACACCACCACCTCCGTCCTGCAGAGCGTGGTCCAGAGCGGCACCGCCACGGCCGCGCAGGCCGCGGGCCGTCCGGCGGCCGGCAAGACCGGCACCGCGGAGAGCGACACCGCCGCCTGGTTCGCCGGCTACACCCCCGACCTGGCCACGGTGGTCTCCGTCATGGGCCAGGACCCGGTGACGGCCAAGCACCAGCCGCTGTACGGGGCGCTCGGCCAGGCCCGCATGAACGGTGGCGGCCCGCCCACCCAGATCTGGGCGCAGTACACGCGCAACGCGCTGAAGGGCAAGCCGGTCAGCGAGTTCGACCTCCAGCTGGAGCAGGGCGCCGACGTGGTCCAGGAGCCGCCCGCCACCAGCAGCGCCCAGCCGGGCACCGACGGCGGCACGGACGACGGTGGCGCGACCGCCACTCCGACCGACGGCGGCGCGACCGCCACCCCGACCGACGGCGGCACCACCGGCACCCCGGCCGACGGGGGTGCCACCGGCACTCCGACCGACGGCGGCGCCACCACGGACGGGGGCGCCACGACCACCGGCGGCGGTACCACCACGGACGGAGGCACCACCACGGGCGGCGGGACCACGGGCGGCGACGCCGCCGGCGGCGGGGCGGCGACCGGTGGCGGTACGACCACGGACGGAGGCGGCGGAACCACCGGCACCGACACGGGTTCCGGAGGATTCCCCGGCACCTGACACGCCGGTGTCAGTGGCCGCCGGTCGCCTTCAGCCCCACGACGGCGACCAGCAGCAGACACACGAAGAAGATCCGGGCGGCGGTGACCGGCTCACCCAGCACCACCATGCCGAGCACCGCCGCACCGGCCGCGCCGATGCCCACCCACACGCCGTACGCCGTACCGATGGGCAGGGACTTCGCGGCGCACGACAGCAGGACCATGCTGGCGACGATGCCGGCGCCGGTGAACAGGCTCGGGACGAGACGGGTGAAACCCTCGCTGTACTTCATCCCGATCGACCAGCCGACCTCCAGCAGACCGGCGACGACGAGCAGAACCCAGGCCATGACGGCACCTCCGAGACACGGTGACTCTTCTTCGGGGTGCGTCGTCTTTGCCTTCGACCCGGTACGGCGCGTCTCGTCGGGTTCCTCCCGAACATAACAAAGGCATGCGGAAGAGGGCCGGTGACGATGGTCACCGGCCCTCTCGCAGTGCGTTCTACAGGTACAGCCCCGTGGAGTCCTCCGACCCCTCGAACCGGTCCGCGGCGACGGCGTGCAGGTCGCGCTCGCGCATCAGCACGTACGCCACGCCCCGCACCTCGACCTCCGCCCGGTCCTCCGGGTCGAACAGGACGCGGTCGCCGGGCTCCACCGTCCGGACGTTCTGACCGACCGCGACGACCTCGGCCCAGGCCAGCCGCCGCCCGACCGCCGCGGTGGCGGGAATCAGAATGCCGCCCCCCGACCGCCGCTCGCCCTCACCGGTCTCCTGCCGCACGAGAACCCGGTCGTGCAGCATCCGGATGGGGAGCTTGTCGTGGTGGGGAGTGCTGTGCTGGTTTCTGTTGGCGCTCACGCCTTGAACCTACCTGCCCCGATCAGTCCCTGCGCCGCCGGGCCCCGAGGGCCAGCAGCCCCACGACCCCGACGACGACGAGGGCGACGGGCACGACCCGCTCCAGGCGAGGCGCCCCCTCGTCATCCACGAACCGCGCCCGTACATCGCTCACGACGCGGTTGACCTGCACGTACGCCCGCCCGACCGTGTGATCGACATTCGCGATCACCTTGGCCTTGGCGTCCCCGACGATGGTCTTCGGATGCACGCGCACCCCGATCTCGTCGAGCGTCTCGGCCAGCACTTCACGGCGGCGCCTGATGTCCGCCTCGATCTGCGCCGGGGTTCTGGTGTCCGACGTGTCCGCCACCGTACGGCCTCCGAAGTCTGCCGAAGTCTGCTGATGCTGGTTGATGGTGTTCTCGAACAGTCTGTCAGCTCGCGGCCGGACCGCACCGCAAGGCCCCCCGGTTACGCTAGTCCGATGAGCGAGCGACTCCAGCCCGGGGACGTGGCCCCCGCCTTCACCCTCCCCGACGCCGACGGCAACGAGGTGTCCCTGTCGGACCACAAGGGCCGCAAGGTCATCGTCTACTTCTACCCGGCCGCCCTGACCCCCGGCTGCACCAAGCAGGCCTGCGACTTCACCGACAACCTTCAGGTCCTTGCCTCCGCCGGCTACGACGTCATCGGCATCTCGCCGGACAAGCCGGAGAAGCTCGCGAAGTTCCGCGAGAAGGAGTCCCTGAAGGTCACCCTGCTGGCCGACCCCGACAAGCGGGTCCTGGAGGCGTACGGCGCCTTCGGCGAGAAGAAGCTCTACGGCAAGACGGTCGTCGGCGTCATCCGCTCCACGGTGGTCGTGGACGAGGACGGCAAGGTGGAACGCGCCCTGTACAACGTCAAGGCCACCGGTCACGTGGCGAAGATCCTCAAGGACCTCGGCATCTGAGCCACCTCTGCAGCGACGGCCCGCCCCGGCTTCTTCCCGGTGCGGGCCGCTCTCCGTTTCCGGACGGCACTGCCGATAACCGGTTCGTTTCAGGTGGGCGATGACGGCCGAGGGGTCGTCGTCCGCTCTCGCTGGAGAGCCGAGGGGGGCGTACGGAGAAAGGCGCAGCCCCGTACACTGAGCGAGGCAAAACGGCCTGTAAATAAAAAGTCCGTTTTGGGGCGGCCGTGGCGAAATAGGCGATACGCGCGGGTTTTAGGTGCCCGTGGGAGAAATCCCGTGTGGGTTCGAGTCCCACCGGCCGCACACGTGAGGGGACGTCCATCCGGACGGCCCCTCGGTTGCTCTCAGCCCAACAATTCCCGCACCACCGGCACCAGCGCCCGGAACGCCTTCCCCCGGTGGCTGATCGCGTTCTTCTCCTCGGGGCTCAGCTCGGCGCACGTCCGCGTCTCGCCCTCCGGCTGGAGGATCGGGTCGTAGCCGAAGCCGTTGGTGCCGGCGGGGGCGTGCCGCAGGACCCCCCTCAGCTGCCCCTCGACCACCCGTTCCGTGCCGTCCGGCAAGGCGAGGGCCGCCGCGCAGGCGAAGTGGGCGCCGCGGTGTTCGTCGGCGATGTCGGAGAGCTGGGCCAGCAGCAGCTCCAGGTTGGCCTGGTCGTCGCCGTGCCGGCCGGCCCAGCGGGCGGAGAAGATGCCGGGGGCGCCGTTCAGGACGTCCACGCAGAGGCCGGAGTCGTCGGCGACCGCGGGCAGACCGGTGGCCTGGGCGAGGGCGTGCGCCTTGAGCAGGGCGTTCTCGGCGAAGGTGACGCCGGTCTCCTTGACGTCGGGGACGTCCGGGAAGGCGTCCGCGCCGACGAGTTCGTGGGGGAGTCCGGCTTCGGCCAGGATGGCCCTCAGCTCGGTGATCTTTCCGGCGTTGCGGGTGGCGAGGATCAAGCGGGTCATGCCCGCCAGTATTCCCCGCCCGCCCGCTCCCGCCGTTCGCCGCCCCGGCTACAGCTCCGCCTGGCCCGCGCCCTTCAGCGTGCGCAGGTCGAAGACCTCGGCCATGGTGCGGTAGCCCAGGTCGCTGGGGTGCAGATGGTCGCCGGAGTCGTACTCGGGGCGCAGCCGCCGCGGGTCGTACGGGTCCCGGAGGGCCTTGTCGAAGTCGACGACGGCGTCGTAGACCCCGCCGGCCCGGATCTCGGCGTTGACCTGCTGCCGTACGGCCTCCCGGGCGGGGGTGTAGCCGCGGTGGCCCTGGAAGGGCATCAGGGTGGCGCCGACGACCTTCAGGCCGCGGGCGTGGGCCTGGCGGACCAGTGTGCGCAGCCCGGTGACGATGCGGTCGGGGTCGGCGAGCTTGCGGTTGCGCAGGATGTCGTTGACGCCGAGGTCGATGACGACGACCTTGACGCCGGTGCGGGAGAGCGCGTCGCGGCCGAAGCGGCCGAGGCCGCTCTGGTTCTCGGCGGGCCGGCCGAGGCCGTCGGCGAGGACCTGGTTGCCGCTGATGCCCTCGTTGACGACGCTGTAGCGAGGCAGTTGTTGCCCCTCCTCCAGTGCGCCGCGCAGCCGCCCGGAGAGGACGTCGGGCCAGCGGCGGTTGGCGCCGGTGGTGGAGGTGATGCCGTCGGTTATGGAGTCGCCGAACGCGACGACGGTGCCGGCGGCTTCGTTGCTGAGCACGTCAAGGGCGGTCAGGTACCGCCAGTACGGGGTCTGTCCGGTGTAGGGGGTGCCGGTCGTGTCCTCGGTGCGGTCGCCGTCGGCGACGTACGACACCTGCCGGGCGTGCGGGTGGTAGGTGACCGGACCGGACGGGGTGGGGGAGTAGGTCGTGACCAGCACGTCGGCGCCGTGCGGGACGGTGACGCGCACGGCGTCGCTGACGGCCTGTCCGCCGGCGGGTATGACGACGCCGGTGCTGCCGTTGAAGGTGAGCCGCCGCATCGTTTCCGCATCGGCCGCCGCGGTGCCGTCGCCGGTGGCGAGGGCGAGCGAGGCGTGCGTGATGGTGAGGGCCGACTGGCCGTAGAGATTGGACAGCGTGACGCGGGCACCCGTACCACCGACGCTGGTGTGCACCACGTTGCGGACCGAGCGGTCCGCGAGGCCCGCCGTCTCGGTGCCGGGCTCGCCGCCGACGGGGGCGGTGGCCCAGGCGCCGACCCAGGCGCCGGTGGAGGCGGGGGCGGCGTGGGAGTCGCGGTGCGGGCGGCCGGCCGCGAGGGTGCCGCGGGGGGTGCCGTCGTCGGCGGCCACGGTGACGTATATGCCGGCGGACAGTGCGATGACCAGGGCGACCAGCGCACCGAGCACCGCATAACCATGACGCTTGGCCACTCTTGTGTTGTTCTCCTCGGGAGATGGGAGCCCGAGGCTCCGATCTTGCTGAGCCCATGATGCGTCATGGGCCGGAGGGGTCTGACAGGACCCTGCCACTACCCCCCTCCAGACAGACGCCGGGAACTCCCGTTCCGTTCCGGGAGTCGGTCAGGAAGGGACAATTGTGTGCGGGATCACCGAACGGGTGGAGCTGATGGAACCTACCGAGACGGGAACACCGGGGCGGGTCGCGTCACCGGAGCGGGTCGCGTCGTACAAGTCGATGACGGCGTTCACCCCGGCCGACGAGGAGCGCCGGCGCGGGGTACGGCGGATGAAGCTCACGGCGACGGGCATGCTGCTGTTCGTCGCGGTGGTCTACGTGCTGGCGAAGGCGGCCGGCGGCGCGGGCGCCGGGCCGTGGACGGACTATGTCGCGGCGGCGGCCGAGGCCGGCATGGTCGGCGCGCTCGCCGACTGGTTCGCGGTCACGGCCCTCTTCCGGCACCCGCTGGGGCTGCCCATCCCGCACACCGCGATCATCCCCACCAAGAAGGACCAGCTGGGCATCTCGCTCGGCGAGTTCGTCGGGGAGAACTTCCTCTCCGAGGACGTCGTACGGCAGCGGCTGCGCGCGGTCGGTATCGGCAGCCGGCTCGGCGTCTGGCTGGCGGAGCCCGAGCACGCGGACCGGGTGACGGCGGAGCTGGCGACCGCGCTGCGGGGTGCCCTGACCGTCCTGCGGGACTCCGATGTGCAGGCGGTCGTCGGCGAGGCGATCACCCGGAGGGCCAACGCGCAGGAGATCGCGCCGGGCCTCGGCAAGACACTGGAGAAGATCGTCGCCGACGGCGGGCACCGGCGGGTGGTGGACCTGGTGGTGTCCCGGGCGCACGACTGGCTGGTGCTGCACCGGGACGACGTGATGGTGGCCGTGGAGGGCGGCGCGCCCGGCTGGACCCCGCGGTTCGTGGACCGGAAGGTCGGCGAGCGGGTCTACAAGGAGCTGCTGCGGTTCGTCACCGAGACGCGGGACATGCCCTCGCACCCGGCCCGCGGCGCGCTGGACCGCTTCCTCACCGACTTCGCCTCCGACCTGCAGTCCGACACGGACACCCGGGCCCGGGTGGAGCGGCTCAAGGGCGAGGTGCTGAGCCGCGGCGAGGTGCAGGACCTGATCGCGTCCGTGTGGACGGCCGTACGGTCCATGATCGTGACGGCGGCCGAGGACGAGCGCAGCGAGCTGCGGCAGCGGGTGCGGGCCGCGTTGCTGTCCCTGGGCTCGCGGATGGCGACCGAGCCCAAGGTGCAGGACAAGGTCGACACCTGGGTGGAGGGCGCGGCGGTGCACGTCGTGACGACGTACCGCAAGGAGATCACCTCGCTGATCACGGACACGGTGGCGGGCTGGGACGCCGAGCACACCACCCGCAAGATCGAGGCGCACATCGGCCGCGACCTGCAGTTCATCCGCATCAACGGCACGGTGGTGGGATCGCTGGCGGGGCTGCTGATCTACACCGTCTCGCGGGGCCTGGGGGCGTGAGCGGACTGTTCCCGGCAGGTCAGGGCACCCGGTACTGCATCCTTCGACGCGGAGGGAGCGCCCATGAGCACAGCCGAGGCCGGGACCGGCCGGACCCTCACCACGGACATCCCCGCACGACTCGACCGACTGCCCTGGTCCCGCTGGCACTGGACGATCGTCATCGGCCTGGGGACCGTATGGATCCTGGACGGCCTGGAGGTCACGGTCGTCGGCAACATCGCCTCCCGGCTCGCGGAGCCCGGCAGCGGCCTGTCGATCACCTCCGGGCAGATCACCGGCGTCGCCGCCGCGCTGTATGTGGCGGGCGCCTGCTCGGGCGCCCTGTTCTGGGGCCGGCTGACCGACCGCTTCGGCCGCAAGAACCTCTTCATGATCACCCTGGCGGTGTATCTCGCGGCGACGGCGCTGACGGCCGTCTCCTGGGAGGCGTGGTGGTTCTTCCTGTTCCGCTTTCTGACCGGCTTCGGCATCGGCGGTGAGTACGCGGCGATCAACTCGGCGATCGACGAGCTGATCCCGGCGGCCTACCGCGGCCGGGTCGACCTGGTCATCAACGGCAGCTTCTGGCTCGGCGCGGTCGGCGGCTCCCTGCTGTCGATCGTCGCGCTCGACACCGACCTGCTGGCCGCGAACGTCGGCTGGCGTCTGACCTTCGCGCTCGGAGCCGTCCTCGCCCTGGTCATCCTGCTGGTACGGCGGCACGTCCCGGAGAGCCCGCGCTGGCTGCTGATCCACGGCCGGGACCGGGAGGCGGAGCGGATCGTCTCCGGCATCGAGCGCAGGGTCGAGGAGGAGAAGGGCGAGCCGCTCCCGGAGCCCGAGGGCGAGCTGGAGATCCACCAGCGCGGGAGCGTGAGCTTCCTGGAGATCGCCCGCACCGTCTTCGGCCGCTACCGCAGGCGGGCGGTGCTCGGCTTCTCCCTCTTCATCGGCCAGGCGTTCCTGTACAACGCGATCACCTTCGGCTTCGGCGCGATCCTGACCACGTTCTACGACGTGCCCTCCGACCACACCGGCTACTACTTCGCGGTGATCGCGGCCGGTAACTTCTGCGGCCCGCTGCTGCTCGGCAAGCTCTTCGACACGGTGGGCCGCAGGGTGATGATCTCCTCGACGTACCTGCTCTCGGGCCTGCTGCTGTTCGGCACGGCCTGGCTGTTCGACCGCGGCTCGCTGAACGCGGGCACGCTGACGGCCTGCTGGTGCGCGGTGCTGTTCTTCGCCTCGGCGGGCGCCTCCAGCGCCTACCTCACCGTGTCCGAGATCTTCCCGATGGAGACGAGGGCGATGTCCATCGCCTTCTTCTACGCCCTCGGCACCGCGGCCGGCGGCATCAGCGGCCCCCTGCTCTTCGCCGACCTCACCGGCACCGGCAAGGTCGGCGACACGGTCCTGGCCTTCTCCATCGGCGCGGCGCTGATGTGCGCGGCGGGCCTGGTCGCGGTGTTCCTGGCGGTACGGGCCGAGCGCCGCTCCCTGGAGGACATCGCCCGCCCGCTGACGGCGGTGCCGGGCCGGGCCAGGGCGGCGGCGCAGCCGTGAGGACGCCCGCGCCGCTCACGCGCCCGTCGTGGATCCGGGCCGGACGATCATCAGGACGGTCACGGCGGCCCACAGCAGGTTGAACAGCCCGGTGAACATGGCGAGCCGCGCGGTTTTCGCGGGCTTCCCTTCGAGGAGGGCGGTCTGGGCCGGCAGCACCAGCGCGACGAGGACGAGGGCGGCGAGAGCGGTGAGGGCGATCGACACGATCAGCCAGGCACTGCCGAGCACACCCATCTCGCTCGCCGTGGCGAACCCGAAGACGGGGACGACGACGCCCACGACGGCGTAGACGCGGCAGATCCGGTGCAGCAGCCGGAGCGTCCCGGTGGCGTCGGGGTCACCGGGGACGCCGGTGGCGTGGGGGTCACCGGGGACGTCGGTGGCGTCGGGCCCGGCGGTCAGGGCGCGGCGGGCGGCGGGCGGGAACATGCTGGCGGCGACGGCGACGGGACCGATGGCGAGGATCGCGGCGATGACGTGGACGGCGAGGAGGAACTTGGTCACAGGGGGACGGTAGGGGCGGCGGAGATCACGGAGGAGTGGCGGGAGTGCCAGCCTCCGACGGATTCTCGCCAGAGGGCCGAAGGGCGGACCTGCTCGGGGCTGCTCCTGGGCCCCTGTGTCGGCGTGATCCCACCGCACCCCTACCCTCTGGCCATGCACACCGTGGCCGTACTGGCGCTGGACGGCGTCATCCCGTTCGACCTCTCCGCCCCCGTCGACACCTTCGGCTGGGCCCGGCTGCCGGACGGCCGGGAGCCGTACCGGATCCGGGTGTGCTCGGTGCGGGAGGAAGTGAGCGCGGGTGCCTTCACGGTCCGGGCGCCGTACGGCCTTCAGGCGCTCGCGGAGGCCGACACGATCATCCTGCCGGGGGTCGCGGACCCACCGGAGACACTGCCGCCCGGGGTCGCCGAGGCGCTGCGGGCGGCGGCGGCGAACGGCACGCGGATCGCGTCGATCTGCGTGGGCGCGTTCCTCTTCGCGGCGACGGGCCTGCTGGACGGCCTGCGCGCGACGACCCACTGGATCGCGGCCCCGGACCTGGCCCGGCGTCACCCGGAGGTGACGGTGGACCCGAACGTCCTGTACGTCGACAACGGCCAGTTCCTGACCTCGGCGGGGGCCGCGGCCGCCCTGGACATGTGCCTGCACATGATCCGCAAGGACTTCGGCTCGGCCGTGGCCGCACACGCGGCCCGCATGTCGGTGATGCCGCTGGAACGGGAGGGCGGCCAGTCCCAGTTCATCGTGCACGACCTGCCCCCGGCCCCGGCCGGCACCACCCTCGAACCCCTCCTCGCCTGGCTGGAGGACCACTGCGACCGCGACCTGACACTGGCCGAGATCGCGGCGAAGGCCGGCATGAGCACCCGTACCCTCAACCGCCGCTTCCGGGAACAGACGGGCACCACACCACTCCAGTGGCTGCACCGGGCGCGGATCCGGCGGGCCCAGCACCTGCTGGAGACCACCGCGCACCCTGTGGAACGGATCGCCGGCCAGACGGGCTTCGGCTCCCCCACGGCGTTCCGGGAACGCTTCCGGAGGGTGGTGGGGACGAGCCCGCAGGCGTACCGGAGGTCGTTCCGGCCGGGGGTGTCGTAGCGGGGGGAGGGCGCGGATGCGGCCTCAGTCGCCCCGAGGGTCGGCGGGATGGGTTCGGTCGCCCCCGGGGTCGGCGAGGCGTGCTCAGTCGCCCCGGCGGTCGGCGACGGCCCAGGAGGCGAGGGCGACGGCACCGGCGACACCCAGGACGGACGGCCAGGCGCCGACCTTCTTGGCGAGCGGGTGGGACCCGGCGAACGCGGCGACGTACGCGGCGCTCAGCGCGCCCGCGGCCTTCCCGCCGGCCTGCGCCCGCCACTGCTGCGCGGCGGCGACCCCGGCCGCCGCCAGGACGACCCCGCCCAACTGCCGCTTCTTGGTCCAACGGGCGACGCCGTAGCCGCCGACGAGTCCGGTGGCGGCGACGACCGCGCTGGGAACCTTGGCCATGAGTGCCTCCTCGTATCCGCGTCGAGGCTAACGCGCAGGCGGAAGGGCAGGGGAACCCTGAGTCGAGGGTTGTCAACTTTCCGGCGCAGAGTTATATAAGAAGCCGTAGGGCATCGCATCCCAGTCCCTGAGGAGAGGAGTGACCTGTGATGCTCATGCGCACGGACCCGTTCCGCGATCTCGACCGGCTCACGCAGCAGCTCTTCGGCGCGACCACCCGCCCGGCCGCGATGCCGATGGACGCGTACCGCTCGGGGGACGAGTTCCTGGTCCACTTCGACCTTCCCGGCATCGACCCGGAGTCGATCGAACTCGACGTCGAGCGCAACGTCCTCAACGTCCGAGCCGAGCGCCGCGGCCCCGCTCCCGAGGACGCGGAGATGCTGGTCGCCGAACGCCCCACGGGCACCTTCACCCGCCAGCTGTTCCTGGGCGAGACCCTCGACACGGACCGCATCGACGCCTCGTACGACGCCGGCGTCCTGACCCTGCGCATCCCGGTGGCCGAACAGGCCAAGCCGCGCAGGATCCAGATCAGCGGCGGGGGCGACGACCGCAAGCAGATCAGCGGCTGAGCCAGGCAACCCCGGCACCGCCGGCCACCGGCGGCTCGCCGGGTAGGCCGGCACCCGCCAACCACCGGCGGCCCCGGCACACCCGACACGCACGCGTCCCGCGGCCCGAGCGGGCCCGGGACGCGGCAGCCTGCCGTACGGACCCAGCGACCTCACACCGCGGAGGCCACAGCACACCACATCCAGCCACAGCACCCCCACCCGACAACACGACCTCACCGGCCGCACACATTGGCCGAACTCCCGCTCATGCCCGCTGCGTTACGGGGTAGCCGGGCTTCCGGTGCCCCGAAGTGTCCCGGAGGAGGAGCCAGCACGATGACCGTGACGACCCCGCAGCCCAGAACCACCATCCCCACCCCGTCCCCGCGCCCGCGCGCCAAGGGCGAGGCGGAGGACACCGCCTGGCTGGAGCTGACCGAGGCGGTGCGTGACGCGGGCCAGTACCCGACGCGGGCGGAGGCGGAACGCGTCACCCGCATCGTCCTCTCGGCCCTGGGCGGCCACGTCACCGGCGACGAACGCGTCGCCCTGGCTCAGGCGCTCCCCCGCGAGGCGGGCCGCGTGATCGCCTCCCAGATCCCCGCGACCCACCCCCTGACAGCCCGCGAGTTCGTCGAGTCGGTCGCCACCCGCATAGAGGGCTCGACCCCCGCCACGGCCCGCTGGGACGTCAGCTCGGTCCTGAGTGTCCTGTCGACCCACATCGGCGAGTCCCTGACCACCCGCGTCCTGACCCAACTCCCCCCGGGCTACGCCCTCCTCTTCGGCCGGGCGGACCTGGCACCGACGGCATGACAGCGACGGGCGCCGCACACCTGGGCGGCGCCCGTCAACCCTTGCCCGCGGCATCCCAGACTTATCGCCCCGTCAGCTCGCGGTGATGGCTGAGTACGTCCACACGTCGGCCGGAAGCTCGTGCTTGAGGCGCCAAGTGATGGCCATCGGCTTGCTGCCCGTGTGCGTCACGTAGGTCGCGGGACCAAGGAGCATCCATGGTTGTGGCTTGCCCGTGTCCGTGTTCTTGTAGCGGCGCATGAACAACAGGACCTCACTGCCTCGCTGGGCGTGTTCCCGGTATCGCATGCCGGTGCCGGAGTCAGCGGCCGTCGAGTTCTGGGACTCCCAGTGGAAGAGCGTCGGGCTCAGCGCGTAGTCCTTGTACCGGACAGTCGGGGAGAAGTCCTTCTCGTTCTTCTCCAATGTGATGAGCAAGGCGTCCGTCTGGAGTTCCTCAACCCATTGCACGCCCTGCGCGAACGACCGGGGCATCTGGCCACCGAAGCGGGCCACGCCTAGCGCGGCGAGGATCTCGGAGCGGTTGTACGCGCTGTGGACCATCAGCGGAACGTTGCGGAGCCGGCCCGATAGCGGGATAGGGAAGTGGTCTGCCTGATCGATGACGTACGACAGCACTTGCCGCAGCTCGTCCCGGAACGGCCGCTGGGAACGCAACGACTCAAGGCCCTCTTCGAAGCTGGTGAAACCGCCGGCGTTGTCCCAGACGTTGAAGAACAGCATGCGGGCATACGACTGATCAGTTGGCCCCAGTTCCCCGTACGACGGGGCGTCGTCTTCGAGGAGGCGGAGGTAGGCCTGGGCGCGCTGGGGATCATCCACGTGGAGAAAGGCATGCACTCTCTTGAGTAGTGCCGCTTCACCCGCCGGCGCGACATCCTCGATCAGTCCGGCCCGGCGCAGGACGGTCGTCCAGGAGTTGTCGTTCTTGTACAGCTCCTTGATCTCCCGGCGACTCTCGCGGAGGTAGTCCGCGAGGCGCGGCGTGCTGTAGGCCTTGACCTCGCTCACCAATGTGCGGACGTTTGCGCCCAGTTGGCTCCGGATGTTGTCGAGAATGAGGTCCTTGGACTTGCCTTCCAGCAGGATTTGGCAGCCAGACGGCAGCTGGGGGAAGTCGTGCTCGATGTGCTCGACCAGCCGGTTCCGCGACAGGTTCGTCAGGGCCCGGAACTGTTCCTCGAAGCGGAACTCCGCTCGGTGCTGTCCGATGAAGTCGAGGACCGTGAGAACTGGCTTCCTCTCGGTACGCCTCAGGCCCCGTCCCAACTGCTGAAGAAAGATCTTCGCGCTGTTGGTGGGACGGAGGAGGAGAAGGGTGTCGACGTCGGGGATGTCGAGTCCCTCATTGAACAAGTCGACGGAGAAGATCACCTGCAGCTTGCCGTCACGCAGGTTATTCAGCGCCTGGGTGCGTACGTCAGCGGGCGAGTCGCTGTCCAGCGCCACGGCCTGGAACCCGGCCGTGGTGAAGAAGTCCACCATGAAGCGGGCGTGTCTCTTGCTGACGCAGAAGCCCAGCGCACGCATCGTCGCGGGGTTCGACACCTTGTCTCGGATCTGCTTCACCACAATCCGGGCCCGCGCGTCGTTGCCCGTGTAGAGGTTGTCGAGCTCCTGATCGGCGTACGTGCCCTTCTGCCAGCCCAGGTTCCTTAGATCTGTACCGTCTGGGATGCCGAAGTAGTGGAACGGGCACAGCAAATCGTTCTCGAGGGCCTCCCACAGTCGCATCTCGGCAGCGATGCGTCCCTCGAAGAACTCGTCTTGGACGTTGAGCCCATCCATCCGCTCGGGGGTCGCCGTCAGGCCGAGCAACTCCTTTGGCTTGAAGTGGTCGATAACCCGGCGATATGTGGCGGCGGTGGCGTGATGAAACTCGTCAATGACGATGATGTCGAAGTGATCCGGAGCCAGCTGCTCCAGCCGCCGGATGTTCAGCGACTGAACGCTGGCGAAGACGTGATTCCAATCCCGCGGATCCTGACCTGCGTGGAGCAGTTCCCCGAAGGAGGCGTCGTCCAGTACCTCCCGGTATGTACGCAGGGACTGGTTGAGGATCTCCTTGCGGTGGGCTACGAACAGCAACGTGGGTCGACCGTTGGTCGACTTTCTGCACAGACTGCGGTAGTCCAGCGCAGCCATCACGGTCTTCCCCGTGCCCGTGGCGGCAACAAGCAGATTGCGGCTCCGCCCACGAATCTCGCGTTCGACGTTGAGTCGTTCCAGCATGTCCCGCTGGTGCGGAAACGGGCGTACCTCTAGACCCGAAAGGTTGATCTTCAGGTCTGTGGTCGCAGCAGTGCCGCCTGCCTGAGCGAGCGCGCCATCCAGGCGTTCGCTATGGAAGTCGGGGTCGTACGTCTCGAAGGCGATGTCATTCCAGTACGCGTCGAACGTCGCCTCGAACTTGTCCAGGACAGCTGGTGTGGCGACCGATGACAGACGTACGTTCCACTCCAGGCCATCGAGTAGCGCAGCTTTGGACAGGTTCGAGCTGCCCACATAAGCGGTGTCGAAGCCTGAATGGCGGCGGAACAGCCAGGCCTTGGCATGCAGACGTGTGGAGCGGGTCTCGTAGTTGATTTTGACGGTGGCCCCGAAGTCACGGACGAGGCGGTCAAGCGCGTGACGGTCCGTGGCACCCATGTACGTGGTCGTGATGACCCGGATTTCCACGCCCCGGTCCTTTGCAGCGCGGAGAGCGTCCTCCAGGACCCGTATGCCGTACCACTTCACAAACGCGCAGAGCAGGTCGATGCGGTCAGCCGTGGCCAGTTCAGCCCTCAGTTCGGCCCCGAGACTGGGGTCGTCCGGAGCATTGGTGATCAACGCGGTCTCGGACAAAGGAGTGAGTGGGCGAATGGCGAAGACGCCCGGAGCTTCCTGCTTGGCCAGCGCGAGCAACTGACGAGGGCCCTCCGCGATGGCGCCGACCACCCCATCCTCTTCGGAGTCAGTGGCGTGCGGCGCCAACGAACGCATGATCGCGTTTGCTGCGTCGACCTGCTTGTCGTGCGGAAGTTGGCTCAGGTGGGTGCGGACCGCTTCGGCGATGTGGCGGGCGAGCACGTGCGGAGTGGACTCTTCGCTAACCTCGGCCTCCACCGCCTTCCAGCCGGCTGCGTCCAGCTGCTGCAAGCGGTCCTGCAAGTGACGGGTGACAAGCTCCTCGTACACACCTGCCACCGGCTGAGTCTGGTCTGACTGCGTCACGCCCGCCCCCTTGGTCCCTTTGCGACACGACCAGTTGTAACAGGGGCTACTGACAGCCTGCGCTTGCGTCACATTGCGAATCGAGAGTGACACAAGTGATCGATTTGTTTCAGTATGGCGTCGTGGGAGAACGAAAGATCGGTCACATAGACGGCATCGCTCCGGGGGCGGAGTTTCACCGCCGCGTGCAGGTGAAGCGCAACAACCTGCACAGCGACACCGTTAGGGGCATCTCAACCCTTGCAGATGAGGATGGCAGCCACATAGCGGACGCCATCGTCCTACACGGAGGATACGAGGACGATCACGACGACTGGGACAGCATCCGCTATACGGGCGCCTCACCTGACGTGGACAAGTACAAGATCAAGGGGGTGCCAAGGCTCCGGCGCAGTCAATCCTGGGACTATGCGGACAATGCCGCCCTGAAGCGGAGCTACGAACGCGGCCATCCGGTTCGGGTCATCCGTGGGTGGAAGGGTGACAAACGGTACTCGCCGATCGATTGCTACAGGTACGACGGCCTGTACTTGGTCACGGCCATCCGCACCGCCGTCGCACAGTCGCCGGCCCCCGACGGCGCGCCAGTCGAAATCTGCCAGTTCGACTTGAAGCGTCTCCCTGAAGACCACCAAGATCCGACCTCTCTGGAGCACCAGATCGCCGACTTGCTGGAACGGCGAGACGAACTGCCCGAGGAAAAGGCAGACCACGAGGGCACCGCGGACGAGTCCGAGGAGGAGGCGGAAGCCGAGGAGGAGGTCGCCCAGGGTGAGAAGTTCCCTGAGACGCGGACGGCTCGCGTCCAGCGTCTGGTCCGAGACGACGCAGTGATACGGAATGTGAAGAGGCTCTATGACGGAGAGTGCCAAGTGTGCGGCCTTCGCTTGCTCGGCCCGGACGGCAAGCCGTACAGCGAAGGCGCCCACATCCGGCCTCTGGGCAAGCCTCATCGGGGCCCTGATGTCGAGCCGAACGTCCTGTGCCTCTGCCCCAACTGTCACGTCCGCCTAGACATAGGCGCCATCGTCATCGAGGACGACTGGTCGATTGTCGTACGGGCAGGGGCTTTCGGCGTGGACGTTCGGCCGAAGCTCAAGCGGCACCGACAGCACAAGATCCACCTGGACTACCTCCGCTACCACCGTGAGTGGTGGTTGCGCCGTTAGTCCACCCCGTGACACTCCCCGTAACCCAACGCCGTCCCACACCAACACCCCGCCCCCTTCGGCGGCGGCCACCCCACAGCCCGCCCCCGAGCAGCCAAAGTCGTCGCATACTGCGGCAGCAGCGTCGCGTCCCCCGGGGAGGCTCCCTCCGACGCCGCGAAGGCCTCGTACGACGGGACCGTGCCCGTGACGATGCCGAGGTTGGGGGTGCCCGAGGCGGAGAGTTCGCGGAGGGAGGACTCTATGGTCGACAGGTGCTCGGCGTGGGAGGGGTACTCCGAGGACAGAGCGGGATACGCCGACAGCAGCTCCGACAGTTCCGGGGCCGGCCAGTGCAGCACCGCCACCGGGAAGGGGCGGGAGAGGGCCTCCCTGTAGGCGCCCAGTTCGGCTCGGAGGCGGGAGATCTCCGCCTCCAGTTCCGCCGGGTTGTCCGAGCCCAGGGACCACACGCGTTTCGGGTCGTGGAGTTCGTCCAGGGTGACGGAGGACGTGTGGAGGGTGTCGGCGAGGGTGTCCCAGTCGTCGTGCGGGAGGCCCAGCATGCGGCGGACGCGGTGACGGCCGTAGAGGAGGGGGTGGGTGGCGGGAGGGGGTTCCTCCACAGACCCCAGCAGGAGGTGGGCGGCCTCGCCGAACGTCTCCGCCGCCGCTTCCAGCTCGTCGTGGGATTCGAGGGCCTCGGCCACGATCACCCACGGGGCCGGGTCCCGGGGGGACGTCGTGCGGATGCCCTCGATGATCGCCCTCGCCTCGGCCTCATGGCCGTACTCCCACAGGTTCGACGCCTTCAGGGCGCGGACCAGGGCGGGGTTGTCCAGCCCTTCGGCGGACGACAGCAGGCGGTCGTAGAGGGCCGTCGCCGCGGGGCGGTCGCCGGACAGTTCCAGGTGGGCCGCCGCCCGGAGGAGGAGGGCCTCGGCGTCCTCGGGGTACAGGCCGGCGGTCCGCTCCAGGCGTGCCGCTTCGGCGGTGTGGTCGACGTTCTCGGCAGGCGTGTCGGGGCGCATGGGGGACACCGTACTGCCGGGCGATGACAAAAGTGAGGTGGCCCAGAGCCCCAGGGGCGTGCGATCCGGTAGGGATATCTGGATATCTTCGGTGCCGACATCTACACGCGGAGTCGGTATGCAGAAGACGGGTGCGCCGGTCGAGGACGGCCAGGCCCACGCCATGAGCGAGGCGGACCTGCGTGCCGAGCCGCCCCGCCACTGGCCCCTCCTCCTCGTCGGCGCCGCCGTCGTCCCCGGTGCCCTCCTCTTTTTCTTCGGGCGCTGGGGGGACGCCCCGGCCGTGCAGGCCTGGCGGACCGTGTGTCTGGCCGTCGTCGTGCAGGCGCTGCCGTTCCTGCTGCTCGGTACGGCCCTGTCCGGCGCGATCAACGCCTTCGTGCCGGAGGGGGTGTTCCACAGGATCCTGCCCAGGCGGCCTGTGTTCGCCGTACCCGTGGCCGGGGTCGCCGGGGTCGTGCTGCCGGGGTGCGAGTGCGCCTCCGTTCCGGTCGCCGGCAGTCTCATCAGCCGCGGTGTCACCCCGGCCGCCGCCTTCGCGTTCCTGCTCTCCGCGCCCGCCGTCAATCCCGTCGTGCTGACCGCCACCGCGATCGCCTTTCCCGGGAACCCGGCCATGGTGCTCGCCCGGCTGCTCGCCTCCCTCGCCACCGCCGTCGTCATGGGGTGGCTGTGGCTGCGGTTCGGGCGGGCCGAGTGGCTGCGGCCCGTCGTACGGCACACCGGGCATCAGGAGGGGAACAGCCGCCTCGACGAGTTCCGGCGCGGTTTCCAGCACGACTTCCTGCACGCCGGCGGGTTCCTGGTGCTCGGCGCCGTCGCCGCGGCCACCTTCAACGTCGCCGTCCCGCGCTCCGTGCTCGACACCTTCGCCGCCGCGCCCTGGCTGTCCGTGCTCTTCCTCGCCGGGCTCGCCGTGCTGCTCGCGGTGTGTTCGGAGGCCGACGCCTTCCTGGCCGCCTCGCTGGCCGGGTTCCCGCCGGTCGCGCGGCTGGCGTTCATGGTGGTGGGGCCCATGGTCGACCTGAAGCTCATCGCCCTGCAGGCGGGGACCTTCGGGCGGCCCTTCGCCGTACGGTTCTCCGCCGCCACCGTCGTCGTCGCCGTCGCGTGCAGCGCGCTGATCGGAGGGGTCCTGCTGTGAAACGGTCGCTTCAGGCGGGGCTGCTCGTCCTGTGCGGGCTCGGACTGCTGCACATCTCCCTCTTCACCGACCTCTGCCTGCGGTACGTCAAGGAGGGCATGCGGCCCCTGCTCATCGTCTCGGGAGCCGTCCTGCTCCTGCTCGGCATCGCGGGCGCCGTCCTCGACAGGGGAAAGGGGACCGAGGAGCACCACGGCCACTCCGGCGTGCCCCGGGTCTCCTGGCTGCTGCTCCTTCCCGCGCTCAGCCTCCTCTTCTACGCCCCACCCGCCCTCGGTGCCTACACCGCCGCCCGGCAGCCGGCGAAGGCCGTCGTGCACGACAGCGACTTCGGTCCGCTGCCCCGCACCTCGCCCCTGCCCATGACCCTCTCCGACTTCACCAGCCGGGTGCGGCAGGACCGGGGGCAGGCCCTCAAGGGGCGCACCGTCCGGATGACCGGGTTCGTCACGCCCGAGGGGGACGGGGTCTGGGAGCTGACCCGGATCATCCTCAACTGCTGTGCCGCCGACGCCCAGTCCGTGAAGGTACGGGTCTACGGCGGGCCCGCCCTGCCCGCCAACACGTGGGTGACGGTCACCGGGACCTGGCACCCGGGCGGGACCCTGGGCACCGGCTCCGCGGCGGTCGCGCTGGACGCCCGTACGGTCACCAAGGTGCCCCGGCCCGTGAACGGCTACCAGGACGCCCTGCCCCTGCAGTGAGTCCTCAGCGGCTCCTCACACCGTCACACCGTCCACCTGAAGCGTCTGCACCGACTTCGCCGCGAACGGCACGGACACCGACTTTCCGTTCAGATACGTGTCCGAGTGGGCCGTATAGCGGTCCCCGCCCGTCGTGACCGTGTTCCAGCGCGGGACCAGGCCGCCCGAGCCGCCGGTGACGGCGGTGAAGCGGGAGAGGTCGAAGGTCAGGGTCTGGGCGGCGGAGGAGGTGTTCGCCGCGACGATCACCAGGCGTTTCGCCGAGCGGTCCAGGGCCGCCGCCGCGTAGCTCACTCCGGTGTCCAGGATCGTCATGCCGGGGCGGATGTGGCGGGTGAACTGGGCGAGGACGTAGTACTTCGTCTGGACCGCGCCCGGCTGGAGCGTGTTCGGGTCGTACGCGATGGTCGCCCAGCCCGCGCTCGGGTCCATCACCTGCCAGTACACCCAGGCGGTGGGGTGCAGCCAGCGGAAGTCGTAGAGGAGGTTGCTCGCGGTCGTCATGCCGGTGGCGTCGCTGTCGCCGGTCTCCGAGTTCCACAGGGCCTTGCCGGCCGTGGTCACGACGTCCGTGTGGAGCAGGTCGCGGCGGCCGCCGGAGCCCTGGTAGCCGTGCACGTTGACCCGGTCGACGTAGCTCTTCGTGGTGGCGGAGAAGGAGTTCCAGGTGGTGCGGGCCAGGTCGTAACTCGTCTCGTCCGACGCGGCGATGCGGGTGCCGGTCAGGCCGCGTTTGTCCAGCTCGCTGCGCAGGTACGGCAGTACGGCCGCCTGCGTGCTCGCGTCGATGCGGCAGCCCTCCTGGGTGCCGGTGGCCGTCCACCACGACGAGGACGGCTCGTTGAAGGCCTCCACGGTCGCGAAGGTCACGCCCCAGTGCTGTTTGGCGTACAGGGCGACGGCGGCGAGGTGGGAGGCGTGCTGGCGGTGGTTCCAGGACTGGAGGTTGTTGCCGCCGTCGGCCGCGCCGGACGGGTTGTGGTTGGAACACATCCACCACATGGGCGAGTTGGCGAAGAGTTCGGAGACGGCTCCGCGCTGGGTGGCCTTCACGAGCATGGCCCGCTGGGTCGCGTCCGCCGTCCATTTCCAGGCCGTGGAGGCCGGGTCCTCGTTCGTCCAGTCCTGCCAGTAGCCCTCGATCTGCTTGAAGGAGGGGATGTTGGGGGAGACGGCCATCGACTCGCCGCCCACGCTGTTCCAGCTGCACGCGCCCAGGTTGTAGCGGGCGATGTTCAGGCCGAGGCCGGGCAGCGAGGTGCCGTTGTACGTCGTGTTCCTGGTCGTGAAGAAGATGTCGGCGAAGTCGTCCCGTGCGCCGAAGACGTTCGCCCACCAGGCCAGGGAGGTGCCCCAGCCCTCCCAAGTGCCGTAGGTGGCGGCCGGGTTGACGGCGACTGTCGCGTCCGCCCGGGCGGTGCCCGTGGCGAGTGCGCTGCCGAGGAGGCCGCCTCCCGCGGCGGCCAGCAGTGTTCTGCGTCGGATCATGGGTCGTTCGCTGCCTCTCCGTGCGGCTCGGGCACCGCGTTCCTGGGCGCGGTGCCGACTCGTCGTCCCCCCGGCATGCCAACAGGAAGCATCGGGGGTGCCGGACGGCGTTGTCGAGGGTTGCGACGGCGCTTTCTCGAACCCCTTTCTCAAACCCGTTGAGGAAGCCTGTCCGCCCCTTCTGTATGGCCAGTCGAGGGCGCTGCGCCTATCGTGCGGGCGGCTTTCGGTGGAGGTGGGCGCGGATGCGGACTGCGGCGGGCGTGCGGGTCGTACGGCACAGCGATCGACGCAGGAGCGCCCGGCGCAGACGGGTGCTGTGGACCGGGGGCGAGGTGCTCGTGACGGCCGGGCTGGTGCTCCTGCTGCTCGTCGTGCACCAGGTGTGGTGGACCAACCGGGAGGCCCGGCGCGGGGCGGAGCGCACGGTGGCGGCGCTGGAGCGGGAGTGGGGCAGTGGTACGGCGACTGGACCGAGTGCCTCTCCCGGCCGTTCCGGTACGCCCGCCGCCCCCGAGTCCGCCGTCCCCGGCACCTCCCCCGGGCCCCGGCGTTCGTACACCCCCGCGACCCTGCCCCGGCGCTCCCAGGCGTACGCCGTGCTCACCATCCCCCGGCTGCACCTGCGCGTCCCCGTCGCCGAGGGCGTGAGCAGGGCGGACGTGCTGAACAAGGGGTACGTCGGCCACTACCGCGGCACCCAGCAGCCGGGCCGTGCCGGGAACTTCGCGCTCGCCGGGCACCGGAACACGCACGGCGAGCCCTTCCGGTACCTGCCCCGGCTGCGGCGCGGGGACGCGATCGAGGTGGAGACGCGGTCGGCGACGTACACGTACGACGTCGACCAGGTCCTGCCGCGCACCTCGGCCGGGGACGCGGGGGTCCTCCGGCCCGTGCCGCGCTCGCTCGTCCGGCCCGGGTACGGGTACGACGACCCGGGCTCCTACCTCACCCTGACCACCTGCACCCCCGAGTTCACCTCCCGGTACCGGCTGGTGGTGTGGGCGAAGCTGGTGTCCGTGCGGCCCAGGTGAGCACTCACCCGTCGGTTCGCCCCCGCAGCGCCAGCACGCTCACCGCGCCCGCCACCGCCAGCCCCGCCGACACCAGCAGTGCGCTGTCCGCACCCCGGGCCAGGCCGTCGGCCGAGGTGGCGACGGCGATGGTCAGGGCCACGCCGGCGCAGGAGCCGATGTAGCGGAAGGTCTGCTGGGCGCCGGAGCCCATCGCGGCCCGCCCGGGCGGCACCGACTCGACGGCGAGCAGCGGCAGCGCGCCGTTGAGCAGGCCGCTGCCGAGGCCGCCGACGATCAGGCCGGGCAGCAGGCGGGGCCAGGAGCCGGAGCCGAGGGCGCCGAGCATCGTCACCGCGGCGACCGTGTGCAGGGTGAAGCCGACGGCGAGCTGGGTGCGCGGGGCGATCCGGCCGGCCAGGTGTTTGACCTGGAGGGCGACGGCGAAGCTCAGCCCGGACCAGAGCAGGAACAGCCACGCCGTGGCGAGCGGGGAGAGCCCGAGCGCCTGCTGGAGCAGCGCCGGCAGAAAGCTGAACAGGCCGATCACGGCGAGTCCGGTGAACAGGCCGCCCGCGGAGGAGGCCAGGAAGGGGGTGTGGCGCAGCAGCCCGAGGTCGATCATCGGCGTGCCGGTCCGGCGCTCCACCACGACGAAGGCGGCGACCAGGACGACGGCCGCCGCGAACAGCAGCCCGACCGGGGCGCGCAGCCAGCCGTCCCGGCCCAGGGTGAGGGCCGCGACCAGGGCCACCAGGGTCAGGCCGAAGGTGAGCGCGCCGAGCGCGTCCGGCCGGCCGCCGCGCGGGGCGCGTGACTCGGCCAGCGCCCGGGTGCCGAGCGCGGCCACGACGAGGGCGGCGGCGCCGAGGACGGCGTAGCCGGCCCGCCAGTTCGGCAGGGCGCCCGCGAGCAGCGGGCCGACGGCGATGCCGCCGCTGACGAAGGCGCCCCACACCCCGGTGGCGTGCAGCCGGCCGCGCGGGCTGGGGAAGGCGTGCACGATCAGGCCGAGGGCGCTGGCCAGCAGGGCCGCGCTGGCCGCGCCCTGGGCGACGCGGGCCAGGGTGAACTGCCAGGTCGACGTGGTGAGGGCGCCGAGGGCGGTGGTGAGGCCGAGGCCCAGGGTGCCGGCGAGGAAGATCCGCCGCCGGCCGTGGTCGTCGGCGAGGCTGCCGGCCACCAGCAGGAGGGCGGCGAGGCCGAGGGGGGCGCCGTTCAGCAGCCAGGCCTGGGCGGAGAGCGGGGTGTGCAGGGCCCTCGCGGTGTCCGGCAGCGTGACCATCGGGGCCGTGTACGTCATGAGGGCCACGGCGGTGGCCGCGCTGGTCAGGGCGAGGGTGGCGCGGGGGTGTACGGGGGAGTTCCGGGGGGTGGCGGTGCGTACGGGTGCCGGGGTGGCGGCGGAGTCGAGCCGGGGCATGGCTGTCCTGTCCTGTCGGTTCTGTCATTGAACTGAGCCGTCTCCGGTACCGTAACACCTAAGGTTCGTTCACTGAACCCATGCGCGGCCGGTGGTTACAGTGGAGGGCATGGCACTGGGCAAGGACTACGTGACGCAGGAGTGCTCCATCGCCCGCGCGCTGGAGGTCGTCGGCGAGCGGTGGACGCTGCTCGTCGTCCGCGACGCGATCTACGGCGTCCGGCGCTACAACGACTTCCTCGTCCACCTCGGCATCCCGCGCGCCGTCCTCTCGGCCCGGCTGCGGACGCTCACCGAGGAGGGCATCCTCGAAAAGCGCCGGTACCAGGCGACCCCGCCCCGGGACGAGTACGTCGTCACCGAACGCGGCGCCGCCCTCTGGCCCGTGCTGCGCGCACTCGGCCACTGGGGGCGCGAGCACGTCGACGCGAGCCGGCTGCGCTCCTTCCGGCACGCGGACTGCGGCGGGGAGGTCGAGCCGTACGGAAAATGCGCGGCCTGCGGAACTCCGGTGCCGGTCGGGGACGTTGTCATGGTGCCGGGGCCGGAACTCGACCCCGCCCCGGCGGATCCGGTCAGCAGGGCGCTGCTGCGGCCGAAGCGGCTGCTGGAGCCCCTGGAGACCGATCCGGTGCACCCGGCATACTGACAGAACGTCACAGGAAGGGGGGATGTGCTGATGACCGGCCGCGCCGGCGCCGCGCGCCCCCTCGCCCTCCTGCTGCTCCTGGCGCAGTTGCTGCTACTCCAGGCCGCGCTCCTCGGCACCGGCGGCCTCAGCACCGCCGTCGCCCTCGCCGCGACCGCCACCGCGGCCGCCGCCCTTGCCGCCTGCGCCCTGCTGTCCGCGCGCAGCGTGCCCGCCGTACCGCCCACCCGCGTCCGCACGGCGATACGCGACCGGGCCCGCCGTACGGCCTTCCTGCCCCAGCGCGATCCCGACGCGCCCGGCCGGAGGCGGCCCAGAGCACCCGGGCTCTCCGGTCCGGCGACCGCCGCGTAGGGCACGTCCTCATACCTCTCAGCGCGTGACCCCGCGCGGCTCGTCATGCCGTTCTCCGCTCCTTTCCGGCACGACGAGACCCTCGGAGGGCTCACCCATGTCCGTTTTCGCCCGCCTGGTCGAGCAGCTGGCCGACCTGCTGACCCCGCTCTTCCACGCCTCCGCGGCAGCCGCCGCGATCGTCCTGTTCACCGCGCTCGTACGACTCCTCGTCCACCCGCTGTCCCGGGCCGCCGCCCGCGGCCGGAAGGCCCAGGCCGCGCTCCAGCCGAGAATCGCCGAACTGCGCCGCAAGCACGCCAAGGACCCGCAGCGGCTCCAGCGGGCGGTGCTGGAACTGCACACCCAGGAGAAGGTCTCGCCGTTCTCCGGCTGTCTGCCCAGCCTGCTCCAGCTGCCCGCGTTCTTCCTGCTCTACCACCTCTTCTCCAGCTCCACGATCGGCGGCGAGAGCAACGGCCTGCTCGGTCACCGGCTGCTCGCGGCACCGCTCGGCGGCCGCTGGACCGACGCCCTGACGGACGGCGGGGTGTTCGGCCCGGCCGGACTGGTCTACCTCGGCCTCTTCGTCGTCGTCACGGCCGTCGCCACCGTCAACTACCGGCGCGCCCGGCGCACGACGGCCGTGCAGCCGGTCCCGGCCGGCCCCGCGGGCGAGGTGCCCGCCCTTGCCGCGGTCACCCGGTTCCTGCCGTTCCTGTCCTTCTTCACCCTCGTCACCGTGGCGGTGGTCCCGCTCGCCGCCGCGCTGTACGTCGTCACGAGCACGGCCTGGAGTTCGGCGGAACAGGCCCTGCTGTCCCGCTGAGCGGTGACGGCCGTCCGGTTACGGTCCAGTACGTGAACAGGGTCTTGCGGACTGGACAGGGGAATTGGAGGATCGGCCAGTCCTCCGATGGCTGCACCCATCGGTCGGGCGCCCGCGATCGAGGGAGATTGTGACCATGAAGCTGCTGCGAGTCGGTACGGCAGGGGCGGAGCGCCCCGCGCTGCTCGACGCCGGGGGAACCCTCAGGGACCTGTCGGGCCTCGTGGACGACATCGACGGTGCGCTCCTCGCCGACGACACCGCGCTGGACCGGGTACGGGCGGCGGCCGAGGCCGGTGAGCTGCCCGCGCTGGACGCGGCCGGCCTCCGGATCGGCCCCCCGCTCGGCCGCATCGGCAAGGTGGTGTGCATCGGGCTCAACTACCACGACCACGCCCGCGAGACGGGCGTCGAGCCGCCGCCCGAGCCGGTGGTCTTCCTCAAGGCGCCGGACACGGTCGTCGGGCCGAACGACACGGTGCTCGTGCCGCGCGGCTCGGCCAAGACCGACTGGGAGGTCGAACTCGCGGTCGTCATCGGCCGTACGGCCCGCTACCTGAACTCCGCCGAGGAGGGCCTCGCCCATGTCGCCGGGTACGCGGTGGCGCACGACGTCTCCGAGCGGGAGTTCCAGATCGAGCGCGGCGGGACGTGGGACAAGGGCAAGAACTGCGAGACGTTCAACCCGCTGGGTCCGTGGCTGGTGACGGCCGACGAGGTCCCGGATCCGCAGCGGCTGTCGCTGAAGCTGTGGGTGAACGGGGAGCTGAAGCAGGACGGTACGACGGCCGAGCAGATCTTTCCTGTGGGGGAGGTCGTGCGGTACCTCAGCCACTTCATGACGCTGTACCCCGGGGATGTCATCAATACGGGGACGCCGGCGGGGGTGGCCATGGGGCAGCCCGAGCCGAAGCCGTATCTGCGGGGCGGGGATGTGGTGGAGCTGGAGATCGGGGGGCTCGGTCGGCAGCGGCAGGAATTGAAGCACGCCTGAGGGGGTGGGGGCTGCGCGAGTACGGCGGCCGCGGGCTCGTCGTGGCTTCTCGCGCAGTTCCCCGCGCCCCTCTGAGCAGGACCGGTCACCCGAGCAGCGAGGCCAGGCGGCGCCATTCCTCCCTCGGGAGGGTGTCGTCCGTGTTCGCCGTGACCACCTGGAGGGCCACGTGGTCGGCGCCTGCCTCGTGGAAGGCGGTGATCCGGTCACGGATCCGGTCTTCGTCGCCCCAGGCGAAGACCGCGTCGATGAGGTGGTCGCTGCCGCCGTCGGCGACGTCGGTCTCGGTGAAGCCGAGGCGGAGGAAGTTGTCGGTGTAGTTGGGGAGTTGCAGGTAGCGGGCCAGGTAGGCGCGGGCCGTCTCCCGGGCGCGGGCCGGGTCGGGCTCCAGGATCACCTTGAACTCGGGGGCCAGCAGCGGCTCTTCACCGAGGATCTCGCGGGCCCGGGCGGTGTGCTCGGGCGTGACCAGGTAGGGGATCGCGCCGGCCGCACGGTCGCCGGCCAGGCCCAGCATCCTGGGGCCGAGGGCGGCGAGGACGCGGCGGTCGGCCGGGACTCCCGCCTTGTCCAGCTCGTCCAGGTAGCCGACCATGGCCGCGTACGGGCGGCGGTAGCCCTGCACCAGCGGGCCGTGGCTCACGCCGAGGCCCAGCGCGAAGCGGCCGGGATGAGCCGCCTCCACTTTCAGGAAACCGGCCGCCGTCGTGGCGGCGTCCTGCTGCCAGACGCTCTGGATGCTGGTGCCGACGACGACGCGCCGCGTCGCCGCGATGAGCGGGGCCGCGTGGTCCACGGTGCTGTTGCCGCCCAGCCAGACGGCGCCGTACCCGAGTTCCTCCAGTTCGGCGGCGGCCTCGGCCAGTTCACCGCGCCGGTCCGGGTCCTCCGAGCGCAGTTCGTGGCTCCAGATGCCGTGACGGCCGACGGTCTCCTTCAGCGAAGCGGTCATCGGGGTGGTCCCTCCGGTGGGTGGGTGCTGCTGTGATCATCACGTCTTCCGTCACAGCCAACCGGAGGGCGTCCCGGCTGATTCCCGCCGTCCGTTCAGCCGGCTGAGCGGTCCAGGAACACCTCCAGTGCCTCCACCACGAACCGGTGGTCCTGGAGCTGGGGCAGGCCGGAGACGGTCACCGCGCCGATCACGCCCACGCCCTCGACCGTGATCGGGAAGGATCCGCCGTGCGCCGCGTAGGTGTCCGGGTCCAGGCGGGAGGCCTCCTCGAAGGTTGTGCCCTTGGCCCGGAAGCGGGCGCCGACCAGGTAGGAGGAGGCGCCGTAGCGCTCCACCACCCGGCGCTTGCGGGCGATCCAGGCGTCGTTGTCCGGGGTGGAGCCCGGCAGGGCGGCGTGGAAGAGCTGCTGGCCGGCGCGGTGGATGTCGATGGCGACCGGCGCCTGGCGCTCCCGGGCCAGCTCCACCAGGAGGGCGCCGAGGGCCCAGGCGTCCTCGTAGGTGAACTGCCGGAAGACCAGGCGGCGTTGCTGTGCCTCCAGTTCCTCGACGGACGGGGTCAGTTCGGGTGTGTTCCGGGGTGTGATCTGGGGCATCAGAGGGTCACCGTCACCTTGTCGCGGGCGGACCTGCGGGCCGCTTCCAGTACGTCGAGCGCGGCGGCCGCCTCCAGGGCGGTCACCGGGTTGGGGCCGGCGCCGCGCAGGGCGTCGGCGACGGCCGCGTAGTAGGCGGGGTAGTCACCGGGGAGGGTCGGCACGGGGGTGCCGCCGCCGCTCAGCGGGGACTCACCGGAGCCGATACGACCCCACAGGGACTCGTCCTCGGCGCCCCAGTCGGCGATGGTGCCGGGGCGGCTGCCCTCGCGCAGGGCCGCTTCCTGGGGGTCCAGGCCGTACTTGACGTAGCCCGCGCGGGAGCCCAGCACCCGGAAGCGGGGGCCGAGCTGGGCGGCGGTCGCGGAGACGTAGAGGTGGGAGCGGACGCCGCTCGCGTGGGTGAGCGCGATGAAGGTGTCGTCGTCGGTCTCGGCGCCGGGGCGGCGGATGTCCGTCTCGGCGTAGACCTCGGTGGCCGGGCCGAAGAGGACCAGGGCCTGGTCGACGACATGGCTGCCGAGGTCGTAGAGCAGACCTCCGATCTCTGCCGGGTCGCCGGACTCGCGCCAGCCGCCCTTGGGCTGGGGGCGCCAGCGCTCGAAGCGGGACTCGAAGCGCCAGGCGTCGCCGAGTTCGCCGTCCGCGAGGAGCCGGCGGAGGGTCAGGAAGTCGTTGTCCCAGCGGCGGTTCTGGAAGACCGAGAGGAGCAGACCGCGCTCCTCGGCGAGGGCGGCGAGCGTGCGCGCCTCGGCGGCGGTGCCGGCGACCGGCTTGTCCACGACCACCGGCAGGCCGGCCTTGAGGGCGGCCGTGGCCAGCGGGACGTGCGTCTTGTTCGGGGAGGCGACGACGACCAGGTCCAGCTCGTCCGCGCGGTCGAACAGCTCCTCGGCGGTGGCGGCGAGCGTCACGTCCGGGAACTCGGCGCGGGCCTGCTGCTGCCGCTCCGGGTTCGAGGTGACCACGGTGTCCAGGGCGAGGCCCTCGGTGGCGGCGATCAGCGGGGCGTGGAAGACGGAGCCGGCGAGGCCGTAGCCGATCAGGCCGACGCGGAGGGGGGTAGCAGTCATGCCTCCACTTTGGCAACGCTGTTGCGAAAGTGCAAGCGGTGGGGAGAATGGGGCTGTGAAGAGGGTGAACGCGCCGACGACAGGGCCAGGTACGTCAGGGACGGGGACGGGGCCGAGGAGTGGCGGGGCCGTCGCCGGGGTGAACCTGGGGGCGCTGCGCAGCCACAACGCGGCGCTGGTGCTGGGGCTGCTGCGGGACGCCGGTGCGGAAGGCATCAGCCGGCTCGAACTGGCCGAGCGCACCGGGCTCACCCCGCAGGCCGTCAGCAAGATCACCGCACGGCTGCGGGAACAAGGGCTCGCCGCGGAGGCCGGACGGCGGGCGTCGACCGGGGGCAAGCCGCGGACCGTGCTCCGGCTGGTGCCGGAGGCGGGGCACGCGGTCGGGGTCCATCTGGACCGCGACGAGCTGCGGGTGGTGCTCGTGCATCTGGACGGGGCCGTGGTGGCGGAGCGGTGCGAGGAACTGGATCTGGGGGCGGGGGCGGAGGCCGTGCTGGGGGCGGTGACCGCGGCGGTGCGTGAGGTGGCCGGGGCTTCGGGCGCGGGTGGCGGTTCCCCGGCCGGCGGAGGGGACGGTCCTGTCGCCGGTGGCGGGGGGCTTGGCGGGGCCGGGTCCCTGGTGGGGGTGGGGGTCGCGCTGCCCGGGCCGTTGGACCATGCGCGCGGGGTGCTGCACCGGGTCACCGGGTTCCCCGAGTGGGACGGCTTTCCGCTGCGGGACGCGCTCGCGGAGCGGCTGGGCGTGCCGGTGGTGGTGGACAAGGACACCAACGCGGCGGCGCTCGGGCTGGCGGTCTGCGGGGAGACGGGCGTCGCGGGCCGGTCCTTCGCCTATCTGCACCTCGGTACCGGGCTCGGCGCCGGGCTGGTGATCGGCGGGAGCGTGCACCGGGGTGCGCGGACCGGGGCGGGGGAGTTCGGGCACCAGGTCATCCAGCTGGACGGGCCGCTGTGCGAGTGCGGGAACCGGGGGTGCGTGGAGGTGCTGTGCCTCGGGGCGGCGGCGCGGGGGGACGTGGCCGAGGCGGCGCGGGTGCTGGGGGTGGCCGCCGGGAATCTGGTGGGGCTGCTGGACATCGATGTGGTGCTGCTCGGGGGGCGGACCGTGGCCGGGGCGCCCGAGGCGTACGTGCGGGGGGTGGGGGACGTGCTGGGGGAGCGGGCTCGGCGGGAGGGGGTGCGTGGGGGTGCCGTGCGGATCGCTCCGCGGGGGGAGCGGTTGGTGGCTGAGGGAGCTGCGCAGTTGCTGTTGGCGCCGTTGTTCGGCCGCGGGGATGCGTGACGGGCGTGTTCGGGTGCCCTGTGCTGCGGCTGGGCGGGGGTGGGTCTCGCCTGCCCGCAGGCAGGCGTCGGCAGTAGCGCCCCGAAAGGGCGCGGGGAACTGCGCGATCGGCCACCGCGTGCCCGCAGCGGACGTACGGCCGCTAGCACCACGGCGCTGTCGGTCATCGCACCCCGCTCCGCTGATCGAGCGGACCTCGGCCCCGCCCCGGAGCGGTGCCGCTTCTCCTCCCGGCCCGACCGGCATGGTTATGTGTTCATGCGACCGTGCACGTCCCTGTCCCCCCGGCGCACCGCAGCCGTCACCGCAGCCCTCGCCGCCGCCGCTGTCGTCGTCCCCCTCTCGCCCGGCACCGCCTTCGCCGAGGCGATGCCGCCCCCCTCCTGTGTCGGCGCCGACGCGCGGGCCTTCCCGTTGGCCACCCGGATCCGGGGTGGGCCCGGGTCCTACGAGGCCGGTGGCGGGTACGGCACCTGGTACATCGACCTCACCAACACCACCCGCCGGACCTGCGCCGGCATCCACCCGGTCGTGGTGCTCGTCGACGACAAGCGCGCGCTGCGGCCGGACCAGCCCCGGCTGGACTTCTACGACGGCGCCCGGGACCGGCGGGTGGCCTTCGAGAGCACGGACGAGCAGGAACTGGTCGGCGTGCTGGACGGCGCCGGTTTCGGCGGGTTCACCGTGCCGCCCGGGCGGACGGTCAGCGTCCGGGTCCGGCTGGCGCTCCCCTCCGACGCCGTACCCGACCAGGTCACCGCCAACGCGGCCGTCGTGCAGCGGCGGGGCGAGGACGGGGACTGGGTCGGCGAGTCCAACGCGTACCGCTTCTCGATCGGCGAGGAGGGGGACGAGGACACGCAGGAGACCGTGCAGGAGGACGAGCGTGTCCAGGAGGCCGAGGGCCTGCCGACCACCCCCTCCAGCAGCGCACCGGCCACCGACGCCGCCACCGACGCCACGGACACCGCCGACGCCACCAACGGCACGGACGGCACGGACGGCACGGACGGCACGGAGGACACGGAGGACCCCTACGACTCCTACGACTCCTATGACCCGGACGACCCTGACTCCTCCCTGACCCTCGCCCAAGAGGCGCGGGAGGTCGGAGAACACGCGCGCGAGCTGGCCCGCACCGGGCCCGGCGGCCTCGCCCACGGCCTCCTCGCGGCCGTCGCCGCCCTCGGCTGCCTGGCCGCCGGCGCCTACCTCCTGGCGCGCAACCGCCACTGACCGCCTACGACAAGAAGGAGCACGCCGGCGTCATCGTGGAGCACCCCGCGTCGTACGTCGAGGACTGGAAGTGCGCCACCGGCAGCTGACCGGGGATACCAGCTGACCGGGGATACCAGGTGATCGGCGGGGTCAGGAACGGCCGGTCCTGACTAGGCTGGGGGCGTCGGTACGCCGTGGTTCCGGCGCCCCCGCTTCCCGACCGTACGTACGCCAGGAGACGCACAGCATGGCAGACCGCAAGCCCATCGAGTCATGGCTCACCGACATGGACGGCGTCCTGATCCACGAGGGCGTCCCGATCCCCGGCGCCGACGCCTTCCTGAAGAAGCTGCGCGAGTCGGGCCGGCCCTTCCTGGTGCTCACCAACAACTCCATCTACACCGCCCGTGACCTGCACGCCCGGCTGCGCCGGATGGGCCTGGACGTGCCGGTGGAGAACATCTGGACCTCGGCCCTGGCCACCGCCCAGTTCCTGGACGACCAGCGGCCCGGCGGCACCGCCTATGTCATCGGCGAGGCGGGTCTGACCACCGCGCTGCACGACATCGGCTACATCCTCACCGACCACGACCCCGACTTCGTGATCCTCGGCGAGACCCGCACCTACTCCTTCGAGGCCCTGACCAAGGCCGTCCGGCTGATCAACAACGGCGCCCGGTTCATCGCCACCAACCCCGACAACGTCGGCCCGTCCATTGAGGGCGACCTGCCCGCCACCGGCTCGGTCGCCGCCCTGATCACCGCCGCGACCGGCAAGAAGCCGTACTTCGTCGGCAAGCCCAACCCGCTGATGATGCGGGCCGGGCTGAACGCGATCGGAGCCCACTCCGAGACCTCCGCGATGATCGGCGACCGCATGGACACCGATGTGCTCGCGGGCCTGGAGGCCGGGATGCGTACGTTCCTGGTACTCAGCGGCGTGACCCAGCCGGACGACGTGGACCGTTACCCCTTCCGCCCGTCCCAGGTGGTCGACTCCATCGCGGACCTGGTCGACCTGGTCTGAGCGGGGAACGGGTCCCGCCGAAACCCGGCCTCACCCGTTCGGAGCAACAACGCGCCTCCCGAGGATGCGGGGGCGCCCGGGGCGGGGGAGCCTCCAGATAACTGGAGGTTCACGATGGGCTCACTACGCCTCACTCTCTGCACCGGAATCCTCGCCGTCGCCGCCGGCGCCGCGGGCGCCCCGGCGGCCCACGCGGCGGACGGCGGCGCGGTCACCGTGACCCCCGCCACCCCGGCGCCGGGCGACGACATCACCCTGCAGGTCAGCGGCTGCACCGGCGCGCAGGGCACCGCCGCCTCGGCCGCCTTCGTCGCCGACGCCCAGCTGACCGGCGCCCAGGGCAGCCTGACCGGCGAGACCCGGGTCCGCTCCGCCCTCGCGCCCGGCGCCTACACGGTGAAGATCAGCTGCGCCGGCTCCGTGCGCACCGGCAGCATCACGGTCACGGAGGCGGGCGGCGCCGGCCGGCCCGCAGAGCCCATGGAGCCGCCCGCCGACGCCGCCTCGCCCATCGCCCCCGTCCCGGCGGGCGGCGGCGGCACCGCGCACTTCGCCACGGTGGCCACCAGCGGCTCCGCTCCCGACACCGGGCAGGCGGTGACCGGCCTCGCCCTCGCCGGGGTCGCCGCGGCCGCCGTCGGGCTGCGCGCCCGCCGGAGCCGCGGCCCCCGCTGAACCCGCCATGTCCGACGAGGGGCGCACCACCGGCACCGGTCGGCTCGTCACCTGCCTGGCCTGGGCGCTGCTGCTGTTCGGGCTGTGGCTGTGGGGCCGTGGCGTGACCGGCGTACCGGAGGGCCCGGGCGGCCCGGCCACCGGCGACGTCTTCGCCCTGGGCCGGGACGCCGGCCCCCTCCGGCTGCCGAGCCCGGCGAAACCCCTGGCCGCCGCGGTCCCCCAGCGCGTCGACATCCCCCGGCTGGGCGTCCAGGCCCCGGTGGTGGCCCGCGGCCTGGACGCCCGCGGCGCGGTCGACCCGCCGCCCTACGACCAGCCGGGCGTGGTCGGCTGGTACGGCGCCGGTCCCAAGCCGGGCGCCGCCGGGGCGGCCCTGCTGGTGGGCCATGTCGACACCGAGACCCGGCCCGCCGTCTTCTACCGGCTCAGCACCGTCAAGCCCGGCGAGACGGTCCGGGTCTTCCGCGCGGACGGAAAGGTCGCCGAGTTCACCGTCGACGACGTCCGTGTGCTGCCCCGCGACGGCTTCGACGCCCGGCAGGCCTACGGCCCGCACCGACCCGGCCGCGCCGAGCTGCGCCTGATCACCTGCGGCGGCTCCTTCGACCGCGCCAGCCGCAGCTACACGGCGAACGTCGTGGTCTCCGCCTACCTCACCGGGACGCGCGGCTGAGGGCCCGCGCGGCTCACCGGTTGGTCACGGCCGCCGGGGAGAGCCGGGTGCGCAGATTGCCGAAGTGGTCTCGTATGGCCCGCTCGGCCCGCAGGGAGTCGCCGGAGCGCACCGCGTCCAGGATCTCCCGGTGCTGGCGGCAGGTGACCCGGGGATCCTGCGGGACCTCCACCAGGTCCTGCTGCACCCGGTGGAAGGCGTCCCAGAACGCCTCCAGCACCTCGCTCAGCAGCACGTTGTCCAGTCCCCGGTAGAGGGTGGCGTGAAAGGCGCGGTCGGTCCCGGCGAGCCCGGTGCCCTCGGCGGCCTCCCGTTCCATGCGCTCCACGAGCGCCTCCAGCTCCACCAGGTCCGCCTCCGGCAGCCGCCCGGCCAGCCGCGACACCAGCCCGGTCTCCACGGCCTCGCGCAGCTCCAGCAACTGCAGCAGGGAGTCCTCGCCGCGGTAGTGGCCGGCGACGGTCCGGAAGGCCAGCCCCTCGATCATCGGCGCGAACGACATCGAGCCGACGTACGTCCCGAACCCGTGCCGGATCTCCACGATCCCCATCGCCTGGAGCGCCTTCAGGGCCTCCCGCACCGAGTTCCGGCTCGCTCCGAGGAGCCGCATCAGCTCCGGCTCGGTGGGCAGCGGGGCACCCGAGGGCAGCCGCTGGTCCACGATCAGCTTCTTGATCCGCTCCTGAAGGTCCCGGGCTGCCATGGCGAGAGGGTATCCGGCCATTCGGGCGGAGGGCATAGGAGCGGGGGCATGCGAGCGGGGGCATGCGAAAGGCCCCTCGCTCTCGCGAGGGGCCTTCCGGTCGGTGCGCCGCCAGGGACTCGAACCCCGGACCCGCTGATTAAGAGTCAGCTGCTCTAACCAACTGAGCTAGCGGCGCCTGCTGACAGAGAAAACTCTACCCGACCTCCCAGGGTGCTCCTGACCACCGGCAGGTGGCGGGGGAGGCCTCCGGAGGGCGGCGTACATCATTCGGACCGTCAAAATGCGCGTTCTGTGCACAGTTGGGAAACTGATCAACGTGCACACTCGCGGACAAACCACCCCCGAATGTGAGGCAGATCGCATGACCGCTCCCGTGTTCGAGGACGTCGACCCGGCGAGCGACTGCGACTGTCCAGGCTGCGTCCACGAACGGCGGCCGGCCCCCCGCCCGCTGTCCGGCCGCGGCCGGCCGGCGGCCCGCGGAGTGGTGGTCGTGGCCGCCGCGTCCGCCGCCCTCGCCACGGTCCCGCCGGCCGCCGCCCTCACCCCCGGCCACTCCCCGCACCGCCAGGCCGTGCCCGGCGACGGCACACCCGACACCCCGCAGGGCGCCAAGGCCCCCCTGCACGGACCGGCGGCCAGACCCGGCGGGTCCGCCACCGTCCCGATCCCCGCCACCACCCGCACCAAGATCATCAACCGGGCCAAGGTCTGGGTGGCCGCCCAGGTGCCGTACAGCATGTACGCCTTCTGGTCCGACGGTTACCGGCAGGACTGCTCGGGCTATGTCTCGATGGCCTGGGGCCTGCCGAACAACGAGTGGACCGGCAGCCTCGGCCAGTTCGGGGTGAAGATCACCAAGGAGGAGCTGCAGCCCGGCGACATCCTGCTGTACCACAACCCCGACAACCCCGAGAAGGGTTCCCACGTCGTGATCTTCGGCGGCTGGACGGACTACACGCACACCTACTACACGGCCTACGAGCAGACACCCCCGCACACCCGCCGCCAGGCCACCCCCTACCCGTACTGGAGCCACGCCGACAAGTACGTCCCCTACCGCTACAAGGGCGTGACCAAGGCCGCGGCCGCCGCCCAGCCGGCGGCCGGCGGGAAGTCGGCGGCGGCCTACCCGGGCGCGGCCTACTTCGGTCCCGGCGCCGACAACAAGTACGTCACCCTGCTCGGCGAGATGCTGATCGCCAGGGGCGCGCGGGGCTACTACGCCACGGGCCCGGGCCCGGTCTGGGGCGAGGCCGACCGGCGCGCCACCCGGGCGTTCCAGCTGGCCCAGGGCTGGACGGGCGCCGACGCCGACGGGATCCCCGGCCGGCGCACCTGGCAGCTGCTGAGCACGGGCCGGGGCAAGGACATCGGACCCGGGGCCGGCGGACCCGCCTCGCACGGGGTGCCCGGCTACCCCGGCCGGCAGTACTTCCGCCCGGGCGCGACCAACGACCACATCACGCGGCTCGGCGCCCAGCTGGTGAAGAAGGGGTTCGGCCGGTTCTACACCCTCGGTCCGGGCCCGCACTGGGGCGAGTCGGACCGGCGTGCCGTCGAGGCCTTCCAGCGCGCCCAGGGCTGGCGGGGCGGCGCGGCCGACGGCTACCCGGGGCCGGAGACCTGGCGCCGCCTGTTCGCCTGACCGGGCCGGACCCGCCTGCTTCCCATTCCACCCCCTGTTCATGACGCGTCTGGCGCGGAGGCTGGAGCACGCATGAGTACGACCACATCCCACACGCCGCCCGGGTCCGAGGGGCAGTCGGACGGCGCGGGCGTCGGCCCCGGCACCCGGCCGGCCCGCCTGATCCAGAACGAGGCGACCACCGAGATCCCCGTCCACCTGCTCTTCCGGGACGATCCCGACCCGGTGAAGGTGCCGCTCCGGCCGGCCGTGGTGGCCCGCCGGCAGGGCACCGGCGAGCACCCCCGGCCGCGCCGCCCGGTACCGGTGCGCCGGCGGCCGCTGCCGGAGGTCGACGCGGGGCTGGCGGAGCGGCCGGCACGGGTGCTGCCCGGCGCGGCCGGGGTGCTCGCCGGGGCCTGCGGGGTCACCGGCTGTCTGGCCACCACCTGGTGGGCGGGGCTGCTGCCGCCGCTCGCCGCGGAGGCGCTGCGGCTGCCGGCGTACGCGGGCGCCGGTCTCGGTCCCGCGCAGTGGGCCGCGTACGCCGGGGCCGGGATGCTCGGGGTGCTGGGCTTCGGCGGGCTGGCCCGGGGCAGGACCGGGCGGGCCTGGGTGCTCGGGCTGTTCGGGCGGTACCGGGGGACGGTCCGGCGTACCGGGCTGCTGTGGGTGAACCCGCTGGTGCTGCGCCGCCGGGTGGATGTGCGGCTGCGGCACTGGCGCAGCGAGGCGATGCCGGCGACGGACCCCGACGGGGTGGCGCTGCGGGTGGTGGTGCTGGTGGTGTGGCGGGTGCGGGACACCGCGCGGGCGCTGCTCGGCATCGACGACCACGAGACGTACCTGCGCGAGTGCGTGGAGGCGGCGCTGGCCCGGGTGCCGGTGGAGCCGGCGGGCGGGACGCGGGGCGGGACGACGGCGGCGGGGGACGCGCTGACCCGGCTGGTGGCGCAGGAGACCGCGCCGGTCGGTGTGGAGGTGTTCTCGGTGCAGCCGGTCCGGGTTGACTACGCCCCCGAGGTGGCCGCCGCGATGCACCGGCGCCGGATCGCCGCGCTGGACGCCCGGCAGCGGGCCTCCATGCTCAGCTCGGTGGTGGACTCGGTGGAGGACACGGTGACCCGGCTGACCACGCGCGGGCTGGTCGAACTGGACGACTACGACCGCAAGGTGCTGGTCCGTGACCTGACGGTGGCGTTCTGCTCGGGGCGCGGGGAGCCGGTCTAGCGCACTCGGCGATTGGTATGGACATGTTCAACTACCGGCAATAATCTGAGACTTGGTCTAGACCTACTCTGCACGGCTCACCGAACTCCCCACGTTCCCCAGGAGCGGCAGTATGCGCACCAAGACCAAGTTGTCCGCGGTCGTGCTGGGCGCGGTGACCGCCGGAGCGTTCGCGCTCTCCACCGGCGGCGCCAGCGGGCACGGCTACACCGACCTCCCCATCAGCAGGCAGAAGCTCTGCCAGAACGGCACCGTCTCCAACTGCGGCTCGATCCAGTGGGAGCCGCAGAGCGTCGAGGGTCCCAAGGGCTTCCCGGCCGCCGGACCCGCCGACGGGCAGATATGCAACGCGGGCCTGAGCCAGTTCGCCCAGCTCAGCGCGCCGAAGACGCCGTCCGGCGCGGCCTGGCCCACCACGAAGGTGACGGGCGGCCAGTCGTACACCTTCCGCTGGCAGTTCACCGCCATGCACGCCACGACCGACTTCAGGTACTACGTCACCAAGCCGGGCTGGAACCAGAATCACAACCTCTCCCGCTCGGACCTCAACCTCACCCCGTTCCTGACGGTGCCGTACAACGGGCAGCGCCCGCCGGCCACCCTCAGCCACAGCGGCACCCTGCCGGCCGGTCTGAGCGGACACCACGTCATCCTCGCGGTGTGGACGATCGCCGACACGGGCAACGCGTTCTACGCCTGCTCCGACGTCACCTTCTGATCCCCCTTCGGGTAAGGTCCGCGTGCGCCGCGGCCCCGCACTCCGGCCCCGGCGCACGCGAGTCCTCACCATCGACGTACGGGGGTACGGGCACCTGTGGACGCCCTGTTCAACATATCCATGGCGGGTCTGCTCGGGTTCATGGTCTTCGCCGCCGTGGCACTCGTCCGCCGGACCCGGCAGCGGCGCTCGGCCTGGGAGAGCGGACTGACCGCGCAGGCGCGGGTCGTGCGCGCCTGGGCCACCGCTCAGGTGGTCAACAACGCCGCCCGGCGGGTGCAGTGGCACGAGTACGACTTCACCACGCACGACGGCCGGGCCGTGCGCTTCAAGGAGGCCGGCGGTCCGGCCGAGAGGGGCGCCGGCGACGTCGTCCGCGTGTACTACGCCCCGCAGGAGCCCGAACGGGCCACCGCCACCGAGCCGCAGCCCGGCAAGGACACGGCGGGCATGGTGGTCTGGCTGCTGGTGCTCGGCGCCTGCGCGGTCTTCACGGTGCGCGAGTGGATCGCATTGTCCCGGTTCTGATACTGAGCTTCCCTTGAGGCGGGCCGCCTCGCGCGGCGGGTACGTTCCTCGCACGCCGGCCGAGCGGGAACGGCGTACCTGACCTCGGGGGGACCTCATGCTCGAGTTGTTCTTCTACCTTGTGCCCGGACTGATGCTCGCGGGCTTCGCCTATGCCGCGTACCTGCTGGTCCGGCGTGCCCGGCGGATCGGCAGGACGTGGGCGCACGGCCTGACCGCCGAGGCCCGCTGCCTCAGGATGTTCACGACGACCAGCGGGGGCGGCGGGGACACCTCCGTGCACACGACCGTGCACCACGTCTACGAGTTCACCACGCACGAGGGCCGCACGGTCCGCTTCGAGGAGGAGAACGGCCCCGCGACCGTCCTGGAGGGCGACTTCGTGACCGTCCGCTACCTCCCGGAGTTCCCCCAGCGGGCCACCGCGCTGCCCCCGAGGCCCGGCAGGCTCGTCGCCGGCACCGGTTGCGGGCTCGTCCTCCTCGGCGTGGCCGGCGCCTTCTGCATCGGCTTCATGGCGGTGGCCCACATGATGTTCGCCGAGTCGGGCGGCCTGATGCCGTAGCCCTCCACATCTGACGGTATGTCAGTTACCGTGCCTCGCCATGGAGTCCACGACGGTCGCCGCGCTCGTCGCGGCGCGCTGGGGTGACCACCGGCCGGGGCTGTGGTGCGAGGACCGGGTGCTGACCCACCACGAGACGGCCGCCGGCGCCGCCGCCCGCGCCGCGCTCCTGGCCGACCTGCTCCCGCCCGGCGCCGTACCGCACGTCGGGGTGCTGCTCGACAACACCGAGGAGTTCCCGCTCTGGCTCGGCGCCGCGGCCCTCGCCGGAGCGGCCGTCGCCGGGCTCAACCCCACCCGGCGCGGCCCCGAGCTGGCCCGGGACATCCGGCACACCGAGTGCCCGGTCCTGGTCACCGAGCGGGCCCACCTGCCGCTGCTGGCCGGGCTCGACCTGCCGGGGGTACGGCTCCTCGTCACGGACACCCCGGAGTACGGCGCGCTGCTGGCGCCCTACGCCGGCGCCGTGCCCGACCCGTCCCGGGCCACCCCGGCCGACCGGCTGCTGCTGTACTTCACCTCCGGCTCCACCGGCGCCCCCAAGGCGGCCCTGTGCTCCCAGGGCCGGCTGGCGGCGGCCGGGCAGGCCCTGGTCCGGCAGTTCGGGGTCCGCGCGGACGACGTGCACTACGTCTGCATGCCGATGTTCCACGGCAACGCAGTCATCGCGGACTGGGCGCCCGCGCTGGCCGCCGGTGCCGGCGTGGCCCTGCGCCGGCGCTTCTCGGCCTCCGGTTTCCTGCCGGACGTACGCCGCTACCGCGCGACCTACTTCACCTACGTCGGCCGGGCGATCCAGTACCTCCTCGCCACCGAACCGCGCCCCGACGACCGGGACCACCGACTCCGGCTCGGCTTCGGGACGGAGGCGGGCGCGGTGGACGCGGCGGCCTTCGAGCGGCGCTTCGGGGTACGGCTGGTGGAGGGGTACGGCTCCTCCGAGGGCGGCGCGGCGATCCAGTGGGCGCCCGGGACCCCGGCGGGCGCGGTGGGTCCGGCCGGGCCCGGCCTGGTGGTGCTGGACCCGGCCACCGGGCGGGAGTGCCCGCCGGCCGTCTTCGACGGCGCCGGGCGGCTGCTCAACGCGGAGGAGGCGATCGGCGAGCTGGTCAACCGGGGCCCGAACCCCTTCGAGGGCTACTGGCGCAACCCGGCCGCCGAGGCCGAGCGGCGCCGCGCGGGGGCGTACTGGACGGGCGACCTCTTCTGCCGGGACGCCGACGGCTATCTGTACTTCGCGGGCCGGACCGGCGACCGGATCCGCGTCGACGGGGAGAACCTCGCCGCCGCGATGATCGAGAACATCGTGGCCCGGTACCCGGGCGCGGACGCCGTCGCCGTGTACGGCGTGCCGGACCCGGTCACCGGGGACCAGGTGATGGCCACCCTCGCCGGCAGCTTCGACCCGGCGGCCTTCGCGGCGTTCCTGCGGGCCCAGCCGGACCTCGGCACGAAGATGGCACCGCGGTTCGTGCGGGTGGTGGAGCGGATGCCGGTGACGGCGACGAACAAGATCGAGCGGGCCCGGCTGCGGCGGGAGGGGTACGTGTGCGCCGACCCGGTGTGGTGGCGGCCGCCGGGGGAGGAGTCGTACCGGCGGCTGACCGCGGAAGACGTCGAAGGGCCCCTCGCTTCCGCGAAGGGCCCCTCCGCGGGGGGTGTGGGTGGCGGAGCCCCCACCACGCGCGGCGAAGCCGCGCAATAACAGAGATGGCGAGCCAGGTCCGCGCTTTTTGCGGACGTGGCTCGCCATCGTCATCGTGCGCCGCCAGGGACTCGAACCCCGGACCCGCTGATTAAGAGTCAGCTGCTCTAACCAACTGAGCTAGCGGCGCATGACTCCCGCCTGCCTCGGTTGCCCGTGGCCGGCGACGAAGAAAATACTACCCGGTCCCGAGGGGTGCTCGTGACCACCGCCTGATCTAGATCGTCAGCGAGAGGACCACCGGGGCCGCGCTCCGGTTCAGCGTCTCCGCCGCCCGCTTCAGCCGGTGCGCGTGCTCCACCGGGAGCGAGAGGGCCAGGCAGCCCACCGAGGAACCCGCGGTCAGCGGTACGGCCGCGCAGACCGTGCCGACCGCGTACTCCTGGAGGTCCAGCACCGGCACCGTCGCCGGCTGCGACTCCAGCCGGGACAGCAGCAGCTTGTCGCTGGTGATGGTCCGCGAGGTGAGGCGGGCCATCTTGTACCGGGAGAGGTGGTCGCGGCGGGCGTTGTGATCCAGCTGGGTCAGCAGGCTCTTGCCGACGGCGGTGGCGTGGGCGGAGCAGCGGAAGTCCACCCACTCGTTGACCGCCGGGGTGGTCGGCCCGGCGGCGTACTGGGTGACCCGGACCTCGCCGTCGAGATACCGGCTGAGGTAGACCGCCGCGCCGACCGAGTCGCGCAGCCGGTCCAGGGTGTGCTGGAGCTTGTCCCGCAGGGCCCGCTCCCGGTCGTGCGCCGAGGTGAGCCGGCGCAGGGTGTCGCCGGTGACGTACGCACCGTCGGTGACCTGCTCGACGTAGCCCTCGCGGCGCAGCATCCGCAGCAGGGCGGTGAGCCGCTCGGCGCCGAGGCCGGTGCGGCGGGCCAGCTCGGTGTCGGTGACGCCGGCGGAGTGCCGGGCCACGGTCTCCAGTACGCGCAGCGCGTCCTGGGCGGAGTGGTACGGGGCGGTCGGCTCGATCCTCATGTCGGTCCCCTCGGCCACGATCCGGGTCGGCGGATCGTTACCACGATAGCCGTCAAAGGCTGCACGGTGAGAGGGTGTTGGCGAGATTGCGCCCGTGCGCCCCGGCCCCCAACTGCGGTGCTGATCCGCTGGCATATGCCAGGGTCATGCCCCAGTGAGCGGACCTCGGCTCTTTCCGCCCGCACCCCCCGCCCTCACAGGACCGCGCTGATGAACTCCCGGGTGCGCTCCTGCTCCGGGTCGCCGAAGATCTTCTCCGGCGGGCCGGCCTCGATGACCCGGCCCCCGTCGAACATCAGCACCTGATCGGAGATGTCCCGGGCGAAACCCATCTCGTGGGTCACGCACAGCATCGTGATGTCGGTGCTGCGCGCGATGTCCCTGAGCAGGTCGAGCACGCCCGCGACCAGCTCCGGGTCGAGCGCGGAGGTCACCTCGTCCAGCAGCAGCACCTGGGGCCGCATCGCCAGCGCCCGGGCGATCGCCACCCGCTGCTGCTGGCCGCCGGAGAGCCGGGTCGGCTTCGCGTCGCACTTGTCGGCCAGGCCCACCAGGTCCAGCAGCTCCCGGGCCCGCGCCTCGGCCTCATCCTTCGACAGGCCGAGCACCCGGACCGGCGCCTCGGTGAGGTTGCGCAGCACCGACATGTTCGGGAACAGGTTGAACTGCTGGAAGACCATCCCGATCTTCTTGCGGACCTCCCGGACCTGCCGCTCGGGCGCCGGGAACAGCCGCTGCCCGTCGACGGTGATCGTGCCCGCGTCCGGCTTGGCGAGGGTCATCAGCAGTCTGAGGATCGTGGTCTTGCCGGAGCCGGAGGGCCCGATCAGGGTGACGTGCCGGCCCGCGTCCACGGACAGGTCGAGGCCGTCGAGGACGGTGTTGTCCCCGAACCGCTTGGTCACCCCCTCGATGCGGATCAGCTCGGTCGGCGGGGTGCCGGTCAGGGCCGGCTGCTTGCTGGTCTCAACGGACAAGGCGTCGCTCCAGGGTGCGCAGACAAACGGAGGCCAGGTACGAGACGACGACGAAGGCGACCCCGATCACCGTCAGGGGCTCGGTGAACTGGAAGTGCTGCTGGGAGACGAGCCGCGCCCGGCCCAGCATCTCCAGCACGCCGATCGTCATCAGCATCGGCGTGTCCTTCAGCATCGCGATGACGTAGTTGCCGAGCGGCGGCACCACCCGGCGGACCGCCTGCGGCAGGATCACCGCCGTCCAGGTGCGCCGCACCGGCAGGCTGAGCGCGGTCGCGGCCTCCCACTGGCCGGCCGGCACCGCCTCGATACCGGCCCGGTAGACCTGCATCGTGTACGTCGAGTAGTGCAGCCCGAGCCCGAGGACGCCGGTGGTCAGCGGGGACAGGGTCACGCCCGCCTCGGGCAGCACGTAGAACAGGAAGAACAGCTGCACCAGCAGCGGGGTGTCCCGCACGAACTCCGTGAAGACCCCCACCGGCCAGCGCACCCACCGGGTCGGCGTGCGCGTCAGCAGGGTCCACACCAGGCCCAGCGCGAACGCGATCAGCGACCCCAGGGCCAGCGCCTCCAGGGTGACCAGCAGGCCCTTCCAGAAGTAGGGCATGAAGTCGGAGACGGCTCCCCAGTCCCAGTTCATCGGGCCACCTCCGCCTTCAGCCGGCGCTCCAGCACCCGCATCCCGCGGGTGAGCAGGAACGCGATCACGAAGTAGATCAGCAGCAGGTAGGCGTAGATCTGGCCGCTCTGCTGGAGGGCCAGGCGGACCAGGTTGCCGCTGAACGCCAGGTCGCCCATGCCCGTGATCGACACCAGCGCGGTGCCCTTGAGCAGCTCGACCAGCAGGTTGGAGAAGGACGGGATCATCTCCGGCACCGCCTGCGGCAGCAGGATCAGCCGCAGCCGCTGCCAGGCCGAGAAGCCGAGCGCGATCCCGCCCTCCCGCTGGGCCGGGTCCACCGCCGCGAGGGCACCGCGCACGATCTCCGAGCCGTACGCGCCGTAGGTGAGGCCCAGCGCGAGCGTGCCCGCCCACATCGGCACCAGCTGCCAGCCGAAGGCGACCGGCAGCACGAAGAACACCCAGAAGATCATCACCAGCGCCGAGATGCCGCGGAACACCTCGGTGTAGCAGGCCGCGAGGAAGCGGACGAGCCGCGAGCGGTGGGTGCGCGCGGCGCCGACGACGAAGGAGACCAGGGCGGTGAGCAGCGCGCTGTACACCAGCAGCTGGAGTGTGGTGCCTATGCCCTGGAGGACGAGTTCCCAGAGTCCCCGAGTCATCAGCCGCACAGCTCCTTCGCGGTCAGGGTCGTCATCTCCGCCTTGGTGAAGCCGAAGGGCCGCACGATCCGGTACAGCTCGCCGCTGCGGCGCAGCTTGTGCAGCTCGGCGTTGAAGGCGTCCCGCAGGCGGGTCTCGGTCGGCCGGAACGCGAACGCCCCGCCGTCCGCCTTCGGCTTGCCGTCGACGAGCGCGACGAACGGCTCGGTCGACTCGGCCCTGGCGGAGCCCCGGGCGACGAGCCGGGCGGTGACCGCCGTCGCCGCGAACAGGTCGACCCGCCCGGACTCCACCGCGTTCAGCCCCGCGACCTGGTCCGGGACGATGACGAGGTCGTTCTCCTTGTAGCCCGCCTCCACGGCGTGCTGGATCTGCGCGTACCCGGTGCCGGTGGCCACCTTGGCGTGCCGGCGCAGCGCGTCCGCGTAGGTGCGCAGCCCCAGCGGGTTGCCCTTGCGGACGATGAAGGCGTCCGGCATCTGGTAGTCGGGATCGGCGAAGATCACCTGCTCGCAGCGGTCCGGAGTGACGTACATGCCCGCGGCCACCACGTCGAACTGCTGGGACTTCAGCCCGGGTATCAGCGAGCCGAACTCGGTCGGCACCGGCTGCACCCGGTCCACCCCGAGCCGCTTGAAGATCGCCTTCGCCAGCTCGGGCGCCTCCCCGGTGAGCTTCCCGTCCCGGTCGATGTACCCGAAGGGAATCTCCCCGGCGATCCCCAGCCGTACGACACCCAGCGCGCGCAGCCGCTCCAGCAGGTCGCCGCCGTCCTTGCCGGACGCCGACGCCACCCGGGTACAGCCCGCCGCGCCCAGCGCGCCGAACGCGGCGAGGCCCGCCAGCACCGAGCGCCGGGTGTGTCTGTGTTCCGACCGGATCGTGTGTACGTCGTTGCCAAGTGGTGGAGCCATGGCGGCGCGGCTACCCAAGCGCAACCGGGCTATGCACCCTGGTTCTCATGGCCGAACGATTCGTCACCGTCTCGCTGGACCGGCGGGACGTGCACTGCACGGCACGCCTGTTGACCGACCGCGCGCCCCTGACCTGCGCGGCAGTGGAGGAGGCACTGCCGCTCACCGGCGATGTCTTCCACGCCAAGTACGCGCGCAACGAGATCTACGCCCTCTTCCCGCCCTTCGCCTCCACGGAACCCCCACTGGAGAACCCGACGGTCACCCCGATCCCCGGCGACCTCTGTTACTTCTCCTTCGCCGGCACCGAACTGGGCACGCGGGCCTACGGCTACGACCACGAGGTCCGCCCCGGCACCACGGTGGTCGACCTGGCCCTGTTCTACGAGCGCAACAACCTGCTCCTCAACGGCGACGTCGGCTGGGTGCCCGGCATCGTCTGGGGCCAGGTCACCGAGGGCCTCGACCGGATGGCCGAGGCCTGCAACGACCTGTGGCGGACGGGAGCGGCGGGGGAGACGCTCAGTTTCCGGCGGGCCTGACGAGCCCGGACAGGGGGACGCGGGCCTCGTACAGGGCGTGCGCGGCCCGCAGCACCAGATCGTCGCGGTGCCGGGCCGCGACGATCTGCATCCCCACCGGCAGACCCGCCCCGTCCGCCCCCACCGGCACGCTCGCCGCCGGCTGCTGGGTCAGGTTGAAGGGGTACGTGAACGGCGTCCACCCCGTCCAGCGCCGGTGTGCGGAGTGCTCCGGCACCTCCCGGCCCGCCTCGAACGCCGTGATCGGCACCGTGGGCGTCACCAGCAGGTCGTATCGCTCGTGGAAACGCCCCATGCGCTGCCCGAGGTTCATCCGGACGTCCACCGCGGCCAGATAGTCCAGCGCGCTCATCCGGGCGCCCTGGGCGCAGATCTCCCGCAGCCCGGGGTCCAGCAACTGCCGGTGGCGCGGCGGAAGGTTCTGGGTGAGCCGGGCCGCGCCGGTGAACCACAGGGTGTGGAAGGCGTCCACCGGTTCGCTGAAGTCGGGGTCGGTCTCCTCGACGTACGCCCCCAGCTCGGCGAGCGCGGCCACCGCCCGCCGTACCGCCGCGGCCACCGCCGGCTGGACCGCCACCTGCCCGCCCAGCGACGGCGAGTACGCCACCCGCAGCCCCCGCACACCCCCCTTCAGCGCCTCCCGGAAGGAGCCCGGCGCGGGCGGCAGCGCCGACCAGTCCCGCGGGTCGGGCGTGCCGATGACGTCGAGCAGCAGGGCCGCGTCGGCCGCGTCCCGGGTCATCGGGCCCGTGTGCGACAGCGTGCCGAACGGGCTCGCCGGATACACCGGCACCCTGCCGTACGTCGGCTTCAGCCCGAAGATCCCGCAGAACGCGGCCGGGACGCGGATGCTGCCGCCGCCGTCCGTGCCCAGCGACAGCGGGCCCGCGCCGAGCGCGACGGCCGCCGCGCTGCCCCCGCTGGAGCCGCCCGCGGTGCGCGTGGGGTCGTAGGGGTTGCGGGTGATGCCGGTCAGCGGGGAGTCGGTGACGCCCTTCCAGCCGAACTCGGGCGTGGTCGTCTTGCCGAGGAACACCGCGCCGTGCGCGCGCAGCCGGGCCACCGGCGGCGCGTCCTCGTCCCAGTCGCCCCGCTCACCGACGGTCTTCGAGCCGCGCAGGGTGGGGTGGCCGCGCAGCAGCAGGATGTCCTTGACCGTCACCGGCACCCCGTCGACCAGCCCGGCCGGCTCCCCGCGCCGCCAGCGGGCCTCCGACTCCCGGGCCCGGGCCAGCGCGTCCTCCTCGGTGAGCCGTACGAACGCGTTCACTTCCGGCCGGCTCCGCCGCGCCCGCTCCAGCGCCTCCTCGGTCACCTCCACCGGGCTGAACTCGCCCGTCCGGTAGCCGTCGAGGAGCCGGACGGCGGTGAGGTCGGTGAGCTGCATGCACCCTCCAGGGGTTCGGTGGCAGGCCTTCAGTGACCGGGCACGTAACCACGCGTCTTGTCGACCACGTTCAGCAGAGATCTGCCCGCCGCCCACCGCTCGTACAACTCCACGAACTGCGTCCCCAGCTCGTCCCGCCAGCCGACCGTGTCGCCGCTCATGTGCGGGGACACGATGAGCCCCGGCAGCTTCCACAGCGGGCTGTCCGCGGGCAGTGGTTCGGCGGCGAACACGTCCAGGGCCGCGCCCGCGATCCAGCGCCGGGTCAGGGCGTGCGCGAGGGCCTCCTCGTCGACCAGACCACCCCGTCCGACGTTCACGAAGAACGCCGACGGCTGCATCACATCGAACCGGTGGGCGTCGAACATGCGGTACGTCCGCTCGGTCAGCGGAGCCGCCGCGATCACCCAGTCCGCGCGGGAGACCAGCCGGTCCAGGTCGTCGGGGCCGTGGACGCCGGTCCGCGGCACCCGCCCCACCAGCGCCGTCGTCACCCCCAGGGCCTTCAGTGTGCGGGCGATCGCCCGGCCGATCGGGCCCGAGCCGACCACGCACGCGCGCGTGCCCGCCACCCGCCGGGTTTCCCGGTGCCGCCAGGTCCGCTCCCGCTGGTACTCCAGCGTGCGCGGCAGATCCTTGGCGGCCGCCAGCACCAGGGCCGCGACGTACTCGGCGATCGGCTGGTCGAAGATCCCGCGCGCGTTGGTCACCACCGTGTCCGACGCGGCCAGCTCCGGGCACATCAGATGGTCCACGCCCGCGCTCGCCGTGTGCACCCAGCGCGGCCGGGGCCCGCCGCCGGGCCACGCCTCGCGCACCGCGTGCGAGGTGAAGTCCCACACCAGCAGCACGTCCGCGTCCGGCAGCCGCTCGGCCAGGTGCGCCGCGTCCGTGTGCACGATCCGGGCGCGGCCGGTGAGGCGGCCGAGCCGGGGCGGCGGATCGGCGTCGAGGACCACGACGGTGGGGGGTGTCGGCGTCATGCAGGGCTGCTCCCGGCGTCTGACATGCGCGGATTGTGCGCGGATTGACCACGCTCGCACCCGAACCTACCTTCGTCAACACGGGCGTACCCACGATCCGTTGCCCACTCGTCTCCCAGCGTGAGGCCGGTGCCAGCCATGGACGTCCCTCTTCTCGGCGGCCCGCAGCGCGGCATCGGCGTGGTGGCCCCCTTCGACTTCGCCCTGGACCGCGAGCTGTGGCGCTGGGTGCCTGACGAGGTCTCCCTGCACCTGACCCGGACCCCGTTCGTGCCGGTCGAGGTGAGCCTGGACATGGCCCGGCTGGTCAGCGAGCACGAGACCCTCGGCGAGGCGGTCCGCGCGCTCACCGCCGTCGCCCCCGAGGTCGTCGCCTACGCCTGCGCCTCCGGCAGCTTCGTCGGCGGGATCGCCGGGGAACGGGCGATGTGCGCGGCGATGACCATGGCCGGATCCCTGCCCTCGCTGACCACCTCCGGCGCGCTGCTGGAGGCGCTGGCCGAGCTGGGCGCCCGGCGGGTCGCGCTGGTCACCCCGTACACCGGCTCCCTGACCCGGGCCCTTGAGGAGTACGTGGGGCAGGCCGGCGTCCGGGTCACCGGCTGCGCCTGCATGGGCCTGACCCGGCACATCTGGAAGGTGCCGTACCGGGACGTCGTCGCCATGGCCCGCCGGGCGGCCCGCCCCGGCACCGCCGACGCCCTCTTCCTGTCCTGCACCAACCTGCCGACCTACGACGTCATCCCCCAGCTGGAGGCGGAACTGCGGATGCCGGTGATCTCGGCCAACCAGGTCACGATGTGGGCGGCGCTGCGCCGACTGGGTACCCGGGCCGTGGGGCCCTACCAGGCGCTGCTGGACGCGGCTGCCCGCGCATGGCCCGTACTGCCGGAAGAACAGCAGGAAGGCTGGACATGACCGCACTCGGATTCCTCTACCCGGGCCACTCCGCCGAGGACGACTATCCACGCATCGAGCAGCTCCTGGGCAGCGACATCCGGGTGGACCTGTTCCACACCGACATCGGCGAGGACGCGCACCGGGTGGACGCCCTGCGCGAGATGGGCTCCGCCGAGCGGCTCGCCGCGGGTGTGGAGGGGCTGCGGCTGGCCGGGGTGGAGACGGTGGTGTGGGCGTGCACCAGCGGCGGCTTCGTGCACGGCTGGGAGGGCGCCCAGGAGCAGGTGCGGAGCCTGGCCCGGCTGGCCGGCATGCCGGCCTCCTCGACGTCCTTCGCCTTCGTGCACGCGGCCCACGAGATCGGCGTGCGCCGGGTCGCCGTCGGCGGCACCTATCCCGAGGACATCACCGCGCTCTTCGCCGACTTCCTGCGGGCCGGCGGCCTGGAGGTGACCGGAACGCGCTCCTCCGGGATCGTCACCGCCGCCGAGGTCGGCACCTGGGGCGAGGAGGACGTGCTCACCCTGGCCCGCGCGGCGGACAGCCCCGACGCCCAGGCCGTCCTCCTCCCGGACACGGCACTGCACACGGCCGCCCACCTCGGCCTGCTGGAGAAGGCCCTGTCCAAGCCGGTCCTCACCGCCAACCAGGTCACGGTCTGGGAGGCCCTCAGGCTCGCCGACCGCCGGGTGAACGCGCCGTCCCTCGGGACGCTGTTCACGCGGGAACCCCTGGTCCAGGCCTAGGCGGTCCGGCCACCGGGAATAACCGGAGACACCCTCCTGTTAGCAGCGCGAGGACAGCCCACGCGCGACAACAGGAGGCCACACCGTGGCGGCAGACGAGGCAGACGAGATCCGGGGAACCACGCACGGCACGGCCCCCGCCCCCCTCTCCGTACTGGACCTGGCCACCGTCGGCACGGGCAGTACCGCGAGCGACGCCCTGCGCACCGGCGTCGCGCTCGCCCGGTTCGCCGAGTCCCGCGGCTTCCACCGCTACTGGGTCGCCGAGCACCACTCCATGCCCGGTGTGGCCTCCTCCTCGCCCGCCGTGATCCTCGCCCACCTCGCCGCCCACACCGACCGCATCCGGCTCGGCTCGGGCGGCGTCATGCTGCCCAACCACGCCCCGCTGGTGATCGCCGAGCAGTTCGGCACGCTGGAGGCCATGGCGCCCGGGCGGATCGACCTGGGCCTCGGCCGGGCGCCGGGCACGGACGGGGCCACGGCGGCGGCCCTGCGCCGCACCGACACCCTGAACGAGGGCGCCGACGACTTCCCGCAGCAGCTCGCGGAGCTGACCCGGTTCCTGGACGACGACTTCCCGGACGGACACCGCTACGGCCGGATCCACGCGATCCCCGGCCCGGTGCAGGGCACCACCCCCGGCGGCGTGCAGTCCCCGCACCGCCCGCCGATCTGGCTGCTCGGCTCCTCCGGCTACAGCGCCCGGCTGGCCGGCGTGCTCGGCCTGCCGTTCGCCTTCGCGCACCACTTCTCCGCGCAGAACACCATCCCGGCCCTGGACCTGTACCGGCAGACCTTCCGGCCCTCCGCCGTCCTGTCCGAGCCGTACGCCCTCATCGGCGTCTCCGCCCTCGCCACGGACGACGAGCGGGAGGCCCGCCGGCAGACCCGGGCGCTGGCGCTGAACATGCTCCGGCTGCGCACCGGCCGCCCGGGCCTGTACCCCGCGCCGGAGGAGGCCGAGCGCCACGAGTTCAGCCCGATGGAGGAGGAGTTCGTCACCTCCTGGACGAGCAACGTCGTGCACGGCACGGCCGACGAGGTCCGCTCCGGCCTGGACGACCTCCACAAGCGCACCGGCGCCGACGAGCTGATGCTCGTCTCCCACGCGCACCGCGGCGAACTGCGTCTGCGCTCCTACGAGTTGATCGCGGACGCCTACGGCTTGCCGACCGCGTAGGCCTGCGACCCCAGCAGCTCGGAGATACGATCCGGCGGCACCGGGCGGGAGTACAGCCAGCCCTGCCCGGTGTCGCAGCCGATCCGGCGCAGCCGGGTGGCCTGGGCCGAGGTCTCCACGCACTCCGCGGTGACCGTCAGACCGAGCCGGTGGGCGAGCTGGATCATCGCCTCCACGATGACCTCGTCGGCCGGGTTGGGCACGGCCCCCTTGGCGGCCTCCTCGTACTGGAAGCCCCGGACGAAGGAGCCGTCCAGCTTCAGCACGGAGACCGGCAGACGGCTCAGGTAGGCGAGGTTCGAGTAGCCGGTGCCGAAGTCGTCGATGGCGATGTGCACGCCCATGTCGCTGAGGGCCTGCAGGGCCTGGAGCGGCCGGCCCGCCGAGCCCATCACCGCCGACTCGGTCAGCTCCAGCTGGAGCAGGTGCGGGGCGAGCCCGGTCTCCGCGAGGGTCTCGGCCACGTCGGCCACCAGGTCCGAGTCCCACACCTGCCGCACGGCGACGTTCACGCTGACGAAGATGGGCGGTTCGCCGGGGTGGTCCAGCTGCCAGCGGCGGGCCTGCCGGCAGGCGGTGGCCAACGCCCAGCGGCCGAGCTGCACGATCGAGCCGTCCTCCTCGGCCAGTCCGATGAACCGATTCGGCGTCAGTGTGCCGAACTGCGGGTGATGCCAGCGGATGAGGGCCTCGACGCCGTTGAGCCGGCCGTCCTCCATCGCCACCAACGGCTGGTACTCCAGGGCGAACTCGCCGCGCTCGATGGCGGGGCGCAGGGTGGAGGACAGCGCCTGGCGGGTCATGCGGTGGGCGTTGCGCTCGGGGTCGAACAGGGTCCAGCGGGCCTTGCCGTCGGCCTTCGCCCAGTACAGGGTCGTATCGGCCGCCTGCATCAGACCCGTGGCCGTGGTGCCGGCCGCGTGCCGCTCCACGACCCCGATGGACGCGGTCAACGACAGCCGCTGCCCGGCCAGATCGAAGGGCTGCTCCAGCGCCTTCAGCGCGGACTCGGCGAGGTCGGCGAGCTGTTCGGTGCCGGTGGAGTCCTCCACCAGCAGGGCGAACTCGTCACCGCCGAGCCGGGCCACCAGGGGAGTCGCGGCGCGGGCGTACCCGGCCTCGTCGGCGACCCTGGTCAGGCGCTCGGCCACGGCCGCGAGGAGCCGGTCGCCGACCCGGTGGCCGAGGGTGTCGTTCACGGCCTTGAAGCCGTCGAGGTCCAGGTAGCACAGGCCGATCCGGCCGGTGCCGCTCTGCTCGTACGACTCCGCCTCCAGCGCGGCCGAAAGACGCTCGAAGAACAGCGTGCGGTTGGGCAACCGGGTCACCGGGTCGTGCATCTGCAAGTGCCGCAGCCGCGCCTGGAGTTCGCGCCGGGAGCTGATGTCGGCGACCGACAGCAGGACGCCGGGCTCGCCGCCGGTCAGCGGGGCGACGGTGACCTGCACCCACAGCGAGTGCCCCTCGGGGTGTTTGAGGCGGCGGGTGCAGCGCAGGCGGGCCTGCCGGCCGCGCAGCACCTCGCGGTAGGCGTGCCAGCTCCGGGCGTCGGAGGCCAGGTCCACCAGGTCGGCGGCGACCCGCCCGACGAGCGTGTCCGGACCGGCGCCGAGCAGCTCGCCGAGGGCGGCGTTGGCGCTGACGACGAGTCCCTCCGGGGCCACGACCGCCATGGCGAGCGGGGCGGTCGCGAAGACACGGTGGTAGGTGGTGTGGTGACTGTCTGTGACGGCAGACCGGTCTGGGTCTGCCGCGGGCGTCGGCCCTTCGGACGTTCCGCTCACCGCTCGCTCCCGCAGTGCACTCGATCTGTGTCCGTGCCTGTCCGTGCCGGAAAGTGTGCCGATCATAGAGGCTGGCCCCGGGCCCTTCCAGCCACTGTCCAGTGTCCCGGACGGAGTACAGGTTCTGACAGATCGTTTCTGCCCGCACCTGGACGGGTTCCACAGGCCCCCGACCAGTTGTGACGTTCCGTGAGTGTTTCGGGGTGTCGGGCGCCGGGGCGCGCCGGCGTACGACGGGGGCGCGCTCACCCTTCTGGTGCAGGCAAACAGGGCAAAACACGGTGAATGCCAGCAATCTGGGTGCGGGTCCCGCGAACCGCATCCGGAGGTCAAGTCCGTGCCCAAGCTGCGCAGCACCGCCGCCGTGTTCACCACGATGTCGGCGCTCGCCGCGACCTCGATCCTCACCGGCCCGTCGGCCGCCGAACCGTTCTCGACGGCCCCCTGCGCCCTGCACCGCAGCGAGGCCCACCACTCCGAGGGCGTGGACAGCTGGAACCCCTCCTACACCCGCCCGACCGGCGCCCTCGACGCCGTGATGATCTTCCTCTCCTTCCCGGACGCCACCCCCCGCACCACGCCCGCCCAGCTGACCGCCGACCACTTCCCGGCCACCAGCCGCTTCTACGAACAGGCGTCCTACGGCAGGTTCACCCTGCGCCCGCACCCGCTGGGGCACTGGCTGCGCATGCCGCGCCCGTCGACGTCGTACGCCATGAGGCGGGACTGGAGCGCCGAGGACCGGGCCGCCTATCTGCGGGACGCCTTCGCCGTGGCCGACAAGGAGGTCGACTTCTCGCGCTACCCGGTCGTCTACCTCGTCGCCGACCCGGACGCGCCCGGCGTCGACTCGGACGCCACGAAGGTCGTGAACCTCGACACCCCCGTGCGGGCCGACGGCACCGACATCCAACGGGTCGTCACCGTGTTCGAGCACCATCCGCCGGACCGGCTCGTCCTCGCCCACGAGACCGGCCATGTCTTCGACCTGCCCGACCTCTACCACCGGCCGGTGGACGGCAAGGGCGACTGGGACACCTACGTCGGCGACTGGGACCTGATGGGCAGCCAGTTCGGGCTGGCCCCGGACCTGTTCGGCTGGCACAAGTGGCGGCTCGGCTGGCTGGGTCCGCGCCAGGTGGTCTGCGTGCGCGGTGCCACGCCGACCCGGCTCACCCTGGAGCCCCTCGCGGCCGGGCCGGGCGTGGCGGTGCCGGGCGCGGGCGGCGCCCCCGCCTTCGGCCTCGGCCAGGGCGTCAAACTGGCCGTCGTGCGCACCGGCGAGGACAGCGCCCTCGCCTTCGAGGCGCGCGGCACGGCCGGCAACGACCGGCTGTCCTGCCGGCAGGGGATCCTCGTCTACCGGGTGCGGGGCGGCGCCCCGTCCGGCGACGGCCCGGTCCAGGTCGTGGACGCCCACCCGCGTACCGAGTCCTGCTGGGAGAACTCCGTCTACCCGCCCCTCGCCGACGCGCCGGTCTTCCTCGGGGAGAGCTTCACCGTGCCCGGGGAGGGCGTGAAGGTGGAGGTGGAGGGGCGCACGGCGTCGGGGGCCTGGACGGTGAAGATCACGCCCGGTCTGCGCGAGTGATCAGGGGCTCGTGTATACGAAAACGGCGGGCCGGATTCTTTCGAACCGGACCCGCCGTTTCCCTCAGGTGCGCCGCCAGGGACTCGAACCCCGGACCCGCTGATTAAGAGTCAGCTGCTCTAACCAACTGAGCTAGCGGCGCCTGCTGACGTCGTAGACATTAGCACCCTGGTCGGCGGGAGGAAAAATCGATATCCGCACGGCGGCCCGGGCGGCTCGCACGGCCGCCCAGAGCAGCACCTCGGGGCCGGGCAGCCAGGGGTGCCGGGTGTCCGGGGCGACCACCCAGCGGGCGGTGCCGACGGCGTCCTCGCAGGTCAGGGCGGGCACGGTCACCGCGTCGCCGGTGCCGTGGCACAGCAGCGGCGGCACCTCCCGGGCCCGCTGCGAGCCCCACTCCTCCCAGTCCAGCAGCGAGGGCAGCCGCTGGGCCGTGCCGGGGGCGGCGAACAGCAGCATCCGGCCCCGGAACACCGCGACCGGGCCCGAGCCCGCGCCCTCGTCCCACAGCCGGTCCAGCATGCGGCGCCCGAAGACGACCGGGGCGCTCACCACGTCGAAGACGGTGCCGCAGGGCAGGACGACGGGGGCGTCCGGGCGGTCCTGCCACAGGACGAGGGTGCTGCGGGGGAACGGTGCCGCCGAGGCGAGCCAGGCGACGCCGTCGGAGCTGACACGGGTGACGTTCGGTGCGCTGCTCATACCACCCAGGTGTACAGGCAGTGAGCGGACCGTTCTTCTGAGTTGCGGAAAACCGGGACACGGGCGCGCGGGGAGGAGTATCTTGCCCGCCTGGCATATGCCGCGTGGGTGCTACACCGGGTCGGCGGTCGTCCGCCCGTCCTGCTCCCCGCGCAGCAGATCCTGGCCGAACTCGACCATCTTCTTCGCGTAGTCCTCGGTCCACTCCGCGCGCTCGGCGATGTCCGCCGGGGTCAGCCGGTCGAACCGGCGCGGGTCGGCGAGCTGGGCCGCCGCGATGGCCTGGAACTCCACCGCCCGGTCGGCGGCCGCGCGGAACGCCTGGGTCAGCTCCGTCGCCCGGGCCAGCAGCGCCCGCGGATCCTCGATCGACTCCAGGTCGAAGAAGTGCTCGGGATCGGAGGCCGCCTCCGCGGGCTCGAAGAGCAGGGGCGCGGGGCGTAGCCGCGGTTCGTTACGACGCGGCGTGGGCTCCGCCATGTCTTCTCTCCTCCTCGTACGATGCACCGGCCCCGCCTTCAGGTGGGCCACCGTCCATTGTCCCGCGCCCACGCAAGGGGCCCTCACACCCGCCGGCTCACGCGGTGTTCGGCCAGGTGGGAGAGGACCGCGTGGTTCGCCTCCCAGCCGTCGGGGCTGTTTTCATCGGCCGCCTCCGGCGGCGTGCCGGACTCCGTCCGGCGGAGGGTGGTGTCGTCGTCAGGTCGGTGGCTGCCCACGCAAGGGGCCCTCACACCCGCCAGCTCACGCGGTGTTCGGCCAGGTGGGAGAGGACCGCGTGGTTCGCCTCCCAGCCGTCGGGAAACTTCACCAGGGTGCCCAGCTGGACCGGCTCCGTGGACGGGTAGTCGTCCAGGAGGTCGGTGACGCCGGCCCGGCAGATCATGATGCAGGCGTGGCGGTGGCGGGAGGCCAGGACGCACAGGCGGCCGGTCTCCAGGTGGAACGCGGTGGCGTCGGGGCGGCCGGAGAGCGGGTGCAGGACGACCGTGACGTCGTACTCACGGCCCTGGAGCCGGTTCGCGGTGTCGACGGTCACGTCCGGTACGCCCAGCTCGGCCAGGGCCGTGCGGACCGCCGCCGCCTGGTCGCGGTGGGCCGTGCCCACGGCGATGCGGTCGGCCGTCAGCGGGGTGGGGTCCGGGGAGCGTTCCGACAGGGCGGCGCCGCCTCTGTCCAGCAGGCGGCGGACCACCGTCGCCACCGCCCGCACCGCCTCCGGGTCCGTGCGCGGGGTGTGCCGGGCGGGCAGCTCCAGCAGGCCCCAGCCGGACTCCGCGGCCTCGTCGATCACCCGGTCCGGGCCGGAGCCGTCGGAGGGCACGGCGAAGCCGAGGCGGCGGTCGCCGTGGTCCGTGCCGCTGCGGAACGGCGTGTACGGGTAGAACGCGTCCGAGACCAGGGGCGCCGCGGAGGCCGGCAGGCGCCAGGACACCGGGAGGCGGTGCTGGGGCAGGCCCGGGTTGTGGGCCAGGAGGGTGGTCACCGCGGAGGCCGACGGGTCGTACGACAGGCCCGCCCACTGCTCGCTGCCGACGATCGCGAACGGGTCCAGCTGGCCCGGGTCACCCACGAACAGCGCCCGCTCGAACAGGCCCGCCACGGCCAGCAGGGAGTCCGAGCGCATCTGGTAGGCCTCGTCCACGATCGCGTGCCGCCACGGCTCGTCCACCTTCACGTGCGCCCACTTCGCGGCCGTGGAGAGGACCACCGGGAGGCCGCTCAGATCGGCCGCCTTCGCCGACGTACGGACCTGCGGCAGGGCGTCCAGCGCCTTGTCGTACGCGTCGGCGTCGCTGCTGTGCAGGCGGCCCACCGGCAGCTCCGGGTTCTTCTCCGCCAGCCGCAGGACCAGGTCGTCCACCTGGGCGTTCGTCTGCGCCACCACCATCAGCGGGCGGCCCGCGCCGGCCAGCTCCAGGGCCGCGCGCACCACCAGCGTGGACTTGCCGGCGCCGGGCGGGGAGTCGACCACCACGCCCCGCTCGCCGCCGTGCAGCGTGTCGTGCAGGATCGCGTCGGTGGCACGGGCGGCCGCGGCTCCGGGGTCGAAGTCGACGGTCGTCACAGCACGTCCTCCTCGGTCACGGGGTCGGGCGCCTCCGGAGCCGGCTCGCCCGGCGGGCCGCCGTGCGTCCAGGGCGTCTCCTCGGGGTCGGGCAGCTTCGCGCCGCCGCGCTGCTCGTGCTCGAAGAGGGTGAAGCAGACCCGGTCGCCCTTCTCCGGCACCGACCCGGGCTCGGGCTCCTTGCCGCGGCCCATCTTGTCCAGGATCCGCAGCACCAGCGCCCCGTCGTCCTCCTGGCCGACGAACTCCGCGGACTGCGGCTTGCCGCCCAGCGAGCGGTACACCTTCGCCCGCTCGGCCAGGTGCGGCCGGTCCTCCGTGCGGACCGTCACCAGCGGGCGCGGGCTCGGCCGCCTGCCCTCGCTGTACGCCATCACCACGTCGGTCACCTCGCCCGCGAACGCCTCCCCGGCCAGCCGCCGCCCCGCCATCACCAGCGGATCGTCCAGCGCCTCCTGCGCCTCCAGCCGGGCCTGCTCCCGCTCGCGCGTGGCCAGCTTGTTCGCCGCCGTCACCGCGTCGTCCCGGCGCGGTTGCGGGGGCTCGCCGGCCAGCACCCGGTCCCGGTGCGCGGTGAACGACCAGCGGTCCCTGGTCCAGCGCGCCGCCACATGCGCCCCGGCCGGCAGCGCCCGCAGCAGGTCCAGGCCCCGCCACACCGCATCCCAGGTGGGCCGGGTGCGGCTCTCGACCAGCTCCCGGACCTCCCGCTCGGCCAGGGTGAGCGCGGCCAGCCGGTCGTCGGCCTCCAGCGGGTCCTCGGCGGCGGCCAGGGCGGTACGCGCGCGGTCGTAGCGCTCGATCGCCGGGGCCAGCAGCTTGTTGTCGAACGCCGGGTCGGTGGCGGGACCGGCCGGCGGGCACAGCAGCTGCCCGTCGGTGTCCCTGGCGAGTTCGGCCCGGCGGGCGGCCTCCGCGCCGGTCAGGCCCTCCGGGGGGTCGATCCAGGCGAGCAGCGCGCCCAGGTGCTGGTCCTCGAGACCGGACTGGCCGGTCGCCCAGTGCCGGGACAGCACGTCGGTCAGGGCGAGCAGCAGCGAGGAGCCGGGCACCCGGGACCGCTCGCCGTAGTGGGTGAGCCAGCGGCCGAGCAGCGGCACCCGGGGCGGCGCCGGGTAGGGGGCGTCGGGGTCCTGCTCGGCGGTGCGCCGGAACCGCATCGAGCGGCCCAGCAGCCGTACGAAGTCCAGGCCCGTGCGGCTCGGCACGATCAGCTGGGGCGCGTCCGCGCACAGCTCGGCCTCCACCTTGACCCGCTTGCCGGTCTCCGGGTCGGTCTCGGTGCGCTCGGCCGCCTCCACGGACTCCGCGTACGCCTCGATGTAGGGCAGGACGATGTCCGCCAGGTCGGCGAGGAACGCGAAGCGCAGGTCGCGGTCGCGGGGCTGCGGTACGACCAGCAGGCGGGGCGCGTCCCGGTCGGTGCCGACCAGCGCGCCGAGCGGGGCGCCGGTCTCACCGGCCGTGGTGAGCGGCACGAACACCAGCGGGTGGTCGGACAGGTGCCGGTGCCGGACGGTCGCGGCCGGCTGCGCCCGGCCACTGCCGACGGCCTCCAGCCGGGCGAGGGTGGTGATCAGGGACACGCGGTCGCCTCCCGGGCCGTCGCCGGAGCATCCCCGGCCGTCGCCAGTGCCTCCGCGCGCGGGGCCGCGACACCGGCGGCCGTCCGGGGGGCCGCCACGCCGCCGGCCGCCCGGAGGGCTTCCGCGCGCAGGGCCGCCGCGCGGCGCAGGGCGGCCACCGCCGGGTCGTCCGGGTCACCGGCCTCGCCGCGGGCGGCGGCCAGGACCTCCTCGACCGTGGCCAGGCCGCCCAGTTCGGCCCGCAGGGGCCGGCCGAGCCGGGTGACCGCGCCGGCCGCGCGGGCGCGGTCCCGGCAGTGGAAGGCCAGTTCGCAGGCGGACAGGCACTCGGGCGCGTACGTCGCCGGCACCGCCTCCACGGCCGCCGTCAGTTCCTCGGCGGGCCGGTCGGGCGCGAAGCAGGTGCCCTCGGGCAGCGCGTCGGTGAGTTCCTCGATGCGGGTGAGCCGGGCCAACTGGCGCGCGGTGACGGCGCGCTGCTTGCGGACGTCCACGGCGGAGCCCGCGGCCAGGTTGGAGAAGTCCTTCGGGCACACCAGCAGCACCCGGTGACGCACCCGGGGAGCGGGGGAGAGCCGGGCCGCGACCTCCTCCAGGGCGAGTACGTAGACCGCCGCCTGCCGGGCCGCCGCGCCCACCTTCGCCGGGTCGGCGGTGCCGTCCACCATCGGGAAGGACTTGATCTCCACCACCGACCAGCTGCCGTCGGGGTGCACCACCACCGCGTCCGGCTCCAGGAAGGCGAGCGAACCGGCGACGTCCAGGGCGAGCATCGGGTGGTCCAGCAGCGTCCAGCCGCCGGCCCGCACGGCCTCGCGCAGCGCCAGCGCCGTACGGGCCGTACGCCCCTCGGGGCCGTGCGCGGTCAGGTCGGGTACGGCCGCCCCGGCGGGCGGTTCGGCACCCGGATCGAGCCGGGCGTGCACCAGCCGCAGCAGCTCCGCGCCGCCGTCCGCCTTCACCCGCGCCTCGAACGCGTTGCCCCGGGTCAGCGCGAACTGCGACTGCCCGAAACCGGACGGCGCGCCCAGCGCGGTCGCCAGCCGGGCCTTGTCCACCCCGGCGCCGTCCAGGACCGCCCGCCGGGCGCACCCGGGGTTCGCGGCGAGCGCCGCGAGGGCGCGGGCGTCCAGGGCCTTGGCCGGTACGTCGGGACCGCGCAGCTCAGCGAGCCGGTGCCGGAGCTTCCTCACCGACGTCGGAGGGGGAGGCGTCCGGTCCGGCCGCGGGGTCGAGCCGCGACTCGCGCTGCCGTGGAATTCGCTCACCCGCGGAAGTCTGGCACCCGGCACTGACAATCGGGGAACCCGTGCCGTCCGCGGCCGGTGCGGCACGGCGTGCCGGCCGGGTCCGGACGAGGTCCACGGCCCGCATCACGTGCGGTGCCAGCAGCAAGCCGACGCCCATCGCGGCGACGCCCGCGACCGCGTCCAGGAAGTAGTGGTTGGCGGTGCCCATGACCACGAGCGCGGTCACCAGCGGGTAGACGACACCGAGGACCTTCGTCAGGCGCGTGCCGCCGTACCGCCACAGCATGACGCCGCACCACAGCGCCCAGCCCACGTGCAGACTCGGCATCGCCGCGTACTGGTTGGTCATGCCGCCCATGCCGCGCGGGGCACTGGCCGCGCCGCCCCACCAGCCGTACGTGCTGTACTGCGCCATCGTGTCCACGAAGCCGTGGCCGGCGGAGAGCAGCCTGGGCGGGCAGGTCGGCAGCAGGGTGAAGCCGATCAGGCCCAGGAACGTGGACGTCATCAGCCAGGTGCGGGCCGCCCGGTAGTGCCGGGGACGCGCGCGGAACAGCCAGACCAGGACGGCGGGCGTGACCAGGTAGTGCAGCGAGGCGTACCAGAAGTCGGCCGGGACCCCGAGCCAGGCCTCGTGCGTGAACAGCCGGTTCAGCGGGTGTTCGGCGTTGAGGTGGAGGGCCTTCTCGACGCGCAGGATCGCCAGGCCGTGGTCGACGGCGCTGGTGACGTCACCGCGCGCGAGGAGCCGGCCGGCCGAGTAGCAGCCGTAGACCAGCAGGATCAGGGGCAGCTCGGTCCACCAGCGCAGCCGGGGTTGCGGGACCACCTCGGTGCCCGGTGTCTCGGTCTGCGGCATCCGATCGCCCTCCCCCTTCTGCTGTGCGGCGCCCCGGCGGGCGACCGTGCCACTTTACGGTGTGCCTACTCCGCCCCTGGCGGGCACTCCGATCACGCCGGTGCGTCAGCCCTCGAAGACGCGGAGATCGCCCGGCCGGTTGCCTCGGACCGGGGTGCGCGATGATGGAAGGACCGCATCCGCTCACTGAGAGGTCCTCCATGGCACCGCGCATCCTGCTGGCCCGGCACGGACAGACGGCCTGGTCGCTGTCCGGCAAGCACACCGGCAGGACCGACGTGCCGCTGCTGGAGGAGGGGCGGCGCGGGGCCAAGCTGCTCGGCGAGCGGCTGCACCGGGCGCCGCTGGACGGGCTGGCCGGTGCGGAGGTGCGCACCAGTCCGCTCTCCCGCGCGCGCGAGACGTGCGAACTGGCCGGCTTCGGTGACCGTGCCACGGCGTGGGACACGCTCATGGAGTGGGACTACGGCGTGTACGAGGGCATGACCCCGGCCGAGATCCAGGCCGTCCGGCCCGGCTGGCTGATCTGGCGGGACGGCGTCCCGGAGGGCGAGACCCTCGCCGAGGTCACCGCGCGCGCGGACGAGGTGGTCTCCTGGGCCCGCTCCGCCGACCGCGACGTCCTCGTCTTCGCCCACGGCCACATCCTGCGCTCGATCGGCGCCCGCTGGCTGGGCCTGCCCCTGGACTTCGCCGCCCGCATCCGCCTGAACCCGACCTCCCTGTCCGTCCTGGGCTGGGCCTACGGCGAACCGGCGATCGAGAGCTGGAACGACCTGGGGCACCTGGCCGGCTGACGGGTGAGCGCCCCGCAGGGGCACCCCGGACCGGAACGGCCCTACGCCCGCCGTGGCAGAGAAGCGTGGCGGTCCAGGAAGTCCGACACCCCCGAAGCCCGCCGGTGGGGCAACAGCACACGCGCCGTACCCGCGAGCATCGTCTGGATGCGGGAGGACTGGACCTGGTCCAGCAAGCCCAGCACCCGCAACCCGGCCTCCGCCGCCTCGTCGGGACGACCCTCGCGGGCGAGATCGTCGGCCAGTTCCGCCGTGTAGAGCGCGATGTTGCGGGTGAAGTGCGGATCCTGCAGATGCGCCGCCCGCCGCGCGTGCCGGGACGCCCGGCGCCAGTCGCCCAGCGTGGACCAGCACTGCGCCTCCAGCCCCTCCAGCTCGGCCTCGCCGTAGAAGCTCATCCACTCGGGGTCGGCGTCCGAGCGGCCCCGGTCGAAGAGGGCGTGCGCGCGGGCCAGCGCCTGCTCGCAGCCGGTGCGGTCGGCGAGTCCCGCCCAGCCGCCCGCCTCGCGCAGCGCGAGCAGGGACATCAGCCGGTCGGAGCCGAGCGGCCGGGCGGCGCGCTGGGCGGCCTGCGCGGCCCGGACCGCCTCCCGGGGGCGCCCGGCGTCCCGGGCCAGGAACGCGGTGTTGCAGAAGGCGTGCGCCTCAAGGGCCGGGTCGCCCGTCATGCGGGCGGTGGCCAGCGCCTCCGCGTAGTGCGAGCGCGCGTCGTCGAAGCGGCCGGAGTCGTGGGCCAGCCAGCCGACGGAGATGGCGAGTTCACCGGCGCCCGCGTGCAGCCGGTCGGCGGTGGTCTGCCGGGTCGCGCCGGCGTCGAGCAGCGCGTAGGCGGCGCGCAGCGGAGCCGCCGCGCGCCGGTAGAGGCCGTCCGCGCCGTGCCGGTCGTCGAGCAGCCGGATCCGGCGGACGGCCTCCTCCAGCGCCGCCGCCTCGGGGGTCCCGGCCCGCCGCAGCGGCCGTTCCGCCGCCACGGCGGGCGTGTTGAGCCCCAGCGGGGCCAGCGTGGCGGCGGCCACCGTGGCGCCTCCGCCGGTCATGAATGCGCGACGCAGCACGTCGCTCTCCTCGTGGTTCAGGGGGTCTTTCTCGTGGGGGTCCTGCGGGTCATACGGATCGAGGGTCCCGCCCGGCTCACCGGCCCCCGCGTCGGGGACGAGCGCCTCCGGCGCCTCCCCGGCCGTACGCGCCGCGCGTCCGCGGACGGACGAGCGGGGTGCGAAGCCGAGGTCGGTGAGCGTGCGGCCGGGGAACATATGCAGGAACACCCGTTCGTACGCGTAGTTGGGGCAGCGGATCTCACCGGCCTCGACCCGGCCGATGTAGCGCGCGTCACAGCTCACCCGCTCACCGATCTCCCGCGCCGCCCGCCGTACCAGCGCCGCGAACTCGGCCGGTGAGCGCCGGCCGCGCAGGTGTCGGAAGGCGAGGTTCGGCCGGGCTGGCCGTTCGGGTTGTGACGAGGTCATCGTTGACGACGCCATGGCCGGGTCCTCTCGTGCGAACCGTCGAACCATGCCGGAGCCCGGGTGATTTCGGGACGAGTTGCCCGTGTGACGCCCTGGTTCCGGCGGGCATGAACGTACCTGCTGTGAAGGACCCGCCACGCGGTGTTTGGCTACAAACCGGATATCTCATCCACGATCTGCCATGAAGTGCCATCCTTTGCGGCGCACTTGTGCCGTAGCCGTTGACGGGCTCGCGCGTTGGACCCCATGGAGCGCAACAGGTCTGTGTGGTGGAGGTCGGCATGGAGACCAGCCAGAGCAACGATCCTTGTACGGCGCCGTCGTCGTCCGCGTCCGTGGCGGGCGGCACGGCATGCGACCTCGTGACGGTACCGACCCGGCAGGGGCTGGAGGCGGTCGACATCCTGCGGCGGGGCGCCGCGGACGCGGTGGGTCCTGTTCTGCACGACGACGGCTGCGGCACCCTCGGCTTCCTGGTGCCGGCCGGTACGGCCGCGGGCTGGGACGTGCCCGGCAGCACCTGCACCGAGACGAACGGACGCGGGCTGCGGCTGAACCCCGAGCCGCCGGTGGAGGGCTCCGACTGGCTGCTGCCCCCCGGCGAGGCCGACCTCGCCACCGACCCGGTGGTGCTGCGCCGGGCCCTGGGGGAGGCGGCCCGCCTGATCGAGGCGGCCGACAACTGCCGCTGACCGCTCCGGCGCCGCGCCCACCCCCCACACCTGCGAAAATGGACAGATGGGCAGGTCCAGGAACACGCGCCGCAGGTCGGCCGCCGCAGCCGTCGTCGAGGAGCCGGTCGACGGCGGGCTCGCGCGGCTCGTGCCCGATCCGGACCGCGGCCGGGCCTGGACGCTGCTGATCGACGGGGCACCCCAGTCGCACGTCGACCTGGACGACCCGGCGTACCTCTCCTTCGAGTACCAGCGCCGCCTCGGCCATGTCATCGACCTCGTCGCCCCGCCCGGCAAGCCGGTGCACGCCGTGCACCTCGGCGGCGGCGCGTTCACCCTCGCCCGGTACGCCGCCGCGACCCGGCCCCGCTCCACCCAGCAGGTCGTGGAGCGCGACACGCGCCTGGTCCACCTGGTCCGCCGCGAGCTGCCCCTGGACCCGAACGCGCGGATCCGGGTGCGGGCGACCGACGCCCGCGCGGGGCTCGCCAAGGTGCCCGACGGCTGGGCCGACCTGGTCGTCGCCGACGTGTTCAGCGGTGCCCGCACCCCCGCCCACCTCACCTCCACCGAGTTCCTGGACGAGGTCCGCCGCGCGCTGAAGCCCTCCGGGGTCTACGCGGCCAACCTCGCCGACGGCCCGCCGCTCGCGCACCTGCGCGGCCAGATCGCCACCGCCGCCGCCCGCTTCGGTGAACTCGCGCTGATCGCCGACGCGGCCGTGCTGCGCGGCAAGCGCTTCGGCAACGCGATCCTGGTCGGCTCCGACCTCCCGCTGCCGCTCGCCGAACTGACCCGCCGCGCCGCTTCCGACCCGCACCCCGGCCGGGTCGAACACGGCCGGCAGCTCGTCGACTTCGCCGGTGGCGCGGTGCCGGTGACGGACGATACGGCAGCGGCCTCCCCGGCCCCTCCGCCCTCGGTGTTTCGCTAGGGTCCCGCGGCCCGGGCCGAAAGGGTTGCCGGGCGGATCAGGATCGGTCAGAAACGGTCTGACTTAGAGCAACTCCCTTCATTTCAGGAGGCTTTCGCGTGTCGCTTTGCGGCTGCTGCTGATCTGGTGGCCCATCGTTTCGGTAGGAACCGAAAGGAAACGGTCATGAGCGCTGCTGTCCGACGGATGGCCTACACCCTGGGCGCGGTCGCCGCGGTCCTCCTCGCCCTGGTCGCGTTCAACGCGTTCACCTCCTCCACGGCCGACGCCGCGGTCTCCAACCCCCTCGTCAGGTCCCAGTACTTCACCACCGGCTCCTCCACGATCTACTGTCCGTCCGGCTACATCGCCACCGGCGGCGGTGTCGGCGTCGACGTGCCGGACAGCATGTACGTCTCGCGCACCGAGCCGGTCCAGAACTCCGCCGGCCAGCCGGTCGGCTGGAAGGGGGACATCCGCCAGCGCGCCAACGGCGCCGCGGCCAGCGGCACCGTCTACGTCGTCTGCGCGCAGTGACTCAGTAGGTTCCGACCTCCACCCGCGGCGGACCGTCGTGCCAGGTGCAGAACACCGACACCCGGTCCGCGCCCCGGCTGAACTCCACCCGGATCCAGCTCTCCGTCTTCCACACCTGCATCGACCAGCCGGTCCCCGGGGTCGCCGAGACCAGGGTCGCGCTGGAAGTGCCCAGGTCGAACACCGCCCGGCCGCCGTCGGTGTCGTACGACTCGACCCGGCCGGCGGCCGTGGCGGTGGGGGAGGGCTTCGGCGTGCGGGCCGGGGTGCGCGTCGGCGTCGGGGCCGGCGCCGACCGCTCGCGGGACGGGGTCGGGGACGGAGCGGGCGCCCGGGACGCCGACGTCACGTCCCGGGCGCCCGCGTCGGCCGCCGTGACCGGCAGGGCGCGCGGCGGTTCGTACGCCGTCCCCGCCATCACCGTGTGCACACCCCACCACGACAGCGTGACCGCCGCTCCCGTCGCGAGCAGCCACGCCAGTACGTGTACGAGTCCTCTGCGCATCGCGGGCCATACTGCCCCAGGGGCACGGCCGTACGCACATGCCCGGAGTTGTCCACAGGCCCCCGCCCGGTGTTGCCCGCATGGCGTACGGTGCGGCGCATGGCAAGTGTGCTCGTGGTCGAGGACGACCAGTTCGTACGCTCGGCGCTCATCCGGCACCTGACCGACGCCGCCCACACCGTGCGCAGCGTCGGTACGGCACTGGAGGCGCTGCGCGAGGTCGCCCATTTCCGCTTTGACGTGGTCATCCTGGACCTCGGACTGCCCGACCTGGACGGCTCCGAGGCCCTGAAGATGCTCCGCGGCATCACCGACGTGCCCGTCATCATCGCCACCGCCCGGGACGACGAGACGGAGATCGTCCGGTTGCTGAACGCCGGGGCGGACGACTATCTGACCAAGCCGTTCTCCGTCGAGCACCTCTCCGCCCGGATAGCGGCCGTGCTGCGCCGGGCCCGTTCCGGCGGCGCGGAGCCCCCGCCCTCGCCCGTCCTGCGCGTCGGCGGGCTCACCGTCGACCCGCTGCGCCGCCAGGCCGAGCTGGACGGGGTCCGGCTCGACCTCACCCGCCGCGAGTTCGACCTGCTCGCCTTCCTGGCCGGCCGCCCCGGGGTCGTCGTCGCGCGCAAGGAACTGCTCGCCGAGGTCTGGCAGCAGTCCTACGGCGACGACCAGACCATCGACGTCCATCTGTCCTGGCTGCGCCGCAAGCTGGGGGAGACGGCCGCCCGGCCGCGCTATCTGCACACGCTGCGCGGCGTCGGCGTGAAGCTCGAACCCCCGTCCGACGACGAGGGCGCGCCATGAGATGGGCTCTGGTCAAGGTCTGCCTGGCGGTCACCACGATGGTCGTGGTCGCCTTCGCCGTGCCGCTCGGCCTGGTCGTCAAGGAGATGGCTCGCGACCGCGCCTTCTCGAACGCCGAGCGGGAGGCCGCCGCGGTCGCGCCCGCGCTGTCCATCACCACCGACCGGGACCAGCTGGAGCGGGTGGTGGCCTCGGCCGGCGCCGACTCCGGCATGGCGGTCCACCTGCCCGCCGAGGGCGGCCGGGCCGCGCTCGACCTCGGCCGGCAGCGCGCCCCCGGCCGCGACATCCAGGCCGTGCGCAGACTCGGCCGCGCCTCCACCACCGCCGTGCCCGGCGGCTCCACGCTGCTCCAGCCGGTCGCGCTCGGCTCCGGGGCGATCGCGGTGGTCGAGGTGTACGTCCCCGAGTCCGAGGTGACCAACGGCGTCGGCACGGCCTGGGCGGTGCTCGCGGCCGTCGGCCTCGCGCTGATCGTCGGCTCGGTGGCCGTGGCCGACCGGCTCGGGGTGCGCATGGTGCGGCCCGCCCGGCGGCTGGTCGAGGGCGCGCACGAACTGGGCGAGGGCAAGCTGGGCGCCCGTGTCCCGGAGGAGGGCCCGACCGAACTCCGCCTGGCCGCCGTCGCCTTCAACTCCATGGCCGACCAGGTCGTCCAACTCCTCGCCAACGAGCGGGAACTGGCCGCCGACCTCTCGCACCGGCTGCGCACCCCGCTCACCGTGCTCCGGCTGAACGCGGCCTCCCTCGGCGCCGGACCGGCCGCCGAACAGACCCGGGCGGCCGTGGCCCAGCTGGAGCACGAGGTCGACACCATCATCCGGACGGCCCGCGAGGCCAAGCCGCAGACGACCGCCGCCGGACCCGGCGCCGGCTGCGACGCGGCCGAAGTGGTCCGCGAGCGCATGGAGTTCTGGTCCGCGCTCGCCGAGGACGAGGGCCGCAAGTGGCGGGTGGCCGGCGTGGACCGGCCGGTGCGCATACCCGTGGCCCGCGCCGACCTCGCCGCCGCCCTCGACGCCCTGCTCGGCAATGTCTTCCGGCACACCGCCGAGGGCACCGCCTTCGCGGTCGACGTGCACAACGGCGAGGACGCGGTGATCGTGCTGGTCTCCGACGCGGGCGCCGGCATACCCGACCCCGATGCGGCGATGGCCCGCGGCCGGGGCTCCGGACACGCCGGCTCCACCGGCCTCGGCCTGGACATCGTCCGCCGGCTCGCCGAGTCCACCGGCGGAGACGTCCGCATCGGCGGCTCGGTGCTGGGCGGCACGGAGGTGCGGATCTGGTTCCAGCTGGACGGCCGCAAGACCGTGGGCCGCAGACAGCGGGGAGCCGTACGGAGGCGCCGAACGGGCAAATTGGTCTCGACCTTTAACCGTCCCCGATCGCTTCCTTAAGCGAACCCTAAGGTCTGCGGCCGGCGCCTGGAACGCGCGGTTCGTCCCTTTCCTGATCGCTAGCGTGCTGCCACCCCACCCCGTGAACAGCGAAGGCAGGCACGCGCATGAGCACGCACCGGCGCAGGATCAGTGGCAGGAACAAGGCGATAGGCGGCCTGGTGGCCGCGGCCGTGATCGGCGGCGGCGCCGTCCTGCTCACCGGCACCGCGAACGCGGCCGGGGTGAACGCCGCGTACACCAAGACCAGCGACTGGTCCACGGGGTACACCGCCCAGTACGTCGTCACCAACAACACCGGCCAGGCCGAGAAGACCTGGACGCTGGAGTTCGACCTCCCGGCGGGCGCCACGCTCTCCTCCCTCTGGAACGGCGAGTCGAGCGTCAGCGGCCGGCACGTCACCGTGAAGCCCGCCAAGTGGGACACCGACGGCCTGGCCCCCGGCAAGTCGGTGACCGTCGGCTTCGTGGTCAACGGCGGCGGCGACCCGACGGGCTGTCGTATCGACAACGCGGCGTGTACCGCGGACGGCGGCGCGACCCCCGAGCCGAGCGGCCGGCCGACGGAGCCCACCCGGTCGCCGGCCCCCACCCCCACCAGGACGACCACCCCCACGCAGACCGCGACCCCGACGCGGACCGCGACCCCCACCCCCACCGGCAGCACCGGCACCGGAACCGGCACCACCTCCTCCGCAGGCTTCGCCCCCTACGTCGACACCAGCCTCTACCCGGCCTTCGACCTGCTCGGCGCCGCCGACGCGACCGGCGTGAAGAACTACAACCTCGCCTTCCTCACCGACGGCGGCGGCTGCACCCCCAAGTGGGGCGGCGTCACGGACCTCACCGGCGACGCCGTGGCCGCCCAGATCGGCGCGCTGCGCGCCAAGGGCGGTGACGTCCGCGTCAGCTTCGGCGGCGCCTCCGGCTCCGAGCTGGCCACCACCTGCTCCTCCGCGGACGCGCTGGCGGCGGCGTACGGCAAGGCGGTCGACGCCTTCAAGCTGACCAAGGTCGACTTCGACGTCGAGGGCGGCGCCCTGCCCGACACCGCGGCCAACACCCGCCGCGCCCAGGCCATCGCCAAGCTCCAGGCGCGGCACCCGGGCCTGGACGTCTCCTTCACCCTGCCGGTGATGCCCGAGGGCCTCACCCAGGACGGCGTGAACCTCCTCGCCGACGCCAAGGCCAACGGCGTGAAGATCACCACCGTCAACATCATGGCGATGGACTACGGCGCCTCGTACAGCGGCGACATGGGCACCTACGCCGAGCAGGCCGCGACCGCCACCCAGGCCCAGGTCAAGAGTGTGCTGGGGCTGTCGGACTCCGCCGCCTGGAAGGCCGTCGCCGTCACCCCGATGATCGGTGTCAACGACGTCTCCTCCGAGGTCTTCAAGGTGGAGGACGCGACCCAGCTGGTGAACTTCGCCAAGTCCAAGGGCCTCGGCTGGCTCTCCATGTGGTCCGCGACCCGTGACAAGGAGTGCGCGGGCGGCAGCAAGCCCGCCGCCGACGCCACGTGCAGCTCGATCACGCAGGAGAAGTCCGCCTTCTCGAAGGCGTTCGGAGCGTACAAGTAGTCGCGCGAAGTACCGAGGAACCCATAACGGGCCCGGCGCATCGAATGCGCCGGGCCTCGCCTCATCAGCCCCTCTGGCACCAGCCGGTCAATTCCACTGGCGGGGCCGCGAATCGCGTCGCTACGCTGCCCCAGCCGTCGTGCGCCGGCGGAGAATCGGGGGAGAGCCATGGGCTCGATACGTATGCGCGGGACCGCCCTGCTGCTGGCGGGAGTGTCACTGTTCGCCCTGGTGGGCGCGGCCGGCTGCGAGAAGCAGGATCCGTCCGTGTCCTTCACACCGGAATTCGTACCGGTGACCTTCACACTCGACGCCTCCGGAAAGATCAGCGTTTCCGTGGGCAAGAACTTCGTGACACCGATCGGCACTTTCAGTGTGAACACCGGTGTGGAACACCAGTTCGCCATCAATCCCAAGGGATATCTCACCGCCGTCATCCGGTACGTCGACAGAAATCTCGGACTGGTCGAATCCGGCTACCTGGTCCATACCGACCGCAAGGTGGAACCGGCTCTCGACGGAGTCCCGCTGGCCCCGGCGAAAGGCATTCTCCGGGCCGACTTCACGCGGCGCAGGACCGGCGGAACCCTGAAGATCTCCGACACCCGGCAGAACACCCCGGTGCCCACCGCCACCGCCTCCGCCTCCTCCTGCCCGAGCGGGGGGAGCGTCGGGGTCACCCTGCCCGAGGTCTCCGCCGGCGACTCCGTCGCGGACACGGTGGCCGAGCTGTCCGCCGCCTGCCTCACGGTCCAGTACGCCACCGAACCGGCCGGCCAGGACGACGGCACGGTGACCCGCGTGGTGATCCCCACCGCGCCCGAGGGATCCGTCCAACTGCCCCCGGCCGCCGACGGGGACCCGGGACCGGGCGACAAGGTCACCGCGAGCACCGAGCAGGCCGCCACGGTCTACGTCTCCGGGCCCGACGCCCCACCGAGCCCCTCGGCCACCGACGGCACGCCCTCCCCGACCGACACCGCCTCCCCGGAGGCCACCCCCACGGACACCCCGGACGCCGTCCCCACCGACACCGACGCCACCACCGTCCACGCCGACGCCGGCGCCCCCGTCCGCTCGGCGCCGAGCACCACCGGCGAGCGGGTCGGCGGCGTCGTGGCCGGCGCCGACTACCCGGCGGTCTGCGTCCAGCAGGGCGACGAGGTCACCGCCCACGGCCGTACCAGCGGTGTCTGGGTGCGGCTGCGGCTCGCCGACGGCGGGACCGGCTTCGTCACGGCCACCGCCCTCACCGGCGAGCCGACCACCCTCGCCCCCTGCTGACCCGCGGCGCGGCCCGCCCCCACGACGGGCCGCGCCACCGGTCACGCGGCGGAGTCCACCGGCGGCAGCACCCCCGTCCGGGCCGCCTCCGCGTACCACCGCGCGCTCGACTTGGGCGTCCGCTCCAGCGTCGCGTAGTCCACGTACACCGCGCCGAACCGCTTGTCGTAGCCGTACGCCCACTCGAAGTTGTCCATCAGGGACCACAGGAAGTACCCGCGCACATCGGCGCCGTCGGCGATGGCGTGGCGCACCTCCGACAGATGGCCGTGCAGGTAGGCGATGCGCTCGGGGTCGTGCACCCGGCCGTCGGGGTCGGGCTTGTCGTCGTAGGCCGCGCCGTTCTCGGTGATGTACAGCGGCAGGCCCGGTGCCTCGCGCGTGTAGCGCATGAGCAGGTCGTACAGGCCCGTCGGGTCGATCGTCCAGCCCATCTCCGTGCGCTCGCCGGGCGTCTGGTGGAAGACGATGTCGTCGCAGGCGGGCCAGGGCGAGTGGTCGCTGCTGCCGTGGCCGTCCGCCCGGGGGCCCTTGACCTCGCCGGACGCGGCCGAGACCAGGGTCGGCGTGTAGTAGTTCAGGCCGAGCGCGTCCAGCGGGGCGTTGATGGTGCGGACGTCGCCGTCGAGGACGTACGACCAGTCGGTCACCGGGGCCGTCGCGGAGAACAGCGTCTCGGGATACGCGCCGTGCAGCATCGGGCCGTGGAAGACGCCGTTGGCCAGGTCGTCGATCCGGCGGGCCGCGGCCAGGTCGGCCGGGTCCTGGGACAGCGGCCGTACCACGGAGGAGTTGAGGCTGATCGCGATCTGGTTGCGGGACGGCATCGCCGCCCGCAGGGCCGAAACGGCCAGCCCGTGCCCGAGGTTGAGATGGTGCGCCGCGCGCAGCGAGGCCGCCGGGTCGGTACGGCCGGGCGCGTGCACCCCGGAGCCGTAGCCCAGGAAGGCGCTGCACCACGGCTCGTTGAGGGTGATCCAGTGCTCCACCCGGTCGCCCAGCGCCTCGCCGACGAGCTGCGCGTACTCGGCGAACCGGAACGCGGTGTCCCGCAGCGGCCAGCCGCCCGCGTCCTCCAGCTCCTGCGGCAGATCCCAGTGGTAGAGGGTGAGCGCCGGCTTGATGCCCCGCGCCAGCAGCTCGTCCACCAGGCGGCGGTAGAAGTCCAGGCCCCGCTGGACCACCGGACCCCGGCCCGTCGGCTGCACCCGGGACCAGGAGACCGAGAAGCGGTACGCGCCGAGGCCCAGCTCCGCCATCAGCGCCACGTCGTCGCGGTAGCGGTGGTAGTGGTCGACCGCGACGTCCCCGGTCTCGCCGCCGGCCGTCCTGCCCGGCGTATGGCTGAAGGTGTCCCAGATGGAAGGGGTGCGCCCGTCCTCCCGCACCGCCCCCTCGATCTGGTACGCCGAGGTCGCGGCGCCCCAGAGGAAGGCGGGAGGAAAGGTCACGGACGAAACGGAGTCAGGCATGGAAGCGCTCCCATGAAGGGTCTGAAGAGCCGGTGGATGCGTGCGGAGAAGGGGCCGGGACGGCGGTGACCCGGCCCCGTGGAGCGGACGGGCGGATCAGCCCTTGATCGCGCCCTGCATGATCCCGCCCACGATCTGCTTGCCGAACAGCAGGAAGGCGACCAGCAGCGGCAGCGTGCCGAGCAGCGCCCCCGCCATGATCACAGCCTGGTCGGGGACGTAGCCGGTGCCGAGCGAGTTCAGGGCCACCTGCACGGTCGGGTTCTGCTGGTTCAGGGCGATGATCGGCCACAGGAAGTCGTTCCAGGCGAACACGAACGTCAGCAGGCCCAGCACCGCCATCGCGGGGCGCGCCGCCGGGAAGACCACGTGCCAGACGATCCGCAGACTGCTCGCCCCGTCCACCCGGGCTGCCTCGATCAGCTCGGTCGGCAGCGCCTGTACCAGGTACTGCCGCATGAAGAACGTACCGAACGCGGTCACCAGGCTCGGCAGGATCACCGTCTGCAGCTGGTTCGACCAGCCCAGGTCCGACATCCACAGATACAGCGGTACGACGGCGAGCTGCGGCGGGATCATCATCGTGCCGATGGTGAGCAGCAACAACAGGCCCGAGAACCGGAACCGCAACTTGGCGAAGGCGAAGCCGGCCAGCGTGGAGAACACCACCGTGCTCACCGTGATCGTGCCCGCCACGATCACCGAGTTGACCATCGCGGTGCCGAGCCCGGCCTCGTCCCAGGCCGTCTCGAGGTTCTTGAACAGGTTGCCGCCGAACCACAGCGGCGGCGGGGTCTCGGCCAGCCGGTGATTGGTACGGGAGGCCGCGATCGCCGTCCACACCAGCGGAGCCAGCGAGACCAGCGCGAACACGGTCAGCACGACATAGGTCACCGGGCCCGCGTGCAGCTGCTTGCCCGCACCCCTCCGGCGCCGGCGCCCGCCGGTCTTCCGGGGCAGCGTGAGTTCAGTGGTGGTCATTGGGACTTCCTCAGCCGTCGGGTGAGCAGCAGATTGACCGCGGCGATGATCAGCAGGATGAGGAACATCGACCAGGCGATCGCGGAGGCCTTGCCGAGGTTGCCGATGATCCAGCCCTGGTCGTACATGTACAGGCCGAGCGTCTGGTACTGGTGCTCCGAACCGCCCTTGGACCCGCTGACCCCGCCGAACAGCAGCGGCTCACCGAAGAGCTGGGTCGCTCCGATGGTGGAGACGACCACGGTGAACAGGATCGTCGGCCGCAGCTGAGGGATGGTCACGTGCCGGAACTGCTGCCAGCGGTTGGCGCCGTCGATCGCCGCCGACTCGTACAGATCGGCCGGGATCGCCTGCATCGCCGCCAGGTAGATCAGCGCGTTGTACCCGGTCCACCGCCAGATCACGATGGACGACACCGCGAACTGCGAACCCCAGTCGGACTCCCGCCAGTTGACCGGACCGACTCCGAAGAAATCGAGGATCCAGTTGACCATGCCGCCGTCCCACGAGTACAGCAGCGTGAACACCAGGGTCGCGGCCGCCACCGAGGTGGCGTACGGGGTCAGCATCACCACGCGCCACGCGGTCGAGCCGCGCAGCTTGTAGTTCAGCAGGTGCGCGAGCCCCAGCGCGGCCAGCAGCTGCGGCACGGTCGAGATGATGCCGATCGTGAGGGTGTTCTTCAGGGCGTTCCAGAAGAAGTCCGAGGACAACAGCTTCTGGTAGTTGTCCAGACCCGCCCAGGTCTGGTGGTCGAGGGCCGACAGCTGCACGTCGTGCAGCGAGTACCAGGCCGTGTAGAGCAGCGGGACCAGGGAGAAGGCCCCGAAGAGGAGGAAGAAGGGGGCGACGAAGGCGTACGGCGACGCCTTCATGTCCCAGCGGTACAGCCGGCTGCGCCAGGATTCGGCGCCCGCCGGCCCACCGCGACCGCGAGCGCCCCGGGCCGCGCCCGGCGTGGAGCCGGGCGCGGCCTCGGCGCTCGACGCGGTACGCGCGAGAGCCTGCTTGGAGCTGCTCACTGGCCGAGCACGTCCTTGATCTCGTTCTTCGCGGCGTCCCAGCCCTGCCCGGGCGACTTGCCCTTCTGCTCGACCTGGAGGATGCCGACGTCGGTGAGCGCGGTGTTGATCGCCTGGTCCTTGATGCCGAAGTACTGCGTCGGGATCGTCTTCGCCGAGTCCGAGAAGATCTGTGTCAGCGGCGCGTTCGAGAAGTACGCCGTGGTGTCGGCGGCCGGCTTCAGGTCCGCGTACGCCGACGGCGTGGACGGGAAGCTGGCCTGCTTGGCGAAGACCTTCGCCTGCTGCTCCGGCGCGGTCAGCCACTTCGCGAACTCGATGGCCTCCTTCTGGTGCTTGCTCGCCGTCGGCACACCGAGGAAGGAGCCGCCCCAGTTGGACGCGGTCGGCGCCGCCGCCACATCCCACTTGCCCTTGCCGGAGTCACCGGCCTTCTCCTGGATCTGGCCGAGCATCCAGGCCGGGCAGGCCACGGTGGCGAAGGTGCCGTTGGCGAAGCCCTGGTCCCACGGCTTGTCGAACTGCTTCAGCTTCGCCGACATGTCGCTGGTGGCCACCTCCATGGCGGTGTCCCAGGCCTTCTTGACGCTCGGCGAGGTGTCCCAGACGACGGTGCCGTCCTCCTTGTAGTACCGCTGGTCCCCGCCGCCGAGGGCCGCGTTGTAGACCGAGGAGGCCGAGTCCACGAACTTGGTGCCGCCGGGCGCCTTCTTCATGTACTGCTTGCCGAGGTCGACGTACTTGCCCCAGTCGCCCTTCCACTGCTCGGCGAGCTTGGTGCGGTCGGTCTCCAGGCCCGCCTTCTCGAACAGGTCCTTGCGGTAGCAGATCGCCATCGGGCCGATGTCGGTGCCGAGTCCGATCAGCTTGCCGTCCTTGGTGGTGGCCTGGGCGTTCTTCCAGTCCAGCCACTGGGATTTGTCGGCCTCCTTGCCGAGGTCCACGAACTTGGCGGCCTGCGTCTGCACCGCCTCGGTGATGTTCATGACCTCGATGGCCTGGACGTCGTCGGTGCCGGAGCCGGCCTGCAGGCGGGTGAGCACCTTCGGCCAGTACACGTCTGTTCTGGTGGTGACGTTCTCCTTGATGTTGATGTCCTTGTGCAGCCTCATGTACTCGTCGTAGAGGCCGGCCTGCTTGTAACCGAAGACGCCGAAGGTCCCGATGGTCAGCGTGATCTTGCCCTTGCCGCCACCGCCGCCGCCCGAGTTGTCGGACGTGCCGTCGTCCGAGTCGTCGGCGCAGCCGGCCAGCAGCCCCGTGGTCAGCGCGGCCACGGCCGCGAGGGCCATCAGCCGCTGGGACCGGCGGATGCTCGTGCGCATTGCGTCCTCCTGTTGCCTGACGTGCCGACCCCCCGGCCAACTGCATGGAATCGGGCCCGTTCGTACTCGCTGCGGCTCGGGCGGGGAACGTGCGGGATGTGTAGGTGTCAGGTACTGTGGGAGCGCTCCCACAAGTGATGTGTTGAAGAGTCGTCGGTTCCCGGCGGGGTGTCAAGGGAGCGGACGGGGCGAACCGCGTTCAGTTATCTGCCTGTTAACTGCCCTCGCGGGCCCCTCGCCCCGCCCGTCACTCTGGCCAGGACTGTTAGATTCCAGCCATAAGAAGGACGCGGCGAGAAAGGCGGAGCCCATGGCAAGCCACGGAGGGCGGGGCCGGAGCGGAGGGCGGCCCACGCTCGAAGAGGTCGCCGCCCGGGCCGGGGTCGGGCGGGGCACGGTCTCCCGCGTGATCAACGGCTCGCCCCGGGTCAGTGACGCCACCCGCGCCGCGGTCGAGGCGGCCGTAGCCGAGCTGGGGTACGTCCCCAACACCGCCGCCCGCGCCCTCGCGGCCAACCGCACCGACGCCATCGCCCTGGTCGTCCCCGAGCCGGAGACCCGCTTCTTCGCGGAACCGTACTTCTCGGACATGCTGCGCGGTGTCGGCGCGGAACTCGCGGACACCGAGATGCAGTTGTTGCTGATCTTCGCCGGCAGCGACCGCGAGCGGCAGCGCCTCGCCCAGTACCTGGCGGCCCACCGCGTCGACGGCGTCCTCCTGGTCTCGGTCCACGCCGACGACCCCCTCCCCGACCTCCTGTCCCAGCTGGAGATCCCGGCCGTGATCAGCGGCCCGCGCTCGGCGGCCGAGTCGCTCACCTCGGTGGACTCGGACAACTACGGCGGCGCCCGCTCGGCCGTGGAGCACCTGCTGGGCCGGGGCCGCCGGCGGATCGCGCACATCACCGGCCGCCTGGACGTCTACGGCGCCCAGCGCCGCGCCGACGGCTACCGCGACGCCCTGCGCGACGCGGGCCACCCGGCGGACGACCTCCTCATCGAGCCCGGCGACTTCACCGAGGAGGGCGGCCGCCGCGCGATGCAGCTCCTGCTCACCCGCCACCCCGACCTGGACGCGGTCTTCGCCGGCTCGGACGTGATGGCGGCCGGCGCCCGGCAGGTGCTGCGCGAGGCGGGCCGCCGCATCCCCGACGACGTCGCCCTGGTCGGGTACGACGACTCCGCCATCGCCCGCCACATGGACCCGCCCCTCACCAGCGTCCGCCAGCCCATAGAGGAGATGGGCCGCGCGATGATCGACCTCCTCCAGGCCGAGATCGCCGACCGCCGCCCGCCCGCGTCCCGAGGCCTGGACCGCCGCCGGGCGGTGCTCCCCACGGAACTGGTGGTCCGCGCGTCGTCATGAGCGCGGGGAGGTCGACCTCGAGCGCGCGGGCGTCGGCATCGGACCCCGCGGTGAAACGCGATCAGCCGGTGACCCGTCTTGCGACGGAGTCACCGGCTGATTACTCAGGGTGAGTGACGGGACTCGAACCCGCGACATCCTGGACCACAACCAGGTGCTCTACCAGCTGAGCTACACCCACCACGACCGGCTGTTCGAGGAGTGTTTTCCCCGACCGGCCGAGAAGAAGTCTACAGGGTCCGAAGGGGTGCTCGCGCACAGGTTTTCGCGCGGCCCCGGTGACGGCTACTGCGCGGGCAGGACGTGCTTGGCGGCGATCGTCTTCGCGGTGTCGGAGTCCGGGCCGGGCTGCGGCACGAAGATGGCCTCGCGGTAGTAGCGCAGTTCGGCGATCGACTCGCGGATGTCGGCGAGGGCCCGGTGGTTGCCGTTCTTCTCCGGGCTGTTGAAGTACGCCCGCGGGTACCAGCGGCGGGCCAGCTCCTTGACCGAGGACACGTCGACGATGCGGTAGTGGAGGTAGTCCTCCAGCGTCGGCATGTCCCGCAGGAGGAAACCGCGGTCGGTGCCGACGGAGTTGCCGCACAGGGGCGCCTTGCCGGGCTCCTTCACGTACTCCCGGACATAGGAGAGGACCTGCTCCTCGGCGTCCTGCAGGGTCGTACCGTTCTCCAGCTCGGCGAGCAGCCCGGACGCGGTGTGCATCTGACGGACCACCTCCGGCATCGTCTCCAGCGCACGGGCCGGCGGCCGGATGACGATGTCGACCCCCTCGCCCAGCACGTTCAGCTCGGAGTCGGTGACGAGGGCGGCCACCTCGATGAGAGCGTCGTCGGACAGCGAGAGGCCGGTCATCTCGCAGTCGATCCACACCATGCGATCGTTCATGCGACCACCCTAAAGCGGACCTGAGCTTTTGGGTGCCCCCTGTGACGGGGGCCGCGGGTCCGGAGAAGCCACCGGTACGGAGAAGCCACCGGTCCGGAGAAGCCACCGGTACGGAGAAGAGGGGGCGAGCATCCGCTCGCCCCCTCTTGCTCTGCGCTCAGCTACCGCTGCGCGGCCCCGGCAGCAGTCCCACCGCTCCGGCCGCGGCCCGGCGGGTCTGCATCGGCACTCCGCCGTCCCGGTGCTCGTGCAGCAGGGCGGGCGGCGGGCCGCCCACCGGTCCGGGCCCGGACAGGCCCGCGGGCGCGCCCTGCTGGCCGGGCTGTGGCGCCGTCGGTTCCGTCTCACCCGGCCTGTCGCCCTGCGGCCGGCGGGCCCGGTAGGCGGCCCGGTAGGCGGCGGGGGACGAGCCGAGCTGGCGGCGGAAGTGGCCGCGCAGGGCCACCGGCGAGCGGAAGCCGCACCGGCCCGCCACCTCGTCCACGGAGTAGTCCGACGTCTCCAGCAGCCGCTGCGCCTGCAGCACCCGCTGCGTGATCAGCCACTGCAGCGGAGCGCTCCCGGTGAGCGAGCGGAACCGGCGGTCGAACGTACGGCGGCTCATGTAGGCGCGTGCCGCCAGTGTCTCCACGTCGAACTGCTCGTGGAGGTGTTCCAGCGCCCAGGCGACGACCTCGGCGAGCGGGTCGGCGCCGATCTCCTCTGGTAAAGACCTGTCGAGGTAGCGCTCCTGTCCTCCGGACCGGCGCGGCGGGACCACCAGGCGGCGGGCCAGCGCGCCGGCCGCCTCGTTGCCGTGGTCCGTCCGCACGATGTGGAGACAGAGATCGATTCCGGCCGCCGTACCCGCCGACGTCAGGACGTCGCCGTCGTCGACGAACAGTTCCCGTGGATCCACGTGGACCGACGGGTAGCGCTTGGCCAGCGTCGGTGCGTACATCCAGTGGGTGGTCGCCGGGCGGCCGTCCAGCAGTCCGGCCGCCGCGAGCACGAACGCGCCCGTGCACAGCCCGACGATGCGGGCGCCTTCCTCGTGTGCCCGACGCAGCGCGTCGAGCGCCTCCTCCGGTGGCGGTGAGGTGATCGAACGCCAGGCCGGTACGACGACCGTCCCGGCGCGTGAGATCGCCTCCAGCCCATGCGGTGCGGTCAGTTCCAGGCCCCCTGTGGTCCGCAGCGGGCCTTCCTCGCCGGCACACACCAACAGGCGGTAGCGCGGCACGCCGGCGTCCTGGCGGTCGATCCCGAACACCGACAGTGGAATGGAACTCTCGAAAATGGGGCCGCCGCTGAACAGCAGCACCGCGACGATCTCCTTGCGGCGTCGCCCGGACAGTTTCCGGGCTGCGGCGTCCGGCGAGGCAGTGGAGTCGTGGCTCATACTGCTAAGCCCCCCTCGGTGGTCGCGGCTCCTCGGTTGTGTCGCTCCTGCACGTTTCCCCTCGGTCCTGCACGAGTCCCCCGCCGTAAGACAGTCAAGATCGAATTTACTGGCTCCCGCGATCGCGCGGTGACCAGTTCCCCACGCGGCACATTGTCGACATGACAACTTGGCGTGAAGCATTCGATCACGAAGCGTTGCACTCGCGAGGCGCGCAGGGAAGTGCGCCTTGTCGCAGTGGCCAAACCGCGTAGGGTGCGCAGCGGCCCGTAGACCCTTTCCGTGCAGGTGGAACGGGGGTTGGAGGGTGGTTGGGACCCCTCCTGGCCGATATCGAGAAGTTGGCTGAAAAGCAGCGTTCGAAGGCGCGGAAACAGGTCAGTCGACCGGTGTCTGCTCCCGGGTGTGACGTCCGCCTCTTTGCGCCTCGCAACGCCGGGCGCACTGCTCGGAGCGGCGCAGCAGCACCCGGCAGACGGCCGTGACGGCGGCGAGGCCCAGCGCGGTGCCCGTGGCGCCGGCCAGCGAGGTGCCGTACCAGACGAGCACCACGGGGACGAGTACGCAGCTGAAGGCCGCCCAGCGGATCACATCGCTCGCGGTGTCCGGCGCGGGGCGCGGGTCGCTGCTGGGGCGGGGTGCGGGCATCTCGTACTCCCTGTGGCGGTGGCTCACCCCGATTCAACGCCCGTCCGACCGCTCGGTCACCGCAGGCGCATCTGTGAATGCTGTGCAAACCGCCTGTACGGGGCAGCAACCATTGCGTTACGGGCGCGGCTCGTGCATGCTCCGGTGAACCCCTACGGACGTCGGGGGGCCGCTCACGGAGCGTGTGCGGGATCTGGGCTCAGGAGGCGTGCCGCCGTACCCTTGGGGGTATGGGCTTGGGAAGATGTTTCCCGGACACAGCTCCGCCGCACACTGTCGTCCCACCCATAAAAGGATCACAACGCCGAGACAGCCATGGCCGGTCACGAATTCTTCGAACCCGCGGACCGCAAGCGGCCGGTCGCCGATCCCACGGCGGCCGATCCCCTGGCGGCGGAAGAGTCACGCCCTTCCTGCGACCCCGCCTTCCGGCACGGAGTCGTCGTCGGCTTCGACGGCTCCACGTCCAGTGAGCGCGCCCTCGCCTACGCGATCGGCATGGCCCACCGGTCCCACTCCGGCCTGATCATCGTCCATGTGGCCAACCGGCTGCCCACCACCGTGTGGGCCGGCTGCGAGCCGCCGGTCTTCGTCGACGTGCCGGACCACCGCACGGAGGTCCTCGGGCTGGAGCTGGCCTGTGCGGACTATCTGGCCGAGGTGCCGTGGATCCTGGTCGAGCGGGGCGGTGACATCTGTCACGAGCTGGAGGAGGTCGGGCGGGAGTACGAGGCGGACGCGATCGTCGTCGGCTCCACGCACGGCATCGTCGGCCGGATCTTCGGCTCCGTCGCGGGACGGCTCGCCAAGCGGGCGCAGCGGCCCGTGATCGTCATCCCCTGAGCCTTTCGACTCCCTTGGTGCAGCACAGAACTACTCGCGCGTAGAGGTGGTTTGTGCCTTTGTGAAGGGCATATAGCGGTCACCGCGCACCTGCACCTGCACGAAGGGAGCCCGCCGTGGACAACGACGTCTCCGCGGGAATCGGAAACACCACCGTCGTCGGCCGACTCGCCCTGGGCATCACCCTGTTGGCGTTCGGCCTCGGTACGACCGGGGTCATCGACGGAGTGGCCACGTCCGACGCCGTGTCAGTGGCCCACTACGTGGGCGGAGTTGCCCTTTTCCTCATCGGTCTGCTGGCCTTGCGGGGCGGTGGCAGCGCCTCCGGCACGGGCTTCGCGGCCCTCGGCGCGCTGTGGTTCACCTGGGCGGTCGCCGGTCAGTCGTCCGCCAACGCGGCCGGGCTCTTCCTGCTCCTCTTCGCCCTCGTGGCGCTCACCCTGACCCTCGCCGGCGGGGACACCCTGGGGCAGCTCACGCACGGGCTGCTGTTCCTGGCGATGCTGGTGCTGGCCGTCGCGGCCTTCGCCGACAGTTCCTCCGTGGCCGAGGTCGGCGGTTGGGTGGCTGTCGCGTCCGGTGCGGTGGCCTGGTACGCGGCGACGGCCGCGCTCGCGCACTGGCCGACGGCCCTTCCGGGGCGTGCTGCGGGCCGGGGGGTGACGGCCGCCGGCTGAAATCGAGCAGCACGGAAAGGACCCCCACGTGATGGCTGGCACACGTGGGGGTCCGTTCTGTTTCCTACTCGACGGTCACCGACTTCGCGAGGTTCCTCGGCTTGTCGATGTCCCGGCCGAGAGCCTTCGCCGTGTGGTACGCCAGGAGCTGGAGGGGGATGCCCATCAGGATGGAGTCCAGTTCGTCCTCGTTCTTCGGGACGATGACCGTCTGGTCGGCCTTCTCCTGGTGCTGGTGGGCGACGGCGAGGATCTTGCCCGAGCGGGCCTTGATCTCCTCCAGGGCCGCGCGGTTCTTCTCCAGCAGGTCGTCGTCGGGGACGATCGCGACCGTGGGGAGGGCCGGCTCGATGAGGGCCAGCGGGCCGTGCTTCAGCTCGGAGGCGGGGTAGGCCTCGGCGTGGATGTAGGAGACCTCCTTGAGCTTCAGGGAGGCCTCGCGGGCCACCGGGTAGCCCCGGACGCGGCCGATGAAGAGCATCGAGCGGGCCTCGGCGTAGGTCTCCGCCAGCTGCTTGATCTCCTCCTCCTGCTTGAGGATCTCGGTGATCTGCTCGGGCAGCCTGCGCAGGCCCTCGATGATCCGCTTGCCGTCGCGCACGGAGAGGTCGCGGGTGCGGCCGAGGTGCAGGGCGAGCAGGGCGAAGGCGACCGTGGTGTTGGTGAAGCACTTGGTCGAGACGACGCAGACCTCGGGGCCGGCGTGCACGTAGATGCCGCCGTCGGCCTCGCGGGCGATCGCCGAGCCCACCACGTTGACCACGCCGAGAACCCGGGCGCCCTTGCGCTTCAGCTCCTGGACGGCGGCCAGGACGTCGTACGTCTCACCGGACTGGGAGACCGCGATGTACAGGGTGTCGGGGTCGACCACCGGGTTGCGGTAGCGGAACTCGGAGGCCGGCTCGGCGTCGGCGGGGATGCGGGCCAGCTCCTCGATCATCTGGGCGCCGATCATGCCCGCGTGGTACGAGGTGCCGCAGCCGAGGATCTTCACGCGGCGGATCTGCCGGGCCTCGCGGGCGTCCAGGTTGAGGCCGCCGAGGTGCACGGTGGAGAACCGGTCGTCGATGCGGCCGCGCAGCACACGGTCCACGGCGTCGGCCTGCTCGTGGATCTCCTTGTGCATGTAGGTGTCGTGGCCGCCCATGTCGTACGACGCCGCCTCCCACTCCACGGTGGTCGGCTCGGCCGAGGTGCGGGTGCCCTCGGTGGTGTACGTCCGGAAGTCGTCGGCCTTGAGGGTGGCCATCTCGCCGTCGTCCAGCGTCACTATCTGGCGGGTGTGGGCGACCAGGGCGGCGATGTCCGAGGCGACGAACATCTCCTTCTCGCCGATGCCGAGGACGACGGGGGAGCCGTTGCGGGCCACCACGATGCGGTCGGAGAAGTCGGCGTGCATGACCGCGATGCCGTAGGTGCCCTCGACCACCCGGAGGGTCTCGCGGACCTTGTCCTCCAGCTTCTCGGCCGTGGAGCGGGCGATCAGGTGGACGAGGACCTCGGTGTCGGTCTCGGAGAGGAACTCGACGCCGTCCGCCTCCAGCTTGCGGCGCAGGTCGGCGGCGTTGTCGATGATGCCGTTGTGGACGACGGCCACCTTCTGGTCGGCCGACATGTGCGGGTGGGCGTTCACGTCGGAGGGGGCGCCGTGGGTGGCCCAGCGGGTGTGGGCGATGCCGGTGGTGCCCTTGAAGCGCGCCGGGACCTTGGCCTCCAGGTCGCGCACCCGGCCCTTGGCCTTGACCATCTTCAGACCGGGCGTCTTCGGGGAGGTGACGACGATGCCCGCGGAGTCGTAGCCGCGGTACTCCAGCCGCTGGAGGCCCTCCAGGAGGAGGGGAGCTACGTCACGCTTCCCGATGTATCCGACAATTCCGCACATATATAGGTATCTCTCAGCCTGGCGTCTCAGCCGTAGACCATGCGGCGCAGCTGCCTGAGCGTCAGCTCCGGCGGCGCCACCGCCCGGTATTTCAGGTCCGCCTCGATCCGTTCGAAGATCTCCGCGTTCACCAGGCCCTGCGCCTGGAGTTCGCGGTGGCGGCGACGGACGAAGTCCTGCGTCGTCTCGTCGAAGTAGGCGAGCACGTCCTGGATCACCCGCAGCGCCTCGCCCCGGTTCAGGGGCGTGGACCTCGTCAGATGATCAACAAGTTCGTCGTGCACCCGGTAGATCCTGGAGTACCGGCGCCTCTTTCGCAAGAATCGTGCCCGATTCCGGGCAAGCACCTGTTGGATCTCTCATGGTGCGCTGTTCGCACGCTGTCCATCCTGCGTCTTGTGTCCCGTTGCCCGAGCGGACGAGTTTCAGACGCCATGGACATTCCTCGTATGGGCGTACCCGAGAAGCTGGCCGAGCGCATGAGCATGGCCGAGCAGCACGAGTACCTGCGCGCCAGATTCTCGCGGCGCACCATGATCAGGGGCGGTGCCGTCACCCTGGGCGCCGTCGCGGGTGGCGCGTTCGTGCCGGGTGCCACCGCCCGGGCCGTCGTCCCGGCCCAGCGCACCGTCACCTCCGCCGCCACGGTCGACGGTTCCCTCGTCGCCCCCTTCGGCCGCCACCTGGCCTGGGGCAACGACCCGCGCACCGAGATCACCGTCTCCTGGCAGGTCCCGGTCGCCGTCAAGAAGCCGTTCATCCGCATCGGCGCCCACCCCTGGGACCTCTCCCGCGCGATCGAGGCCGAGGTCCGCACCCTGTACACCCCGGCCGGTGTCGGCGCGAGCGGTGACCACACCCAGTACTACCTGCACGCCAGGCTGACCCGCCTGCGCCCCGGCAGGACGTACTACTACGGCGTCGGCCACCAGGGCTTCGACCCGGCCCAGCCGCACCTGGCGGGCACTCTGGGCACCTTCACCACCGCCCCCGCCCACAAGGCGCCGTTCACCTTCACCGCCTTCGGTGACGAGGGCGTCGGCTACCACGGCCTGGCCAACAACGCCCTGATCCTCGGCCAGAACCCGGCCTTCCACCTGCACGCCGGCGACATCGCCTACGGCGACCCGTCCGGCGCGGGCAGGACCACCGACACCGGGTTCGACTCGCGCACCTGGGACCAGTTCCTGTACCAGACCGAGTCGGTCGCCAAGCAGGTCCCGTGGATGGTGTCGTACGGCAACCACGACATGGAGGCCTGGTACTCGCCCAACGGCTACGGCGGCGAGGAGGCCCGCTGGACGCTCCCCGACAACGGGCCCGACAAGAGGAACCTGCCGGGCGTCTACTCCTTCGTCTACGGCAACACGGCGGTCATCTCGCTCGACGCCAACGACGTCTCCTTCGAGATCCCGGCGAACCTGGGCATATCGGGCGGAACCCAGACCAAGTGGCTGGAAGGGCAGCTGAAGAAGTTCCGCGCCGCCAAGGACGTCGACTTCATCGTCGTCTTCTTCCACCACTGCGCCTACTGCACCTCCACCGCGCACGCCTCCGAGGGCGGGGTGCGCCAGGAGTGGGTGCCGCTGTTCGAGAAGTACACGGTGGACCTGGTCATCAACGGCCACAACCACCAGTACGAGCGCACCGACGTCATCAAGGCCGGCAAGGTCACCAGGAAGCTGCCGATCGGCGGAACCGCCTACCCCGAGACCGACGGTGTGGTGTACGTCACCGCGGGCGCCGCCGGCCGCAGCCTGTACGCCTTCTCCGCCCCGGACTCCTACGAGGGCCACGAGCACGAGACCGACTCGGTCGCCTCGTTCGTGAACACCAAGGACGGCAAGGTCGACGAGACCGTCGCCTGGTCCCGGGTGCGCTACCTCGACTACTCCTTCCTCCGCGTGGACGTCACGCCCGCCCCGAAGGGCCGGCAGACCACGCTGAAGGTGTCGGGCATCGCCGAGACCGGCGACCGTATCGACCACTTCACGGTCTCCCGCAAGGCCAAGTAGGCCACCGGCGAGCAGGCGGCCCTCACAAGCGCTTGAGGACCGCCTGCTTGGCCAGGGTGAACTCCTCGTCCGTCAGCACCCCGTCCCGGTGCAGCTCGCCCAGCTCCCGCAGCCGGCGCAGCAGCACGTCGTGGTCGTCCCCGGCCGGCTCCGCGGCCCGCTGCGGCGGGATCTGAGGCACCTCGGGGCCGGCCGCCGAGGGATGCGGCAGACGCGCCTGCACGGCCGCCGCGACCAGGACCATCAGCGGATCCTTCTTGAAGCCCCACAGCTCGACCGCGTTCGGGTCGTACTTGGGCGGCACGGCGGCCGGGGCGCCGCGCACCAGGAACCGCAGATGCCCGTTCTCCAGGCCGGCCGCCGGCTGCCAGTCCACACCGGTGATCTCCGCGAGGGGGATGGTGCGCGGGCCCGAGGAGGCCTTGGCGTCCTCCGTCTTCCAGTTCCACTCCAGCCTCACCCGGTCCCCGTCGAAGCCCGCCGTGCCGTCCCCGGCCGAGACGGACACCGGCACCGACGGGCCCGGCAGCAGGTACGCGGTGACCGGGGCCGGGGAAACCCCGTCCAGCAGCAGGGCGTTGCGCACCTCGTCGGCGACGTACTCGGCGACCCCGTACCGGTCGGGCTCCACGCTCAGCTGATACGGGTCGTGGGCCTCGGCCAGCCGGCCCGCCGTGGCCTGGAGCAGCGGATCGGCGCCGTCGCGCAGCCGCAGCCTGAGCCGCCCCGCCTTCCGGCCCTGCTCGAAGGAGATCCCGGCCAACGCGCCGAGCGGTACGACGAGTTCGCCCAGCTCGCGGCGGAGCAGGCCCACGCTCTTGTCCCGGCCCGGTGTGATGCGCAGGGAGTCGCCGTCGAAGGCCCAGGTTCCGTCCTTCTGGATGATTTCCGCCATGCGGGGATTGTTCCACCCGATCTGCGGGACAGTTGGTCCCGACCACATCGGAAGGGAGCGCATGTGAGACGGCACCACAGCACGACTCCCCGAACACCCCGCGTCCTCGGTTCCCTGCTGCTGCTCGCGGCAGCCGGCGGCTTCACCCTCGGCGCGGCCCCCACCGCCCGGGCCGCCGCCCCCACCCCGCTGAACCGGGTGATCCCGGCACCCGCCTCGGTCACCCCGGGCGGAACGCCGTACCGCATCACCCGCGCCACCACCGTCCGCGTCGACGGCTCCGCCGAGGTCCGCCGCATCGGCGGCTACCTGGCCGGCCTGCTGCGCCCCGCCACCGGCTATCCGCTGCCGGTCACCGACGGCGGCACCGGAGGCATCCGACTCCGCCTCGCGGACGGCGACTTCGGCGCCGAGGGCTACCGGCTGCACAGCGGCGCCGGTGGGGTGACCCTCACCGCGCGCACCCCCGCCGGGCTCTTCCACGGTGTCCAGACGCTGCGCCAGCTCCTCCCGGCGGCCGTCGAGAAGAAGACCGTCCAGCGCGCGACCTGGCAGATCGCCGGCGGCACCGTGCAGGACCGCCCCCGCTACGCCTACCGCGGCGCCATGCTGGACGTCTCCCGGCACTTCTTCACGGTCGCCCAGGTCAAGCGCTACATCGACCAGCTGGCGCTCTACAAGGTCAACGAGCTGCATCTGCACCTCAGCGACGACCAGGGCTGGCGCATCGCGGTCGACTCCTGGCCGCGCCTGGCCTCCTACGGCGGCTCCACCCAGGTCGGCGGCGGCCGGGGCGGCTTCTACACCAAGGACGACTACCGGGAGATCGTCCGGTACGCGGCCTCCCGCTATCTGGAGGTCGTCCCCGAGATCGACATGCCCGGCCACACCAACGCGGCCCTCGCCTCCTACGCGCAGCTCAACTGCGACGGCGTGGCACCCCCGCTGTACACCGGCACCCAGGTCGGCTTCAGCTCGCTGTGCGTGCCCAAGGAGGTCACCTACGACTTCGTGGACGACGTGATCCGGGAGCTGGCCGCCCTCACCCCCGGCCGCTACCTGCACATCGGCGGCGACGAGGCGCACTCCACCAGCCACACCGACTACGTGACGTTCATGGACCGCGTGCAGCCGGTCGTCGCCCGGTACGGCAAGACGGTCATCGGCTGGCACCAGCTCACCGGCGCCCACCCGGCCCGCGGTGCCCTCGCCCAGTACTGGGGCCTGGACGGCACCAGCGCGGCGGAGAAGGCCCAGGTCGCGAAGGCCGCCCGGAACGGCACCGGCCTGATCCTGTCCCCGGCCGACCGGATCTACCTCGACATGAAGTACACGAGCAGCACCCGCCTCGGCACCAAGTGGGCGGGCCTGGTCGAGGTCAGACGGTCCTACGACTGGAACCCGGGCGCCTACCTCGCCGGGGCACCCGCCTCCGCGATCAGGGGCGTCGAGGCGCCGCTGTGGTCCGAGACCCTGACCACGTCCGCCGACATCGCGTACATGGCGTTCCCGCGGCTCGCCGGCGCGGCCGAGCTGGGCTGGTCCCCGGCGGCCACGCACAGCTGGACCGCCTACAAGGCGCGGCTCGCGGCGCAGGGCCCGCGCTGGGACGCCCTCGGCATCCGCTACTACCGGTCGCCGCAGGTGCCCTGGCCGGCGCGCTGACCGAGAAGCCGACGGGCACCCCGGGGGACCGTACTCCGGGGTGCCCGTCAGGTCTGTGGCGCCGTCAGAACCCGGCGATCGGGTTCTGCAGGGTGCCGACCAGCTGGAGCGCGCCGGACGGATCGGCGAGGTCCACCATCTGCTTGTTGTTGCGCAGCTGGAGCCGGTTGAGGCAGGACAGCGCGAACTTTGGGGCGAACATGTCGTACTGGCGGAACTTGTCGGCCAGCTCCGGGTTCGCCTCCTGGTACGCGCGGGTGACCTCGGCGACCGTGCGCCAGAAGTCGTCCTCCGCCAGGACGCCCTCGGCGGCGAGGTGGGCGGCGAGGAAGCGGAAGAAGCAGTCGAAGACATCCGTGAAGATCGACAGCAGCTTCTTGTCCTCCGGGACCTCGACCCGGATCCGCCGCACCTCCGGCGGCAGGGCCGCGTCCGGGTCCATGACGGCGATCTCCTCGGCGATGTCCTTGTAGACCGCCCGCTGCACGGCGCCGTCCTTCAGCACCAGGACGACGTTCTCGCCGTGCGGCATGAACACCAGGTCGTAGGCGTAGAAGCTGTGCAGCAGCGGGGTGTAGTAGGCCCGCAGGTACTGCCGCAGCCACTCCACCGGGGCCAGGCCCGACCGCTCGATCAACGCGCCCGCGAGCGAGGCGCCCTCGTGGTCGACGTGCAGCAGGGAGGCCATGGTCGCGAGGGTCTCGCCGTCCCGCAGCGAGGGCACCGGGCTCTCCCGCCACAGCGCCGCCAGCATCTTGCGGTACGGCGAGTAGCGGTCGGTGGCCGCCTCGTACTCCAGGTGCCGGTAGCCGACGGCCGCCCGCTCCCGGATGATCGACAGGCCCGTCGACTTCAGCACCGGGTCGCTGTCGATCAGCTGGGCCAGCCAGTCGTTGATCGCCGGGGTGGCCTCCATGTAGGCGGCGGACAGGCCGCGCATGAAGCCCATGTTGAGGACCGACAGGGCCGTCTTCACATAGTGCTTGTGCGGGTCGCTGGTGTTGAAGAAGGTCCGGATCGATTGCTGGGCCAGGTACTCGTCGTCACCCTCGCCGAGGCAGACCAGCAGCTCACGGGCCACCTCGGCGGCGAACGTGACGCTCAGCTTGTTCCACCACTGCCAGGGGTGGACCGGGATGAACAGGTAGTCGGCGGGGTCCAGGCCCCGGTCGGTGAGGACGGCACGGAACCGCTCCACCGTCTTCTCGCCCAGCTCCGCCCGCAGGAACGACTCGTACTCGATCCCGGCACCGGCCGTGAACGCGGCCCGCGAGCGGTGCGCGGCCAGCCACACCAGCCGCACCGGGCTCGCCGTCTCCGGCGCGTACGACAGGTACTCGTGGATGCCGAAGCCCAGCCGCCCGTTGTTCGCGACGAAGCACGGGTGGCCCTCGGTCATCCCGGTCTCGACGGCCTGGAAGCCGCTGCGGGCCAGCTCGGCGGAGGTCACCCGCGGCTTGGTGAGCTTGTAGCAGGTGCCCGACAGGGTGGAGGAGATCTCCTCCAGGTACACCGGCAGGATCTCGTCGCTCAGCCCCAGTGCCTCCTTCAGCTCGATGAAGAAGTCCAGCGCGGCCAGCGGCAGTTCACCGCCGTCGCGGTGCCGGGTGAGGGAGTCCGGGTCGATCTCCCAGTGGTCCAGGGCCCGCCGTACGGCGCTGAACCGGTAGCTGGTGAGCCCGTCGTCGCTGCGGACGACGTACTGGCCGCCGTCCTCCTCCGGGGTGATCAGCCGCTCGTGCGCGAACTCGGCGAGCGCCTTGCGCAGCAGCAGCCGGTTGGCGGTCGCCCAGCGCTCGGGGGACAGATGGGCCACGGCGTCGGCGAGGGTCATGCGGTAACCGCCTTCTCGAACTGCTCGCGGGTGCAGAAGCTCAGCAGCGCCCGCTTCTCCGGCTTGTCGATCTCCCGTTCGGCCACGAAGCCGACGGCCTCGTTCAGGGCGTGCACGGCCGTGTTGCGGACGTCCGGCTCGACGACGACCCGCCGCACCGACGGGTCCTCGAAGAGGTGGAACATCACGGCGGTGATGACCGACCTGGTGAACCCGTGCACGGGGGTGTCGGTGGCCGGCACCAGGAAGTGCATCCCGACGTCCCCGGACCGCGGCTCGTACAGCCCGACCAGCTCCCGGTGCGCGGGGTCGTACTTCTCCATCAGGAACGCGGGCGTGCCGTCCTCGGCGAGACCGAGCAGCGCGTGATGGTGCTCGTCGGCCGCGATCTCCATGTAGGCGCGCTCGACGTCCTCCAGTTTCGCGTCCTGCATCATCCAGAACGCGGCCTTGGGGTGGGTGACCCACGTGTGCAGGAGCTCGGCGTCCTTCAGCGGGTCGAGGGGGCGGAACGTGAAGGTCATACGGCGAACTCCTGGAAGGCGATGGTCTTCTCGACCGGGTAGTACTCCGTGCCGAGCAGCTCACGGATGATGTACGCGTTCCGGTACGCGCCCATGCCCAGGTCGGGGCTGGTGATGCTGTGCGTGTGGACGCCGGCGTTCTGCAGGAAGACGCCACGGCCGGTGATGTCGACGGCGTAGTTGCGGGCGACGTCGAAGTTGCCGCGGGAGTCGTAGACCAGGCGGTCCTTCACGGGGTTCAGGAACTCCGGCTGGGCGTACTTGTAGCCGGTGGCCAGCACCAGGCCCTGGGACTCGATCTCGAAGTCCTTCTCCTGCTCCTCCTGGCGGAAGGAGAGGGTGTACGTGCCGTTTTCGTACGTCGCGCCGCGCAGCGAGGAGTTGGTGAGCAGACGGGTGGGGACCGGGCCGCCGAGACTCTTCTGGTAGAGCAGGTCGAAGATCTCGTTGATCAGGTCGCCGTCGATCCCCTTGAACAGGCCCTTCTGCTCGGCCGTGAGGCGGTAGCGGGTGGCCTCGGGAAGCTCGCGGTAGTAGTCGATGTACTCCGGGGACGTCATCTCCAGCGTGAGCTTGGTGTACTCGAGGGGGAAGAAGCGCGGGGAGCGCGTCACCCAGTTCAGCCGGTAGCCGTGGACGTCGATCTCGCCGAGGAGGTCGTAGTAGATCTCGGCGGCCGACTGCCCGGAGCCGACGAGGGTGATCGACTCCTTCTTCACCAACTCGCTTCGGTGCTGCACATAGCGGGAGTTGTGGATGAAGTCGCCGCCCAGGCCCCGGCAGGCCTCGGGGATGTACGGCGGGGTGCCGGTGCCGAGCACCAGGTGGCGGGCGCGGTACACGTCACCGGTGTCGGTGCGCACGAGGTAGTGCTCGTCCTCGTACGTCACCTCCGTCACCGTCGTACCGAAGCGGACGCTGCTCAGTTGGTTCGCCGCCCAGCGGCAGTAGTCGTCGTACTCGATCCGCAGCGGGTAGAAGTTCTCCCGGATGTAGAACGAGTACAGTCTGCCCTTCTCCTTCAGGTAGTTCAGGAAGGAGTACGGCGAGGTCGGGTCGGCCAGGGTGACCAGGTCCGACATGAACGGCGTCTGGAGGTGGGCGCCGTCCAGGAACATGCCGGCGTGCCACTCGAAGTCCGGCTTGGACTCCAGGAAGACGCCGTCCAGTTCGGCTATCGGCTCGGTGAGGCAGGCGAGCCCGAGGTTGAAGGGGCCGAGCCCGATCCCCACGAAGTCGTAGGTCGTGGTCGGGGCTTCAGGACGCGCGGTCAAGGGACTCTCCCAGGTACTGCTCGGCATGGCCGGCGATCAGATCGAGGACGGCGGCGATGTCGGCCGCCTGGGTCTCGGGGTTGAGCAGGGTGAACTTCAGGTAGTGGCGGCCGCCGACCTTGGTGCCCGCGACGACGGCGTCACCGGAGGCGAACAGGGCCTTGCGGGCGTAGAGGTTGGCGCGGTCGATCTCGGCCGGGTCGGTGACGGCCGCCGGGATGTAGCGGAAGACGAGGGTGGACAGGGTGGGCCGGACGACGACGTCGTAGCGCGGGTCGGCGGCGAGCAGCTCCCACCCCTCCCGCGCCAGGTCGCAGACCTCGTCGAAGAGCTGCCCGATGCCGTCGGCGCCCATGGTGCGCAGGGTCAGCCACAGCTTGAGGGCGTCGAAGCGGCGGGTGGTCTGGAGGGACTTGTCCACCTGGTTGGGGATACGTTCCTGCACCATGCGGCGCGGGTTGAGGTACTCCGCGTGGTAGGTGGCGTGCCGCAGGGTGGCCGCGTCCCGGACCAGCACGGCGGAGGAACTGACCGGCTGGAAGAAGGACTTGTGGTAGTCGACGGTGACCGAGTCGGCGCGCTCGATGCCGTCGATGCGGTCCCGGTACTTCAGGGAGGCGAGCAGTCCGCAGCCGTAGGCGGCGTCCACGTGCATCCACACGCCGTACTGGGCGCACAGTTCGGCGATCTCCGGCAGCGGGTCGATGGAACCGAAGTCGGTGGTGCCGGCGGTGGCGACGACGGCCATGGGGACCAGTCCCTCGCTCGCGCAGCGCTCCAGCTCGTGGGCGAGCGCGACGGTCTGCATGCGCTTGTCGTGGTCGACGGGGACGGTGACCACGGCGTCCGGTCCGAGCCCGAGCAGTTTGGCGGACTTCTTGACGCTGAAGTGGCTGACCTCGGAGGCGAAGACGCGCAGTTTCGCGAGTGTCTCGCTCTTGGCCTCCTCCCGCGCCAGCAGCAGCGCCTGGAGGTTGGACTGCGTGCCGCCGGAGGTGAAGACGCCGTCGGCGGCCGGGCCGAGGCCGATACGGGCGGCCGTCCAGTCGATGATTTTGCGCTCGATGAGGGTGCCGCCGGCCGACTGGTCCCAGGTGTCCAGCGAGGAGTTGACGGCGGAGAGCACGGCCTCGGCGAGCACCGCCGGGATGACGACGGGGCAGTTGAGGTGGGCGAGGTAGCGGGGGTGGTGGAAGTAGACCGCGTCCCGGAGGTAGACGTCCTCCAGTTCGTCCAGCACGGCGGCGGTGTCGCCCAGGGGACGGTCCAGGTCGATCGCGTCGACGGCGGGGGCGAGGGCGTCCACGGTGACGCCGGTGAACGGACGGTCGGTGGTGGCGAGTTTGGCCGCCACCCGCTCGACTCCTTCGGTCACGGAGCGGCGGTAGTGCTCCGCGGTGAGGCCATTGAGCAGGTGCGAGCGCATGTGGGGGTCCTCCGAGGGGACGGTCCGTGCGGGATCAACTTAGGTTAGCCTAACCTAAGTTATCTGGGTCGGGGCACACCTCTCCCGTGACCGGGGTCACGGACAAGGGAGTTACTCGGCGGCCCGGAGCTGTTCCTCCGTCATCCCCTGCCGCCAGTACCCGACGAAGGTGACCCGCCGCCGGTCCACCCCGCGCTCGCCGACGAAGTGCCGCCGCAGCGCCTTCACCTGACCGGACTCGCCCGCGAGCCACACGTACGCCCGCTCGGCGTCCGGCAGTTCGGCGGCCCGTACGGCGTCGACGGCCATGGGGGATCCGTCGTGCCGTACGAGCCACGTGATCTCCGCGTCCGCCTCCGTGCGCACGTCCTGGATGTCACCGGCGTGCGGCACCTCCAGCCAGACCCGGGCCCGGGTGCCGGCGGGGAGGGATTCGAGGATCGCGGTCGCGGCGGGTACGGCGGTCTCGTCGCCGCACAGCACGACGAGACCGGTGTCCTCGGGCGGGCGGAAGCGGATCGCCCGGTTGTCGGCGACGGCCGGCCCGAGCAGCAGCACCCGGTCACCGGCGGCGGCCCGCGCGGCCCAGCGGGAGGCCGGCCCGGCGGGCGTGCCGGCGCCCGGCTCGACGCCGTGCAGCGCGAAGTCGATGTCGATCTCGACGGTCTGTCCCAGGGCGTCCCGGCGCAGCGCCCGCAGCGTGTACGAGCGCATCACGGCCCGTACGTCATCCGGGAGTTCCCGCCACCCCTGCCACCAGCCGTCACCCAGCTCCAGCGGCACGACGGGCTCGCTCTGCCCCGGATGCGGCAGGAACAACGACAGGGACTGGTCCCGCCCGAGGGAGTGGAAGGCGTGCAGATCGGGCCCGTCGAAGGTGACCCGGACCAGAGACGGACCGAGCCGCCTCGTCCGCACGACCTGGAGGGAGAAGAAACGGAACGGGGCGGCTACGGCCGTCGTCATCTGTGGCTCCTGAGGGTGGGGGTCAGGGCTTTGTCGGGAGCTTTGCCGCGGGGGCCTCGCCGGAGGTCAGCTGACCTTCTTGGCCTTCTCCAGGGCCTCGGCCAGGTTCGTCAGCAGCGGCACGCACTTGTCGTACGACAGGATCGGCTCGGGGGAACGGGCGATGACCTGACCCGCCTTCACCGCCGGCAGCTTCTTCCAGGTGGCCTTGGTGATGTCGGCGGGCTGGATGGCCGAGGTGCGGTCGTCCATCATGATGATGTCGGCCTTGTACTTGTCGACGTTCTCCCAGCTGAGCGACTCGAACCAGCCGCCGCCCTGCTTCTTGGCGCTCTCCGGCGGCTCCACGAAGTTCACGCCGAGGGCCTTGAAGTACTCCAGGTCGATGGAGAGGTTGGTCCCGGAGACGTAGAACAGCTGGTCGCTGGCGCTGCCGGCCATCACCTTGATGTCGGGCTTGGCCTTGGCGGCGGCGCGCAGCCGGGCGGCGGCGTCCTCGAACCGCTTCTTGGCGTCGGTGACCTTGGCGGCCTTCATGTCCGCGCCGAGCGACTCGGCGAGGTCCCACATGCGCTGCAACGGCTGGGTGAGCTGGCGGTCGTAGACGGAGATGCCGACGCTGGGGGCCAGCTGGGCGATCTTCTTCTTCGACTCCTCGGGGACGTACCAGAGGGTGCCGGCGTTGTCGAACATCGTGCTGATGAGCACGTCCGGGGCGAGGGACGCGTACTTCTCGATGCTGAACTGGCCCCAGGCGTTGCCGAGGACCGTCACCTTGCTGATGTCCATGTCGCCGGCCTGGACGTCGGCCTTGCCGGCGGTGGTCTTGGTGGGACCGAACACACCCTTGACCTGGATGCCGTAGTCGTACAGCGCGGCGCCGACACCGGTGAACGCGACGATGTTCGCGGGGACCTTGTCCAGCTTCACGGCCGTGCCGCGGTCGTCCTTGAAGGACCAGGGCCCGGACTTGCCGGCCTTCCCCTGCGCCCCGTCACCGCCGTCTTTGCCCTTGTCGTCCCCGCAGGCGGCGAGCGCGGCACCGAGTCCGAGGGCGCCGCCGGCGGCGAGCAGACCGCGGCGAGTGAGGTGGGTGGCACGGGCATGGGACATGGGTATGACTGCTTTCGAACGGGGCGAGGCGCCCGCTGGACAAGGTCAAAGGTAGGTTAGCCTAACCTCAGCTGATGTCCAGGGGGGTGGGGTGACTCCCGTCGCTCCCTAGGATGAGCGCGTGATCACCTCTCCGCGAAGACCCGCACGCCGGGCCGCCGTTCTCCTCACGCCCCTGATGCTGGTCGCCGGGTGTGCCCTCATGGATGACACGGCCACCGTCTCGGTGCGCCAGGTCGTCGGCACCTGGAAGGCGGCCGAAGGCGAGACGCTGACGTTCGCCGACGACCACACGTTCACGTCCACCGGCCTCGACTCGAAGAAACTCATCGACTACTCCGAGCTGTGCCCCGGGAAACGGGCCACCGGCACCTGGTCGTTCTTCGCCGACGAGGGGGACGGGCTGTACGGCACGTCGGAGAAGGCCCGGTCAGGATCGGAGATCGGGCTCTCCTTCGACGGGCAGTCGCAGCAGGACTGCTCGTTCGGTCTGCTGGCGATCGACGGCGGCGCGACCCTCTGCGCCACCGTCGACCCCGACGACCCCTGCGGTCCTGACGTCCACTTCACCCGGCGGAAGTGACCCTCAGCCCACCAGCCCCAGTTCCCGGGCGATCAGCATGCGCTGGACCTCGCTCGTGCCCTCGCCGATTTCCAGGATCTTGGAGTCGCGCCACATGCGGGCCACCGGGTACTCGTTCATGAAGCCGTAGCCGCCGTGGATCTGGGTGGCTTCGCGGGCGTTGTCGACGGCGACCGTGGAGGAGTACAGCTTGGCCAGGGCCGCCTCCTTCTTGAAGGGTTCGCCCGCCACCAGGCGGGATGCCGCGTCGCGCCAGGCCAGGCGGGCCGTGTGGGCCTTCATCTCCATGTCGGCGATCTTGAACTGGATGGCCTGGTTGGCGCCGATCGGCTTGCCGAAGGCGTGGCGCTCCTTGGCGTACTTGACCGACTCGTCCACGCAGCCCTGGGCCAGGCCCGTGGCCAGCGCCGCGATGGCGATGCGGCCCTCGTCCAGGATGCGCAGGAACTGGGCGTAGCCGCGGCCCAGTTCGCCCAGCAGGTTGGCCGCGGGCACGCGGACGTCGGTGAACGACAGCTCCCGGGTGTCGGAGGCGTTCCAGCCGACCTTCGAGTAGGGCGGCGCCACCGTGAAGCCCGGTGTGCCGGACGGGACGATGATCGCCGAGATCTCCGGGCGGCCGTCCGGCTTGCGGCCCGTGACGGCCGTGACGGTCACCAGGCCCGTGATGTCCGTACCCGAGTTGGTGATGAAGCACTTCGTGCCGTTGATCACCCATTCGTCCGTGTCCGGGTCCAGGCGGGCCGTCGTACGGGTCGCACCGGCGTCGCTGCCGCCGTCCGGTTCCGTCAGACCGAACGCGCCCAGGATCTCGCCCGAGCACAGGCGGGGGAGCCACTCCCGCTTCTGCTCCTGTGTGCCGAACAAGTGGAGGGGCATCGCGCCCAGCGACACCCCTGCCTCCAGGGTGATCGCCACCGACGAGTCGACGCGGGCCAGCTCCTCCAGGGCGATGCCGAGGGCCAGATAGTCGCCGCCCATCCCGCCGTACTCCTCCGGGAACGGCAGCCCGAACAGGCCCATACGGCCCATCTCGCGGACGATCTCGTACGGGAACTCGTGCCGCTCGTAGAAGTCGCCGATCTTCGGCGCCACCACGTCGTGCGCGAACTGCTCGACCGTACGGCGGAGTTCCTCCAGCTCGGGGCTGAGACGGTGGTCCATGCTGATCACTGGTCCTTGTGGGAGAGAGCGCGGACGGTACGGGACGGGCTGGGCCGGTCCAGGTGGGCGGCCATCCACACGCTCGTGGCGGTCAGACGGCCGAGGTCGACCCCCGTCTCGATGCCGAGGCCGTGCAGCATCCAGACGAGGTCTTCGGTGGCGAGGTTGCCGGTGGCGGACTTGGCGTACGGGCAGCCACCGAGACCTCCGGCGGACGCGTCGATCGTCGTCACGCCGTGCTGCAGCGCGGCCAGCGTGTTGGTGAGGGCCTGGCCGTAGGTGTCGTGGAAGTGCACGCCGATCTCGTTCGTCGGCACGCCCCTCTCGTTCAGCAGCGAGAGCAGTTCGAGGACGTGTCCGGGGGTGGCCACCCCGATCGTGTCGCCCAGGCTCAGCTCGTCGCAGCCCATGTCCCGCAGGGCCGTGCAGACCCGGGCCACCTGGTGCAGGGGGACCGCGCCCTCCCAGGGGTCGCCGAAGCACATCGAGACGTAGCCCCGTACGTGCACGCCCTCGTCCTTCGCCCGCCGGACCACCGGCGCGAACACCGCGAGGGACTCGTCCAGCGTGCGGTTGAGGTTGGCCTTCGCGAAGGACTCCGTCGCGCTGGCGAACACGGCGACCCGCTCGGCGCCCAGGGCCAGCGCCCTGTCCAGGCCGCGCCGGTTGGGGACCAGGACCGGGAGTTCCACCCCGGGCAGGCCGCTCACCAGCGGGAACAGCTCCTCGGCGTCCGCCAGCTGGGGCACCCACTTGGGGTGCACGAAGCTCGTCGCCTCGATCGTCGTCAGGCCCGAGTCGGCCAGGCGCCGGATGAACTCCGCCTTGACCGACGTCGGTACGGCCATCTTCTCGTTCTGCAGTCCGTCCCGCGCGCCGACCTCGTGGATCCGCACCCGCGCGGGCAGGTCCGGGGCCGGGACGACCATGGGCAGTTGCTCGGCGGTCACCGCGCCACCTCCTCGTGCGGTGCGATGACGGCCAGCACCTGGTCCATGGCGACCGTGCTGCCCGGGGACACGTCCAGCTCGGCGACCGTGCCGGCGTGCGGGGCGGAGATGACGTGCTCCATCTTCATCGCCTCCACCACCAGCAGGCTCTGCCCGGCGGCCACCTCGTCACCCACGGCGACCTTCACGACGGTCACCGTGCCGGGCATGGGGGCGGTGAGGGAGTCGGCGCCCGCGTGGGCCGCCTGGTTCAGCGACGCGGCCACCGGGTCGTGGTCGCGCACCAGCCAGGCGTCGCCGTCCCGGCCGATCCAGTCACCGGCACGGTGGAAGGTGTGCCGGACGCCGTCCAGGGTGACGCTCACCCGGTCCTCGGTGACGGTGTGGCTGCCCCGGGGGGTGTACGTCAGGGGTTCCTGCACCCGGAGGTGGAAGGCGGGCGGTTTCGGGGTGCCGCCGAGACGCCAGCCGTTCGGCACCGAGAAGGGGTCCGTCCAGCCCTCCGCACGCGGCTTCAGCGCCTGGAGCCGTACGGCCGCCGCCGCCTCGTACACCTCCTCCGGTACGTCCGTGGAGACCAGCTCGTCCACCACCCGCTCGACCAGACCCGTGTCCAACTCGCCCGCGACGACCGCCGGATGGGCCAGCAGCCGGCGCAGGAAGCCCGCGTTGGTCGGCACGCCCAGCGTGACCGTCTCAGCCAGGGCCGAGCGGAGCTTCCTGAGCGCCGTCTCGCGGTCGGGGCCGTAGGCGATCACCTTGGACAGCATCGGGTCGTACAGGCTGCCCACCTCGGTGCCCTCGCTGAGCCCGGAGTCGGTGCGCACACCGTCGCCCTGGGGTTCGTTCAGCAGCAGGACCGTGCCGCCGGAGGGGAGGAAGCCGCGCGCGCCCTCTTTGACGGACACGGTCTCGGCGCAGATCCGGGCCTCCACCGCGTGACCGGTCAGCCGCAGCTCCTCCTGCGCGAAGCCCAGCCGCTCCCCGGCCGCCACCCGCAGCTGCCACTCGACCAGGTCCAGCCCGGTGACGAGTTCGGTGACCGGGTGCTCCACCTGGAGGCGGGTGTTCATCTCCATGAAGTAGTACGACGAGGGGTCGCCGCCCGGGACGATGAACTCCACCGTGCCCGCCCCGCGGTACCCGCACGAGCGGGCCGCCTGCACGGCCGCCTCGCCCATCGCCGCCCGGGTCTTGTCGTCGAGCAGGACGGAAGGCGCCTCCTCGATGATCTTCTGGTGCCGCCGCTGGAGCGAGCACTCGCGCTCGCCGAGGTGGACCACGTTGCCGTGGCCGTCGGCCAGCACCTGGATCTCGATGTGCCGGGGCCGGTCGACCCACCGCTCCACCAGCAGGGTGTCGTCGCCGAAGGAGGCGCGGGCCTCACGGCGGGCGGCGGCGATCTCCTCCTCCAGGACCGACATGTCCCGGACCAGCCGCATGCCCTTGCCGCCACCGCCGGCGGAGGGCTTCAGCAGGACGGGCGCGCCCAGCTCACGGGCCGCCTCGGCCAGTTCGGGGTCACGTCCGCCGGGCACCACCGGCACCCCGGCCGCCTTCACCGTCTCCTTGGCCCGGATCTTGTCGCCCATGAGCGCGATCGCGTCGGCCGACGGGCCGATGAACACCAGCCCCGCCTCCTCGCACGCCCGCGCGAAGGCGGCGTTCTCGGCGAGGAAGCCGTACCCGGGGTGGACCGCCTGGGCGCCGGTGCGGGCGGCGGCGTCGAGCAGCCGCTCCACCGACAGATAGCTCTCGGCGGCCGGCGCCGGACCGATCCGTACCGCCGTGTCGGCCTCCCGGACGTGCCGCGCGTCGGCGTCGGCGTCGGAGAAGACCGCCACCGAGCGCACGCCCAGCGAGCGGAGCGTACGGATGACGCGTACGGCGATCTCGCCCCGGTTGGCGACCAGCACTGTGTCGAACACGGTTCCCCTCCTCACATCCGGAAGACGCCGAACTGGGGGTCTCCCAGAGGCGCGTTGGCGCAGGCCGTCAGGGCGAGTCCGAGGACCTGACGGGTCTCCAGCGGGTCGATCACGCCGTCGTCCCAGAGGCGGGCGGTGGCGTAGTAGGCGTTGCCCTGGCGCTCGTACTGGGCGCGGATGGGGGCCTTGAAGGCCTCCTCGTCCTCGGCCGGCCAGTTCTCGCCGCGCGCCTCCAGCTGGTCGCGCTTGACCGTGGCGAGGACGGACGCGGCCTGCTCGCCGCCCATGACGGAGATCTTGGCGTTGGGCCACATCCACAGGAAGCGGGGGGAGTAGGCCCGGCCGCACATCGAGTAGTTGCCCGCGCCGTAGGAGCCGCCGACGACGACGGTCAGCTTCGGCACGCGCGTGCAGGCCACCGCCGTCACCATCTTGGCGCCGTGCTTGGCGATACCGCCCGCCTCGTAGTCCTTGCCGACCATGAAGCCGGAGATGTTCTGCAGGAACACCAGCGGGATGCCGCGCTGGTCGCACAGCTCGATGAAGTGGGCGCCCTTCTGGGCGGACTCGGCGAACAGGATGCCGTTGTTGGCGACGATCCCGACCGGGTGGCCGTGGATCCGGGCGAACCCGGTGACCAGGGTCTGCCCGAACTCGCTCTTGAACTCGGCGAACCGGGAGCCGTCGACCACGCGCGCGATGATCTCGCGTACGTCGTAGGGGGTACGGGAGTCGACGGGGACGGCGCCGTAGAGCCCGTAGGGGTCGACCTTGGGCTCGACGGACGGCCGGACCTCCCAGGGGAGGGACTGCCGCGCGGGCAGCGTGGCCACGATGTTCCGGACGATCCGCAGGGCGTGTGCGTCGTCCTCGGCGAGGTGGTCGGTGACCCCGGAGACGCGGGAGTGCACCTCGCCGCCGCCCAGCTCCTCCGCGGTGACGACCTCGCCGGTCGCCGCCTTCACCAGCGGCGGACCACCCAGGAAGATCGTGCCCTGGTTGCGCACGATCACGGCCTCGTCGCTCATCGCCGGGACGTACGCCCCGCCCGCCGTGCACGAGCCGAGGACGGCCGCGATCTGCGGGATGCCCGCGCCGGACATCCGCGCCTGGTTGTAGAAGATCCGCCCGAAGTGGTCCCGGTCCGGGAACACCTCGTCCTGCATCGGCAGGAAGGCACCGCCGGAGTCGACCAGGTAGACGCACGGCAGCCGGTTGTCCAGGGCCACCTCCTGGGCGCGCAGGTGCTTCTTGACCGTCATCGGGTAGTACGTGCCGCCCTTGACGGTGGCGTCGTTGGCGACGATCACGCACTCGCGCCCGCTGACCCGCCCGATTCCGGCGATCACGCCGGCGGCCGGGGCCTGCCCGTCGTACATCCCGTCGGCCGCGAGCGGGGCCAGCTCCAGGAAGGGCGAGCCCGGATCGAGCAGCGTGTCCACCCTGTCCCTCGGCAGCAGCTTGCCGCGCGCGGTGTGCCGGGCCCGTGCCTTCTCGCCGCCGCCGAGGGCCGCCGCGGCCAGCTTGGCGCGCAGCTCCTCCACGAGCGCGAGGTGGGCTCGTTCGTTGGCCCGCCAGGCCTCCGACGCGGGATCTGCCGCGCTCGTCAGCTCCGGTGCCTCGTGCATTCTGCGGTCCCCTCACCCGGTGATCGAACCTGTGATCCGCTGTTAATGAGCGTTAACCATTGCCATCAGGTTAACGACCGCTAACCTCGCTGTCTAGAATTGTCTGCATGGTCAGCAGAACCGACGCCCCCACCCGCCGCGAGCAGATCCTCAAGGAGGCCGCGCGGCTCTTCGCCGAGCGCGGTTTCCACGGCGTCGGTGTCGACGAGATAGGCGCCGCGGTCGGCATCAGCGGCCCCGGCCTGTACCGGCACTTCCCGGGCAAGGACGCGATGCTCGCCGAGCTGCTCGTCGGCATCAGCGGCCAGCTGCTGACCGGGGCCAGGCGGCGGCTGGCGGAGGCCGACGGGGTGCCCGCGGTCCGCGTCCTCGACTCCCTGATCGAGGGCCACATCGACTTCGCCCTGGACGACCGCCCGCTGATCACCCTGCACGACCGGGAGCTGGACCGCCTGCGCGACAGCGACCGCAAGCTGGTGCGGCAGCTCCAGCGGCAGTACGTCGAGCTGTGGGTGGAGGTGGTCCGCGAGGTCTACCCGGGCCTGACCGAACCGGCCGCCCGCTCCGCCGTCCACTCCGTCTTCGGCCTGCTCAACTCCACCCCCCACCTCGGCCGCGCCGGCACGCTCCCCGGCCGGGGGACCACGGCGGCCCTGCTGCACCGGATGGCGCGCGGCGCGTTCGAGGCGGCGGGCGAGGAGTAGCCCGGCCGCACTGTTCACCCAGGTCAGCGGCGTGATCTGATGCCCCCCTGCACATGATGAAGGGGGGAGCCGTGATGACCGACACGGCCGGAAGAGCGACGGGCGCGAGAGAAGCGACGGGCGCGAGAGCAGCGACGGGTGCGAGAGCGAGGACAGGTGCGGGAGCGAGGACGGGTGCGAGAGCACTGCGCGCGGTTGCCGCGCTCGCTGTCGCGGGGGCGCTGACCGCGGCGGCCGGGGGTGACCGGGCGCGGGACTACGCGCAGGGGGACAGCATCACGCTGCCGGCGGAGGCGTCCTTCCGCGCCGGCTACGAGCACGCGCGCGTCGGCGCCGCGTACTGGGTGAGCGCGCCGGTCCCGGACAACGGCACCGGTGAGCCGCTCACCGTCCTCGACATGCGGATGGTGCACGTCCCTCAGGGGCTGCGGGTGGTGCGCTACGGAGTCGTCACCCTCCGGCAGACCGGCGGCTACGGCATCGGTGTCACCGACGATCTCCACGTCGGACCCGCCCGGCCGTTCGTCGTCGCGCCGCACGCCAGGGCCGACGCCTACGTCCAGATCCGGGTCGAGGTGACCGGGCCCGTCCACGGCACCCTCTCCGGCTGCCGTTTCCGGTACCGGCAGGGCGCAGTGGAGTACCGCCAGGACGTCGGCTGCGAGACCGACATCCGACTCGGCCCGCCCCTGGAGGGGGCGTGACGAGCGTTACGGCGGAACCCCTCTGGACGGGCTTCCGTACTCGCCGGTACGGTTGAGTGAGCAAGCGCTTAGACATGCCGATGGTACGTGGAGGTGGCGGCGTGCGCCGTACGGTGTTCAACGAGGATCACGAGGCGTTCCGGGAGACCCTTCGCGCCTTCATCGAGGCCGAGGTCGTACCGGTCTACGACGAGTGGTTCGCCGCCGGCCAGGCGCCGCGCGACTTCTACTACAAGCTCGGTGAGCTGGGCATCTTCGGCATCAGCGTGCCCGAGGAATTCGGCGGCGCGGGCCTGGAGACCCACAAGTTCGAGGCCGTCCTCTACGAGGAGACCGCCCGCGCGGGCGTGCAGTTCGGCGGCTCCGGCGTGCACGTGCTGCTCGCCCTGCCGTACATCAAGATGCTCGCCACCGACGAGCAGAAGAAGCGCTACCTCCCGAAGTTCGTCTCCGGCGAGGAGATGTGGGCCATCGCGATGACCGAGCCGGGCACCGGCTCGGACCTCGCGGGCATGAAGACCACCGCCAAGCTCTCCGAGGACGGCACGCACTACGTCCTCAACGGCGCCAAGACCTTCATCACCGGCGGTGTGCACGCCGACAAGGTGATCGTCTGCGCCCGCACGGCCGCGCCGACCGCCGAGGACCGTCGCCACGGCATCTCCCTGTTCGCCGTGGACACCAAGTCCGAGGGCTACTCCATCGGCCGCAAGCTCGACAAGCTGGGCCTGCGCACCTCCGACACCGCCGAGCTGGCCTTCGTCGACGTCAAGGTCCCGGTCGAGGACCTGCTCGGCGAGGAGAACAAGGGCTTCTACTACCTCGGCCACAACCTGGCCTCCGAGCGCTGGGGCATCGCCTTCGGCGCCTACGCGCAGGCCAAGGCCGCCGTCCGGTTCGCCAAGCAGTACGTGCAGGAGCGCACCGTCTTCGGCAAGCCGGTCGCCCACTTCCAGAACACCAAGTTCGAGCTGGCCGCCTGCCAGGCCGAGGTGGACGCCGCCGAGGCGGTCGCCGACCGCGCCCTGGAGGCCCTGGACGCCGGCGAGCTGACCCCCGCCGAGGCCGCCTCCGCGAAGCTCTTCTGCACCGAGGTCGCGCACCGCGTGATCGACCGCTGCCTCCAGCTGCACGGCGGCTACGGCTACATGAACGAGTACCCGATCGCCCGCCTGTACGCGGACAACCGCGTCAACCGCATCTACGGCGGCACCAGCGAGATCATGAAGACGATCATCGCCAAGGACATGGGCCTGTAGGACGCCGGTAACCACTGGCCGGTACAACTACCACCCATGAGCCAGGCACTCCAGGATCTCCTCGATCTGCTCGACCTCGAGCAGATCGAGGAGAACATCTTTCGCGGCCAGTCCCGCTCCGCCGTCGTACCCCGCGTCTTCGGCGGGCAGGTGGCGGCGCAGGCGCTGGTCGCCGCCGGGCGGACGGTCCCCGCGGACCGGCCCGCCCATTCCCTGCACGCCTATTTCCTGCGCCCCGGCGACCCCGGTGCGCCGATCGTCTACACCGTGGACCGCATCCGCGACGGCCGGTCCTTCACCACCCGCCGGGTGGTCGCCGTCCAGCACGGCAAGCCGATCTTCCACCTGTCGGCGTCCTTCCAGACGTACGAGGAGGGCCTGGAGCACCAGGCGCCCATGCCGGCCTCGCCCGACCCGGCGACCCTGCCCACCTCCCACGAGCGGCTGCGCGGCTACGCCCATCTCGCGCCCGAGGTGGTGGAGCGGTTCCTGGAGGCCCGCGAGGCGATCGACCTCCGGTACGTGGACGAGCCGCCGTACGGGCGGTTCGGCGAGCCGCGCGAGCCGCACTCCCAGGTCTGGTTCCGCACCAACGGCAAACTCGACGACGACCCCCTGCTGCACGTCGTCCTCGCCACCTACGTCTCCGACATGACCCTGCTCGACTCGGTGCTGCTCGCGCACGGGCGTGGCGGCTGGGCCGTCGGTGACGTCGTCGGGGCCTCCCTGGACCACGCGATGTGGTTCCACCGGCCCTTCCGTGCCGACGAATGGCTGCTGTACGACCAGGAGTCGCCCTCCGCGCACGGCGGCCGCGGCCTGGGACAGGCCCGTATCTACACCCAGGACGGGCGGCTCGCCATCTCGGTGATCCAGGAGGGCGTGGTCCGCGTCCCGCGGTGACGGCCCGGCCGCACACGCCAGGAGGCGGACGGAGACCCCGGAACGGGTCCGTCCGCCTCCTGGCGAGTGCCGGATCAGTGGAGGTAGTCGCCGACGTGGGCGCAGCCTGCCTCGCCCCAGACGACGTGCGTGTCACCGGCCGAGCCGCCGCCGCCGGACTGCCAGCAGTAGCCGATGTCGCCGTCGTGTGCCGTGGCGGGAGCGGCGGCCACGAACCCGGCCGCGAGCAGACCGGCGAGAACGAGGGATATGCGCCTGAGCATGGGTTGTCTCCTTGTCGTCGGGGGACCTGCCACGACTCTCCGGCAGGGGTCGGCGGCCCGCATTCCGGAAGGTACGACCGGGTGGTGTTGCTCCGGTCCGCTCCGAGATGACGTGTGACATATGGGGCATTAGGCTCTTTGAGTGAACGCCGCAGCGAACGGCATGCCCTGTGTGCCCCGGCACCACGAGGAGCCTGAGGCCGTTCCGTTCAACCGGCTGCGGTGACACCTGCGGACCGCGCCGCGTCTTCCCCCTCTTGCAGCGGCGCGGCCATCCGTCTCGCGCCTTCCCCGGGAGCCGCGAGAGACGATGGAGATGGAAGGTATTTCCCATGCGATCACAGCGCACGAGGCGTCTTGTCGCGTTGTCCGCCTCCGGCCTGCTGCTGGCCGGCGGAGCCGCGATCGGCACGGCCGGGACCGCCTCTGCCGCGGACCACAGTGACCACAGCTCCTACAGCAGCAGCTGGGGAGACGACGACAACGGACGTCACCACGGCGACTACGGCTCGTGGGACGACGATGACGACGACTACGGCTACGGCGGCGACCACGGCGGCTACGACGGCGACCACGGCGGCTACGGCGGCGACCACGGCGGCTACGGCGGTGGCGACCACGGTGGCAACGGTGGAGACCACGGTGGAGGCGGCCACGGAGGAGGTGGCCACGGTCACTGACCGACCTGATCCGACCGCGAACTGACAGGACGTCGAACCGGCAGGACGTACGGCCCCGTCCGGCGGGACCGGACGTCCTGTCACCGCGTCAGGCCGGGCTCGCTCAGGCCAGACCCGCCTCGGCGAGCAGATACGCCGTCATGGGGTCGTAGTAACGCGGGCTGACCACATGGTCGTCCAGCGGCACGACGACCTGGACGGTGCCCTCCGACTCGGCGAGGAAGAGCGCCGGGTCGTTGCTGTCGGCGTACCCGACGGAGTCCACGCCGTGCTGTCCCGCGTACCCGGCCCAGCCGTGGTCGGCGACCACGAGGTCCGGCAGCGGGCGCCCCTCCCGCTCAAGTCCCGTGAGAATGGCCCGCATCGGCTCGCCCGAGTGGGTGTGCCAGAGCGTCGCCCCGTGCTCCAGCACGGCGACGTCCGCGAACTGCATGACATAACCCTCGTCCGTCTGCAGCCCGTCCGGGATGACGACGATCTCACAGCCGGCGGCGCGCAGCGCGGCGGCCGTGGCCCGGTGGACGTCCAGCAGGCCGCCCGGGTGCCCGGTCGCGAACAGCACCCGCTGCCGTCCCTCGGCCGCCTTGCGCAGCCGCGCCGCCATCCGGTCCAGCGCGTCCACGGTCAGTTCGGGGTCGATGGTGTCCTGGCCGTACCGGTACTCGGGGTCGTCGTTGACACCCACCCGCTCGGCCATGACCGCGAGCACGTCCTGCTCGTCCGTCCAGCGGTCGCCCAGCTCCAGGCCGAACCAGAAGCCACGGACACCGTTGGCGAGCTGGCGGTAGTGGGAGAGGTTGTTCTCGCGGGGCGTGGCGACGTCCCCCGCGATTCGGGTGCGCACCAGGTGGTCGACGAGCTGGGCGCGGCTGGGTGTCCCGGATATCGGCATGCCTCCCATTGTGAGGCAGTGCCAGGCCCGCGTCCTCGGCATATCGCCCGCTGGGACGGGGGTCACTCGGCCATGCCCTCAGCTGTGCCCTCAGCTCTGCCGTAGGGCGAACCACAACTCCATGCGGACGTCCGGGTCGTCCAGGTCGGCGGCCAACAGGGCGGCACAGCGGTTGATCCGCTGCCGCACGGTGTTGCGGTGCACGTCCAGTGCCACCGCCGTACGGTCCCAACTGCCGTGCAGGGAAAGCCAGGTGCGCAGGGTCTCGGCGAGCGCGGGCTGCCCGGCGAGCGGCGCGAGCAGCGTACGGGCGTGTGCCTCGGCGTCCGCCCGCGGGACCAGGTCCTCCAGCGCCGGCCGGGCGGCGTGCCGGACCCGTGCGGTCCGGGTGGCCCGGGCCCGGGCGAGGGCACGGGCCGCCTGGGTGTCGGCGGCCGGCCACTCCCGCGGGCCGGCCGCGGCGCTCACCCCGAGCGTCCAGCCCGGCTGCGGCTCCGGTTCCCGGTCCGCCGGCACCAGCACCCGTACGACGTCACCGGCGAGGTCGACCAGCGGTGAGCCCAGGGCGGCGCCGAGCGCGGAGGCGGCCATGGTGTCGGGAAGCCGGCTGTCCGGGCGGGCGTGCACCACGAGCCACTGCCCGGTGCCGAGCAGCGGCGCCACCTCCGCGGGCGGCGTGCCCAGCAGCACCCGCACCAGCGCGGACGACCGGGCCGCCCCGCTGCCGCTCTGGTGCTCGCCGGTGAGCAGTGACAGCAGCACCGAGGCGACGGAGGCGATGGTGTGATCGCCCGGTTCACGCCGGGGGGCGGCCACGCCGAGCACGAACCCTTCGCCCGCGCCGAGGGCGTAGGCGGCCAGATGGGTGTCGCCGGCGGTGTCGGTGGCGGAGGTGGCCCTGGGTGCCGTACCTCCCGCGGGCCGCACCACGCCCGCGAGCCCCGCGAGCGCCTCCCGCACCGCCTGTGCCGGTTCCCGGCCGGCCCCGGCGATCTCCGTGCCGTCGGGCCCGTACAGCACCGCGTGGCCACCCAGGCGCTGGGCCAGCTGGCGCAGGACCGAGGGGACCGGATCCGGCCGGGAGGCGGCTGCCGCCAGGCTCTGCTGGGCCTCGGTGACCCGGCGCAGCTCGGCCAGCCGGGCCTGCGCCATCAGCTGCCACACCGCGCGGGCCACACCGGAGAACGTGGTCTGCGGCGGCACCTCCAGCAGCGGCAGGCCGTACCGCTCGCAGGCGGCGACCAGGGCCCGCGGGACCGTGTCGTGCACCGGGGCGAGACCGAAGCCGAGGGCCGCGCCGCCCGCCGCCACGATCCGGGAGACGTAGTCGTCGAAGTACGTGCCCGAGCCGGCGGCCTCCGGGATGTGCACCCCGGCGGTCAGCAGCAGCTCGCCGCCCAGGAGATACGGGTACGGGTCGGCCATCTCCGAGGTGTGCGCCCAGTGGACCACGGTCCCCGGGTCCTCCGGCCCGGCGATCTGCCGCAGGGCGAGGTCCTCGCGGGCCAGCAGCGCCTGGAGGGGGACCGGTGGGGTCGGTGGGACGGCTGGGGTGATCGTCTCCGGCATGGTGTGCGTTCCCTCCATCCCGCCCCGCGCATATGGATGAAACGTACACTTCGCAGTCGCTTTCCGGCCACCTACTGTCAAGTGAGCACGGCAGCCGCGGGTACGGGCGGATGTCCCCGCGAGCCGCTGCCGACCACCCCCGAAGCACCTGCACGACACGCCACCGGACAGTGAGCGAAGGAGGGCCGCCCCATGGCCGTCGACTACACAGTGATCGTCGTCTATCTCGCCGGCATGCTGGCGATGGGCTGGTGGGGCATGCGCCGCGCCCGGTCCAAGAGCGAGTTCCTGGTGGCCGGCCGGCGCCTCGGCCCCGCGATGTACTCCGGCACCATGGCGGCGATCGTCCTCGGCGGCGCCTCCACCATCGGCGGGGTCGGCCTCGGCTACCGGTACGGCCTCTCCGGCGCCTGGATGGTCTTCACCATCGGCCTCGGCCTGCTCGCCCTGTCGGTCTTCTTCTCGGCCCGCATCGCCCGCCTGAAGGTCTACACCGTCTCCGAGATGCTCGACCTGCGCTACGGCGGACGGGCGGGCGTGATCTCCGGCGTGGTCATGTGGGCGTACACCCTGATGCTGGCCGTCACCTCGACCATCGCCTACGCCACGATCTTCGACGTCCTCTTCGACCTGAACCGCACGGTCGCGATCGTCCTCGGCGGCTCGATCGTCGTCGCCTACTCGACCCTCGGCGGCATGTGGTCCATCACGCTGACCGACATGGTCCAGTTCGTGGTCAAGACGATCGGCGTGCTCCTGCTCCTGCTGCCGATCGCCGTCGTCAAGGCGGGCGGCTTCGGCGAGATGAAGGCGAAGCTGCCGGCGTCGTACTTCGACCCGCTGGGCATCGGCGGCGAGACGATCTTCACCTACGTCCTGATCTACACCTTCGGCATGCTGATCGGCCAGGACATCTGGCAGCGCGTGTTCACCGCCCGCAGCGACAGGACCGCCAGGTGGGGCGGCACGGCGGCCGGAACCTACTGTCTCGCCTACGCCCTCGCCGGCGCGGTGATCGGCACCGCCGCCAAGGTGCTCTACCCGAAGCTGGGCAGCCCCGACGACGCCTTCGCCACCATCGTCAAGGACGAACTCCCCGTCGGCGTGCGCGGCCTGGTGCTGGCCGCCGCCCTGGCCGCCGTGATGTCCACCTCCTCCGGCGCCCTGATCGCCTGCGCCACGGTCGCCAACAACGACATCTGGTCGCGGCTGCGGGGCATCGCCAACCGCTCCGGGGACCACGACGAGGTCAAGGGCAACCGCGCCTTCATCCTGGTCATGGGCGTCGGGGTGATCGGTACCGCGATCGCGCTGAACAACGTGGTCGAGGCGCTCACCGTCGCCTACAACCTCCTCGTCGGCGGCCTGCTCGTGCCGATCCTCGGCGGCCTGCTGTGGAAGCGCGGCACGGTCCAGGGCGCGCTGGCCTCGGTGATCGTCGGCGGTCTCGCCGTGATCGGCCTGATGGCCGGCTACGGCATCCTCGCCAACGAGCCCGTCTACTACGGCCTGTCGGCCTCCCTCGTGGCCTACCTCGCCGTCTCCCTGGCGACCCGGCCCACCGACGAGACGGTCCTCGCCACCTGGCGCGAACGCCTCGCCGGCGGCCCGTCCTCCGAACTTCCGTCCGAACCGGTCCCGGCTCACCAGTAGAGTCGTAGGGATAGCAGTACATGCGCGACGAAGCGCAAGAAAGAAGGCATTTCATCATGAGCAGCAACGAGACGCCCCGCGGCCCCGTCGACTCCTCCCGCATCCCGCGGTACGCCGGGCCCGCGACCTTCGCCCGGCTGCCCCGCCTGGACGAGGTCGGCACCGCCGACGTCGCCGTGGTCGGCGTGCCGTTCGACTCCGGCGTCTCGTACCGGCCGGGCGCCCGCTTCGGCGGCAACGCCATCCGCGAGGCGTCCCGGCTGCTGCGCCCGTACAACCCGGCGCAGGACGCCTCCCCGTTCGCCCTGGCCCAGGTCGCGGACGGCGGCGACATCGCTGTGAACCCGTTCAACATCAACGAGGCCGTCGAGACCATCGAGGCCGCGGCCGACGACCTCCTCGGCACCGGCGCCCGCCTGATGACCCTGGGCGGCGACCACACCATCGCCCTCCCGCTCCTGCGCTCGGTCGCGAAGAAGCACGGCCCGGTCGCCCTGCTCCACTTCGACGCCCACCTGGACACCTGGGACACCTACTTCGGCGCCGAGTACACGCACGGCACCCCGTTCCGCCGCGCGGTCGAGGAGGGCATCCTCGACACCGAGGCGCTCTCCCACGTCGGCACCCGCGGCCCGCTGTACGGCAAGCAGGACCTGACCGACGACGAGAAGATGGGCTTCGGCATCGTCACCTCGGCCGACATCTACCGCCGGGGCGCCGACGAGGTCGCCGACCAGCTGCGCCAGCGCATCGGCGACCGCCCGCTGTACATCTCCATCGACATCGACTGCCTGGACCCGGCGCACGCGCCCGGCACGGGTACGCCGGAGGCGGGCGGCATGACCTCCCGCGAGCTGCTGGAGATCCTGCGCGGTCTGGCGTCGTGCAACCTGGTGTCGGCGGACGTGGTCGAGGTGGCGCCGGCGTACGACCACGCCGAGATCACCTCGGTGGCGGCCTCCCACACGGCGTACGAACTGACCACCATCATGAGCCGCCAGATCGCGGCGGCCCGGAAGGACGCGGAAGCGAAGTGACCCACGACCACGACCTGGTACTCCGCCCGACCGACCAGCAGACGGCGGCCGCGCTGAACCCCCCTCCCGGCCGGAACGGCGGAGACCTGGTCGTGGAGACGCTGACCGGGCTCGGCGCGACCACGGTCTTCGGCCTGCCCGGCCAGCACGCGCTCGGCATGTTCGACGCGCTACGGCGTTCTTCCCTGCGCTACGTGGGCCTGCGGGTGGAGAACAACGCGGGCTTCGCGGCCGACGCGTACGGCAGGATCACGGGAGAGGCGGCCCCGCTGCTGCTCTCCACGGGCCCGGGCGCCCTGACCTCCCTGGCCGCGCTCCAGGAGGCGGCGGCCGCCTCCGCCCCCGTGCTGGCGATCAGCAGCCAGATCCCGACGGCGGGCCTGGGCGGTGCCCGCAAGGGCTACCTGCACGAACTGCCCGACCAGTCGGCGTCGTTCCGCGGCGTGGTGAAGTCGGTCCACACGGTCCGCACCCAGTCCCAGATCCCGTCGGCGATCGCGGCGGCCTGGAAGTCGGCCCTGACGGCCCCGCACGGCCCGGTGTGGGTGGAGATCCCGCAGGACGTCCTCCTGTCCCCGACCGCGCTGCCGGTGGTGACGGCGATGGACGCGACACCGGACGACGTCGTCCCGCGCCCCGAACTGACGGCACTCGCAGCCCACCTGCTCTCGCACGCGGCCCGCCCGGCGATCATCGCGGGCGGCGGCGTCGTACGGTCGGATGCTTCCGGGAAGCTGAGGGCGCTGGCCGAGAAACTGAACGCGCCGGTCGTTACCACGTTCGGCGGCAAGGGCGCGTTCCCCTGGAACCACCCCCTCTCGCTCCAGTCCTGGCTGGAGGACCGGCACACGACGGACTTCCTGGAGGACGCGGACGTCCTGCTGGTGGTCGGGTCGGGACTGGGCGAACTCTCCTCGAACTACCACACGTTCAAGCCCCGCGGCCGAGTGATCCAGATCGAGGCCGACCTCGGCAAACTGGAGTCCAACCACCCGGCCGTGGGCATCCACGCGGACGCCCGCCTGGCGCTCCAGGCGCTGCTGGAGACGGTGGAGGAGCGGAAGGACGACACGGCACGGCAGCGGGTCCGTGACCTCCTGTCCCGAGTCTCGGAGCGCATCGCCTCCCAGGACCTGACCCTGGAGCAGCAGGTCCTGGCCTCGGTCCGCCGCGCCCTGCCCTCCGACTCCCCGTCCTTCTGGGACATGACGATCCTGGCCTACTGGGCCTGGTCGGCCTTCGACGCCCAGGGCCCCAACACCATGCACTCCGCCCAGGGCGCGGGCGGCCTCGGCTACGGCTTTCCGGCGGCCCTGGGCGCGGCGGCGGCGGACCCGACCCGCCCGGTGCTGGCGGTCTCGGGCGACGGCGGAGCCCTCTACTCGATCGCCGAACTGGCCACGGCCCGCCAGTACGACCTCCCGGTCACCTGGCTGATCGTCGACGACGGCGGCTACGGCATCCTCCGCGAGTACATGACGGACGCCTTCGGCCAGGCGACGGCGACGGAACTGACCCGCCCGGACTACGTCGCCCTGGCGGAGTCCTTCGGTGTACCGGGGGTCCGTACGACGCCGGAGACGCTGGAGGAGGACCTGAGGAAGGCGTTGTCGACGCCGGGCCCGTCGGTGGTCGTCCTCCCGGCGGTCCTACGGATGTTCGCGCCGACGCATCTGGACTGATCAGGCGGGCGGCAGCATCAGCTCGGCCCAGGTCGCCTTGCCGATGCCGTGCCGACGGGGGCAGCAGCCCCAACGCACCGCGAGTGCGCTGACGATGGCGAGTCCGCGCCCCTGCTCGTCATCGGCCTCCGCCGTCCTCGGCACCGGCCTGCCGGAGTTGGCGTCAGCGACCTCCATGCGCAGCCGGCCGTCGTACTGGGCGAGGCGCACGCCGATCTCCCGGCCGGGCGGTCTGCGGGCGTGCCGGATGGCGTTGCTCATCAGCTCCGAGAGCAACAGCTCGGCGGCCTCGGCGATTTCACCGTCGATCTTCCATTCGGTGAGTTGCGTGCGGAGAAGCGCGCGGGCGCGTCCGGCGCTGCGTGGGCCGTGGGGTAAGCGCCACTGGACTTCGGTCATGAGGGGGCCTCCGAGGTGATCAGGTGGCTGACGCGGGCTGCTACATCTCTAGAGATGTGTGAAGTAAAGCGCTCTGCGTATCTCCGCGCAATGCATCTCTAGAGATGTGACGGCTGGTGGTCGAATTCGGACGCCGTCTGACTGCGGCTGCGAGGCCTCTGATGCCTAGGATGTCTAGAGATGATCGGAGGAGAGGTCTGGATGAGCAGCCGGGAGACGGGGCGGCAGCCCAAGTACCAGCGGATCGCTGCGGAACTCCGCGCGGCGGTCGAGGCCGGTCGGTACGGTCCGGGGGACCGGTTGCCCGGTGAGAACGACCTGATGGCCGAACACGGTGTCGCCCGGATGACGGCGCGGCAGGCGCTGGGCGTACTCCAGGCGGAGGGCATCGCGGAAGCCCGTAAGGGTGCCGGGGTGTTCGTCCGGGACTTCAGGCCCATCCGGCGCCGGGGTATCGAGCGGCTCGCGCGTGCGCAGTGGGCCGAGGGGCGCTCCATCTGGTCGGCCGACATCGGGGACCGGGAGCTGGTGGTGGACTCGGTGGAGGTGACGGAGGAGCCGGCGCCCGCTGCCGTGGCGGCGGTCCTGGAGCTCGGCGAGGACGCGTCCGCGTGTGTCCGGCGGCGCCGCTTCGTGCTCGACGGCAAGCCGGTGCTGCTGTCCACGTCCTACCTGTCGGCCGACACCGTCGCGGGCACACCGATCACTCAGCCGGAGACCGGCCCCGGCGGTACGTACGCGAGGCTCGCGGAGCTGGGGCGCGGGCCCGTCCGGTTCCGGGAGGAGATCCGGTCCCGGATGCCCGGGCGGGAGGAAGCCGAGCGCCTGGCACTCCCTGCGGGTGTGCCGGTCGTGCTGATCGCACGGACTGCCTACGACGCCGAAGGGCTCGTGGTGGAGGTCAACGAGATGGTGCTGGATTCGTCGGTCTATGTCCTGGAGTACGACTTCGAGGCCTGAGGCGGGAGTTGGGGCCGCCTCAGGCCTCGTCGTCTCGTTCGGCGCGGGTCAGCAGCCGCCCGGCCCCACCCCGTCCATCCGGCCGCCGAAGTCGCCCCGGTACTGGGAGCGCCAGTCGCCGTTGAAGACGTCCCGCTTCTCCACCGGGCCCCAGTTGATGAAGCAGGCGCGGGTCGAGGCGACGAAGGAGCCCACGCGGTCGTGGAGGTTGGGCGGCAGGTCGCGGTAGCCGCTGCGGGCCGTCCACTCCCAGTAGTCGCCGCCGAAGCCCTCGCCGCTCCAGAAGCAGACGGAGCCGTCGGGACAGGCGGGCTGGGCGGCGCGGGCCGTCGCGGTCTGGGCGGGCAGCAGTACGGCGGTCAACGCGAGGGCGGCGGCCAGCGTCCAGGAGCGGAGCTGCTTCATGGCTCTCCAGAGGGGGAGTCGGGGCGCCCGGCCGTGCACCGGGCACCGCCATGGTGGGGGCCGGCCACCGGGACACGCCCGGGAGCAAGATCGCTGTCGCTGGTGTGAGGGAAGAAGTGGGACTAGTCGGACCGCAGGCACCCCTTCGCTGTCTACCCTCGTTGGCATGAGCATTTCCATCAGGCTTCGGCTGCCCAGAGTGCATCTGGCGGTCGGCCTCACCTTCGGCCTGCTGTTCCTCATGCTGGTCCGGGCCCAGCCCGCCGCCGCGGCCAGCACCCTGGACCCGATCGCCGACCCGGGCAGGATGTCGCTGGTGGCCGGGGACTTCGAGAGCCGCTGGCGGGCCATCGACGCCATCGAGGCGAGCGGTGCCGTGACCGCGTACGACTCGCTGACGCCCCTGCTCAGCGGTAACGGTCACAGCGGCTACCCGTACCTCTGCCACGGCAACCAGAACCTCAACACGTCGTACCGTGTCGACGGCTTCTGCTGGAACCAGGCCGACGACACGACCGGCGAGTGGGTGCCCCAGGGCATCACCGGCTCGCATGACGCCCAGCCCGGCGGCACCTGGCTGAACAAGTACGTGTACATCGCCTCCTGGCACAGCCGGAACACCGGTTCCGACGAGTTCGCCCGGATCTCCGTCGTGGACAACAACGGCGGCGACTCCACGATCTACAACCACATCATGCTGGTCGACCCCTACTGGGACACCGACACCACGGCCAACTTCCGCGCCGTCGGCAAGGCCGGCACCGCGCTCAACGGCCACGCCGACGGGATCTCCTGGTACGGCAACAAGCTCTTCGTGGCCAGCGGACACCAGATCCAGGTCTACGACCTGCGCCACCTCTGGCGCATGTCGGGCAACACGCAGGAGTCGGTCGGCATCAGCGGCGGCAAGTCCTCCGCCCGCTGGCACAACTATGCCCTGCCCATGATCGGCCTGTACGTCAACGGCGCCAAGGGCGACCCCTGCACGGACCTCAACCCGTGCATGAACTCACTCAGCCTCGACCGCACCGGCACGGACGCGCTGATCACCACCGAGTTCCGCCGCTCGACGGGCGGCGCCCCGGTCGTCCGCTGGCCGCTGAACAGCACGGACGCGCTGCTCGACACCGACGGCAGCACCAACTACCGGGGCAGTGTCCACGCCACCGCCGGTTACCGCACCCCGGTCTGGGCGGTCCAGGGCACGGCTACCGACGGCACGTACTTCTACTTCAGCGGCACCTGTCCCGAGTACGCCGACCGCGACCCCGACGACTCGGCCACCGCCGACCTCCCGTACTGCATCCACTGGGCCAAGCCCGGCGCCTCACCACACGTCCTCACCTACGGTCCTCCCCTCATCCAGAACCTCTCCTGGGCGCCGTCGTCCGGCCGGCTGTGGGGCATCAACGAGCGCATAGCCGCAGCCCCCGGAGTCCGCTCCGTCTTCTCCCTCGATCCGCCCAACTAGCCCACTGACGACGGGTCCAGACGGTAGATCGTCGACGACTGGGTGGTCGAGGAGGTCGAAGTGGCCTTCGATGTGGCGCTCTCGCTGTACGCGCTCTCCTTCACCACCGTCCCGTGCTTCTTGACCCACGCCGTGACCTCGGAGCTGACGCTGTCGCCGCCGCCGCCAGGCCCGCCGCCCATGCCGCCGCCGAGCTGGATGTAGTGCAGCTCGCCCTTCTTCACCAGTTCCTTGAGCCGGGCCAGGGTCATCGCCTTGTCCGTGCCGGACCAGCCCCACATGGAGATCACCGGCCGGCCGCTGCTGAGGATCAGCTGGGCCGCGCCCTGGGAGTTCGACACGGCCAGGAGCCACTTGGCGCCGTCCTGGTGCTTCTTCAGGTACGCGATCAGTTCGGTGCTCGCGCCGCCCATGCCCATACCGCCGCCCATGCCGCCGTCCGTACCGCCCATGCGTCCCGGGCCGCCGCCGCTCGTGCTACCGCCGGGCTGAGCGCCCGTACCCGCCGACGCGCCCTGGTCGCCGGGCAGTTCGCCGCCCTGGCCGTCACCCGGCATGTCACCGACGGGTGCGCCGCTGGGGGCGCCGCCGCCCGGGAAGCCCCCGCCTGCCTCGGCGTTCTGTCCGCCGCCGGGGAAGCCGCCCCGGCCGTCACCGGCACCCCCACCGGCACCCCCACCCGGCCCCCCGCCGAACCCACTCCCCGTAGAAGGCCCCGCCGTGGGATTCGTGCCGCCCATGCCCCCGCCCGACCCCGACGGTACCGACCAGGCGTACGCCGCCGGTCCCGCCACCGCCGCCACCACGGCCGCCGTCAGGGACGCGGCCAGCAGCCGCGTCCGCGTGCCGGAGCGGAACAGGAGCAGTCCCGTGATCGCCGCCGCCATCAGGACGCCGACGGCCGGCCACAGCCACGTGTTCCAGCCGGAGGCCCGCCGCAGCAGCACGATCGACCAGAGCGCAGTCGCCGCGAGGGCCACCGGCAGGACCCAGGCCCAGCGGGCGTCCGTGCGGAAGGCGCGCCACAGCATCACGCCCCCGCCGCCGCACAGCGCCGCGATACCCGGGGCGAGGGCGGTCGTGTAGTACGGGTGCATCGTGCCCTCGGCCATGGCGAAGGTCAGGTAGTGCAGGGCCGTCCAGCCGCCCCACAGGAGCAGGGACGCCCGGGTGAGGTCGGTGCGCGGGGCCCGGCCGCACAGCAGCAGGCCCGCGACCAGGGCCACGGCGGAGAACGGGATCAGCCAGGAGATCTGGCCGCCGAGGATGTCGTTGAACAGGCGGCCGATGCCCGCCGTGCCGGAGAAGCCGCCGCCACCGCCGCCACCGCCCATGTTGCCCTCGCCGCCGAAGACCCGGCCGAGGCCGTTGTACCCCATGATCAGGTTCCAGGCGGTGCCGTCCGTCGAGCCGCCGATGTACGGGCGTTCGGAGGCGGGCACCAGGGACACCGCCGCCGCCCACCAGAAGCTGGACACCGCCAACACCACGGCCGCGGCGGCCGAGTTGGTCATCCGCTTCAGCAGCGGCAGCCGGGTCGCGTACACGTACACCGCGAAGACGGCGGGCAGCGCGATCCAGCCCTGCAGCATCTTGGTGTTGAAGGCGAGGCCGAAGCAGGCCGCCGAGCCGAGCAGCGGCAGCAGCCGGCCGTTCGTCACCGCGCGCAGGGCCAGGGCCGCGCCGCCGGTCATCAGCAGGACCAGCAGGGTGTCGGGGTTGTTGTCCCGGTTGATGGCGACCGTGATGGGGGTCAGGGCCAGGACCAGGGCGGACAGCGCCGCCGCCGCGTGTCCCCACACCCGCTTCACCGTCGTGTGCAGGATCCAGATCGTCGCCAGCGCGGCCGCGATCAGCGGCGCCATCATCTGCCAGGTGCCGAAGCCGAAGAGACGGCACGACAGGCCCATCACCATGAGGGCGAGGGGTGGTTTGTCGACGGTGAGGAAGTTGCCCGCGTCCAGGGAACCGAAGAACCAGGCCTTCCAGCTCTCGGTGCCGCTCAGGACGGCCGCGCTGTAGAAGCTGTTGAGGCCGGAGCCGGAGAGGTTCCAGGAGTAGAGCACCGCCGCCAGGAGCAGGGTCGCGAGCAGCGCGGGGCGCGACCAGCGGGGCGCCGGGCGGGGGAGGGGATCGGTGGCAGTCGTCACCCGTGCACCGTGCCGACCGGCGATGAGGGCGCGCTGTGGCCCGCCTGGGCGGAACCTGTGGGTCGGTGAGAGTCGGGTAAGGAACTCCCGTTCAGCGAACGCGCGTACAACTTTCGAGCGTCGTGGCGAGTCCAGTCAGACAGCGCACGGGTGCGCTCAACGGCGTTCAGGGGGACGCCCGTACGACGTTCAAGGGGACTTTCCATGACTTACCGGACACCCGGCCGGGCGGGCGTGCTCGCCGCCGCCGTCAGTGCCGCACTGCTCATACCGGCCGTGACCGCCGCCACCCCGGCCGCCGCGACCACGCCCACCGTGACCTGTACGTCCGCCACGACGGGGCTGGCCGCGAAGCTGAAGAAGGACATCACGGCCGCCCTCGCGAACCGCAAGGGCACCGTCGCCATCGGCCTGTACGACCGCAGCACCAAGACGACCTGCACCCTGCGGGCCACCAGCGCCTACGACTCGGCCAGCACCGTCAAGGTCACCGTGCTCGCCACGCTGCTGTGGGACGCCAAGAAGCACAACCGGTACCTGACGAGCACCGAGCAGTCGCTCGCCAAGGCCATGATCACCCGGTCCGACAACGACGCGACCAGCAAGCTCTGGAAGCAGCTCGGCATGACGAAGATCAAGGGCTTCCTGGCCGCCGCCGGTATGACCAAGACCGTGCCGGGCTCGGGCGGCTACTGGGGGCTCACCCAGGAGAACGTCACCGACGAGCAGAAGCTGCTCAAGCTCATCACCGCGAAGAACAGCGTGCTGAGCGACAACGCCCGGTCCTACATCCTCAAGCTGATGGGCCAGGTCGTCGCCGACCAGCGCTGGGGTACGCCCGCCGGGGCGCCCTCCTCCGTCTCCGTGCACGTGAAGAACGGCTGGCTGCAGCGCTCCACGCACGGCTGGCGGGTGCACAGCCTGGGCACCTTCAAGGGCGCCGGTCACGACTACATGATCACCGTGCTGACGCAGGACAACAGCACGATGGGTTACGGCGTGACCACCATCCAGAACGTCGCCAAGGCGATCCACAAGGACCTGGTGCCGACCACGTCCGGGGTCACCCGCTACACCCCGACCGACTCGCCGCGCGAGGCGTTCGTCGCCGTACCGCCGCAGGGCTGAGACCCGGGCGCCGCCGGGACGCACCCGGCGGCGCCCGCAGGGTGACCGAGAGACCTTCAAGGGGGAAACACGTCATGACCCACCGGGTATCCGGCCGAGCCGGGGTGCTCGCGACCGCCCTCGGTGCCACGCTGCTGGCCTCGGCCGTCACCGCCCTCCCGGCCGCGGCGGCACCCACGACCGGCGTCAGCTGCACCTCCGCCGAGGCGGGGCTCGCCGCGAAACTGAAGAAGGGCATCACGGCCGCCCTGGCCGGCCGCACGGGCACCGTCGCCGTCGGCCTGCACGACCGCGCCACCGACACGACCTGCACGCTGAACGCCGCCACCGCGTTCGACTCGGCCAGCACCGTGAAGGTCACCGTGCTCGCCACGCTGCTGTGGGACGCGAAGAAGAGCAACCGGTACCTGACCGGCACCGAGGACGAACTCGCCACGGCCATGATCACCGAGTCGGACAACGACGCGACCAGCAAGCTGTGGAAGCAGCTCGGCACGGCGAAGATCCAGGGCTTCCTGACGGCGGCCGGCATGACGAAGACCGTGCCCGGTGCGGACGGCTACTGGGGGCTCACCCAGGAGAACGTCACCGACGAGCAGAAGCTGCTGAAGCTCGTCACCGCGAAGAACAGCGTGCTGAGCGACAACGCCCGCGCCTACATCCTCAAGCTGATGGGCCAGGTCGTCGCCGACCAGCGCTGGGGTACGCCCGCCGGGGCGCCCTCCTCCGTCTCCGTGCACGTGAAGAACGGCTGGCTGCAGCGCTCCACGCACGGCTGGCGGGTGCACAGCCTGGGCACCTTCAAGGGCGCCGGTCACGACTACATGATCACCGTGCTGACGCAGGACAACAGCACCATGGACTACGGCGTGACCACCATCCAGAACGTGGCCAGGGCGATCCATGCCGACCTCGTGCCGGCCGCGCCCGGCATCACCCGCTACACCCCGACCGACTCGCCGCGCGAGGCGTTCGTCGCCGTACCGCCGCGGGGCTGACCCGGAGCACCCGCCCTTGTCGAGGCGGGATGAAATCGCACGCTGAACGCGTTGGTGTCTTCCGGAAGAGCAGGTCGAAAGGAAGGCACCGGCGTGGCAGCGGAACGGGGATGGGCCAGGCGCCTGGCGGCATACGCCTGGCGGTATCCGAAGGACGTCGTCCTCGCCCTCGGCTCCTCGCTCGCCGGCATGGCCGTCATGGCCGTGGTCCCGCTGATCACCAAGGTGATCATCGACGACGTGATCGGCGGCCACACCCGGTCCATGGCCCCCTGGGCCGGCGCCCTCATAGGCGCCGCCCTCCTCGTCTACGGCCTGACGTACATACGCCGCTTCTACGGCGGCCGGCTCGCGCTCGACGTCCAGCACGACCTGCGCACCGAGATGTACGGCACCATCACCCGGCTGGACGGCCGCCGCCAGGACGAGCTGTCCACCGGGCAGGTCGTCGGCCGTGCCACCAGCGACCTCCAGCTGATCCAGGGCCTGCTCTTCATGCTCCCGATGACCATCGGGAACGTCCTGCTCTTCCTGATCTCCCTGGTGATCATGGCGTGGCTGTCGCTGCCGCTGACCCTGGTCGCCCTGGCCGTCGCGCCCGCCCTCGGCTGGATCGCGGGGCGCAGCCGCAGCAGGCTGCACCCCGCCACCTGGTACGCCCAGGCCCAGGCCGCCGCCGTGGCCGGTGTGGTCGACGGCGCGGTGAGCGGCGTACGCGTGGTGAAGGGGTTCGGGCAGGAGGACCAGGAGACGAACAAGCTGCGCGAGGTCGGCCGCCGGCTCTTCGCGGGGCGCCTGCGCACGATCCGCCTCAACAGCAAGTACACCCCGGCCCTGCAGGCCGTCCCGGCGCTCGGCCAGGTCGCCATGCTGGCCCTCGGCGGCTGGCTCGCCGTACGCGGACACATCACGCTCGGCACCTTCGTGGCCTTCTCCACCTACCTGGCCCAGCTCGTCGGCCCGGTCCGCATGCTCGCGGTGGTCCTCACGATCGGCCAGCAGGCCCGGGCCGGCACCGAGCGCGTCCTGGAGCTGATCGACACCGAGCCGACGCTGACGGACGGCACCAAGGAGCTGCCCGCCGACGCGCCCGCGACGGTCGAGTTCGACGACGTGTCCTTCGGGTACGACCACGAGCGCCCGGTGCTGGAAGGGCTCAGCTTCGAGATCCGGTCGGGCGAGACCCTCGCCGTCGTCGGCTCCTCCGGCTCCGGCAAGTCCACTCTCTCCCTGCTCCTGCCGCGCTTCTACGACGTCACCCACGGCGCCGTCCTCATCGGCGGCCACGACGTCCGCGAGCTGACCCTGGACTCGCTGCGGGCCGCGATCGGACTGGTCCCTGAGGATTCGTTCCTCTTCTCCGACACCGTCCGCAACAACATCGCCTACGGCCGCCCCGACGCCTGCCGGGAGGAGATCGAGGCCGCCGCCCGCGCCGCCCAGGCGGATCGTTTCATCGCGGAGCTGCCCGACGGCTACGACACCAAGGTCGGCGAGCACGGCCTCACCCTCTCCGGCGGCCAGCGCCAGCGGATCGCGCTCGCCCGCGCCCTGCTCACCGACCCCCGCCTGCTGGTCCTGGACGACGCCACCTCCGCCGTGGACGCCCGCGTCGAGCACGAGATCCACGAGGCGCTCAAGCACGTCATGCAGGGCCGTACGACCCTGCTCATCGCCCACCGCCGCTCCACCCTCAACCTCGCCGACCGCATCGCCGTACTCGACGGCGGCCGGCTCGCCGACATCGGCACCCACGAGGAACTCCAGCAGCGTTCGGCCCTCTACCGCCGCCTGCTCACCGACCCGGACGAACTGGGCGGAGTCTCCCCGGGCCACGCCCGCCCGGCCGAGCCGCCGGAGGACACCTCCCTCCGCGACGAGCTGGACGCCGAGTTCGACGCCGAGCGGGGCGTGACCCCCCGCCTGTGGACCGGTGACCGCGAGCCGAAGGACCCGGCGCTGGCCGGCACCCCGGCCACTCCGGAACTGCTGGCCCAGGTGGCGGCCCTGCCCCCGGCCACCGACACCCCCGACATCGACGAGGGCCGCGCGGTCCTGCCCGAGGACTCCTACGGCCTGCGCCGCCTGCTGCGCGGCTTCGGGCTGCCGCTGCTGGTCAGCCTGCTGCTGGTCGCCGTGGACGCGGGCGCCGGCCTGCTGCTGCCGGTGCTGATCCGGCACGGCATCGACTCCGGCGTGACCAAGGCGGCGCTCGGCGCGGTCTGGTCGGCCTCCCTGCTCGGCCTGCTGACCGTGCTCGTGCAGTGGGCCGCGCAGATCGGCGAGACCCGGATGACCGGCCGTACCGGCGAACGCGTGCTGTACACGCTGCGGCTGAAGATCTTCGCGCAGCTCCAGCGGCTCGGCCTGGACTACTACGAGCGCGAGCTGACCGGCCGGATCATGACCCGGATGACCACGGACGTCGACGCGCTCTCCACCTTCCTGCAGACCGGCCTGGTCACCGCGTTCGTCTCGGTCGTCACCTTCTTCGGGATCATGGTGGCGCTGCTGGTGCTCGACCTCCAGCTCGCGCTGGTCGTCTTCGCCACCCTGCCCCCGCTGATCGTGGCTACCTTCTTCTTCCGCCGGGCGAGCGTGAAGGCGTACGAACTCGCCCGCGAGCGGGTGTCGGCGGTCAACGCCGACCTGCAGGAGACCGTGGCCGGGCTGCTGATCGTGCAGGCCTTCCGGCGGGAGCGGGACGGCGGGCGGCGGTTCACCGAGCGCAGCGACGGCTACCGGCGCGCCCGCGTCCACGGCCAGCGGCTGATATCCGTCTACTTCCCGTTCGTGCAGCTGCTGTCCTCGGTCGCCGCCGCGGCCGTGCTGATCGCGGGCGCCGGCCGGGTGGAGGCGGCCACGCTGACCACGGGCGCCCTGGTGGCCTACCTGCTCTACATCGACCTGTTCTTCGCACCGGTCCAGCAGCTCTCCCAGGTCTTCGACGGCTACCAGCAGTCCACGGTCTCGCTGCGCCGCATCCAGGAGCTGCTGCGCGAGCCGACGTCCACCAAGTCCGCCGCGGAGCCCCTGGAGGTGCTGTCCCTGCGCGGTGACATCGCCTTCGAGGGCGTGCGCTTCGCGTACGGCGACGAGGAAGAAGCCCTGACCGGCATCGACCTCACGATCCCCGCCGGGCAGACGGTCGCCTTCGTCGGCGAGACCGGCGCCGGGAAATCGACGCTGGTGAAGCTGGTGGCCCGGTTCTACGACCCGACCGCCGGGCGGGTCACGGTCGACGGCACGGACCTGCGCGCCCTGGACCTCACCTCGTACCGGCACCGGCTCGGGGTCGTGCCGCAGGAGGCGTACCTCTTCCCGGGCACCGTCCGCGACGCCATCGCCTACGGCCGCCCCGACGCCACCGACGCCGAGGTGGAGGCGGCGGCCCGCGCGGTCGGCGCGCACGAGATGATCGCCATGCTGGACGGCGGCTATCTGCACGAGGTCGCCGAGCGCGGCCGGAACCTCTCCGCGGGCCAGCGCCAGCTCATCGCCCTCGCCCGCGCCGAACTGGTCGACCCGGACATCCTGCTGCTGGACGAGGCCACGGCCGCCCTGGACCTGGCCACCGAGGCCCAGGTCAACCAGGCCACCGACCATCTGGCCGGCCGCCGTACCACCCTGGTCGTGGCCCACCGGCTGACCACGGCCGCGCGGGCGGACCGGGTGGTGGTCATGGACCACGGCCGGGTCGCCGAGGACGGCACCCACGCGGAGCTGCTGGCCCGCGGCGGCCGGTACGCAGAGCTGTGGCGGACCTTCCTCGGCCAGTCCGAGCCGGAGGAGCCGGTCGGCGCCTCCCGCTGACCCCCCCGGCTGACTCGTCCTGCTGACGGTCGTGCAACCATCCGGCACATGTGTGCGTCCGTACATCAGTACGGGCACGGGGGACGTGACCGCGGTGACGGGGAGGACGACAGTGGACAGTGGTGCGATACGCCGGCGGCTTGCGCTCGGTGCGGCCGTGCTGGCCGCGTCCGGCGCGTTGGCGTTCACGGCGGCCGGTACCGCGCAGGCCGGCTCGGCCGGCGGCTGCGCCGGGCGCGAGGTGAAGACCCTGCCGTTCAAGACCGGGGTCACCCACGTCTACAAGCGCAACGGCTACGTCTGCGCCATCACCGTCGCCCGGCGCCCCGGCGCCGTCCAGACCATGTCGGTCAGTGTGCAGGCCCGCGGCAGCCGGCCGGTCGTGGACAAGGGCCGCTACCGCTACAACGCCGGCCCGGTGACCGTGCACGCCGGGCACCGCTGCGTCTGGATCAAGGGCGCGGTGGGCCGCTACTCGAAGGACTCCGGCTGGATCCTGTGCTGAGCGTCTGACGCCGGCGCATGCGGAGCGCTCAATTCCCTCTGGTGGGACGACAGTTGCTGGGATAGCTTCCGGCGCACATCTGTCTCACAGGGGAGAGTGCGCATGCGCAAGGCGCTCAGATGGCTGCTGGCGCTCACGGTCTTCATAGGCACGCTGAGCACGGCGGCCGGCGCGGCCACCGCCGCCGAGTCCGAGCCCACCGACATCAAGGACCGGCTCCTGTCGATACCCGGCATGAGCCTGATCCAGGAGAAGCCGTACCCCGGCTACCGCTACTTCGTCCTGAACTACACCCAGCCCGTGGACCACCGCCACCCGGACCGGGGCACCTTCCAGCAGCGCATCACCGTGCTGCACAAGAACGTGAGCCGCCCGACCGTCTTCTACACCAGCGGCTACAACGTCTCCACCAACCCGTCCCGCCGCGAACCCACCCAGATCGTGGACGGCAACCAGGTCTCCCTGGAGTACCGCTTCTTCACCCCCTCCCGCCCCGCCCCGGCCGACTGGACCAAGCTCGACATCTGGCAGGCCGCGAGCGACCAGCACCGCGTGTACGAGGCGCTGAAGCCGGTCTACTCCGCCAACTGGCTGGCCACCGGCGGCTCCAAGGGCGGCATGACGGCCACCTACTACGAGCGCTTCTACCCGCACGACATGGACGGCGTGGTGGCCTACGTCGCCCCCAACGACGTCGTGAACAACGAGGACTCGGCCTACGACCGGTTCTTCGAGCGGGTCGGCACCCAGGAGTGCCGGGACCGGCTGAACGCCGTCCAGCGGGAGGCGCTGGTGCGCCGCGAGCCGCTGGAGAAGCGGTACGCGCAGTACGCCGCCGACAACGGCTACACCTTCACCACCATCGGCGGCCTCGACAGGGCGTACGAGGCGGTCGTCCTCGACTACGTCTGGGGCTTCTGGCAGTACAGCCTGCTCAAGGACTGCGACACCGTCCCGGCGCACGCGGCCACCGCGACCGACGACGAGATCTGGAACTCGGTCGACACCATCTCCGGTTTCTCCGCCTACACCGACCAGGGCCTGGAGACGTACACGCCGTACTACTACCAGGCGGGCACCCAACTGGGCGCCCCGACCATCCACTTCCCGCACATCGAGGGCAAGCTGATCCGCTACGGCTACCAGCCCCCGCGCAACTTCGTGCCCCGCTCCATCCCGATGCGCTTCCAGCCGCAGGCGATGCGCGACGTGGACACCTGGGTCCGCCACCACGCCACGCACATGCTCTTCGTCTACGGCCAGAACGACCCCTGGGGCTCCGAGCGCTTCCGGCCCGGCAAGGGCGCCCGTGACTCCTACGTCCTCACCGCGCCCGGCATGAACCACGGCGCGAACGTGGCGGGCCTGGTCCCGGACGAGAAGACCCTCGCCACGGCCCGCATCCTGAAGTGGGCGGGCCTCTCCCCGTCCGCCGTGGCCCAGGCGAAGCCGCTGGCCCGGTACGACGCGAAGCTGGACGTCCGGGACGTGGAGCGGGAGCCCGCGCTGCGCCCCTGAGACGCCGGCTAGTACGTCAGCCCGTACCCGATCGGGTACAGCACCCCGGCCGGGTCGTCCGCCCGCTGCACCGGCACCGGCAGCTTCCCGCGCGGTGCGACCCGGCCGGCGATGACCCGTGCGGCGGCGCGCAGTTCGACGTCCGTCCAGCAGTACGTGGCCAGGCAGGCCCGGACGGAGGGGAACTGCGCGACGTCGTACGGGTTGCGGATCGCCACCACGGCCACCGGCCTGCCCGTCGCGAGCAGCCGCTCCACCAGGGTCCGCTGGGCGTTGCCCGCCGTCACGTTGTACGTGCCGACGACCACCGCGTCCGCGTCCCGCGCGGCGGCGACCGCCTTGTCGATGGTCGCCGCGGAAGGTGCGGTGCCGGTGGACAGAGCGGTGGCGGTGAAGCCCAGCTCGGTGAGGGCGGCGGCCAGGACGCCGGTGGGCGGGCCGGTGGTGCCCGACGGGGAGGCGGGATCGGCGCCGACGACCAGCAGCCTGCGTTCCCTGTGGCGGTCGAAGGGCAGCGTGCCGTCCTCGTTGACCAGCAGGGTGGTGGTGCGCTCGGCGATGCGGTCGGCCGCCGCCAGGTGGGACTTGGTGCCCACCGTGCGGTCGACACCGGCGTGGCTCGCCCAGGGGTGGTCGAACAGGCCGCGCCGGGCCTTCAGGCGCAGGATGCGCAGGATCGATTCGTCCAGCCGGTCCTCGGTCAGTTCGCCCTCCTGCACGGCCTTCAGCACCGCGTGCCAGGCCACGTCGAGCGAGGGCGGGTTGAGCAGCTGGTCCACGCCGGCCTTGAGGGCGAGCACCGGAACCCGGTCGTCGCCGTACTTCGTACGCACGCCCTGCATACCGAGGGAGTCGGTGATCACCACCCCGTCGTAGCCGAGTTCCCCGCGCAGGATGCCGGTGAGGATCGGGCCGGAGAGGGTCGCCGGGTCGCCGGAGCCGTCCAGCGCCGGGAACTGGATGTGCGCGGTCATGACCGAGTCGATGCCGGCCGCGATCGCGGCCCGGAAGGGCACGGCGTCCAGCCGCTCCCACAGCTCCCGGCTGTGCGTGATGACCGGGAAGCCGTAGTGGCTGTCGACGGCGGTGTCCCCGTGGCCCGGGAAGTGCTTGGCGGTCGCCGCGACACCGGCCGCCTGATAACCCCTCACCTCGGCGGCGACCAGGGCGGCGACCGCGTCCGGGTCGGCGCCGAAGGAGCGGACGCCGATGACCGGGTTGGCCGGGTTGACGTTCACGTCGGCGTCGGGGGAGTAGTCCTGGTTGATGCCCATCGCGCGCAGCTCCGCGCCCGAGAGCCGGCCGAGCGTGCGGGCGTCGGCGCGCGAACCGCCCGCCCCGATCGCCATCGCGCCCGGGAAGAGGGTGGCGGGCTTGCCGACCCGGCACACCGCGCCGTGCTCCTGGTCGGTGGCGATGAGCACCGGCAGGCCGCGCGGCTGGTCCAGCGAGGCCTGCTGGATGCCGTTGGACAGGTCGGCGATCTGGTGCGGGTCGCGGGTGTTGTGCGCCCAGGCGAAGTAGATGATGCCGCCGACCCGGTACTCGGCGATCAGCTCGGCGGCGGTGCGGACGCCGATCTCCTTGAGGTTGGCGTCGACGTCCGCCTGGTCGGGGGCGGTGGCGGAGTGGCCGTACACCCGCATCACGAAGAGCTGGCCGACCTTCTCCTCCAGCGTCATGCGGGAGATCAGGGCGCGCAACCGGCGTTCGCCGGGGGTGCCGTGGGCGGCGGCGTGGGCGGTCGCCGGGACGGTCAGCGCGGCGCTGAGGCCCGCGGTCGCGGCGAGGACGGCGCGTCTGGACGGCCGTGCGGTGTTTCCCGTGCTGTCCGTGCTGGAGTCGTGCACGTGCGCTCCTTCCAGAGGAGAACCGCTGAAGGAAACTTCCGAGGAGTCACCAATATCCGGGAAGTTTCTTTCCGTCAAGGGAATGCACAGTAACCAGGAAGGGGCCGTCGACCGCGCATTCACGGGGGCGCGTCCAGCCCCTGGAATCCGGTCCCGGCACTCACGACGGGCCGTCATGATGGCTGCCATGCCCGCAGTCGACATCCCCGGATCCAAGTCCATCACCGCCCGCGCGCTCTTCCTCGCCGCCGCGGCCGACGGCACCAGCACCCTCCTGAGGCCCCTGCACTTCGACGACACCGAGGGCTTCGCCGAGGGCCTGACCCGGCTCGGCTACCGCGTCGCCCGTGAGCCCGGCGCCTGGCGGATCGACGGCCGCCCCGGGGGACCCGCCCACACCGAGGCCGACGTCTTCTGCCGCGACGGCGCCACCACCGCCCGCTTCCTGCCCACCCTGGCCGCCGCCGGCCACGGCACCTACCGCTTCGACGCCTCCCCGCAGATGCGCCGCCGCCCCCTCGGCCCGCTCACCCGCGCCCTGCGCGACCTCGGCGTCGACCTGCGGCACGAGCAGGCCGAGGGACACCACCCGCTCACCGTCCACGCGGCCGGCGTCGAGGGCGGCGAGGTCGTGCTGGACGCCGGCCAGTCCTCCCAGTACCTGACCGCGCTGCTGCTGCTCGGCCCGCTGACCCGCACCGGCCTGCGGATCCGGGTCACCGACCTGGTCTCGGCACCGTACGTGGAGATCACCCTCGCGATGATGCGCGCGTTCGGCGTGGACGTCGTCCGCGACGGCACGGTGTACGACGTCCCGCCCGGCGGCTACCGCGCCACCACCTACGCCATCGAACCGGACGCCTCCACCGCGAGCTACTTCTTCGCCGCGGCGGCCGTCACCCCGGGCCGCGAGATCACCGTGCCCGGCCTCGGCACCGGCGCCCTCCAGGGCGACCTGCGCTTCGTGGAGGTGCTGCGCCGGATGGGCGCGCACGTGGAGATCGCCGAGGACGCGACGACCGTACGCGGCACCGGCGAACTGCACGGCCTCACCGTGAACATGCGGGACATCTCCGACACCATGCCGACGTTGGCCGCGCTCGCGCCGTACGCCTCCGGACCGGTCCGCATCGAGGACGTCGCCAACACCCGGGTGAAGGAGTGCGACCGCCTGGAGGCCTGCGCGGACAACCTCCGGCGGCTCGGCGTGGACGTGGCGACCGGCCCCGACTGGATCGAGATCCGTCCCGGCACGCCCGCACCCGGAGCCGAGATCAAGACCTTCGGCGACCACCGCATCGTGATGTCCTTCGCCGTCACCGCCCTGCGCACCCCCGGCCTGACCTACGACGACCCCGGCTGCGTACGCAAGACCTTCCCCGGCTTCCACGAGGCCTTCGCGGCCCTGCCCGCCGCCGGCTGAGGACACACCGGCCACGGGCCACGGCCCGGAGAGGATCCCCCGCATGACCGAGCGCTCGTACCTCATCCTGCACGGCTGGCAGAACCACCGCCCGAAGCCGCACTGGCAGCACTGGCTCGCCGACCGGCTCACCGCCGCCGGCCACCGGGTCGGCTACCCGCAGCTGCCCGACGCCGACGACCCCGACCTGGACGTGTGGCTGGCCGAACTCGCCCGCCACCTGGAGGAGCTGGACGGCCCGGGGGAGCGGGTCGTGGTCGCGCACAGCCTCTCCGCCGTGCTGTGGCTGCACGCCGCCGCGCGCGGCATGAAGCAGCAGCACCTCGCCGACCGGGTGCTGCTGGTCGCACCCCCCTCCGGCTCCGTCCTCGCCCGCCACCCCGAGGTGGCCGCCTTCGTCCCGCCCCCGCCCGACTTCACCCTGCCCGGCCCGACCCGGCTGGTCGCGGGCGACGACGACCCGTACTGCCCCGAGGGCGCGGGCCCCCTCTACGCCGAGCCCCTCGGCATCCCCGCCGACACCCTGCCCGGCGCCGCCCACCTCGACCTGGACGCCGGGTACGGCCCCTGGCCGGCCGTCCTGCACTGGTGCGCCGACGGCACGACCCCCCTCACGGCCCGTCCGGTGCCCA
>NZ_JBVHVI010000002.1:272995-481725 GCF_055564915.1 Streptomyces sp. NPDC028928
CCGGTAGCCCGGCCCGGCCCGGCTGGTCGCGGACGACGGCGACCCGTCCTGCCCCGAGGGCGCGGGCCCGCCCTTCGCCGGGCCGTTCGGGTACGGTGCCGGGCCGGCCGTCCTGGGCTGGTGTGTCGACGGCACGGCACCGCTCAGGGTCCGTCCGGCACCCCGGTAGCCCGGCCCGGCCCGGCTGGTCGCGGACGACGGCGACCCGTCCTGCCCCGAGGGCGCGGGCCCGCCCTTCGCCGGGCCGTTCGGGTACGGCGCCGGGCCGGCCGTCCTGGGCTGGTGTGTCGACGGCACGGCACCGCTCAGGGTCCGTCCGGTGCCCCGGTGGGCCGGGCCCGCAGCTCCGGTGTCGACGTCGCGACCGCCGCCACCGCGAGGACACACAGCAGGCCGCCGCTGATCAGGGCGGTCGTGCCCGAGGTCCAGCCGGCCAGCAGACCGCCGCGCACATTGCCGAGGCTGGGACCCGCCTGACCGACGATCTGCTCGGCCGCCGTGACCCGGCCGAGCAGCGCGTCCGGGGTCCGGGTCTGCACGATCGTGGAGCGGGCGACCACCGCGGTGGCGTCCGCGGCGCCGGCGACCGCGAGCAGGGCGAGACCGAGCCAGGGGCTGTCGGCCATGCCGAACAGGACCAGTGCCGCTCCCCAGGTCGCGGACGCGCACAGCATCACCGGGCCCGGCCGGGCGAGCCGGGTCAGCGGGCCGGACAGCGCGGTCGCGGCGACACCGCCCACCGCCAGCGCCGACAGGAACAGGCCGAGGGTGCGCGGATCGCCGCCGAAGCGCTCGGCGTTGACCAGCGGGAACAGGCTCACCGGGAACGACAGCACGGTGGCGGCGAGGTCGGTGACCAGCGCGCCCCGCACCACCCGGTGCCCGGCCAGGAACCGCAGCCCGTCCAGCACCCCGTGCACCCCGGCCCGGGACGGCTCGCCCCGCGGCGGCAGCGCGGGCAGCCCACGGGCGCCGTAGAAGGCGAGGCCGAAGCTGAGGGCGTCCAGCAGATAGCAGACCCCGATGCCGAACCAGCCCAGCAGCACCCCGGCCAGCGCCGGACCGAGCAGCATCATCGACTGCCCGCTGACCTGCTGGAGCGCCAGCCCCGCGGCCACCTGCTCCTTGGGCAGCAGCCGGGGTACGAACACCCCGGCGGCCGGGGCCCCGAGCGCGCCGAAGGCCGACTGCACGGCCACGAGCAGCAGGACCACCAGCACCGGGACATGCCCGGTGAAGCCCTGCACGGCGAGCAACAGCGAGCAGACCGCCTGGCCGACGGTCGCCGCGAGGAAGACCCGGCGCCGGTCGGCCCGGTCCACCCAGGCTCCGGCGAACAGCCCGAACACCACCAGCGGCAGCGCCTGCGCCAGCCCGACCGCACCGGTCCAGGCGGTGCTGTGGGTCATGTCCCACACCTGGTACATGACCGTCACCATGGTCATGAACCCGCCGAGCACGGACACGGTCCGGCCGATCAGCAGCCGCCGGAAGACGGGCGAGGTGCGCAGGGGGCGTATGTCGACGAGCGAGCGGGCGAGGCTCATGACTGGAGGCGCGCGCGGGGCGCCGGAGGCTGGATCACCGGGGGAGGCTAGCGGCGGCCCCGAACCCGGGCCACCGATTTTTCTCCTCCGGTGACGCCACTTCCGGTGACGCCGCTTCTCGTTACGCCGCCTCGCCCAGCAGCCGCCCCAGATGCTCACGGCCGGCGCCCAGCAGCCCGGGCAACGGTTGCGCGGCCTCGTACCAGCGCTTCTCGTACTCCCAGCACAGCCAGCCGTCCCAGCCCTGCCGGGACAGCACGTCCACGCACTCGGTGAGCGGCAGCACCCCCGTGCCGAGTGGCAGCGGGGTGGTGTCCTCGGCGGAGGCGATGTCCTTGACCTGGACATAGCCCAGGTGCGGGGCGAGGGCCGCGTAGGTGTCCGACGGCTGCTCACCGCCCAGCCACGTGTGCATCACGTCCCACAGCGCGCCCACCTGCCGGTGCCCGACCGGTCCGAGGATGCGGATCGCGTCGGCACCGGTGCGGTGCGAGTCGTGGGTCTCCAGCAGGATCCGCACACCCAGCGCGGCGGCGTCCTCCGCCGCGGTGCCGAGCCGCCGGGCGGCGATCGCGTCCGACTCCTCCCGGGGCCGGTCCGGGTCGGCGCCGGGGAAGACCCGCACGAAGGGCGCGCCGAGGTCGTGGGCCAGCCGGAGGAGGTCCCGGATCTCCGCCAGCACGGGCGCGTCCTCACCCGGGGCGGCGACACGCGCGTACCCGGCGAGACCGAGCACCTCGAGCCCGGCACCCCGGAACAGGGCCGCGGCCCCGGCCCGTTCGGCGGGCGTCAGCCCCGCGTGCACCGGTTCCTCGGGATGGGCACGCAACTCGACCCCGTGATACCCGTGCGCCTCCGCGAGCGCCAGGACCTCCGGGAGGGGCAGACCGGGAACACCGAGAGTGGAGAAGGCGAACTTCATGGCCACGGACCCTACTCGCTCATGTCCCAGGACCGCAGGCGTCACTCGCCGGGCCCGCGCAGCGTGAGGCGCCAGTCCTGGCCGAGGAGGTCGTGGCCGAAGGAGCGGTGGGGGTGTTCGGCGGTCAGGGTGAAGCCGTGGCGTCGGTAGAGGCGGCGGGCGCCGGTGAGGACGTCGTTGGTCCACAGCACCAGCTCGCGGTAGCCGGCGCCACGGGCGAAGTCGATCACCGCGCGCACCAGCCGGTCACCGATGCCGTGCCCGCGGGCCTCCGGCTCGACGAGCAGCAGCCGCAGCCGCGCGGTGCCGGGCGCGTCGTCCCGTACGCACATCACACACCCCACGGGCCGCCCCGCCAGCTCGGCGATCCACACCCGCTCCAGGTGCGGATCGTGATCCTCCGCGTAGTCGGCGACGATCCGGGCGACGAGCCCCTCGTACTCGGCGTTCCACCCGAACTCGGCCGCGTACAGCGCGCCGTTGCGCTGCACGATCCAGCCCAGCTCCCCGGCCCGGGGCTCCCGCAGTACGACGTCCTCGGCCGGCCTCTCCCCGGGCGGCTTCTTTGTGCCGAGGATGTCCCGGATGGTGCGCATGGCCTCGGCCAGCCGGGGCCGGTCCTCGGCGGCCACGCCGTCGAGCAGCGCGCCGACCGTGTCCTGGGCCCGTTCCTCCAGCAGCGCGGCGGTCGCGCGCCCGTGCGCGGTCAGCGTGATACGGCGGCGCCGCGGATCGTTCTCCGAGGGGCCGCGCGCGATCAGCCCGCCCTCCTCGAACCGGTTCAGGATCCGGCTCAGATACCCGGCGTCCAGACCGAGCCCGCCGCGCAGGTCGGCCGCGTCCAGGTACGGCGCGTGCGCGAGTTCGTACAGCACGCGGGCCTCGGTGAGGGTGTAGGGGGCGTAGAGGTGGCGCTCGTAGTCGAGCGCACCGATCACTCCTGTGTAGAACCGGTTGAAAGCGCGAACGTCCTCGACGGTCATGGTCGCCCCCGGACACTTGACCCCGTCAGAGATCCTGCCTCCGAGCCTAGGCCGCCCGCGCTCCCGCGTCCACGCCTACGACCGCCCCGCGGGCCGGTAGACGTTCACCTGCGCGCCGGTCTTCGCGGTGGCCGACGACACCAGCTCCCAGCTCCGCTTGCCCCCGTCCGCCGGGAAGACCGACTTCCCGCCGCCGAGCAGCACCGGCATGACGACGAGCCGCAACTCGTCCACCAGCTCCGCCTCGATCAGGGCCCGCACCAGCGTGGGGCTGCCCATCATCGCCAGGTCCCCGCCCTCGGCTGCCCGCAGCTCCCGCACCTTCCCCAGCGCCTGCGCCCCCGGGATCCGTACGGTGTTCTCCCAGCTCAGCTCGGAGTCCCCGAGGGTGTCGGACACGACGTACTTCCGCATCGCGTTGAGCCGGTCGGCGAAGGGGTCCCCGGCCCGGTCCGGCCACGCGGCGGCCATCGTCTGATACGTCCGCCGCCCGTACAGCAGCGCCTCGGCCTTCTCCAGCCCCGCGGCGAAGGCCCCGCCGACGACCTCCGGGTCGAAGAACGGATGCGACCACCCACCGTGCGCGAACCCCCCGTCGGTGTCCTCCTCGGGCCCACCCGGGGCCTGCACGACCCCGTCGAGACTGATGAACTCGGTGACGACGACACGCATGGGTTGCTCCTCGGCACGTGCTCGCTGCCCACGGCTGCTGGGCAACTGCTTTCAACTGCTGACGACTGCTGACGCGGGTGAAGACCGACCCCGCCCCGAAAACTCATCGGTCCCGACCGAGCCCGTTCCGCACAGCCACGGCATCGACCCGCCGCGGACATCATCCGCGCGCTGTCCGGGAAGCGGCACCGCGGCCCACCTCCGACGCCGCACCGCCCACCCCGACGCCGCACCGCCCGGCAAAGGCCACCGCCCCCGCGGTCACCCCCGCGGTACTCCGGTGGACCCCCGCACCATCAACTCCCCCCGTACCGAGGCGATCCCCCCGGGCGGCGGTTCCTCGCGGCCCATGGCGATGCGGCCCGCGCGGGCGCCCGCCTCGGCCAGGGGCAGGCGGACCGTCGTCAGGGAGGGCACCGCGTCGACGCTGAACGGGAGGTCGTCGAAGCCGGCCACCGAGACGTCCTCGGGGATCCGCAGGCCGGACTCGCGCAGGGCGGCGCAGGCGCCGAGGGCGACGGAGTCGTTCGCGGCCACGATCGCCGTCAGGGACGGATCGCGGCGCAGCAGCTCCAGCGTGGCCTCGTAGCCGGACCGGCGGTCGTAGCGGCCGTGGACCGTCCAGCGCGGGTCCTCCTCGATGCCCGCCGCCGAGAGCGCGGCGCGGTGGCCCTCCAGGCGGTGCCGGGTGGTCGTCCGTTCCTCGGGGCCGGCGATGTAGCCGAGCCGGCGGTGGCCGAGGCCGATCAGGTGGTCGGTCAGCGCGCGGGCGCCGCCCCGGTTGTCGAAGGTGAGCGCGATGGCCTGGGTGTCCGGCGCCGGCGGGCGCCCGCACAGCACCACCCGGGTGCCGGCCTCCGCGAGCTTGCGCAGCTTCGCCGCGACCGCCGCCGCGTGCGGCTCGTCCTCCACCGCCCCGCCGGTCAGCACCACGGCCGCGGCCCGCTGCCGCTGGAGCAGGGTGAGGTACGTCAGTTCGCGCTCCGGCGAGCCGCCCGTGTTGCAGACGACGGCCAGCCGCTCGCCGCCCGCGCGCCCGCCCGGCCCGCCGATCTCGGACTGGATCGCGCTCGCCATGATCCCGAAGAAGGGGTCGGCGATGTCGTTGACGAGGATGCCGACCAGGTCGGAGGTGGCGGCGGCGAGCGCGCTGGCGGGGCCGTTGAGGACGTAGTCCAGCTCGTCCACCGCGCGCAGCACCCGCTCGCGCGTGGATGCGGCGACCGGGTAGTTGCCGTTCAGCACACGCGACACCGTCGCGGGGGAGACCTGGGCGCGGGCCGCCACGTCCGCCAGGGTCACCGTCATCTCGTCCTCCGGTCACGCGTCATGTCGTACGCCCTCGTAGACAGCCAGGCACGCGTCCTGGTTCCGAGCCGACCTTAAGGCCATGAACCCCGGTTGTTCGCCCCCTCGAACAACTCGAAGCGGACACGGTCTTGTACAGACCACGTCCAGAGGCTAGCTTCTCTCATGTAGAAAGCGCTTGCTACAGCTTGCCGCACCAGCCCACGAAGGGGACTCACGTGACACGCAAGACGGTGCGTATCGCCATGAACGGCGTGACCGGGCGCATGGGCTACCGCCAGCACCTCGTCCGGTCGATCCTCGCCCTGCGCGAACAGGGCGGCCTCGACCTCGGCGACGGCACCGTGCTCTGGCCCGAACCGATCCTGCTCGGCCGCCGCGAGCACGCCCTGCGGGAGATCGCCGAGCGGCACGGCCTGGACGAGGTCTCCACCGACGTGGACGCCGTCCTCGCCGACCCGACCGTCGACCTCTACTTCGACTCCCAGGTCACCTCCGCCCGCGAGGAGGCCATCGGGAAGGCGATCGCGGCCGGCAAGCACATCTACACCGAGAAGCCCACCGCCACCGGCCTCGACGGCGCCCTCGCCCTCGCCCGTCTCGCCCACGACAAGGGCGTCAAGCACGGCGTCGTCCAGGACAAGATCTTCCTGCCGGGCCTGCTGAAGCTGAAGCGGCTCATCGACGGCGGCTTCTTCGGCCGCATCCTCTCCGTGCGCGGCGAGTTCGGCTACTGGGTCTTCGAGGGCGACTGGCAGCCCGCCCAGCGCCCCTCCTGGAACTACCGCGCGGAGGACGGCGGCGGCATCGTCGTCGACATGTTCCCGCACTGGGAGTACGTCCTCCACGAGCTGTTCGGCCGCGTCAAGTCCGTCCAGGCCCTCGCGACCACCCACATCCCGCAGCGCTGGGACGAGAACGGCAAGCCCTACGACGCCACCGCCGACGACGCCGCCTACGGCATCTTCGAGCTGGAGGGCGGTGCCGTCGCCCAGATCAACTCCTCCTGGGCCGTGCGCGTCCACCGCGACGAGCTGGTGGAGTTCCAGGTCGACGGCACCGAGGGGTCCGCCGTCGCCGGCCTGCGCAGCTGCCGCGTCCAGCACCGCAGCGCCACCCCCAAGCCCGTGTGGAACCCGGACATCCCCGCCACCGAGGTCTTCCGCGACCAGTGGCAGGAGGTGCCCGACAACGCCGAGTTCGACAACGGCTTCAAGGCCCAGTGGGAGCTGTTCCTCCGGCACGTCTACGCCGACGCCCCCTACCACTGGGACCTGCTGGCCGGCGCCCGCGGCGTCCAGCTCGCCGAACTGGGCCTGAAGTCCTCCGCCGAGGGCCGCCGCGTCGACGTACCGGAGATCTCCCTGTGACCATCCGACTCCCCGCCGCCGACGGCACCCTGCGCACCTACGAGCCCCGCACCGAGCCGCTCGCGCTCACCCCGGGTGCCCCCTTCACCTGCCGTACGGTCTTCTCCGCGGCCCACGTCGTCGCCGACCCGTACGCCGACGTCTCGCCCGACGCGCCCGCCGCCGTCGACTGGGACGCCACCCTCGCCTTCCGCCGCCACCTGTGGTCCCACGGCCTCGGTGTCGCCGAGGCCATGGACACCGCCCAGCGCGGCATGGGCCTGGACTGGGCGGGCGCGGCCGAGCTGATCCGGCGCAGCGCCGCCGAGGCGCGCAGCGTGGGCGGCCGGATCGCCTGCGGCGTCGGCACCGACCAGCTCACCGGGGGCACCCTCCCCCAGATCCGTGCCGCGTACGAGGAACAGCTCGCCGTCGTGGAGGAGGCCGGCGCCCAGGCCGTCCTGATGGCCTCCCGCGCCCTGGCCGCGGCGGCGCGCGGCCCGGAGGACTACCTGGAGGTCTACGGCCACCTCCTGCGCCAGGCCGCCGAACCGGTGGTCCTGCACTGGCTGGGCCCGATGTTCGACCCCGCCCTGGAGGGCTACTGGGGCTCAGCCGACCTGGACGCGGCCACCGGCACCTTCCTGGAGGTCATCGCCGCCCACCCCGACAAGGTCGACGGCGTCAAGATCTCCCTGCTCGACGCACAGCGCGAGATCGACCTCAGACGGCGGCTGCCGCAGGGCGTGCGCTGCTACACCGGGGACGACTTCCACTACCCCGAGCTGATCGCGGGCGACGACCAGGGCTTCAGCCACGCCCTGCTCGGTGTCTTCGACCCGCTGGGCCCGCTCGCGGCGCAGGCCGTACGGGTCCTGGACACGGGCGACGTGCGGGGCTTCCGGCACCTCCTCGACCCCACCGTCAAGCTGTCCCGCCACCTCTTCCAGGCCCCCACCCGCTTCTACAAGACCGGCGTGGTGTTCCTCGCCTGGCTGGCCGGCCACCAGGACCACTTCACGATGGTCGGCGGCCTCCAGTCGGCCCGCTCCCTGCCGCACCTCACCCGCGCCTACGAACTCGCCGACGGCCTCGGCCTGTTCCCGGACCCCAAGCTCGCCGAGGAACGGATGAAGAACCTGCTGTCCCTGTACGGGGTGAACCAGTGACCGGCCTCGAGCGTTTCTCCGTCAACCAGATGACGGTCAAGCAGCTGTCGATGCCCGAACTGGTCGACGCCTGCGTGCAGTCGGGCATCACCCACGTCGGCCTGTGGCGGGAGCCCGTCCAGGCGTACGGCCTGGAGGCGACGGCGAAACTGGTCCGCGACGCGGGCCTCACCGTCACCACGCTCTGCCGGGGCGGCTTCCTCACCGCGGCCGACCCCGTCGAACGGGCCGAGGCGCTCGGCGACAACCACGCGGCCATCGAGGAAGCGGCCGCGCTCGGCACGGACACCCTGGTCCTCGTCTCCGGCGGACTGCCCTTCGGCAGCAAGGACCTGCACGGAGCCCGCGAGCGCATCGCGGACGCCCTTACCGTCCTCGCCCCGTACGCGGCCGCACGCGGTGTCCGCCTCGCCATCGAACCCCTCCACCCCATGTACGCCGCCGACCGCTGCGTGGTCTCCACCCTGGCCCAGGCCCTGGACCTCGCCGAACGCTTCCCCGCCGAGCAGGTCGGGGTGACCGTGGACACGTACCACATCTGGTGGGACGACCAGGCCCCCGCCCAGATCGCCCGCGCCGGAGCGGCCGGCCGCATCCACTCCTTCCAGCTGGCCGACTGGACCACCCCCCTGCCCGAGGGCGTCCTCAACGGCCGCGGGCAGATCGGCGACGGCTCGATCGACATGCGGGAGTGGAAGGGCTACGTGGAGGCCGCCGGCTACACCGGACCCATCGAGGTCGAGCTGTTCAACGAGGGGCTGTGGGCCCGGGACGGGCGGGAGGTGCTGGCGGAGACGGCGGAGCGGTTCGTGGAGCACGTGATCCGGTAGCGCGAAAAAACCGGAGCGGGTGCAACCGATCGCCCGCCCCCGGTGTCGTAACTGTCGTCGGAACCACGGGGGACCCGGGGGGATCGGGGTTCCGGCAGGGGAGGAAGCAGAGGGGGCGTACCCAGGCCGTCGGGCCGGGAACGCCCCCTCGAAGTGTCCTTGGTGCCGGGGCGGCTAGAAGAACACCCCGCACCGCAGCAGCACGTTCGCGTACGGCCGGGCCTCCCCGGTGCGCACGACCAGCCGGGCCCCCGCCGACAGCTCCTTCAGCCGCTCGTGCGGGACGAGGACCAGCTCCGGGAAACGGCCCGCCAGCAGCTCGGCCGCCGCCGGATTGGCCGCCCGTACCTCCTCCGCCGCCGTGGCGCCCTCCACCACCAGCTCGGCCAGCAGGCCGTCCAGCACCTCGGCGAAGGACGGCACACCCGCGCGGAAGGCCAGGTCCACGACCCGGGGCCCGTCGGGTACCGGCATGCCCGCGTCGCACACCAGCACCCCGTGCCCGTGACCCAGTTCGGCCAGCGCGCCGGACAGGTGGCGGTTGAGGATCCCCGCCTTCTTCACAGCGCGTCCCCTCGCTCGCCGGTTCCGGATGCGCTGTCCGACCCCTGGCCGGGGGTCCGGCGGGTGTCCCCCGGGACGGCACGGCACAGCGCCTCGACCTCCGCCGCCGTCGGGTACGACTCCTGCGCGCCCCGCTTCGTCACGGCCGCCGCGCCGACCCGGGCCGCGTAGGCCGCCGCGTCCGCCGGGTCCGCGCCCGAGCCCAGCTTCCAGGCCAGGGCCGCCGTGAACGCGTCCCCGGCACCTGTGGTGTCCACCGCGTCCACCTTCACCGACGGCACCCGGGTCACGCCCGAGCCGTCGGCCACCAGCGCGCCCTCCGCGCCCAGCGTCACCACCACCGACCGCGGCCCCTTGGCCAGCAGCAGCCGGGCCCAGTCCTCCGGCTCCTCGCTCACGCACGCGTCACCGAGGATCACCCGCGCCTCGTGCTCGTTCACGATCAGCGGGTCACAGGCCGCCAGCACCTGTGCGGGCAACTCCCGCGGCGGAGACGGATTCAGCACGAACCGGCTGCCCGGCGCCAGGTTCCGTACGACCTCCACCACCGTCTCCAGCGGGATCTCCAGCTGCGCCGACACCACCCGGGAGGCGTGGAACAGGCTCGCCGCCGCCCGCACGTCCGCCGGCAGCAGACGGGAGTTGGCGCCCGGCGACACCACGATGCTGTTGTCACCGGACGGGTCCACGGTGATCAGCGCCACGCCCGTCGGGGCCCCGCCCACCAGCACGCCCACCGTGTCGACCCCGGCCGCGCGCAGGGAGTCCAGCAGCAGCCGGCCGTGGCCGTCGTCGCCGACCCGCGCCAGCAGGGCCGTACCGGCACCCAGCCGGGCGGCGGCGACCGCCTGGTTGGCGCCCTTGCCGCCCGGGTGCACGGCCAGGTCGCCGCCGAGCACCGTCTCGCCGGCGGCCGGTCGGCGCTCGACACCGATCACCAGGTCGGCGTTGGCCGATCCCACGACCAGGAGGTCGTAGTCGTACATCAGTTGACTCCCCTGAGAGATGACGTCAGGCGGACGGCCACCCTCACGGTGTACGGCCGTCCGCCCAAGTCGCCTGTTGTCAGCCGGTGAAGCCGGCCACGTTGTCCTTCGTGACCACCTTCACCGGCACCTTCACCGTCGGCTCCACCTTCTCGCCCCGGACCGCCTCGAGGGCGTTGTCCACGGCGATCTTCCCCAGCTGCGAGGGCTGCTGGGCGACGGACGCGTACAGCGTGCCGTCCTTCACCGCCGTCAGCCCGTCCGGGGTGCCGTCGAAGCCGACGACCTGCACGGACTTCCCGGCCTTGGAGCCGAGCGCCTTGATCGCGCCCAGGGCCATCTCGTCGTTGGCGGCGATGACGCCCTGCACGTCGGGGTGGGCCTGGAGCAGGTTCGACATCACGTCGAGGCCCTTGGTGCGGTCGAAGTCGGCGGGCTGCTGGGCCAGCACCCGGATGCCCGGGTAGGCCTTGAGGCCCTTGGCGAACCCGGCCGCCCGCTCCCGGGCCGCCGACGTGCCCGCCTGTCCCTGGAGGATGACGATCCTGCCCTTGCCGCCCAGCTTCTCGGCGATGGTCCTCGCGGCCAGCTCGCCGCCCGCGACGTTGTCCGAGGCCACCAGGGTGTCCACGGACGCCTTGTTGACGCCCCGATCGACGGCGATCACCGGGATCCCCGCCTTGTCGGCGGCCTTCACGGAGTTGCCCGCCGCGTCCGAGTCCACCGGGTTGACGATGATCGCGCCCAGGCCGGAACTGGTGAAGTTCTGCAGCTGGTTGGCCTGCTGGGAGGCGTCGTTCTGCGCGTCGGTCACGGTCAGGTCCACGCCCAGCTTCTCCGCCTCGGCCTGGGCGCCCGCCCGGATCTGCACGAAGAAGGGGTTGTTGAGCGTGGACAGGGACAGGCCCAGCTTCGGGTTCGTGGACGACGAGGAGCCGCCGTGCAGGAAGGAGGTCGCGCCGACGACGGCCACGGTGACCACGGCGGCGAGCGCGTACGTCACCGCCTGCCTGCCCTTCGGCCCGCCCGCACCGGCGGCCACCGGGGTCGCCCCGGCCTTGCGGCGCACGGTGTCCAGCAGCACCGCCAGCGCGATCACGACACCGATCACGACCTGCTGCCAGAACGCGGACACGTTCAGCAGGTTGAGGCCGTTGCGCAGCACCGCCAGGATCAGCGCGCCGATCAGCGTGCCGGACGCCTTGCCGGTGCCGCCCGCCAGCGAGGCACCACCGATGACGACGGCCGCGATCGCGTCCAGCTCGTAGCCGTCGGCGGCCTGCGGCTGCGCCGAGGACAGCCGGGCGGCGAGCACGATGCCCGCGACGGCGGCGAACAGGCCGGACAGGGCGTAGATGACGAGCTTCTGCTTCGGCACGCGCAGACCCGACAGCCGCGCGGCCTCCTCGTTGCCGCCGATCGCGTACATGGACCGGCCGATGTACGTCCGCCCCAGCACCAGCGCGGCGACCAGCCCCATCACCACCATGACCAGCACCGGCACCGGCAGCCAGCCGCCGAGCGTGTCCCCGAGGTGGGAGACCGAGTCCGGGAAGGCGATGGGGGAGCCCTGCGAGATCACCAGGGCGAGACCGCGGCCCACCGACAGCATGGCCAGCGTCGCGATGAACGGCGGCAGCTTGCCGTAGGCGATGAGGAAACCGTTCACCAGACCGGCGACGACGCCCGTGGCGACCGCCAGCAGCACCGCGAGCACCACCGGCACGCCGTGCTGTGTGGCACTCCAGGCCAGCATGGTCGCCGACAGCGCGGCCACCGAGCCGACCGACAGATCGATGCCCGCGGAGACGATCACGAAGGTGACACCGAAGGCGAGGATCGCCGTAACGGCGGCCTGCACACCGATGTTGAGCAGATTGTCGGTCGTCAGGAAGTCCCCGGACAGCGCCGACAGGGCGATGACGAGGACGATCAGCGCGGTGAGCGCGCCGTTGTCGAGAAGCAGCCGGCGCAGGCCGCCCGGGGCAGCGCCACCCGCGCCCGCCCGGCTCTTGAGCGTGTCAGTGGCCACGGGAGGCCTCCAGTTCGGTAGTAGGGGTGCTCGGGGTGCTCACGGCGAGGGACATCACCGCGTCCTGCGTGGCCTCGTCGGCGGAGAGTTCACCGGCGATCCGGCCCTGGGCCATCACCAGCACCCGGTCGCTCATGCCGAGCACCTCGGGCAGATCGCTGGAGATCATCAGGACGGCGGCACCGGCGGCCGTCAGCTCGTTGATCAGCTGGTAGATCTCGACCTTGGCGCCGACGTCGATACCGCGTGTCGGCTCGTCCAGGATCAGCACCTTCGTGTCGGCCAGCAGCCACTTGCCGATGACGACCTTCTGCTGGTTGCCGCCCGACAGGGTCCGCACCTGCTGCCCGAGGCCCGCCATGCGCACCCCCAGCTGCCCGGCGATCCGCTCGGCGGCCGCGTACTGCCCCTTGCGGTCGACGAGCCCGGCCCGGGTGGCCGCGCGCAGGGTCACCAGCCCCAGGTTCTCCGCGACGGAGGCGTCCAGCACCAGCCCCTGGGCCTTGCGGTCCTCCGGTACGAGTCCGATCCCGGCCGCCATCGCGGCGTTCACGTCATGCCGCCGGACCGCCTCCCCCGAGACCCGCACGACCCCGTGGTCGTACGGATCGGCGCCGAACACGGCCCGCACGACCTCCGTCCGCCCGGCCCCGACAAGGCCCGCGATGCCGACGACTTCACCCGCGTGCACCTCGAAGCTCACGTCGTGGAAGACGCCGTCCCGCCCGAGTCCCTCGACGGACAGCAGGGCCGCGCCCTGCTCCCGCCTTTCCCGCGGATACTGCTGCTCGATGGACCGCCCCACCATCAGCCGGACCAGTTCGTCCTCGTCGGTGGAGGCGGGCACCTGCCCCACACTCCGCCCGTCCCGGATGACGGTGACCCGGTCCCCGAGGGCGGCGATCTCTTCCAGATGATGAGTGATGAAAACGATCCCCACACCGTCCTGGCGCAGCGCCCGCACGATGGCGAAGAGCTTCTCCACCTCCTCCGAGGTGAGCACGGCGGTCGGCTCGTCCATGATGAGCACGCGCGCGTCCAGGCTGAGCGCCTTGGCGATCTCGACCATCTGCAGCCGGGCGATGCCGAGTTCCCGCACGCGCGCGCGGGGCGAGACATCGACCCCGACCCGCTTCAGCAGCGTCTCGGCCTCGGCCTCCATCCGCTTCCGGTCGATCAGCCCGAACCGGCGCGGCTGCCGCCCGAGGAAGATGTTCTCGGCGACGGTCAGATCGGGCACCAGATTGAACTCTTGGTAGATGGTGGCGATCCCGAGGCGCTCGGAGTCCTGCGCCCCGTGGATGCGCACCTCCTCACCGCCTACGAGGATCCGGCCGGCGTCGGGGGTGTAGGCCCCGGAGAGCATCTTGATCAGCGTGCTCTTGCCGGCGCCGTTCTCACCGAGCAGCACATGGACCTCACCCCGGCGCAGATCGAAGTCGACGCCGTCGAGCGCGACCACGCCGGGGAAGGTCTTGCGGATGCCCTCGATACGCAGCAACTCGTCCGGGTTGCTCACGACGTGCTCCTTTGCACTGGGGAGGGGGACTGCGTGGGGGGTGTGGGGGCTTGGGCGGGCGCGAGGGCCTCACCGCAGGAGCGGCGTACGACGAGCCGGGCGGGCAGGGTGACGGAGCGCGGGGTACGCCCCTCGATCCGGTCGACCAGGGCCCGTACGGCGGCCCGGCCCAGCTCACCGGTCGGCTGGGCGATCGCGGTGACCGGCGGATCGGTGTGCACGAACCAGGGGATGTCGTCGAACGCGGCCAGCGCGATGTCGTCCGGCACCCGCAGCCCACGCGCGCGTACGGCGTCCAGCGCGCCCAGCGCCATCAGGTTGTCGGCCGCGAAGACCACCTCGGGCGGCTCCGGCAGATCGAGAAACCCCTCGGTGACCCGCCGCCCGCTCTCGGCCTGGAAGTCACCCTGCCCGATGTAGACCTCCGGCAGCGGAAGCCCGTACTCGGCCAGCGCGGCCCGGAAGGCCTCGACCCGCTCGCTACCGGTGGTGGTGGCGGCGGGCCCGGCGATGATGGCGAGCCGCCGATGCCCGAGCCGGTACAGGTGCGCGACGAGATCCCGCACGGCGGCGCGCCCGTCGGCCCGCACGACGGGCACCTCCACACCGGGGATCCACCGGTCGACGAACACCATGGGAGTCCCGCCCCGGACGGCGTCGAGCATCAGCGGGGACCCCCCGTCGGTGGGCGACACAAGAAGCCCGTCGATCCGCCGGTCGAGCAGATTCCGCACGTGGTGGTCCTGCAGCTCGGGCCGCTCGTCGGCGTTCCCGATGATCACGCTGTACCCGAGCGCGCGGGCCTCCTCCTCGACGGAGCGGGCCAGCTCGGTGAAGTAAGGATTCAGCACGTCGCTGATGACCAGCCCGAGCGTATGGGTCTGATCGGTCCGCAGAGACCGGGCGACGGCGTTCGGCCGGTACCCCAGGGCCGCCACGGCGTCCATGACCCGCGCCCGCGCCTCGGCACTGACGGAAGGATGCCCGTTCAGCACCCGCGACACGGTGGCCACGGACACCCCCGCCGCGGCGGCAACATCCTTGATGCTCGCCATCGCCGGCCCCACCTCCTCGTGGAACTCATGGAATCGATTACATCCCGGTTCGTAGGGAGGATTGGAATCGATTACACGGGGCGGGAGCAAGGGGGTGGAGGTGGCCGAAACCCAATCGTGACCGGGGGAGGGAGAGCGACCGGGGGCACCCGGGGCGGACCGCGGCTCCTTGCCGCCGGCCGGCCCAGGGTCGCCTACCTCTTACCGCAGACGAAGTCGCCGTAAGGGGTTGATGTGCCCGTCGGCCATGGCGTTGCCGCGGTGGTGAGCCTGCTTCTCGCCGTAGGAGAAGGCGCCGTGAGCGCGCTGAGGCGAGGGAGCCGATACGTGGCTGTGGGGCCGCCCGCTTCTTCTCTCAGCGTCGGGCTTCCGCGAGGTGAGTCAAGGGCGCTCCCGTTCCGCTGCGCTCCACTCCCGCGTCGCCTTCGGCGATGGACCTCCGGCCCACCCATGACACACCTCGCTCCAGCCCGGGGAAGAAGCGAGCGGGCAGCCCGGGAAAAGTGGCCGACTGAGGTCCGCTGTCCCCTTGGGTCGGCTGCGTTCGTGGCGTGGGGAAGGGCGCGCGGTCGCGTGGGGCATGGACGCCGGGTGGTGTTGGCGACTTCCGGTGGGTGGGTGGGTGGGTGGGGCGCGGTCGGCCTTGGGTGCGCGCCGGGTGGGTTTGGCGGCGAGCGGCTGGTGGGGGCGGGGGTGCATGCGCGGTGGGTGCGGTGGCGGACGGCTGGTGAGCGGTGGGCCGCAGTGCGCCCGCACGCGAGGGGTGGCGGCTGCTGCATGTCCCATCAGCCCCTCAAGTCACACAAAGGCAGTGATTGGCGGATTTGGGCCACCCCCACCGATCACCCCACCCCCGTCTCCACTTCCTTTGCTCCGCCCCCTGGCCCAAGTCCGCCAATCACTCCCGGGATGGGAGCCAGGGAGTCCCAAGAGCCCCATGATTCCCAGGAGGAGCCGCCAATCCGGCCCCGAGCCGCCCATCCGACCCGGCGTGCTGGTGGGGCACCCCGCGCACCCGCCCACCATCCGCAGCCGCCGATCCCACCCGGCGTGGCGACCGGTGGGGGCCGGGGTGCACGCGTGGTGGGTGCGACGGCGGACGGCTGGTGGCCGGTAGCCACGGCGGGCACTCCGCCCGCACACGGCGGTGAGGACTGGCCGCAGTGCCCCATCAGCCCCTCAAGTCACACAACGGCGGTGATTGGCAGATCTGTTCCACCTCCACCGACCACCCCACCCCCGAACCAGCCCCTTCACTACGCCCCTTGGAACAAACCTGCCAATCACCTCCCGGCAGGGAGTCCCATGAGCCCCGAGCCCCCTGAGTCCCCGGCAGAGCCGCCCATCCGGCCCGGCGTGCTGGTGAGGCACCCCCCTCGGGCGGAAGCCGCCGATGTCACCCGGCGTGCAGGCGAGGCGAGACCGCGTCCCACCCACCGGCCGTTCGCCGCTTAGCCAGCCCGGCGTGCAGGCGAGGCGCGATCGCGCCCCCACTCCCACCGGCCGCTCGCCGCCAAACCCACCCGGCGCCCTGCAAGACGCGACCGCGCCCTCCCACCCACCGGGCCGGAAGCCGCCGATGTCACCCGGCGTGCAGGCGAGGCGCGACCGCGTCCCACCCACCGGCCGTTCGCCGCTTAGCCAGCCCGGCGTGCAGGCGAGGCGCGACCGCGCCCCACCCACCCACCCACCAGCCGTTCGCCGCTTAGCCGGCCCGGAGTCCATGCGAGGCGAGACCGCGCCCCTCACCCACGGCGCGGACGCAGCCGACGCCGGGGCCCAGTACCGGCCTGGGCCACTGCCTTTCCGGGCCGCTCGCTCGCTTCTTCCCCGGGCTGGAGCGGGCCGGGTCAAGGGTGGGCCGGAGGCCCATCGCCGAAGGCGACGCGCAGCGCCCTTGACGCGGACCGTGGAAGCACGACACTGGCCGAGAAGCGAGCGGCCCAACGGTCACTTGTTCACTCGTCGGTGAACAGCTCCGTGGCGTCCGCTGCATGGACGGCTCGCTGGGCCCAGACCTCCAGCCTGTCCAGGTCCGTGCAGCCTTCGACGCGCTCGCGGACCTCCTCCGGTACCCGGATACCGCGCCATTCCAGGATGCGCAGGATCATCTCGGCCTTGGCCTCGGCTCGCCCCTGTTCTCGGCCTTCCTCGCGTACCTGTTCCGCCAGCGGGTGTCGCCAGAAGTACTGGATCGCCGTCATCAGGTCCCTCCACATCTGCTTCGCCTGGGGATCAGCCAGGCATGAGTCGACGAACTGCACGAAGACGGCGGCGCTGTCGGGGTCGATGGTCCGCAGGGCGGATGCCAGGGATTCCAGTATTGCCGGAGCCTGCGGCCCACGCCCGTGTGTCATCGCCGACAGCACCGCAAGGGGGGGACATCCCGCTCGGCCTGCCGCTCGTCCGCGATCACCGGCACGTTGTCCGGGCCCAGCACCAGCGGACGTACCGTCAGCGAGTCCCACCCAGGGAAACCCAGCGGATCGGACGCGAGGCCCACCTCGCCGTAGCACCGCTCTGCGTGATCACGATGAGGACCGGCTCGCAGCGGTACTTCTCATACAGGTACGACAGGTAGTACGGCCTGCCCCGCTCGCGGTCGTCCGCCTTCCCCTGCGACTCCACCACCAGCAGGTACGTGCCCTCGTCCGTCTCCGCCCGCAGCAACGTGTCCACCCGACGCTCGACCGGCTCGATCTCCGTCAGGTCCACGTTCAGCGCCTCATGCGACGAGCCCACCATCACGCCACCCCCAGCTCGCACCACACGTACTTCCCCCGGTCCCCGAACCGAGCCGACGGCTGCCACCCCCAGTACTCCGCGCAGGCCGTCACCAGCCCCAGCCCCCGCCCCTCCTCCCGCTCCAGCACCTGCTCCAACGGCACCGGCGGCTCGGGCGGCTCCGGGTCCGTGTCCCACGCCCCGATCCACACCAGCCCCTGCGCCGACCTGCGCACCCGCAACGCCGCCGGCCCCTTGGTGTGCCGCACCGCGTTCGACACCAGCTCCGTCGCCAGCAGCTCCGCCGTGTCCGCCAGCCCGGCCAGGCCGTGCATCGTCAGGATCACCCGCAGCGTCTGACGGCACACCGTCACCGCTCTCAGGTCGTTGGGGATGTAGAGCGTGTAGTCCCAGGACTCGACGGACTCGTTTCCGGGCATGCGTCATCAACTCCACGTAGTGAATGGGGATTTGGCGCGCGGTGGCATCGCCGCAGCCGTCACGGCAGGACGGCACGGTGCGCTTCCGCAGCGTGTGCAATGCGTCACTGACGGTAGATCTAAATCTAGGGACGCGGCAAGCCGGTCGCGTAATCTGACGCCGAACGAGTGGCGCCTACGGGCGCGTGAGGAGGTCCAGCCGATGGTGAAGAGGCGTGAACCGACGGCTCGCCAGGTGCGGCTGGCAACTGAACTGCGCAGGCTGCGTGAGGCTGCGGGTCTCAACTCCCGCCAGGCGGCCGAGCTGCTCGGTGTGGCCCCGGCCCAGATCACCCACATCGAGTCCGCACTCGCGGGCGTGAGCGAGCAGCGAGTCCGCCGCCTGGCGTCCCACTACGCCTGTACCGACGACGAGTTCATCGACGCGCTGGTGGCTATCGCCACCGACCGGACGCGCGGCTGGTGGGAGGAGTATCGGGGTCTGCTGCCGACGTCGTTTCTGGACCTTGCCGAACTGGAACACCACGCTACGTATCTGCACGAGGTGGCGATCCTGCACGTATCAGGCCTGCTGCAGACGGAGGAGTATGCTCGCGCGCTGTTCTCCTCCAGGGTGCCGGAGCTGACCAGCGAGGAGCTGGAGTTGCGCGTGCGTCACCGCATGCGACGCCAACAGCTCAAGGTTCCTTACCGGTTGGTGATTCACGAGGCGGCGCTGCGTATCAGGGTGAGTGACCGCAATGCGTCCCGGTCTCAACTTGCCAGGCTGCTCGAGTTGTCCGAAGCAGACAACATCACCGTGCGCGTCGTCCCGTTCGACTTGGATGGCTTCACCAGGGCATCGAGCACCATGACGTACGTGGGCGGCTCTCCGTCGAAGCTGGACACAGTGGTGCGCGACGCGCCTCACGGCTCGGTGTTCATCGATTCCGAAGCGCAGCTCAACGCCTATCGAACGCGCTTCCGTAAGGTAGAGGCTGTTTCACTCGAACCCGACCGGTCTCGCGACTTCATCCACAAGCTGGCCAAAGAGCTGTGAGGCATCCATGACCACCCTCGACAACTGGCGGAAGTCGTCCTACTCGGGCGAGGGCGACGGCAACGCCTGCGTAGAGATCGCGGCGTCCCCCACCCGCACAGCCATCCGCGACTCCAAAGCCCCCACCCGAGCCACCCTCACCTTCCCCACCCCCACCTTCACCGCCTTCCTCGAAGCCCTCAAGGCGCACCCCCGCCCCTGACCCGGTCACCCGTTGTCACACCCCACCGGTACCGTCGGGTCATGGCTCAACAGGCGGGGACCCAGACCGGGGAGCGGCGGCTTGCCGTGGTCGAAGGTGTGCTGGAGCGGATCACGTACGCCAATGAGGAGAACGGGTACACGGTGGCCCGGGTCGACACCGGCAGAGGCGCCGCCGACCTCCTCACCGTGGTCGGCGCGCTGCTCGGTGCGCAGGTCGGGGAGTCCCTGCGCATGGAGGGCCGCTGGGGGTCGCATCCGCAGTACGGCAGGCAGTTCCACGTCGAGAACTACACGACCGTGCTGCCGGCCACCGTCCAGGGCATCCGGCGCTATCTGGGGTCCGGGCTGGTCAAGGGGATCGGGCCGGTCTTCGCCGACCGGATCACCCAGCACTTCGGGGTGGACACCCTCAAGGTCATCGAGGAGGAGCCCAAGCGCCTGATCGAGGTCCCCGGTCTCGGTCCCAAGCGCACCAAGAAGATCGCCGAGGCCTGGGAGGAGCAGAAGGCGATCAAGGAGGTCATGCTCTTCCTGCAGACCGTCGAGGTGTCCACCTCCATCGCCGTGCGGATCTACAAGAAGTACGGCGACGCCTCCATCTCCGTCGTCAAGGAGCAGCCGTACCGGCTCGCCGCCGACGTCTGGGGCATCGGCTTCCTGACCGCCGACAGGATCGCCCAGTCCGTCGGTATCCCTCACGACAGTCCTGAGCGGGTGAAGGCCGGGTTGCAGTACGCGCTGTCGCAGTCCGCCGATCAGGGGCACTGCTTCCTGCCGGAGGAGCGGCTGATCGCCGATGCCGTCAAGCTGCTCCAGGTCGACACCGGGCTGGTCATCGAGTGTCTCGCCGACCTGTCTCAGCCCCCGGAAGAAGGCGCCGATCCCGGGGTCGTACGGGAGAAGGTGCCGGGGCCGGACGGTGGCGGTGACGAACCCGTGAGCGCCGTATACCTGGTCCCCTTCCACCGTGCGGAGCTGTCCCTGTCCGCCCAGTTGATGCGGCTGCTGCGGACGGACGAGGACCGGATGCCGGGGTTCCGGGAGGTGGACTGGGGGAAGGCGCTCGGGTGGCTGAAAGCCCGCACCGGAGCCGATCTCGCGCCCGAGCAGGAGGCCGCGGTCAAGCTGGCGCTGACGGAGAAGGTCGCCGTCCTCACCGGCGGCCCGGGGTGTGGAAAGTCGTTCACCGTCCGTTCCATCGTGGAGCTGGCCCGGGCCCGGCGCGCCAAGGTGCTGCTGGCCGCCCCGACCGGCCGGGCCGCCAAGCGGCTGGCCGAGCTGACCGGGGCCGAGGCCTCCACCGTGCACCGGCTGCTGGAGCTGAAGCCGGGCGGGGACGCGGCCTACGACCGGGACCGGCCGCTCGACGCCGACCTGGTGGTCGTGGACGAGGCCTCCATGCTGGATCTGCTGCTCGCCAACAAGCTCGTGAAGGCCGTACCGCCGGGGGCGCACCTGCTCTTCGTCGGGGACGTGGACCAGTTGCCCAGCGTGGGGGCGGGGGAGGTGCTCCGGGATCTGCTCGCCGACGGGAGTCCGGTCCCGGCCGTCCGGCTGACCCGGGTCTTCCGGCAGGCCCAGCAGTCCGGGGTCGTCACCAACGCGCACCGGATCAACGCGGGGCAGCATCCGCTCACCGACGGGCTGAAGGACTTCTTCCTCTTCGTGGAGGACGACACGGAGGCCGCGGGCCGGCTGACCGTGGACGTGGCGGCGCGGCGGATTCCGGCCAAGTTCGGGCTGGATCCGCGCCGGGACGTACAGGTGCTCGCGCCGATGCACCGGGGGCCGGCCGGTGCGGGTGCGCTCAACGGGCTGCTCCAGCAGGCCATCACGCCCGGGCGGCCCGATCTGCCGGAGAAGCGGTTCGGCGGCCGGGTCTTCCGCGTCGGCGACAAGGTCACCCAGATTCGCAACAATTACGAGAAAGGGAAGAACGGTGTCTTCAACGGCACCGTGGGCGTCGTCACCTCGCTCGATCCGGTCGACCAGCGCCTGACCGTGCTGACGGACGAGGATGAGGAGGTTCCGTACGAATTCGACGAACTGGACGAACTGGCGCACGCGTACGCGGTGACCATCCACCGCTCGCAGGGCAGTGAGTATCCCGCCGTGGTGATTCCGGTCACCACGGGGGCGTGGATGATGCTCCAGCGGAACCTGCTCTACACGGCGGTCACCCGGGCCCGGCAGCTGGTCGTCCTCGTCGGTTCGCGCAAGGCGATCGGGCAGGCGGTGCGCACGGTGTCAGCCGGACGGCGGTTCACGGCCCTGGACTTCCGGCTGCGGGCGTGAACCCCGGGGCTCGGTGCCGGTGGGGCGCGGGCTCGGCACCGTCAACCGCGGGTCTGTACAAAAAATGATCGATCAAATGAGTCATGAAGGTCACAGAGCACTTCCAGATGCCCCTCCGAGGGGGCAGGATGAGCAGGTTGACGGCACTGAGTGCCGCCAATAGGCCCAATGGTCGACCCCGAGTGCACTCTGCTGAGCCAAATGGGGGATGGTAGAGACAGTCAGGGCACCTCGAAGATGAGGCACTACGTCGGTGAGGGAAGACGTGAGCGACAACTCTGTAGTACTGCGGTACGGCGACGGCGAGTACACCTACCCGGTGGTCGACAGCACCGTCGGTGACAAGGGCTTCGACATCGGGAAGCTCCGCGCCCAGACCGGTCTGGTGACCCTGGACAGCGGCTACGGCAACACGGCCGCCTATAAATCCGCGATCACCTACCTCGACGGCGAGGCGGGCATCCTCCGCTACCGCGGCTACCCCATCGAGCAGCTGGCCGAGCGCTCCACCTTCCTTGAGGTGGCGTACCTGCTGATCAACGGCGAGCTGCCCACCGTCGACCAGCTGACGGCGTTCAAGAACGACATCACGCGGCACACGCTGCTGCACGAGGACGTCAAGAACTTCTACCGGGGCTTCCCGCGTGACGCCCACCCGATGGCCATGCTGTCCTCGGTCGTCTCGGCGCTGTCCACCTTCTACCAGGACAGCCACAACCCGTTCGACGAGACGCAGCGCGACCTCTCCACGATCCGGCTGCTCGCGAAGCTTCCGACGATCGCGGCGTACGCGTACAAGAAGTCGATCGGCCACCCGTTCGTCTACCCGCGCAACGACCTCGGCTACGTCGAGAACTTCCTGCGGATGACCTTCTCGGTCCCCGCCCAGGAGTTCGAGCTGGACCCGGTCGTCGTCGCGGCGCTGGACAAGCTGCTGATCCTGCACGCCGACCACGAGCAGAACTGTTCGACCTCGACGGTCCGCCTGGTCGGCTCCTCGCAGGCCAACATGTTCGCGTCGATCTCGGCCGGCATCAGCGCGCTGTGGGGCCCGCTGCACGGCGGTGCCAACCAGTCCGTGCTGGAGATGCTGGAGGGCATCCGCGACTCGGGCTCCGACGTCGACACCTTCATCCGCAAGGTGAAGAACAAGGAGGACGGCGTCCGCCTGATGGGCTTCGGCCACCGGGTCTACAAGAACTTCGACCCGCGCGCCAAGATCATCAAGGCCGCCGCGCATGACGTGCTCTCCGCGCTGGGCAAGGAGGACGAGCTCCTCGACATCGCCCTCAAGCTGGAGGAGCACGCGCTGTCCGACGACTACTTCGTCGAGCGCAAGCTGTACCCGAACGTGGACTTCTACACCGGTCTGATCTACCGCGCCATGGGCTTCCCGACCGAGATGTTCACGGTCCTGTTCGCCCTCGGCCGGCTGCCGGGCTGGATCGCCCAGTGGACCGAGATGATCAAGGAGCCGGGCTCCCGCATCGGCCGCCCGCGCCAGATCTACACGGGCGTGGAGCTGCGCGACTTCGTGCCGGTCGAGGAGCGCTGAGCGCACTGAGCAGAAGGGCCTGCCTGTCCCGGCAGGCCCTGAAGCGGTGATTCGGCGGGCCTCGAAGCGGTGATGCAGCAGGCCCTGAAGCGGTGATGCAGCAGGCCCTGAAGCCGTGAGCCAGAAGCGAGAAGCAGAAGGCGCCCTGAGTCGCCGGTCCCCCCACGGGCCGACGACCAGGGCGCCTTCCCATGTCCCGGTGCGGATTCCCCCCACGGGATCCGGCCGGGCGCTCGGAGAGGACAGCGCCTGAATCGCTGTCTGTGAGCACAACGAGCAAAACTCGCCGTACTCCAGTGATGCGGTGCGATCTGCCGGGACAACGCACGCTGGGAGGGCCGCTCAAAGCTTCCCGGTGTACGTGCCCCGGCAACGCATCTCTGAGGAAGTCCCCCAAGACATCCCCAGATGCCAGTCAGCGCCCCCCAAGACGCTGGTCTGACATCGCCAACTTAGACCTTCGAACCCCTTCGATGGTTACGTTCGCATCACTGTGATCTGCGTCTCTTGCATATGTCCTTTAAGTGCGCAAGAGCCCCGATACAGCAATCGGGGCTCAAGCGTAAGGATGATGCGCGAGCCTTGTGAAGAGCTTATGTGAGGCGCGCGCCGGACTCTAGGGGGACTCCTATATCGGCCACGGCAATCGCCACCGGTCCCCGCAGTGTCACCGCCGGCTCACCGGAAGGCCCGCAACCGCAGGCTGTTGGTCACCACGAACACCGAGGAGAAGGCCATCGCCGCCCCCGCGATCATCGGGTTGAGCAGCCCCGCGGCGGCCAGCGGCAGCGCGGCGACGTTGTAGCCGAAGGCCCACACGAGATTGCCCTTGATGGTGGCCAGCGTCCGGCGGGACAGCCGGATCGCGTCGGCGGCCACCCGCAGGTCCCCGCGCACCAGCGTCAGATCGCCGGCCTCGATCGCCGCGTCCGTGCCGGTGCCCATGGCCAGGCCCAGGTCGGCGGTGGCGAGCGCGGCCGCGTCGTTCACCCCGTCGCCGACCATGGCCACAGCGCGCCCCTCGCGCTGCAGCCGTCGTACGACGTCCACCTTGTCCTCGGGCAGCACCTCGGCGTACACGTGCGCGGAGTCGATGCCGACCGTCCGCGCGACCGCCTCGGCGACGGTCCGGTTGTCGCCGGTGAGCAGCACCGGCGTCAGCCTCAGCGCGCGCAGCTCGCGGACCGCCTCGGCGCTGGTGTCCTTGACCGCGTCGGCGACGGCGAGGACCCCGCGGGCCCGCCCGTCCCAGCCCGCCACGACGGCCGTACGGCCCTCCTGCTCGGCCTCCCGGGCCGCGCGGGCCAACTCCTCCGGCAGGACGTCGTACAGGCGCCCCACGGCCACCTCACGGCCGTCCACGCGTCCGCGTACGCCCCGCCCGGGAACGTTCTCGAAGTGCTCGACCACCGGCAGGGCCCCGGCGCGGTCCTCGGCGCCGGCGGCGAGCGCGCGGGCCACCGGGTGCTCGGAGGCGTGCTCCAGGGCGCCCGCGAGCCGCAGCAGCTCCTTCTCGTCCTCGCCCTCGGCGACGTACACCGCCTGCAGGCTCATCCGGCCCGTGGTGACCGTGCCGGTCTTGTCGAGGACCACCGTGTCGACGCGGCGCGTGGACTCCAGCACCTCGGGGCCCTTGATCAGGATGCCGAGCTGGGCGCCGCGGCCGGTGCCGACCATCAGCGCGGTCGGGGTGGCGAGGCCCAGCGCGCAGGGGCAGGCGATGATCAGTACGGCGACGGCGGCCGTGAAAGCGGCGGCCGTGTCGCCGGTGACACCCAGCCAGGCGCCGAAGGTGCCGAGCGCGATGAGGATGACCACGGGTACGAAGACGGCGGAGATCCGGTCGGCGAGTCGCTGCACCTCGGCCTTGCCGTTCTGCGCGTCCTCCACCAGCCTCGCCATCCGGGCCAGCTGCGTGTCCGCGCCGACCCGGGTGGCCTCTACGACCAGCCGGCCGCCCGCGTTGACCGTGGCGCCGGTGACCCGGTCGCCGGGGCCCACGTCGACCGGCACGGACTCGCCGGTCAGCATGGAGGCGTCCACCGCGGAGACGCCCTCGACCACCGTTCCGTCGGTGGCGATCTTCTCGCCGGGCCGTACGACGAACCGGTCGCCGACGGCCAGGGACGACACCGGGATCCGCACCTCGCGGCCTTCCCGGAGCACCGCCACGTCCTTGGCGCCCAGCTCCATCAGGGCCTTCAGGGCGGCGCCCGCGCGGCGCTTGGAGCGGGCCTCCAGATAGCGGCCCAGCAGGATCAGCGCGACGACTCCGGAGGCGACCTCCAGGTAGATCGTGGAGGCGCCGTCCATGCGGGCGACGGTGAGGCGGAACTCGTCGTGCATGCCGGGCATGCCCGCGTCGCCGAAGAACAGCGCCCACAGTGACCAGCCGAAGGCGGCCAGCGTGCCGACCGAGACGAGGGTGTCCATGGTGGCGGCGCCGTGCCGCAGATTGGTCCAGGCGGCCTGGTGGAAGGGCCGGCCACCCCAGACGACGACCGGTGCGGCGAGGGTCAGCGAGAGCCACTGCCAGTTGTCGAACTGGAGCGCCGGGACCATCGCGAGCAGGACCACGGGGGCGGCGAGCAGCGCGGAGACGAGCAGGCGGTGGCGGAGGGCGCCGAGTTCGGCGTCCGGTGCGGGGGTTTCCGGTTGGGCTTCGGGCGCGGGTTCGGGCGGCGGGGGTTCCTCGGCGGTGTAACCGGTCTTCTCGACGGTGGCGATCAGGTCGGCGACCTGGACGCCGTCGGCGTAGGCGACTTTGGCCTTCTCGGTGGCGAAGTTGACGGTGGCGCTGACGCCGTCCATCCGGTTGAGCTTCTTCTCCACCCGGGCGGCGCAGGAGGCGCAGGTCATTCCGCCGATGAGCAGCTCGACCTCGGAGGTCGTGCCCGCGCCGGCGGCCGTCTCTGCGGTGGTGCTGGTCATGTCCGGACTCCAGACATCGGACCGGGCCGTACGGATCCAGTATCAGCTGGTCGGTACGGCCCGGTCGGGGGATCGAAGGGTTTCCCCGGGTTCTTTCCGGGTTCCTCCCGGGGTTCCGCCCAGGGTCCCTCCCGGGGTCCCTCCCGGGGTTCCGCCCAGGGTTCCTCCCGGGGTTCCGCCCGGGGTCTTCCCGGCTTCTGCCCGGCTTCTTCCTCAGGCCTTGCCGGCCAGCTCGAAGCCGGCCTCGTCCACGGCGGCGCGCACGGCCTCCTCGTCCAGCGGGGCCGCGGAGACGACGGTCACCTCGCCGGTCGACGCGACGGCCTTCACCGAGCTGACGCCCGGGATCTGCGAGATCTCGCCGGAGACGGATCCCTCGCAGTGGCCACAGCTCATGCCGGTCACCTTGTAGACGGTGGTGACGGGGCCCGGGGTGTCGGTCTGAGCGGTCATGTCGTTACTCCTCGTCGAGGCGTGTGGGGCCGGTGGGGTCCGCGGAGGGGATCCCACGCTCACCACACTATACCCCTAGGGGGTATTAATCCACCGTGGGGGCCCCGAGCCGGTCACCGGCCAGCGGCTCCAGGTAGCGGATCAGGACGTCCTTGGTCTCCTGGATGTAGGCCGCGCGCTCGGCGCCCTCGTGGGCCAGGACCAGTTCCAGGCCGGCCTTGTAGACGCCGAGGCAGACGCGGGCGGTGCGGGTGACGTCGGCCGGGGCGGCGTCCGGCATGAGCGAGCCGAGCAGCGCCTCTATCCGGCCGATCACGGTCGTGTGCAGCTGGTCGTGCGCCTCGGCCATCCGGCCCGGGATGTCGGGGCCGTGCATGAGCGCGAAGAACACCGGGTGGTCGGTGTTGAAGGCCATGAACCGGTCGACGGCCGACCCGATCGCCTCCTCCAGCGGGGTGGTGGGGTCGACCGGGGCCAGCGCCTCGCCGTACGCCTCCCGCATCTCGTGCATCAGCCGGTCGCCCAGCTCGATCGCGATCGCTTCCTTGTTCGGGAAGAACTGGTAGAGCGTGCCGGGCGAGACGCCCGCCTCGCGGGCGATGGCGTTGGTGCTGGCGGCGGTGTAGCCGGTGGTGCAGAAGACCTGGGCGGCGGCTTGGAGCAGCTGTGCGATACGGCGCTCGCCGCGGGCCTGGCGACGGCGCGGCTGCGGCTCCTTCTCTGTGGTGTCGGACACGCGTTATCCCCAGCTCTCCGAACGCGATTGACAAACGCGAGTGGTCGCTCGCATTCTGGTGAAACACGAGCGATCTCTCGTGTTTTTCAGTCTATGGCAATGACTGCTCCATGCTGCCGTGCTCGCGCACGGCCGCGCTGGTCAGGGTGAAGGGGACACCGCACGATGACCGAAGTCAACAAGGCGCCGCGGCCCGCGGACGCACCGCCCCGGATCGGCGGCTGGACGCGATTCGTCACCGCCCGGCCCCGCCTGTCGCTCCTGGTGGCCCTGGTGCTCACCGCCCTCGCCGTGCTGGCCGGCAGCGGGGTCGCGGACCGGCTCGGCAGCGGCGGCTGGGAGGACCCGGCGGCCGAGTCGACGTACGCGACCAGGGCGCTGGAGCGCGAGTTCCCCGGCTCGCAGCCGAACATGCTGCTCCTGGTGGACGCGGGCCGCGCCTCGGTGGACGACCCGGCGGTGGCCGCGGAGGCCCGCGCGCTGGCCCGGCGACTGGCGGGCGAGCCGGGCGTGACCGGCGTCGGCTCCTACTGGCAGGCCACCCCCGCCCAGGCCCCGGCCCTGCGCGCCGAGGACGGCCACGAAGCCCTGATCGCCGCCCGCATCACCGGCGACGAGACCGCGACGGGCCGCACCCTGGACCGCATAGCGCCCCACTACCGGGGCACGCACGGCCCGGTCCGGGTGAAGCTCGGCGGCATCGTCGCGGTGCGGCACGAGATGCAGACGATCATCAAGGAGGACCTCACCCGCGCCGAGCTGATCGCCCTGCCGATCACCCTGGTGCTGCTGGTCATGGTCTTCGGCAGCGCGGTGGCGGCCCTGCTCCCGCTGGGCATCGGCGTCGTCGCCATCCTGGGCACGAACGCGGTGCTGCGCGGCCTGACCAGCTTCACCGACGTCTCCGTCTTCGCGCTGAACCTCACCACGGCCCTCGGTCTCGGCCTCGCCATCGACTACGCGCTCTTCATCGTCCGCCGCTACCGGGAGGAGCTGTCCACCGGCGCCGACCCGCTGACCGCGGTGGGTACGACCCTGCGCACGGCCGGCCGCACCGTGCTCTTCTCCGCCCTGACGGTCGCGGTCTCCCTGGCCGCCATGATGCTCTTCCCGCAGTACTTCCTGCGGTCCTTCGCCTACGCCGGCATCGCCGTGGTCCTGCTCGCCGCGGCCGCCGCCCTGATCCTGCTCCCCGCCGCGCTGGTCCTGCTCGGCCACCGGGTCAACTCCCTCGACCTGCGCCGCCTGTTCCGCCGGGCCCGCGAGCCGAAACCGGCCGAGGGCACCGCCTGGGCGCGCACGGCCGGCCTGGTGATGCGCCGCGCCCCGCTCTTCGCCCTCGGCACCACCGCCCTGCTGATGGTGCTCGGACTGCCCTTCCTGGGCGTGAAGTTCGGTACGGCCGACGACCGGCAGCTGCCCTCGGCCGCCGAGTCCCACGTGGTGCAGCAGCACATCCGCGAGAGCTTCCCGGGCAGCCCCGGCGGCGGCCTCGAAGTCCTCGCCGAGGGCCGGGCCACCACCGCCCAGTACGCCGCCTACAAGCAGCGGGTGGCCGCCCTGCCCGAGGTGGCCCGCGTCGACGGCCCCCTGGTCGAGGGCGACACCGCCTACTTCACGGTCCAGCCCGGGGGCGAGGCGGTGGACGACCCCGCCCAGCGCCTGGTCGGCGACCTGCGCGCGCTGCACGCCCCCTTCGACACCAAAGTGACCGGCACGGCCGCCGTCCTCGTGGACACCAAGCACGCGATAGCCGAGCGCCTGCCCTGGGCGGCGGTGTTCATAGCCGTCGTCACGCTCCTGCTGGTCTTCCTGCTCACCGGCAGCGTGCTGATACCGCTCCAGGCCGTGGTGCTCAACGCGCTCAGCCTGACGGCGATGTTCGGCGCGGTCGTCTGGGTCTTCCAGGACGGCCACCTGTCCGGACCGCTCGGCTTCACCAGCTCCGGCTCGATCGAGACCACCCTGCCCGTCCTGATGTTCTGCGTGGCCTTCGGCCTCTCCATGGACTACGGCGTGTTCCTGCTCTCCCGCATCAAGGAGGAGTACGACCGCACGGGCGACCACAACGCGGCCGTGCGGCACGGACTCCAGCGCACGGGCGGGCTGATCACCGCGGCGGCGGTCATCCTCGCGGTGGTGATGGTGGCGATAGGCACCTCCCGGGTGACCAACACCAAGATGCTGGGCCTCGGCATCGCCCTCGCGGTGCTGATGGACGCGATGGTGGTCCGCAGCCTCCTGGTTCCGGCCATCATGCGGCTGACGGGGCGGGCGACCTGGTGGGCGCCGGGATGGCTGAGGCGCTTCCACGACCGGTTCGGAGTGAGCGAGGGGGAACAGGAGGCGCCCCGCGGGGATGCGGGGAACGGCGCCACCAGCCACGACGAATCCGAACTGGTGACACACTCCGGCGGCCCCCGGAGCGTCTAGCCTTCGCGCAGGTTCCCGGAAGGAGCATGCATGCGCGCGGTGATGTTCGAGGAGTACGGAAGGCCGGCCGAGGTGCGGGACGTACCCGACCCGCAGCCCGCGGAGCACGGCGTGACCGTCCGTGTCGAGGCGACCGGCCTCTGCCGCAGCGACTGGCACGGCTGGATGGGCCACGACCCGGACATCACGCTGCCGCACGTGCCGGGTCACGAACTCGCCGGTGTGGTCGAGGCGGTGGGCGCCCGGGTGACCGGCTGGCGGCCCGGCGACCGGGTCACCGCGCCGTTCGTCTGCGCCTGCGGCAGCTGCCCGTCCTGCGCGGCGGGCGACCAGCAGGTGTGCGAACGGCAGACCCAGCCCGGCTTCCACCACTGGGGCTCCTTCGCCGAGTACGTCGCGCTCGACCACGCCGACGTCAATCTCGTCGCGCTCCCGGACGACATGGCGTACGCCACCGCCGCCGCCCTCGGCTGCCGTTTCGCCACCGCGTTCCGGGCCGTGGTGCAGCAGGGCCGGGTGGCGGCCGGGGAGTGGGTCGCGGTGCACGGCTGCGGCGGGGTCGGCCTGTCGGCGGTGATGATCGCGGCGGCCTCCGGGGCCCGGGTGGTCGCCGTCGACGTGTCACCGCGAGCGCTCGAACTGGCGCGGACGTTCGGTGCCGCCGCGTGCCTGGACGCCACCGGCGTGTCCGACCCGGCCGCCGCCGTCCGCGAACTGACCGGTGGAGGCGCCCACCTTTCCCTCGACGCCCTCGGCTCGCCCGCCACCTGCGCGGCCTCGGTGAACGGTCTGCGCCGCCGCGGCCGGCACGTCCAGGTCGGCCTGCTGCCCTCGGCCGACGGCACCACCCCGGTGCCGCTGGCCCGCGCCGTGGCCCTGGAGCTGGAACTGCTCGGCAGCCACGGCATGGCCGCCCACGCCTACCCCGGCATGCTGCACCTGGTCCGCGCCGGCGTCCTGCGCCCGGACCTCCTCGTGACCCGGACGATCACCCTCGACGAGGCCCCGGCGGCGCTCGCGGCGATGGACACGGCACCGGGCGCCGGCGTCACGGTCATCGAACCCTGGAGCTGACGCCCGCCCCGCCGGCCGCCCGGCCGTCGCTCCCCGGGAGAGAGGTCAGTCGTCTCTGCGGCCGCGGTTGCCGGGGCGGGAGGCGACCCAGGCCCGGACCGTGTCGGCGTACCAGTAGGGCTTGCCCCCCTCGACGTGGTCGGGCGGGGGCAGCAGCCCGTGCTTGCGATAGGACCGTACGGTGTCCGGCTGCACCCGGATGTGCGCCGCGATCTCCTTGTAGGACCAGAGCCTTCGGTCGGCCATGCGTTGCACCTCCCCGCGCGCACCGCGGCGACGACCGGGAACGGCCGCCGGGGGGACCGGGCGCTGCGCTGATCACCCACCCTGTGCCCGGTGGACGACGCAGAGTGACCACCGAAGAGCCCCTGTTGACCAGATGTGACGGAGAGCCCGCGCACTTGCGACATCTGTGACGAGAAGGGGCTCCTTGTGACACAGCGATCACAAAGGGCAACCATGGGGAGGCATCCCACTCCCGCCCCCGGGGGGAACTGGTCCGAATGTCTGGACAAAATATTGACAGCGCTCACCGCGCGGGACTAGAAAGCCGGGGAGAGCCATGACGAAGGGAAGCCGATGGCCTACGACCTGATCACCATGGGGCGGATCGGAGTGGACCTCTACCCGCTGCAGACCGGTGTCCCGCTCGCCCGGGTGTCGTCCTTCGGCAAGTTCCTCGGCGGGTCGGCGACGAACGTCGCGGTCGCCGCCGCCCGGCTCGGCCGGCACACGGCCGTGATCACCCGTACCGGCGACGACCCGTTCGGCGCCTACCTCCACGAGGCGCTGCGCGGTTTGGGCGTCGACGACCGCTGGGTCACCCCCGTCCCCGGGCTGCCGACCCCGGTCACCTTCTGCGAGGTCTTCCCGCCGGACGACTTCCCGCTCTACTTCTACCGGCAGCCCAAGGCGCCCGACCTGGAGATCGACGCCCACGAGCTGGACCTGGACGCCATCCGCGAGGCCCGGATCTTCTGGGTCACCGGCACCGGCCTGAGCGAGGAGCCGAGCCGTACGGCGACCCTCGCGGCCCTCGCCCACCGGGCCAAGGCGGGCATCACCGTCTTCGACCTCGACTGGCGCCCCATGTTCTGGGCCGACCCCGACACCGCCCGCCCCTTCTACGCCGAGGCCCTGCGCCACACCACCGTCGCCGTCGGCAACCTGGACGAGGTGGAGGTCGCGACCGGCGTGCGCGACCCGCATGCCGCCGCCCGCGCCCTGCTGGACGCCGGTGTCGAACTGGCCGTGGTCAAACAGGGGCCCAAGGGAGTCCTCGCCGTCAACCGGCAGGGCGAGACCGCCGAGGTGCCGCCGCTGCCCGTCACCGTCCTCAACGGACTCGGCGCCGGAGACGCCTTCGGCGGCTCCCTCTGCCACGGCCTGCTGGCCGGCTGGGACCTGGAGACGATCATGCGGCACGCCAACGCGGCCGGCGCCATCGTCGCCTCCCGCCTGGAGTGTTCCTCCGCGATGCCCACCCCCGACGAGGTGGCCGCCGCGCTCGACGCCGGAGCGGTGCTGTGAGGGCCGGCCGTGTCACGGGCACGCATCACGAAGGCGGCTCGGGCACCCGTACTCCCCGCGTCGACGTGGCCGAACTCGTCCGCCTCCGCACCCGCCACCCCGAGGCGATCGCCGAGGCCGCCGCACGTCGGGCGCGCAGGCCGCTGCTGAACGAGACCGGCCGGCTGATGATCGTCGCCGCCGACCACCCGGCCCGCGGCGCGCTCGGCGTCGGTGACCGCAAGCTCGCCATGGCCAACCGCGCCGACCTGCTCGAACGGCTCTGTCTCGCGCTGTCCCGGCCCGGCGTCGACGGCGTCCTCGCCACCGCCGACATCCTGGACGACCTGCTCCTGCTCGGCGCCCTGGACCACAAGGTCGTCATGGGCTCCATGAACCGCGGCGGGCTGCAGGGAGCCAGCTTCGAGCTGGACGACCGGTTCACCGGCCACCGCCCGGAGGACATCGAGCGGCTCGGCTTCGACGCGGGCAAGCTGCTGCTGCGCGTCGACTACGCCGACCCGGGCTCCCTGACCACCCTCGAGTCCACCGCCCGCGCCATCGACGCCATGGCCGCGCGCCGGCTGCCGGTGTTCGTGGAGCCGTTCATCAGCCGCCGCACCCCGGAGGGGAAGGTGACGAACGACCTGTCCGCCGAGGCGGTCACCCGGTCCATCGCCATCGCCTCCGGCCTCGGCGGTTCCTCGGCCTACACCTGGCTGAAGGTGCCGGTCACCGAGAACCCCGACGACATGGCCCGGGTCATGGAGACCTCCACGCTGCCCGCCGTACTGCTCGGCGGGGACATCGGCGACTCGCCCGAGGACCAGGTCGCCGCCTACGAGAAGTGGCGCGGCGCACTCCGACTCCCCACCGTGCGCGGCCTGGTGGTCGGCCGCTCGCTGCTGTACCCGGCGGACGGCGATGTGGCCGCCGCCGTGGACACCGCCGTAGGACTGCTGTGAGGGCCGCATGACCAGCACCGATCTGCATCTGCCCCGGGGCGCCACCGCGAACGCCCCGTACGTCGTCGACATCGATCCCAAGGTGGCCGGCTGGACACACAGCAGCCTGCGGGTCGTCGAGTTGGCGCCCGGTGGCAGTCATGTGTGCGCCACCGGGGACAGTGAGTGGATCGTGCTTCCGCTGGAAGGCGGATGTACCGTACAAATTGAAACTGCGTCAAACGAGCAGTGCGAGTTCCAACTCCTGGGCCGGGAGAGCGTGTTCGCGAGCGTCTCCGACTTCGCGTACGTTCCCCGGGACGCCCGGGTCCTGATCGCCTCCGGCGCGGGAGGCCGCTTCGCCCTGGCAGGAGCGAAGTGCGAGCGACGACTCCCCGCCCGCTACGGCCCCGCGCCGGAGGTCCCCGTCGAGGAGCGCGGCAGCGGCGCCTGCGCCCGCCGGGTGCGCAACTTCGCCTCCGCCGACTCCTTCGAGTGCGACAAGCTGATCGCCGTGGAGGTGATCACCCCGGGCGGCAACTGGTCCTCGTACCCGCCGCACAAGCACGACGAGCACCGGCCGGGCGAGGAGTCCGAGCTGGAGGAGATCTACTACTTCGAGATCGACGGCCCGAACGGGCTGGGCTACCAGCGCGTGTTCCCCTCGCGGGAGGGCGGGGCGGACGTCCTCGCCGAGGTCCGCTCCGGCGACGCCGTCCTCGTGCCCGACGGCTGGCACGGCCCGTCCATCGCCCAGCCCGGGCACGACATGTACTACCTGAACGTCATGGCGGGCCCCGGGCAGACCCGCGAGTGGCGGATCTGCTTCCACCCCGACCACACCGAGACCACAGGGGGGTACCGATGACGATCCGGCTGACCGTCGCCCAGGCGCTCGTCCGCTTCCTCGCCGCCCAGTACACCGAACGCGACGGCGAGCGGCGGCGGCTGATCGGCGCCACCTGGGGCATCTTCGGGCACGGCAACGTCGCCGGCATCGGCCAGGCGTTGATCGAGTACGCCGACGTGATGCCGTACCACCAGGGACGCAACGAGCAGTCCATGGTGCACGCGGCGGTCGGCTACGCCCGCCAGTCGAACCGCCTGTCCACGCACGCGGTGACGACGTCGATCGGCCCCGGGGCGACCAACCTGGTCACCGGCGCCGCCCTCGCCACCATCAACCACCTGCCCGTGCTGCTCCTGCCCGGTGACGTCTTCGCCGCCCGCCCCGCCGATCCGGTCCTTCAGCAGCTGGAGGTGCCGTACGCGGGCGATGTGTCGGTCAACGACACGCTGCGCCCGGTGTCGAAGTACTTCGACCGCATCACCCGGCCGGAGGCCCTGATTCCGAGCGCGCTCCAGGCCATGCGGGTCCTCACCGACCCCGTCGAGACCGGCGCGGTCACCCTCGCCCTCCCGCAGGACGTGCAGGCGGAGGCCTTCGACTGGCCGGAGGAGTTCTTCGCGACGCGCGTGTGGACTGTACGGCGGCCCGGCGCGGACCCGACCGAGCAGGCGGAGGCGGTCCAGGCGATCCTTTCCGCCCGAAGGCCGCTGGTGATCGCGGGCGGCGGGGTCCACCACAGCCGCGCCGAGGAGGCCCTCGCGGAGTTCGCGGCGGCGACCCGCATCCCGGTCGCCTCCACCCAGGCCGGGAAGGGCTCGCTGCGTTACGACCATCCGCAGGACATCGGCGGGATCGGCCACACCGGCACCGCGACTGCCGACGAGCTGGCCCGCACCGCGGACCTGGTGATCGGCGTCGGCACCCGCTACACCGACTTCACCACGGCCTCCGGCACCCTCTTCGAGAACCCGGACGTCCGCTTCCTGAACCTGAACATCGCGCCCTTCGACGGCCACAAGCTGGCCGGACTCCCGCTGATCGCCGACGCCCGCAGCGGCCTGGGCGAGCTGACCGAGGCGCTGGTCATGCACGGGCACACCGTCGCCGACTCCTACGTCACCGAGTACACGCAGGACAAGGAACGCTGGGAACAGCGCGTCGACGCCTGCTTCGAGGCCGAGGAGCCGGACGCACGGCCGTCCCAGCCGCAGGTCCTCGGCGCCCTGGACGCGCTGGTGGACGAGTCGGACATCATCATCAACGCGGCCGGTTCACTCCCCGGCGACCTGCACAAGCTGTGGCGGGCGCGGTCGTCCGACCAGTACCACCTGGAGTACGGCTACTCCTGCATGGGCTACGAGATCCCGGCCGCCCTCGGCGTGAAGCTCGCCGCACCCGAGCGGAACGTGTGGGCGCTGGTCGGAGACGGTACGTATCTGATGATGCCGACGGAGATCGTGACCGCGGTCCAGGAAGGCATCGCGATCAAGATCCTTCTGGTGCAGAACCACGGGTACGCCTCGATCGGCGGGCTCTCGGAGTCGGTGGGCGGCGAGCGGTTCGGCACCGCCTACCGCTTCCCGACCGAGGAGGGGACGTACACCGGCGCCCCGCTGCCCGTCGACCTGGCCGCCAACGCGGCCAGCCTGGGCATGCGGGTGCTGCGCGCGAAGACCGTACGGGAGCTGCGCGCGGCGCTCGCCGAGGCGCGCGCCGCCGACACTCCCACATGTGTCTACGTGGAGACCGAAACGTCCGACACTGTGTCGGGCGCGCCTCCGGCGCAGGCCTGGTGGGATGTTCCTGTGGCCGAGACCGCGACCCGACCGTCCGCGGTCAAGGCACGTGAGCTGTACGAACGGCACGTCTCGACCCGACGCCGCCATCTGTGAGAAGGAGTCTTAGGGCATGACGAAGATCGTCAACCACTGGATCGGCGGCAAGACCGTCGAAGGCGCGTCGGGTACGTACGGGCCGGTCACCGACCCGGCCACCGGCGCGGTCACCACGAAGGTCGCGTTCGCGTCGGTCGAGGAGGTGGACGCGGCGGTCGCGGCGGCCAAGGACGCCTATCTGACCTGGGGCCAGTCCTCCCTGGCCCAGCGCACGTCCATCCTCTTCAAGTTCCGGGCACTGCTCGACGCCCACCGCGACGAGATCGCCGAGCTGATCACCGCCGAGCACGGCAAGGTGCACTCCGACGCGCTCGGCGAGGTCGCGCGCGGCCTGGAGATCGTGGACCTGGCCTGCGGGATCAACGTCCAGCTGAAGGGCGAGCTGTCCACGCAGGTCGCGAACCGGGTCGACGTCGCCGCCATCCGCCAGCCGCTCGGTGTCGTCGCCGGCATCACGCCGTTCAACTTCCCGGCGATGGTCCCGATGTGGATGTTCCCGATCGCCATCGCGTGCGGCAACACCTTTGTGCTGAAGCCGTCCGAGAAGGACCCGTCGGCCTCCATCAGGATCGCCGAGCTGCTCGCCGAGGCCGGTCTGCCGGACGGCGTCTTCAACGTCGTGCACGGCGACAAGGTGGCCGTCGACCGGCTGCTGGAGCACCCGGACGTCAAGGCCGTCTCCTTCGTCGGCTCCACCCCGATCGCCCGCTACATCCACACCACCGCCTCCGCCAACGGCAAGCGCGTCCAGGCGCTGGGCGGCGCCAAGAACCACATGCTGGTCCTGCCGGACGCCGACCTGGACGCGGCCGCCGACGCGGCGGTCTCGGCGGCCTACGGCTCGGCGGGCGAGCGCTGCATGGCCATCTCGGCGGTCGTGGCCGTGGGTGCCATCGGCGACACGCTGGTGGAGAAGATCCGCGAGCGCGCCGAGAAGATCAAGATCGGCCCGGGCAACGACCCGACGTCCGAGATGGGCCCGCTGATCACCGCCGCCCACCGCGACAAGGTCGCCTCGTACGTCTCCGGCGCCGCCGAGGAGGGTGCCGAGGTGGTCCTGGACGGCACCGGCCACACCGTCGAGGGCTTCGAGGACGGCCACTGGATCGGCATCTCGCTGCTGGACAAGGTGCCGACCAGCGCGAAGGCGTACCAGGACGAGATCTTCGGCCCGGTGCTGTGCGTGCTGCGCGTGGACACGTACGAGGAGGGCGTGGCCCTCATCAACGCCTCGCCGTTCGGCAACGGCACCGCGATCTTCACCCGGGACGGCGGCGCGGCCCGCCGCTTCCAGCTGGAGATCGAGGCCGGCATGGTCGGCGTGAACGTCCCGATCCCGGTGCCGGTGGGCTACCACTCCTTCGGCGGCTGGAAGGACTCGCTCTTCGGCGACCACCACATCTACGGCAACGACGGCACGCACTTCTACACCCGCGGCAAGGTCGTCACCACCCGCTGGCCCGACCCGGCCGACGCCCCGGCGGGCGTGGACCTGGGCTTCCCGCGCAACCACTGACAGCCGGACAGCACGGTGCCCCGCCCTCCGCGTGAGAGGGCGGGGCACCGGCGCGTTCAGCCCTGCTGTTGCTGCTGCTTCTTGATCACGTCGGTGAGGTCGGCGATCCGTGCGGCGGGCGGGGCCTTGACGGCGGCCGTCTTGCCGAACTTGTCGAAGTCCATGCTGATGGTCATGACGCCGAGCTTCTCCTTGAGCCGCACCGGCAGGTCGTCGGAGCCGACCCACACGTCCATGACGATCGACTTCGTGCCGGTCGCGGCGCCCATGGGGCTGTCCTCGCCGTAGACGTCCTTGAACTTGCCCATGTGCGCGCTGTCGATCACGCCGCGGTAGTGCGTGGTGGGGTGTCCGTTCACGGTCTGCGTGCCGAGGTTCTCGACGTTCTTGGCGTACTTCAGGCCCTTCATGGAGGCGGAGGGGCTGCCGTTGTCGCCGCTCAGGGCCTGGGCGCCCTTCTTCCCGAACACCGCCGAACCGTCGACCTTGATCCAGTCCTTGCCCTGGTACGGGCCGGAGGGGAGGGGGTCCACGTCGTAGTAGTAGACGCCGTCGACGAACAGGACGTGCGTCGTGGGGGAGTGGTTCACGGCCTGCATGTTCGCGGCCTTGGTGTCCATCTCCACGTCGAAGGCGTAGCCGTCGCCCCAGGAGTACGTGCCGTTCATGGCGATCGGGCCGCTGGTGCCGGTGTCGGTCGTCATCCGTACCTCGGCCGACCCCAGTGCCTCCGTCCGGTCCGTCGCGCGGGCCAGTGCCGCCATCGCCTTGGTGTTGGCCTTGTCGACCGCCTTGACGGCCGTCTTCGCGCCTTCCGTGCCGCAGCCGGAGGCCGCGACCAGCGCCGCCGTCGTGAACGCCACCCAGGCGGCGGTGTGCCGCATCGTCATGTCCCCACCCCGAGAGCCGTGTGTGCAGAGCTGTGCGTCTGCTGTGCGGGCGCACTCTATCGGCCGGCACTGACATGGACGCGATCGGTTTACCCGTCCGGATATCGGACGGCTGACATTTTTTTGAAACGTCGGCTGCGGTTCTCGTTCTCGGCGGACGAAACGGGTGACGAAGGGGTTGAGTGTGAGTGGCCTTTGAAACCAAGGTCACATTCGCTTGAAGCTTGATGAATGCACCTATACGGCGTCACGGCCTGGGAAAGTGATGCTCCGTGTGGCCATCCGGAGCTGCGGATTCCGTAGGTAAACCGCCATTGACGCGGCGGTTTTCGTCGGGGTTCTCTATGCAGCGCCGGGAGCGGACGAGACGAACGTACGACGATCCGCCGGAGGCGATAGCGCTCCCGTCCCCCACCCTCAGTCGCACGAGTCGATCGGAACCGCCGTATGACCGACACACTCCAGAAGTCCGTGGCAGACACCGCTTCAGCCCCCGCACCGGGGCTGAAGCGCTCCATCGGTGTCGTCGGCGGCACCCTGCTGACGCTGTCCTGCGTCACTCCCGCCTCCACGCTCTTCGTGGTCGTCCCCGACCTGTTCGGCTCCCTCGGCACCGCCACCGCCCTGACGATCGCCATCGGCTCCCTCCTCTGTATCGCCGTGGCGTTCTGCTACTCCGAGCTGGGCACCCTCATCCCCAGCGCGGGCGGCGAGTACGCCATGGTCTCGACGATGGCCGGACGGCTCGCGGGCTGGCTCGTCTTCGTGCTCTCCCTGCTGGTCGTGATGATCGTGCCGCCGGTGATCGCGATGGGCACCGCGGACTACCTGGCCCCCCTCGTCCACCTCGACCCGTCCATGACCGGCGCCGGCGTGATGCTGCTGGCCACCCTCGCCGGCCTGCTCGACCTGCGCGCCAACGCCTGGATCACCGGCATCTTCCTGGTCCTGGAGGTCGTCGCCGCCGGCGTCGTCGCCCTGCTGGGCTTCTCGCACGGCCACCGCGGAGCGGGCAGCCTGGTCTCGATGCAGGTGGCCGGTGCCCACGGCCACACGGACACCGTGACGGCCATGCTGGTGGTGTCCGGGCTCGCCATCGCCCTCTTCGTCACCCAGGGCTTCTCCACCGCCGTCTACCTCTCCGAGGAACTGGAGAACCCGCGCCGCAACGTCGCCCGCACGGTCCTCGCCACCCTCGCCATCTCCACCGTGGTCATCCTGGTGCCGGTCGCCGCGATCACCATGGGCGCCTCCGACCTGGAGGAACTGACCGGCGGCGACATCAGCTCCATGGTCACCGCCTGGTCCAACTCCGCGGTCGGCACCTTCGTCAGCCTCTGCGTGGCCCTCGCGATCATCAACGCGGGCATCGTCATGGTCATCCAGAACTCCCGCGTCCTGTTCGCCTCCGCCCGCGACAAGGCCTGGCCCGGCCCGGTCAACACCGTCTTCTCCAAGCTCGGCCGCTTCGGCTCCCCCTGGGTCGCCACCCTCGCGGTCGGTGTCCCCGGCGCGGTCCTCTGCTTCGTCAACCTGGACACCCTGTACGGCGTCACCGGCGTCTCGGTGACCGGCATGTACCTGCTGGTCGCGATCGCCGCCCTGCTCGCCCGCCGCGGCTCCCACCAGCACACGCCCGCCTGGCGGATGCCGCTGTGGCCCGCCGTGCCGGTCCTGCTCATCGCCGTCCTGACGTACATCCTGACCCAGCAGGAGACCGTCTACCTGCTGTGGACCGGCGGCATCACCGCCACGGCCACCCTCTACTGGGCCCTGTACCTCCGCCCGCGCCGCGAGACGCACTGGCTGGTGTCGATCCCGGAGGACGCGCGGGCTCCCGAGGCCGCGCCGGGTCCGGGCATCCCGGCCCAGGCGACCGCCCCGGTCGCCGACGAGGCCCGGGCCTGAGCCGCGGCTGCCTGATCCGCGGCCGGGGGTGAATTCCCCCGTCGTCCCCGGCCCGCAGACCGCCGCCCCCGTCACCCACTGCCAGGTGGGGTGCCGGGGGCGGCGGCGTTCCCCCGGGCCGCGCCGGCCTCAGAACTCCCACGTCACCACCGTGCACGTCCCGTCCTCCGTGCCGCCCGCACTGCGATAGGCGGCGAGGGCGACGTCGTTCCCGGTGTCGACGCCGACCCACATGCCGTAACAGCCCCGCTCCCGGGCCAGCGCGGCCAGCCGTCGCACCAGGGCCCGCCCGATGCCCCGGCGGCGGTACGGCTCCGCGACGGCCAGCTCGTACAGGAACATCTCGGTGCCCTTGTCGGGATGGACGGTCTCGACACCGCTGACGAAGCCGCCCACGGCCCCCTCCCAGTACGCCAGCAGCAGATGGTGCCCGGCGGTGGTGAGGAAACGCTCCGCCCACTCCGGGCGCACCGGATGGTCGAACAGATGCTCCGCGGCGACGACTTCGGCGACGGAGGTGGCCCTGCGGATCCGCATGGGCCTTCGTACCACGGCTGAAGTACGCCGTGACAGGGCCGTACGCCCCGGGGAGGGCGCACGGTTCCGCCCCACGGCAGCGGCGGTTGTCGGTGCCGCCCCGTACCGTTGACACATGGATCTTCGACCCCCCGCCCTGCGCAGCCTGCTGCGGCGGCCCCGCCGGCTCCTCGCCGCCGGGGCAGCCGTCGTGGTGCTCGCCGGTGCCGGGACGTGGACGGCGGCCGTCGCCTCCGACGACACGCGGGCCGTGCGCCGCAGCGACCAGGTCATGGCGGTCGACGGGGTGCGCCTGGACACCTCGTACTTCACCCCGGCCGACGCCGGCCGCCACCCCGCCGTCCTCCTCGCGCACGGCTTCGGCGGCAGCAAGGACGACATGCGCCGGCAGGCCGAGGACCTCGCCCGGGACGGATACGCGGTCCTGACCTGGTCCGCGCGCGGCTTCGGCGGCTCCACCGGGAAGATCGGCCTCAACGACCCGGAGGGCGAGGTCGCCGACGTCTCCCGGCTCGTCGACTGGCTGGCCAGGCAGCCCCAGGTGCGGCTCGACAGGCCCGGCGACCCGCGCGTGGGCATGGCCGGCGGCTCGTACGGCGGCGCGGTCTCCCTGCTCGCCGCGGGCCACGACCAGCGGGTCGACGCGATCGCCCCGGCCATCACCTACTGGAACCTCGCGGACGCCCTGTTCCCGAACGGCGTCTTCAAGAAGCTGTGGACCGGCATGTTCTTCAACACCGGCGGCGGTTGCGCGAAGTTCGAGCCCGCGCTGTGCCGGATGTACGACCGGGTCGCCGAGTCCGGCACCCCGGACCAGGCCGCCCGGAAGCTGCTCCAGGAGCGCTCGCCGTCCGCCGTCGGCGAGCGCATCAAGGTGCCCACCCTGCTGGTGCAGGGGCAGACGGACTCCCTGTTCACCCTCGACCAGGCCGACGCGGCCCAGAAGGCGATCCGCGCGAACGGCGCCCCCGTCGACGTCGACTGGATCGCCGGCGGACACGACGGCGGCGACATGGAGACCGGCCGGGTGGAGGCGCGCGTGCGTGCCTGGTTCGACCGGTACCTGAAGGGCGACAAGGGCACGGACACCGGTCCGGCGTTCCGGATCACCCGCACCGGAGGCATCGACTCCACCGACGGCACCGCCCAGCTGCGCGGTGCGAGCGCCGCCGCCTACCCGGGTCTGCACGACCACCGGCGCGCCGTCGCCCTCACCGGCGGCACCCAGCACGTCGCCAACCCGGCCGGCGCCAGCCCGCCCGGTGTCTCCGCCCTCCCCGGACTCGGCGGCTCCGGCGGCCTCGCCCAGCTGTCCGCGCTCGGCGTCGGCGTCTCCCTGGACTTCCCCGGCCAGTTCGCGAAGTTCGACTCGGCACCGCTCACCCGCGACCTGCGCATCACCGGCGCCCCGACCGCCACCGTGCGCATCACGTCCACCCGTGACGACGCCGTCCTGTTCGGCAAGGTCTACGACGTCGGCCCCGACGGCACCCGGCAGGTACTGCCCGCCCAGCTCGTCGCCCCCCTCCGGGTGACCGGCGCCAAGGCCGGCAAGGACGTCACCGTCACCCTCCCGGCGATCGACCACGAGGTGCAGAAGGGTCACCGGCTCCGCCTGGTCCTCGCCTCCACCGACCTCGGCTACGCCTCACCGGCCGCCCCGGCCACCTACACCGTCTCCCTGAAGGGGGACCTGAGCGTGCCGACGGCTCCCGCCGTCACCACCGCCGCCGCGCCCCTGCCCGCCTGGGTGTGGTGGCTGCCCGCGGCCGGCGCGGCCGTCGCCCTCGCCCTGCTGCTCACCGCCCGCCGCCGGACGGCCGCCCCCGCACCCGACCCGGAGCTGGCCGACGTCCCGCTGGTGATCAAGGACCTGAGCAAGCGGTACGCGAAGTCCACCACCCGGTACGCGGTGCGCGAGCTGTCCTTCCGCGTGGAGAAGGGCCAGGTCCTCGGCCTGCTCGGACCCAACGGCGCGGGCAAGACGACCACCCTGCGCATGCTGATGGGCCTGATCCGGCCGGACGACGGCGAGATCCGCGTCTTCGGCCACGCGATCCGGCCCGGCGCGTCGGTGCTCTCCCGGGTCGGCGCGTTCGTGGAGGGCGCCGGCTTCCTGCCCCACCTGTCCGGCCGGGAGAACCTGGAGCTGTACTGGCGGGCCACCGGCCGCCCGCCCGAGGACGCCCACCTGGACGAGGCCCTGGAGATCGCCGGCCTCGGCGACGCGCTCGCCCGCGCGGTGCGCACCTACTCCCAGGGCATGCGCCAGCGCCTGGCCATCGCCCAGGCCATGCTCGGCCTGCCCGACCTGCTCATCCTGGACGAGCCCACCAACGGCCTGGACCCGCCCCAGATCCGCGAGATGCGCGAGGTGATGATCCGCTACGCGGCCGGCGGCCGTACGGTGATCGTCTCCAGCCATCTCCTCGCCGAGGTCGAGCAGTCCTGCACCCACCTGGTGGTCATGGACCGCGGCCGGCTCGTGCAGGCCGGACCGGTCCGGGAGATCACCGGCTCCGGTGACACCCTGCTGGTCGGCACCGCCGTACCCGTGCAGGAGCCGGTGGTGGAGAAGGTCGGCGCGCTGGACGGGGTCGCCTCCGCCGTGCGCACCGACGACGGGCTGCTGGTCCGGCTCGAACCCGGCGGCACGGCCGAGCGGCTGGTCGTGGAGCTGGTGCGGCTGGAGGTGCCGGTCGCCTCGGTCGGTCCGCACCGCCGCCTGGAAGACGCCTTCCTCACCCTGATCGGAGGTTCCGCATGAGCACGCTCACCGAGGTCGCCTCCGGCTATCAGGCGGGGCGCACCCTGCCGCTGCGGGTCGAGCTGGTCCGCCAGCTCAAGCGGCGCCGCACCCTGGTCATGGGCGCCATCCTGGCCGTACTGCCGTTCGTGCTGCTGATCGCCTTCGCGGTCGGCGGCGACCCGGGCGGCCGGAACAACCAGGTCACGCTGATGGACACGGCCACCGCCTCCGGCGCCAACTTCGCCGCCGTGAACCTCTTCGTCTCCGCGGGCTTCCTGCTGGTCATCCCGGTCGCCCTGTTCTGCGGGGACACGGTCGCCTCCGAGGCGAGCTGGTCCTCGCTGCGCTATCTGCTGGCCGCGCCGGTGCCCCGGGCCCGGCTGCTGTGGTCCAAGCTCGCCGTGGCGCTCGGGCTGAGCCTCGCCGCGATGGTGCTGCTGCCGCTGGTGGCGCTCGCCGCCGGTACGGCCGCCTACGGCTGGGGCCCGCTGGAGCTCCCCACCGGCGGCGCGCTGGACACCGGCACGGCGGCCCAGCGGCTCCTGGTGGCCGTGGCGTACATCTTCGTGTCCCAGCTGGTCACGGCCGGGCTGGCGTTCTGGCTGTCGACGAGGACGGACGCCCCGCTCGGCGCGGTCGGCGGCGCCGTCGGCCTGACCATCGTCGGGAACGTCCTGGACGCCGTCACCGCCCTCGGCCACTGGCGGGACTTCCTGCCCGCGCACTGGCAGTTCGCCTGGGCCGACGCCGTCCAGCCCCGCCCCGAGTGGTCCGGCATGATCCAGGGCACCGCGCTGTCCATAACGTACGCCCTGGTGCTGTTCGCGCTGGCCTTCCGGGGTTTCTCCCGCAAGGACGTCGTCTCCTAGGTCACCGGTGTGTCACCCACCGGTCACGGCGGGCCGCCGCCGTGGCCGGTTCGAGATCCATCCGCAACGCCCCGGTTCGCACGTTCCGGGCCCTTCCCCCGTCACAGTCAGCAGCGGACGCACCCGTCCGACGCCAAGCGGCCCACGGGGAGGACGAGATGGACCGGTACCGGGAACACCGAACGCGGCGGCCACACCGCGCACGCCGGGCGTGGCACGCGCTGCTCGCGCTCCTGGCCGCGGGCGGTCTGCTGCTGACGGCGTGCAGCGCGGACGGCAGCGCGACGGCCGACGGCAAGGCCCGCGGGCACGACCAGGCCTACGGGACCGGCGGCCCGGACCCGTCCTCGGGCAGCCGCCTGTCCACCTTCGCGCTCGACGTCGACACCGCCTCCTACGCCTACGCCCGCCGCGCCCTCGCCGAGGGCCGCCGCCCCGACCCGCAGACGGTGCGCCCGGAGGAATTCGTCAACAGCTTCCGCCAGGACTACCGGCGGCCCGACGGCAACGGCTTCACGGTCACCGTCGACGGCGCCCGCACCGACGAGCCCGGCTGGTCCCTGGTCCGGGTCGGCCTCGCCACCCGGCCCGCCGCACCGGACGCGCACCGTCCGCCCGCCGCGCTGACCTTCGTCATCGACACCTCCGGCTCCATGGACGAACCCGGCCGCCTCGACCTCGCCCAGCACGCCCTGACCACCCTGACGGACCGGCTGCGCGACGACGACTCCGTCGCCCTGGTCACCTTCAGCGAGGACGCCGAGACCGTGCTGCCGATGACCCGGCTCGGCGGCCACCGGGCCACGGTCCGCGAGGCCGTCGACAGCCTGGGGGCGAAGAACTCCACGAACCTGGGCGCGGGCGTCGAGAAGGGCTATGCCACCGCCGTCGAGGGCCTGCGCGAGGGCGCCACCAACCGGGTCGTCCTCATCTCCGACGCCCTCGCCAACACCGGCGAGACCAGCGCGGACGCCATACTGCGCCGGATCGACGGCGCCCGCCGGGAGCACGGCATCACCCTCTTCGGCGTCGGCGTCGGCAGCTCCTACGGCGACGCCCTCATGGAACGCCTGGCCGACCGGGGCGACGGCCACACCGTGTACGTCTCCGACCCCGGCGAGGCCGACAAGGTCTTCACCGGGCAGCTCCCGCGCAACATCGAGCTGACCGCCCGGGACGCCAAGGCCCAGGTCGCCTTCGACCCGCACACCGTCACCGGCTTCCGCCTCGTCGGCTACGACGACCGCAAGGTCGCCGACCAGGACTTCCGTGACGACCGGGTCGACGGCGGGGAGGTCGGCCCCGGCCACACCGTGACCGCCCTGTACGCCGTCCACACCCGGCCCGGCGCCCGAGGTCACCTCGCCACCGCCACCGTGCGCTGGCTCGACCCGGAGACCCGCGACCCGCACGAGGCGTCGGGCGCCCTGGAGACCGGTGCCCTGTCCGGCTCGGTGTGGCGGGCGAGCCCCCGGTTCCAGGTCACCGCGGTCGCCGCCTACTTCGCCGACGCGCTGCGCACCGGCTCCGCGGACGGCCCGGCCCTGCCCGGCGCCCCGAGCCTGACCGGCCTCACCCGCAGGGCCGCCGGGCTGGCCGCGACCACCGAGGACGCCGACGTGCGCCGGCTCGCCGACGCCATCCGCCGGGCGAGCGGCACCGAGCCGGTGGAGTGAGCGGGGGGTGAGCGGGGGAGTGAGCCGGTCGAACGGGCCGGCGCACGCCCCATTGACCTCTCCTTACTTGTGAGTAAGTTGACTCGTTGGTAAGAACCTTGGCCCGCACCGCCACCGGGAGCCGTCATGGGCGTACACAGGGATCTGAAACGGGCACGGCAGCGCACCGATCTCGCGGACCGCACCGCGGTGGAGATCGTCCGCGACCCGGCGGGCGCGGTCCGTGAGGTGCGCGCCGCGCCCCTGGCGCCCCCGCTCGCCTCCGGTTCCCTGGCCGACCTGCCGTTCACCCACGCGGCCGGGACCCCCGACGCGGTGCTGCTGCGCCGCCGCGGAGAGAGCGGCGCCTGGCGTCCGGTCACGGCGGCGGCCTTCGCCGCCGAGGTGGCCGCCGTGGCCAAGGGGCTGATCGCCGCCGGACTCGAACCGGGCGGCCGGGTCGCGGTGATGTCCCGCACCCGTTACGAGTGGACCGTCCTGGACTTCGCGATCTGGGCGGCCGGCGGCCAGTCCGTGCCCGTCTACCCGACCTCCTCCGCCGAGCAGGTGGAGTGGATCGTCCGCGACTCCGGCGCCCGGTTCGCCGTCACGGAGACCGTCGAGAACGCCGTCACGGTCACCACCGCGACAGCCGGCCACCCGCACCCCCCGCGCCTGTGGCGACTCGACGCCGGCGCCCTGACCGACCTCACCACCCTCGGCTGCGACCTCCCGGACGGCGAACTCGCAGGGCGCCGCGCCGCGCTCACCCCCGACACGGTCGCCACCCTCTGCTACACCTCCGGCACCACCGGCCGGCCCAAGGGCTGCGTCCTCACCCACGCCAACCTGCACGCCGAGGCCGCGAACACCGTCGAGCTGCTGCACCCGGTCTTCCAGGCCGTCACCGGCCAGGCCGCGTCCACCCTGCTCTTCCTGCCCCTCGCCCACATCCTCGGCCGCACCCTCCAGCTCGCCTGCCTGCTGGCCCGGATCGAGACCGGCCACTTCCCGAGCGTGAAGCCCGACGAACTCCGGCCCGCGCTCAAGGAGTTCCGGCCGACCTTCCTGGTCGGGGTGCCGTACCTGTTCGAGAAGATCCACGACACCGGGCGGGCCACCGCCGAGAAGATCGGCCGGGCCGCCTCCTTCGACCGGGCCGAACGGATCGCCGTCCGCTTCGGCGAGGCCCACCTGCGGAAGTTCCTCGGCACCGGCAAGGGCCCGGGACCGGGCCTGTACGCCGCCTGGGCCCTGTACGACCTGCTGGTCTACCGCCGTATCCGCAAGGAGCTGGGCGGCCGGACGCGGTACGCCGTCAGCGGCGGCTCCCCGCTGGACCGCAACCTCACCCTGTTCTTCCACGCCGCCGGCATCGTCGTCTACGAGGGCTACGGCCTGACCGAGACCAGCGCCGCCGCCACGATCGTGCCCCCGCTCGACCCCCGTCCCGGCACGGTCGGCCGGCCGGTGCCGGGCGTGTCCGTGCGCATCGCCGACGACGGAGAGGTGCTGATCAAGGGCGGGATCGTCTTCGGGTCGTACTGGAACGACCCGGCCGCCACGGACGCCGTCCTGCACGACGGCTGGTTCGCCACCGGCGACCTCGGCGCGCTGGACGACGACGGCTACCTCACCATCACCGGCCGCAAGAAGGACATCCTCGTCACCTCCGGCGGCAAGAACGTCTCGCCGGCCGTGCTGGAGGACCGGCTGCGCAGCCGGTCGCCCGTCGGCCAGTGCGTGGTCGTCGGCGACAGCAAGCCCTTCGTCGCCGCCCTGATCACCCTCGACCCGGAGGCGGTCGCCCACTGGCTGGCGGTACGGAAGCTGCCGCCGGACACCCCCATGTCCGCGCTGGTCCGCGACGACCGGCTGCGCGCCGAGGTGCAGAAGGCGGTCGACTACGCCAACAAGGCCGTCTCCCGCGCCGAGTCGATCCGCGCGTTCGCGCTGGTCGAGGGCGAGTTCACCGAGGAGAACGGGCTGCTGACCCCGTCCCTGAAGGTCAGGCGGCATGCGGTGACGGCCGCGTACGCCGAGCAGATCGAGGCGCTGTACCGCCGCTGACACGCCGAAGCGGGCCGCCGGACCACCCGGCGACCCGCTTCGAACAGAGGATCAGTTCTCGCCGTTCTGGGACAGGATCGACACGTCCTCCAGCAGGTGCGCCAGCGCGCCGTCGCGCTTGACGTTCGAGGAGTTCTCGGTGCACTGCTGCTGCATGTGGTCCGACAGGATCGGGATGTCCTGGACATTGACACCGATCAGGGCGCCGACGCCGATCGGAATGTCGTTCACGGCGATGCACGGCTTGTTGAAAGAGCCCTGGATCAGGGCGATCTGCGGACTCATGTTCCCGTACGTGGCCGAGTTGCCGTAGCTCTGCCAAGCACCGTTGCCGTTGGCGGCGGTCGGCCCGCTGTCGTTTCCGATCGCCAGCGCCTGCGGTGCCGCGGCAGCGGAGGCGCCCATGGCCGAAGCGGCGACAGCCGCGGTGGCAACAATCTTCTTGATCACTGGCCAGTCCTTTCTGAGGAAACCCCGTCCACCGGAGCGCTTTGGTCAACTCCGCGGACCCCTCTTGGTTTCTGCCGTTCACCCCGTCGGCCGATCCGGTGGACTGGTGGTGTGTTTGTCCGATTGGTGCTTTCTCGTCACCTCTCAGGCGTTTGGGCTCCAACCGAGTGAATCGGCGGAACCATTCCCGATGCACCGGGTTGATGAGGCCGTAGGGCATGCGTCGCTACGAGGAAAGGAACGCGAAGTGCTCAAGAAGGCAATGGTCGCCGCCGCGACCGCCGCTTCTGTCGTGGGAATGGCGGTGGCGGCCGCGCCGCAGGCGCTTGCCATCGGCAACGACGACGGACCGACCGTCGCGAATGGCAACGGCGCCGCGTCGTCGTGGGGCAACTCGGCGACGAAGGGCAACCAGAGCCCGCAGCTTTCGCTGGTGCAGGGGTCGCTGAACAAGCCGTGTGTCGGTATCCAGGACGTCGACGTCGCCGTCGACGTGCTCATCGGCGTCACGGTCCAGGACATCCCGATCCTGTCGGACCACCTGCAGCAGCAGTGCAACGACAACTCCACCAACGCCAAGCGCGACGGTGCGGTCTCGCACGTGCTGGAGGACCTGTCGGTTCTCTCGGCCAACGGCGAAGGCTGAGCCGACCTGGCGTGGCCCGGGCTGTCCGCTGCACCATCGGCGGGCTGCCCGGGCCTTTTTCCAAGGAATTCAGGCGAGGGAAAAACGCGTGAGGAAGCGGTGCGATCGAGTGATTATCGCGCGGTCCGTGTTCCGCGGTCTCCAGTTGTGTCAATCCCTCGTTCCGTGCCACGACCGTTCATGTCGTGCTCGCACGGTTCTGGCCGTCATCGGGGCATGACCCCAGAGAAGGGAACACTCATGAAGAAGACCGTCGCTGCCGTCACGGGCGCCATCCTGGCCCTGGGCCTGGGCGGAACCGCCTTCGCCGACGCCGGTGCGGGCGCCAGCGCCGCCAACTCGCCTGGTGTCCTGTCCGGCAACGTCATCCAGGTGCCGATCCACCTCCCGATCAACGTGTGCGGCAACACCGTCGACATCATCGCGCTGCTGAACCCCGCGTTCGGCAACACCTGCGTCAACAGCTGAGGTTCACCCGCGCACTCCACCAGCTTCCCCGGCTGAGTACAGGCCGGCCCCGGACCGTCGTTCTTCGTGCCGGGGCCGGCCTTCCCACTTCTTCGAGCAGGAAGACCACGAGATTGCGACAGACTCTCAGCAAGGGCATGGCCGTGGCCGCCGCCGCGACCGGCATGCTGTCCTTGTACGGCGGCGCCGCGCTCGCCGACTCCCGTGCGCACGGTGCCGCCCAGGGTTCCCCCGGAGTTCTGTCCGGGAACAACGTCCAGGCCCCGGTCAACATCCCGGTCAACGTCTGCGGCAATTCCGTCGACGCGGCCGCGGCGTTGAACCCGGCGTTCGGCAACTCCTGTGCCACCGCCGCGCACGGATCGAAGGGGCAGGCCGGCAGCGAGCACCACGGGGACTACGGCACCCCCGTCGACCACTCTGGTTACGGCACTCCCGACGACCACTCTGGTTACGGCACTCCCGACGACCATTCCGGGTACGGCGCCCCCGGTGACTCCACCGGCCGGCCCGGCCCCGGTGACTCCAGCGGTCGGCCCGGCCACGGCGACGACCACTCCACACCGCCGGCCGGCGGCGGCAAGACGCCCGGCGGAGGCAGAACGACCGCGCCCTCGTACGGCGGGGAGGAGACGACGCCGCCCCCGCACGGTGGAGGCAGGACGACTCCGCCCCCGTACGGCGGGAAGGAGACGACGCCGCCTCCCTACGGCGGGCAGGAGACCACCCCGCCTCCCTACGGCGGCGGCGAGACGACCCCGCCGGGCGGCGGGCACAGCACGCCCCCTGGCGGCGGTCACAGCACGCCTCCCGGTGGCGGTCACACCACACCCCCGTCCGGCGGTGGCGAGAGCACGCCCCCGGGTACGGGCTACACCCCGCCGCCCGGCGGCGGTGGTGGCGGTGAGGAGCACCCCGGGCAGCCGCCCGTGCTCGCGCACACCGGTGGTGACGGCCCGGCGATGATGGCGACCTCGGCCGCCAGTGCCGCGCTGATCGCCGCCGGGGCGATCCTGTACCGGCGAGGCCGGGCCGCCGCCCGCCGATGACGCGTCGGGTGCCGGACCGAGCGCCCGGCACCCCGCCGCGCCCCTCCCTCTTCCTCTCCCCGATCCGTTCGGCCGTGCGGGGGTTCGGCGGCCCCGAAGCGGTATCCGTGACGGAGTTGTCCGTATGGATGTGACGGGGGTCGGTGAACGGGAGGAAGGGAGCGGGACATGGCTTCACGCCGGTGCAGGGGCCGGTCCGGGCGGCTGGCCGTCATCGCGGGGGCCGTCGTCGCGTCGGTCGCCCTCGCGGTCGGCCCCGGGTTCGCGGTGGGCCCGGCAGCGGTGCGGGCCACCGACCCGCCGCCCTTCGGGGCGTTTCTCGACTCCGGGCCCCTCGGGGTCGCGCGGATGGCCGAGCTGAGCGACTGGCTCGGCGGGACCGAGGTGAAGGTCGCCCACACCTACCTGCCCGGCGGTAGCTGGGCGGACATCGAGGGTCCGCCCGGTTTCCTGGACGTGTGGGCGCGGTGGCGGCGCCAGAAGGCGGACCGGATGCTCGTCCTCAACGTACCGATGCAGGAGCGCAACGAGGAGAACCTCCCGGACTCGCAGGTGTGGTTCCTGCTGCGGCAGGCCGCGGCCGGCGCGTTCGACCACCACTTCCGGGCCCTGGCCGAACGGCTGGTGCGACTGGGGGTGCCGGACACGGTGATCGTGCTCGGCTGGGAGATGAACGGCATCACCTACACCCATCGCTGCGGACCGGACCCGGAGGCCTGGAAGGCGTACTGGAACCGGATCGTCGCCGCCATGCGCTCCGTGCCGGGCCAGGGATTCCGGTTCGACTTCACGCCGAGCCGCGGCCGGGACGCCGTGCCCTGGACCGAGTGCTATCCCGGGGACGCAACGGTCGACATCATCGGTATGGACGCCTACGACCAGCCGAGCGGAATGCCGTTCGAGGAACAGGTCGAAGAGCCCTACGGTCTCCAGCAGCACGTGGACTTCGCGAAAGCCCACGGCAAGCCCGTTTCCTATCCGGAATGGGGACTCTTCCGCAACGGTGACAACCCCGAGTACATGGGGCGGATGCTCGCCTGGATCGAAGAGCACAGACCGCTGTACAACACGGTGACCGACTACTGTCCGCACGGCGTTTGGCAGTGCTCGGCCAACCCCCGCTCGTCGCAGGTCTACCGGACCGCCCTGTACGGCCGCACCCCCGAGCCTCCGGCCGGCTGCTCGCCGCCGCGCTCCCGCCACCGGTGCAGCAGCTCCCTGCCCCGCTGCCGGGCGGTCGCGTCGCACAGCGCGGCCGTCAGCAGCGGGGCGGTGCGCCGCCGGGCCATGAGCAGCCGCCGGTTGACGACCCGTTCGGGCCGCCAGTGGTGCTTGTAGGGCTCGTCGCCGCGCAGCAGGCTCAGCGTGCCCCGGTGCCCGTCGACGCTGTGCTCGGCGCACGCCTCCAGCAGCATCACCGCGACATCCGCCTTCCGCTGCCGCAGGGCCGGGTGGGCGCCGTAGAGGTAGCCGCCGGCCAGGCTGCCCGACAGCAGCGTCAGGTCGACCCCCATCACCTCGCCGTCGACCAGGAACTCGGTGACCACCGCGTTCCCCGAACGCACCATCTGCCCCACCGCACGCACCAGATGCTCGCGGAACCGGGGCCGCAGATGCTCGCCGGTGACCTTCCGCCCCTGCCACTGCAGCCGGTGCAGCTCCAGCAGCCGGCCGAGCGCCGCGTCCACCTCCTCCGGGCCCACCGCCCGCCGCCGCACCCCCAGCGCGGCCAGCCGGCGCAGCTTGGCCCGCGCCCGCTGGCCGGACTTGCCCGACGGCAGCCGGGTGATCAGCTCGTCCATCGGTACGGCGGGCAGCTCCAGGCACAGCGAGTCGCGCACCGTACGGCGCGGCCCGCGCCAGCGGTCGTAGACCCGCTCCACCGCGCCGCCCGGGCGCACCTCGCGGAAGTCGACCAGCGCCGTGCGCGCCGCGTCCGCGAGCGCCTCGGTGAGCGCACCGGCCGCCCGCCCGTCGTCGGCGTCGTCCAGCAGCACGTCCGTGTAGTCGGAGATCGCCCCGCCGAGCGGCACCAGTGCGGGCAGCGGCCGGCGGACCAGCATCAGCGGCGCGGCGGCCACCAGGTCGCGGCCGGCCCGCACCACCAGCAGCCGGAGCCGGCCGCGCCGGCCGTACGACAGCCACCACGAGTGCAGCCAGGCGTGGCTCTGGAACGGGGTGGCGGCGGCGCACCGCCGGAACAGCCGTCCCCAGGCGGGGGCCAGCGCGGCGAAAGCCTCCTCGTCGGTGATGAGTTCGGTGACGAGTCCGCCACCGAGGTCGGTGGTGCGGGCGGCGGGACGCGTGGTGCCCGCCGGGTAGAGGGCGGTCACCGGCGGCCGTACGTGTCGGCGGGGACGGCCGGGCCGGGCACCGAGGCCGGGGGCACGGTCTTCGGCTCCGGCCGGCGTCTCGGCCGTACCAGCAGCGCGAGGGCGCCGAGCAGGCCGCCCGCGCTCGCCCCGACCAGTCCGGTCACCGCGGGGGACGGCGAGGACGGCTCGCTCGGCTGCACCGCGCGGGAGAACTGCAGCAGCTCGACGTGCGTGTCGGCCTTGGCGGCGTTGGCGTGCCGGGTCAGCGCGCGGGCGACCGCGTCGGCCATGGCGGCGGCCCGGGCCGGGCGTTCGGAGGTGGCGGAGACGGCGAGCATCGGGGCGTCCGGCGAGGTCGCGGTGCGCACACTGGCGCGCAGGGTGGGCACCGGCACCCCGGCCTGCTCCTGGGCGTCGCCGAGCACCGCGATCTGGGTGGCGACCCGGCCGTAGGCCTGGGCGAAGCCGAGTGCGGCGGCGGTGTCGGACCCCTCGCCGGGGACGGCCACGACATAGCTGGTCGCCGTGTACTCCGCAGGCTTGAGGACGCCGTACCCGCCGCCCAGCAGCCCGCCCGTGAGGACACCGGCCGCCACCAGCGACCAGGGCGGGAGCGAGCCGAGCCGGGAGGGGCGGGAGTGATGGTGGTTCTCGGTCATGACGGGGTGACTCCCTGGGGGGATCGGGACGGGGGGACCGGGTGGGCGAGCGCCGCCGTGTAGACGTCCATGAGCCGGGCGGCGCTGCGGGTGATGCTGTAGTGGCGGGCCGCCTCGGCGGCGGTGCGCGGGCCGGACCCGGCGGCGCGGACCTCGGCGAGCGCGCGGGCGTAGGCACCGGCGTCGCACGGGACCCGGAGCGCGTCCGGGGCGGCCCCGGGCGGCAGGTCCTCCAGGGCCGGGCAGGAGGCGTAGCGCACCGGGAGCCCGGCCGCGAGCGCCTCCACGACCGCGAGGCCGAACGCCTCCTCGGGGGAAGGCGAGGCCAGCACATCCATCGCCGAGGCCAGCGAGGGCAGGTCCGGGCCGGGCGAACCGTCGGGCAGATACGGCCGCTCCCCGGCGAACAGCACCCGGCCGGCCACCCCCGCCTCCCGCGCGGTCCGCCGCAGCGCGGGTTCCTCCGGGCCGCCGCCGACCAGCAGCAGCCTGCAGTCGGGGGGCAGCTCGGCGAGGGCGCGGACCAGGACGTCGAAGCGTTTGCCGGGGGCGAGCCGGCCGATGCCGCCGATGACGAACGCGTCGGCGGGCAGCCCGAGGCGGGTGCGGGTGCGCAGCCGGGCCTGCGGGTCGTGGGCGAACCGCGCCAGGTCGATGCCGTTGGGTACGACCGCGATGCGCGGCCCGGGTACCCCCCAGCGGGCGAGCCGGCCGGCGACCGTGGGGGAGACCGCGACGGTGCGCCGGCCCAGCCGTTCGCCCAGCAGGTACAGCGCGCGGACACCGGCGGTGAGCGGCCGGCCCTCCATCTGCGAGTCGCCGAGGGAGTGCTCGGTGGCGACGACCGCGCGGACCCCGGCCAGCCGGGCGGCGATCCGGCCGTACAGGCAGGCCCGGTACAGGTGGGTGTGCACGAGGTCGTACCGGCCGCGCCGGACGATCCGGGCCAGCCGGGGCAGCGCGGCCAGGTCGCGGTTCCCGGTCATGCCGAGGTGGGTCACCCGCACCCCGTCGGCCGTCAGCCCCTCGGCCACCGGTCCGGGGTTGGTCAGCGTCACCACCTCGCACTCGACCGGCAGATGCCGCAGCAGCAGCCGGAGCTGCTGCTCGGCACCGCCCACCCCGAGCCCGGTGATGATGTGCAGGACCCTCACCGCAGCCCCTCCACGGGCCGTCGGCGCAGCCGGTGCAGGCGGTGCTTCAGGAACAGCCGTACGGCGGTGTCGTCCTCCCCGATGTACACGCGCGGCAGCACATGCGGGCCGCTCAGCCGGCCGGGGTCGATGGCGCAGGCGTAGCCGTAACCGGCCTCCCGCACGGCCGCCATGGTGCGCCGGTCGACCGTGCCGTACGGGTAGCAGAAGCCGGTGACCGGGGCGCCGGTCAGCTCCTGCAGTGCCGCCCGGCTCCCGGCGATCTCGGCTCTCAGCAGGGTGTCGTCGGCCCGCGTCAGATCGATGTGGGTGAGGCCGTGCGAGCCGATCTCCACGCCCGCGGCGGCGGCCCGCCGGATGCCGTCGGCGGTCAGCAGCGGCTTGCGCGGGCCCAGCGGATCCCAGACGTTGTCGCCGCCGAGCCGGCCGGGCAGCACGAACAGGGTGGCCGTGCACTCCCAGCGCGCCAGCAGCGGCAGGGCGTTGCCGAGGAAGTCGGCGTACCCGTCGTCGAAGGTGAGCCCCACCAGGCCGCGCCCCTCGCCCCGGGCCCGGGCGGCGAGCAGCTCGGCCACCGACACCCCGCGCAGCCCCCGGCGGCGCAGCCAGCGCAGCTGCCGCTCCAGCCGGCCGGGGCTGACCGTGACGCGGTACGGGTCGTCGGAGCAGTCGCCGACCGAGTGGTACATGGCGATCCACGGGACGGGGCCCGAGGCGGAGGCCCGGACACGGGCCGGGGACTCAACGGAGGACGGCATGGGCGAGCCTTCGGGAGAGGGTGCGTACGGAACGGAGTACAGAGCCTGGGCCCTGGGCGCCCAGGGCCCAGCCGAGCAGGACGAAGACGACGGTCACCGTGGTGCCGCCGGCGGCCAGCCCGGCGAGCGGTGCCGACGGCAGGCCCGCCACCAGTCCGCCGGCCACGGCGGCCACCACCGCCGCCCACAGCGGCCGGCTCAGCTCGTGCAGCACCGGCCCGGTCCGGATGGGCACGCCGCGCCCGCGCGTTCCGGCGAGCAGCAGGGCGGCGGTGAGGGTGATGCCGGTGGCGTTGGCCGCGGCGATCCCGGTCACCCCCCAGGAGCCGACCGTCCCGGCGCCGATCCAGGAGGTCGCGGCGATGCCCGCGGCCATCGCGGCCACCGGGTACCAGCTGGCGCGGCCCGCCGAGAAGTAGGAGCGGACCAGGACGCCGGTCAGGGTCTGGCCGAGCAGGCCCAGCGCGTAGACCCGCATCACACCGGCGGTCGCCGCGGTGTCCTGGGCGGTGAACGCGCCGCGCTGGAACAGCAGCGCGATCAGCTGCGGGGAGCAGGCCGTGATCGCGGCCGTACCGAGCAGCACCACGCAGCCGGCCACCGCCAGATCCCGCTCGACCCGGTCCCGGGCCCGCTCGGTGTCGCCGTCGGCCAGGGCCCGCGCCACCGCCGGGAAGGTGACCGTGCACAGCATCGTCGACAGCGTCATCGGGATCTGCGCGACCTTCTGCGCGTAGTTCAGGTGCGAGATGGCCCCGGCGGGCAGCCCGGCGGCGAGGAACCGCTCGATCAGCACCTGCGACTGCCGGCACAGCGCGAACAGCAGCACGGTGGCCAGCAGCGGCACGTCCAACGGCTGCGTCCCGTCGGCGACCCCGGCGTCCGCCCCGCCGGCCCGCCGACGGCGCAACTGCCGCACGAGCGAGGGAAGCTGGACCGCCACCATGAGGCAGCCGCCCGCCGCGACCCCGAACGCGGCCGACCGCACGCCCCAGCGGCCGCCGAGCGCGTACATCGCCGTGATGATGCCGACGTTGTACGCGAGGTAGATCGCGGCCGGTGCCAGGAAGCGGCGGTGGGCCCGCAGGGCCGCGCTGCAGTACCCGGCGAGGCCGAAGCTCAGCACGCAGGTCGCGGTGAGCCGCGTGCAGTCCACGGCGAGCGCCGGGTCGGGCAGGCCGGGTGCCAGAGCCGCCACGAACTGCGGGGCGGCCAGCGCCAGCAGCGCCCCGACCGCCGTGAACGCCAGCGCCAGCCGGGGCAGGGTCCCGGCGACCAGCGACCGCACCGGATCCCCAGGCGCGCCCTGCGCGCGGCGGGCCAGGGCCAGGCTGAACGCGGGGACCAACGCGAAGGCCAGCCCGTCCTCGATCAGCAGCGTCGCCGCGAACTCGGGCACCGTCCAGGCGACCAGGAAGGCGTCGGTGTCCCGTCCGGCCCCGAACAGCCGGGCCAGCGACTGGTCCCGCACCAGCCCGAGCAGCGCCGCCGCGACGGAGAGGGAGGCGGTGAGGAGGGTCGCGCGGGCGAGGAAACGGGGGGTGAGGAGGGCGGGTTCGGGGGGTGGGGAGGGGTGCGCGGGCGTGCGGGCCGGGTCCGTGGCCGGGGTGGCGGCCGGGGTGGCGGCCGGGGTGGTGGGGTCGGCCGGCGGGGGTACGGCCGGCCGGGCGCCGGGCACGGCGAGTCCGCCGGTGTCGGCCTCCGTCCCCGGTACCCCGCCGGTCCTGGGGTGCGTCATCCCGCCGGCCTCCGGCTGGGGCGGGGCGCCGGCGTACGGGACGCCTGGCCGGCGCCGGCCAGGGCCCACCAGGCGATCAGGCCGAAGGAGACCGCCGTCAGCACGGTCGCGGGGCCGCCGATGTCGGCGTAGGCGAAGTCCACGAGCTGCCAGACCAGCAGCCCGCAGGCGACCAGCGCGCAGTCCAGGCCCCGGCCGCCGGCCGCGCGGGTCCGCCACAGCCCGCGCACCGCGCACACCAGCAGGGCGAGCCAGCCGCCCGCGAGGCAGAGCAGCCCGATCAGGCCCTGTTCGGACAGGACCAGCAGGTACATGTTGTGCGGGGAGAGCAGCGGCTGCCGGCGGAACGCGGCGCCCGCGCCCTCGGTGTCGCTGCCCGAGGACAGCGCGAGCGAGGCGTGCCCGTCGCGGTACTCGGGGAAGCCCTTGAGGCCGACGCCGGTCAGCGGGCGGTCGCGCCACATGTCGGTGGCCGCGGCCCACATCGTGTACCGGTCGGTGACCGACTGGTCGGGTGCGTCGGTGACCCGGGTGATGCTGTCGATCCGCTCCTGGAGCATGGCCGTACCCACCCCCAGCCCGCCCACCAGCACCACCCCCGCGGCCACCGCGGCCGCCCCGATCCTCAGCGCGCGGCGCGGCCCGGCCAGGACCAGCTGGACGGTGACGGTGACCGCGGTGGCGATCCAGGCGCCCCGGCTGAAGGACAGGGCGAGGGGGACCAGCAGGGCGAGTGCGCAGCAGCCGGCGAGCGTCCGCTCCCGTGCCGAGGTCCGGCCGAGCGCCAGGCCCACCGCGCACACCAGCCCGAAGGACACCACCGTGGCCATGCCCATCACGTCCGACACCCCGAAGGTGCCGACCGCGCGGATGTCCCGCCCCTGGTAGGAGGCCCCGGTCCCGGTGGCGTACTGGTGCACGCCGACCGCCCCCTGCCATCCGGCGAGGGCCACCAGCGACCAGGCCAGCAGCCGGAAGTCGGCGCGGTCGCGGACGAGGAGCAGCACGGCGGCCGGGACCAGGACGAAGACCTGGAGGTAGCGGCCGAGGCCGGTGATCCCGGCGCCCGGCGAGACCGCGTGCAGCGCGGCCAGCGTGAGTCCGGCCACCGGCAGGCCGAGGAGTACGGCGGCGGTCCGGGTGAGCGGGCGGCGGCGCGCGCGCAGCAGTCGTACCGCGCAGAACACGACGACCAGCGCGGACAGCGCGTCGGCGGGGCCCGCGCCGCCCTCGCCGCCGGGGGCGACCGGCAGCGCGAGCAGCGCGACGACGGCCAGCACCGGCAGCACCGGGGACATCCGGACGGGGCGGCGCGGCGGCAGGGCGAGGGCCATCGGTCAGCTCCCCGCGGAACGCACGAGCGCGGCGGCCGTGCGCAGCAGGATGCAGACGTCCTGCCACAGCGACCAGTTGTCGATGTAGGCGTTGTCGAAGCGGGCCCGGTCCTCGATCGAGGTGTCGCCGCGCAGCCCGTGGATCTGGGCCAGCCCGGTGATGCCGGTCTGCATGCGGTGGCGGGCCGCGTAGCCCGGGTAGGTGTGGCTGAACCGGGTGACGAAGTAAGGCCGTTCGGGGCGCGGGCCGACCAGGCTCATGTCGCCCCGGAAGACGTTCCACAGCTGGAGCAGCTCGTCCAGCGAGCTCTGCCGCAGCAGCCGGCAGAAGGGGCTCATCTGCGGCTCGCCGGCCACGCTCCACCGGGTGGCCGCCTCGTGCGGGTCGGCCGGGCGGTGGGTGCGGAACTTCAGCAGTGTGAAGGGGCGGCCGTCCTTGCCGATGCGCTCCTGCCGGAACACCACCCCGGGCCCGTCGGTGAGCCGCAGTACGACCGCGCACACCAGCAGCACCGGGCTGAGCAGCACCAGCAGCGCCCCGGACACCGTGACGTCCAGCAGCCGCTTGGCGACGCTCGTCCGCCGTGGCATGCCCAGGTCCAGCCGGCGCACGGCGAACCCGGCGAGCTGGTCCCGCATCTCGTACGCCGGGCTGTCCGCGTCCACCTCCCACAGCGTGCAGCCGGATGCGGCGAGTGCCCGCAGCAGCGGCCCGTGCGCGGTGCGCACGGCCGGGTCGACGGTGAGGACGACCCGCACCCCGTTCTGGATGAGCGCCCGCTCCACCTCCTCGCCGGTGCTGAGCACCGGCAGCCCGCCGGGGCCGTCCGGGTGCTGCGCGACCACGCCCACCGGCCGTACCCCGCAGCGCGGGTGCCGCAGCAGTGCGGCGGCCACCCGCTGCCCGGTCTCCGCGGGCCCGATCACCAGGGCGGTGCGCGGGTGGCGGCGCAGCAGGACCCGGCTCCGCCAGTGCACCGCGCCCCGGGCCGCCCCGGCCGCCGCCGTGTGCAGCGCGCAGCCCAGCAGCAGGGTCCGGGCGGTGAGGGCGCGCCCGGGGTCGTACGCGGCGAGCAGCGCGGCCAGGCCCAGCCACGCCACCACGATCCGCCCGCACACCGCGGGCAGTTCGTCGAGCACACCCGGCACCGGACGCGTGGAGCGCGGGCGCAGCAGCAGCGCGCCGGACAGCAGCGCGGCGACCAGCACCGGACGGCGGGTGGCCTCGTCCAGCGCGGCCGTGCCCGCCAGCGCGGCGAGCAGGTCGGCGGCGAGCAGGGGGAGCTGCGGCGAGGCGCGCCGCGCGGGCGGCCGCCACAGCGGGAACCGGAAACTGCCGGCGGCGCGGGCCGGCAGTACGCAGACGGGCGAGCCGGACGGGACGGGCGAGAATCCATGGTCCCGTGGCTGCGCGCCGGGGGAGGGAACGGTGCTTTCCGCAGTCACGAGTGGATGGACTCCCTGCACTCGGAGGGCGCGACCCGGGCTGTTCCGCCACCGTTCGCCGCCGGGGCTTCGCCGCCCGGGCCTGTGCTGCCGAGGAGTTCGCGGTAGAGGGCCGCGACGCGTTCGGCGGTGTGCCGCACGTCGTGCGTGGCCAGGACGTGCCGGCGCCCCTGGCCGGCGAGCGTCGCGCGCAGCGGCGGATCGGTCAGCAGCCCGGTCACCGCCCCGGTCAGCGCCACGGGGTCCTCGGGGGGTACCAGGCAGTGCGCGGCGAGTGCGGGCGGCAGGCTCTCCCGGGCGCCGTCGACGTCGGTGAGGACGACGGGTGTCCCGCAGGCCAGCGCCTCCAGCGGGGCGAGCGCCATGCCCTCCCAGCGCGAGGGGAGCACCACCAGGTCGGCGGCCCGGTACCAGGGGGCGGCGTCGGGGACGGCGCCGGTGAACCGCACGGAGGGGGGCGCCTGTTGCCGTAAGGCCTCGCGGTCGGGGCCGTCGCCGACCAGCACGAGTCGTGCCCGCGGCAGCCGGGCGAGGATGTCCGGCCAGGCGGTGAGGAGGACGTCCTGGGCCTTTTGGCGGCAGAGACGGCCCACGCAGACGACGAGGGGGCGGGTTTCGTCGTCGGGGGCTTGCGGGGCTTGTGGGGCTTGAGGGGCTTGTGGGGCCGTGGGGCCTTGCCCGGCTTGCGGGGTGAAGTGGGTGGTGTCGATGCCGTTCGGGATGACCGTGTACGCGGCGCGCACCCCGGCGCGCAGGCCTGTCGTGCGCTCCGCCTCGCTGACGCACACCACCCGGTCGGCCCAGCGCGCCCCCCACCGCTCCCAGCGCAGGGCGAGCGCCGCGGTGGGGCCGCCGACCGCCTCGAAGGACCAGGCGTGCGGCTGGAACACGGTCGGGACGCGTCCGCGGACGGCGAGCCGCGCGGCCAGGCCGGCCTTCGCGCTGTGCGCGTGCACCAGTTCGGGCCGTACCTCGCCGAGCAGGCGTGCGAGGCGCCGTACCTCGCCCGGCAGGCCGGGCCCCGGTGACCGGCCCGCCCGCCACTGCCGGACATCGGCGCCCAGATCCCGCAGGCCCGCGGCCAGCGCACCGCCGGGGCAGGCCACGGTGACCCGCAGGCCCGCCGCGAGCTGGGCCCGGACCAGGTCGAGCACGACCCGGGCGACACCGCCGTCGACGGGTTGTGCGAGGTGCAGGACCCGGGGTCGATGGGCGGGTGCTGACTGGTGCATTCGCGGATTACCTCGCTCACGGGGGCGCTCGGGGCTGCGGTCGTGAACGCGCCTTCCGGTTCCGGGCGTCCACGGCGGCGAGGAGCACGCCGGCCCACGCCGCGTCCGCGTGGGAAACGAGCCGGAAGCCCGGCTGGTCACCGCCGCTCCGCGGAGCCGGGCCGAGATCGCACAGGCCGGGGTCGTGGCCGAGCGCGTTGGCGTAGACCGGAACCCGCCGGACCGGTACGCCGCCCGGTTCACTGAGCGTGGAGTCCGGTACGTCGTCCGCAGGATGGGCGGGAGCCGCCCGGTGCGACAGGCGTACGCCGGGGCGAGAGAAGAGTGTGAGCGCCGCGCCCCGGGAGGCGGGGTCGGTCAAGGATGAGAGCGTGCGCGTCGCCTCCGCAGATCACTCCATTGGCGGCACAACTCCCGGGTGTGCCGCGCGTTGACACAACGCCGGGTATCCCGCCCGGATGTTTGTGTCGATCCCCAAGGAGCACCTCTCCATGTCGCGTATCGCGAAGGGCCTGGTCCTGACCTCCGCCGCCGTCGCGGCCGTCGCCGGCGGTGCCGGCGTGGCCTCCGCCGACGCCGGTGCGGGCGCCGTCGCCGCCAACTCGCCGGGCGTGCTGTCGGGCAACGCCATCCAGGTTCCGATCCACGTCCCGATCAACGTGTGCGGGAACACCGTGGACATCATCGCCCTGCTGAACCCGGCCTTCGGCAACACCTGCGTCAACGACTGACATCGGGACGCAACCCTTCGGCCGGCCGTCCGCCCCGTACGCATCCGTCGCGGGGCGGACGGCCGGTTTTCTGCCTCGGACGGATCACGCTGGGTGGGTGAGCGGTTGCGGAGAGCGACCGGTGAACTGACGGTGGGCTCAGGTCCCACTGTTCACCGAAAGGAACACCCATGCGTGATCTGCCTGCCCGGCGTCTCGCGTCCACCGTCCTCTGCGCGGCCGTCCTGGTCGGCATCACCGGCCCGGTCGCCGTGGCCACGGCCCGGGAGCACGACCGCGCCGCCTCCCGGGCACCCGTCCCGGCGGCGGAGAAGGAGAGGCTGCTCGCCCAGGTCAGAGCCCTGAGCAACACCGGCTCCGTGCTCAACCCGGTCATCGACCTGCTCAACCAGTCGCTGGAGAAGGGCCAACTGCCCGCCGACGAGGCCAGGAGGCTCGGCGAGGCGGCCAAGGCGGCCATCGCCGAGGCCGCCACCGCCCCCGTCCAGCCCGCAGCGCCCGTACGGCCGGTGTCCCTCGCCACTCCCACGGCGCCCGCGACACCCACGACGGCGGCGAAGCCCCCGGCGTCTGCTTCGCCTACGGCACCCGCGTCGCCTACGACGGCGAAGCCCGCGGTCTCTGTGTCGCCCGCGTCGCCCGCGGCGGCGAAGCCCGCGGCTCAGGCGACGCCCACGGCACCTGCCTCCTCGGCGGCCGCTGCCAAGCCCGCGTCGCCCACGGCAGCCACGACGCCCACGGCGCCCGCGACGGCGTCGACGTCCGCGAAGCCCGCGACACCTGCGGCGCCCACGGCACCTGCGAGTTCCTCGACGTCCGCCCGACCCGCGTCACCCGCCGCCCCCGGCACGCCCGCCGCGCCCGCGTCCCCGGCCACGTCCGCCAAGCCCGCGGCGCGTGCGGCGGTCACGGCGCCCACGGCCCCCGCGACCTCGTCGGCATCCGCCACGCCGACCGCGCCCGCGACTTCCCCGACGACGGCGAAGCCGGCCACGCCCACGGCGCCCGCGTCTCCCACCGCGTCCGCCAAGCCCGCGACACCCCCGGCCGCCACCACCCCCACCGCGCCCGCCACCTCGTCGGCACCGGCGAAGCCGGCCACGCCCACGGCGCCCGCGTCCCCCGCCGCCTCCGCCAAACCCGCGGCCCCCACCCAGCCCGCCGCACCGAGCGCCCCCGCCTCCTCCGCGTCCCCGGCAGCCCCCGCCTCACCAGCCGCTCCCGCCTCACCAGCCGCTCCCGCCTCACCAGCCGCTCCCGCGGCCTCCGCCGTCCCCGCGGCCCTCACCGCGAAGGCGGCGACACGGCACGCCGGCATCGTCAACCTGCCCTCGGTCCGCGACGCCACCAGTGACGCGCTCAGCGCCCTGCAGACCGCGATCGACAATCTGGTGAAGGCGGTCACCGACCAGCTCGACAACCTCCTGTCGTCCGCCACCGACGTGGTGTCGGGCCTGGTCGACCTGCTGGGCGGCACCCTCCTCGGCAAGGACGCGACCGAGCCCACCGTCGAGTCCCTGCCCTCGCTGCCCGCCCTCCCCGCGGACCCGTCCCCGACGGCGACCGGCTGACCCGGGGCATAACCGTTTTCATATGTCTTCTCGGTGCCGGGTTTCCGGTCCGGCCGGAACTCGTTAGGCACGGCGTCAGAAATCCCGGGGTGACGTGAGTTGCCGAAGAAAGGAACACGATGAAGTCCCTCAAGGCTGCCGCCGTTGTCGCTGGTTCCGTGGCCCTCGTCGGCGTCGCCGCACCCGCGTTCGCCTACGACGCCCAGCACCTGCCGCCGATGAGCCTCAACGGCGGGCTCGCCCAGCTCACCGAGAAGCCGCCCACCGTGAAGGACCTGCTGCCGGTCAAGCACCAGTCGGACGCGCTCGACACCGAGAACAAGGACTCCGTGCTGAGCAGCCTCAAGGGCGCCACCACGACCCTCAACAAGCAGGGCCTGCTCGGCGGCCTGCCCCTGCAGCACTGAGCGGTACTGACGCCCGACCCCGCCCGGGACCACGTCGCTCGTTCGTGTGGCGCGGCCCCGGGCGCTGCTCCGGAAGGGTGAGAAGCCGCCGGGCGGCGCCACGGCCCGTCGATATGGTCGCGCGGTGACCTCAGTATCAAGCGAACCCCGCCTTTTCCGCCCCGCCGACCTGGGCACGCTCGCCCTGCTCGCCTGGATGGCCCGGAACGAGGAGGGCGACGGCAGGACCCCCTGTCTGCTCGCCTGTTCCCTGGGCGACGGCCCGGACGGCCCGGAGGCCGCGTCCGCCGCCGTCACCCACCTCCTGGAGGACATGGGCCTGACCCCGGGCGGCGAACCGGTGGACGGCACCACCCGGCCGAGCCTGAAGGTCAGCATGCTGGTCGTCGCCGGCCAGATCGTCCTCCAGCTGCCCCACAACATCAGCAGCCAGGTCACCCCGCCCGCGGACTGGCTGGAGGCGGTCCAGGAACTCGGATACACCTACTTCATGTTCACCACCCGGGTCTGCCCCTCGACCGGCCCCCGCCAGCCGGCCCAGGGAGCGGAGCTGGCCGAGTTCGCCGGCTCCCCGGAGACCACGAACGCCGCCGCGCACCTCTACCTGCCCGCCCGCGGCCTGCGGGCCTGATGCGCCGGTACGCGGGCGCCGGCCGCGGCCTCGCCCTGCTGGCCGTGCTCACCGGGGCCGCCGGACTGCTTGCCTCCTGGGTCATCACCCTGGACGAGTTCAAGCTGCTCGAGGACCCGGGCTTCGTCCCCGGGTGCAGCCTGAACCCGGTGGTGTCCTGCGGCAGCGTGATGAAGAGCGACCAGGCCTCCGTCTTCGGGTTCCCCAACCCGATGCTGGGCCTGGTGGCCTACGGCATCGTGATCTGCGTCGGCATGAGCCTGCTGGCCGGCGCCCGCTTCCCCGGCTGGTACTGGCTGCTGTTCGAGGCCGGCTGTGTGTTCGGCGTCGGGTTCGTGTCCTGGCTGCAGTTCGAGTCGCTGTACCGGATCAACGCGCTGTGCCTGTGGTGCTGCCTGGCCTGGGCCGCGACCATCCTGCTCTTCTGGTACGTCACGTCCCTCTGCGTACGCGAGGGTTTCCTGCCCGCGCCCACCCCGGTCAAGGCATTCCTCGCCGAATTCACCTGGGTGCTCGCGCTGCTGCACATCGGTGTGATTGGAATGCTCGTGCTGACCCGTTGGTGGGACTTCTGGACGAGCTGACTATTACGGCAGTCGGGGGAATTGTGAAATGCAGGCGTTTTCCGCTCGTTACGCGGTAAGGACGTCGAACCCCCGCATCCGGAAAGGCCGTACCTGACATGAAGCCGACCACCCGAGGAACCCTTGCCGCCGTCGTCACGGGCGTCGCGGCCACCGTGGGGGCCGCCGGTCCCGCCGCGGCGGCCGGTACGGTCCCCGTCCCCGTGCCGCTGGGCGGCGTCTCCAAGTCGCTCAACATGGAGCTGCCCCGGCTCGGCGCCGAGCTGCCGCTGATCAAGCCCGGCGCCCCCGAAGGCCCCCGGTACGTCACGGGCCGGCTCCTCCCCGACCGGGCCCTGCCCCAGCTGCCGGTGAGCAGCGGGCTGCCCGGCCTGGACGCCAGGGCTCCGCTGCCGCACATCCTCGGCGACGACGGCTTCGACCACCTCGCCGTGGACGGGCCCGGCGGTGACATGCGGGCCCTCGCCCCCGGCCTGTCCGTGGACGCCCCGCTGACCCAGCCCGACGGCGGCAACTTCGGCCTCCCGGCCACCAAGCTCCCCGAGGCCGGCCTCATCGCCCCGGTCCTGCAGACCGTCATCGGCGGCAACCTGGGCACCGGCCCGGGACTGTAGCCGGGCACGGCCGTATCCGCCGTACGACTGTTCCGGATCCCTCTCCGGCTGTTCCGCCTCCCCGTACGGCTCCGCCGGCTCCCCGAATGGCTCCCCGGCCGGCTCCTCGGCGGTGACCGCGCGCGCCCTCGATCGGTTAGCCGGTACGGACATTGGAACCCGGACGAGGAGCGAGCATGGTCGTCGGTGTCGGCGGAGTGGCGGTCGGTGCGGAGCAACAGGGCGGAGCGGGGACGGCCAGACCGTCCCGGAGGGAGGTGGCGCGGGGGCTGCTGGCCTCGGCCGCCGCGCTGGCGCTGGCCCCCGTCGTCGCCGCCTCCCGGCCCGTGCGGCAGGCCGCGGACCCCGGCGGCGGATCCTTCGACGAGACCTACCGGGGCCGCCGTATCCAGGGGGTGCTGGTGCCCGCCACAGGGCACAAGGCGGCCGGCGGCGAATGGCGGATCACCGTCGACGGCCGCCCACTGCACCTGATGCGCCGGGCCGACGGCACCTGGCTGAGCATGGTCGACCACTACACGTCGTACCGGACGCCGCTGGAGGCGACCCGGGCGGCCGTGGACGAGATCGGCCCCCGCCAGCGCCTGCGCGACCTGGCACCGGGCCGGCTCGACGGCGAGCACGCCGGCGCGCACACGGGGGGACGGCATGGCGTACGTGCGTAAGAACGTCAGCACGCTCACCGCGGGCGAGCGACGGCGGTTCGTGAACGCCCTGCTGACGCTCAAGCGGCGCGGTGAGTACGACGAGTTCGTGCGCATGCACATCGACTTCTACGCCGCCGACGGCGAGGACGGGCTGCGCACCGCCCACATGGCGCCCTCCTTCCTGCCCTGGCACCGCAGGTTCCTGCTGGAACTGGAGCGGGCGCTGCGCCGGGTCGACTCCTCGGTGACGGTGCCGTACTGGGACTGGACCAAGGACCGTACGACGACGTCCGTGCCGTGGACGAAGGACCTGCTCGGCGGGAACGGGCGGCGCTCCGACCGGCGGGTGATGACCGGGCCGTTCGCCTACGCGGCGGGGCACTGGACCATCAAGGAGGGCGTCACCGACGGCAGGTTCCTCACCCGGGACCTCGGCCGCTCCGCCGCCCCCATCAAGCTGCCCACCCGCAGCGAGCTGCAGTGGGCCCTGGACGACCCCGTCTACGACGCGTGGCCCTGGGACTCGACCGTCCGCAAGGGCTTCCGCAACAAGCTGGAGGGCTGGGGCGCCGGCAGCGGCAGCGCCTCCTGGAGGAACCACAACCGGGTGCACCGCTGGGTCGGCGGCGCGATGCTCGGCGGGGCGTCCGTCAACGACCCGGTGTTCTGGCTCCACCACGCCTTCCTCGACCTCCAGTGGTACCGCTGGCAGCGGGCCCACCGCAGCCACCGCTACCTGCCGGCCCGGCCGCCCGGCGTCGCCGACGCCCAGCACCAGCGGGTCGTCGCCCGGCACGAGAAGCTGCCGCCGTGGGACGAGACACCGGACCAGCTGGAGGACGTGAGCCGCATCTACCGGTACGCGTGAGCGCACACGCTGTGCGGGACACGGGAAGAGCCCCGGCGCTCGGAGTGCCGGGGCTCTTGCCTGTGGGTGCCGGTCGGCTCAGTTGCCGTAGCCGCCGTGGCCGGGTCCGGGGTTGCCGGGCGTGTCCTTCTTGCCGCTGTCGTTGACGCAGGTGTTGCCGAAGGCGGGGTTCAGCAGGGCGATGATGTCCACGGTGTTGCCGCACACATTGACCGGGATGTGAACCGGAACCTGGATGACATTGCCGGACACCACACCGGGCGACCCGGCGGCCAGGCCCTGAGCACCCGCGTCGGCCAGGGCCAGCCCGGCCCCGCTGACCACCACGGCGCCGGTGCCGACAGCGACAGCGGCTGCCTTCGCGATGCGAGACATCACGTTCTCCTTTTGTAGCTCGGAAAGCGCAGCGGCAGACCAGCCGCCGCACTTCCCGTTCAACGGCACGACGCGGGCGTGGTCACGGTGATCACCCGGGGATCACTCGTTTAACGGCAGGGGCGGCGGGCCGAGGGGGAACGCGGCTCAGGCGGGCCGGACCTCAGTGCAGCCGCCGTACCGGAGCGCCCGCCAGGTAGGCCTGGATGTTCTCCACGGCCTGGCCGTAGTACGTCGTGTAGTTGCCGTGGGAGACGTAGCCGAGGTGGGGTGTGGCGAGGAGGCGCGGCGCGGTGCGCATCGGGTGGCCGGCGGGCAGCGGCTCGATGTCGAAGACGTCGACGCCGGCGCCGGCGATCCGGCCCTCGTGCAGCGCGGCGAGCAGGGCGTCCTGGTCGACGATCGCGGCGCGGGAGGTGTTGACGAGGTAGGCGGTCGGCTTCATGAGGGCGAGTTCGGCGGCGCCGACGAGGCCGCGGGTGCGGTCGCCGAGCGCGAGGTGAACGGAGACGAAGTCGCTGTCACGGAGCAACTCCTCCTTGGAGCCGGCAAGTTCGACACCCACCTCCTCGGTCCGCTCCTTGGTGAGGTTCTGGCTCCACGCGCTGACGCGCATCCCGAAGGCGAGGCCGACCTGGGCCACCCGGCTGCCGATCTTCCCGAGGCCGAGCAGGCCCAGCCGGCGGCCGTGCAGATCCGCGCCGACGGTCGACTGCCAGGGTCCGCCCGCGCGCAGGGCGCTGCTCTCCTGGACGATCCCCCGGGCGAGACCGAGCAGCAGCGCCCAGGTCAGCTCGACCGGCGGGGTGCTCGAACTCGCCGTACCGCACACGGTGACGCCGTGCGCCTCGGCGGCGGCGTAGTCGATGACGCTGTTGCGCATCCCGGAGGCGATGAGCAGCTTCAGCCGGGGGAGCCGGGCGATCAGCGATCCGGGGAAGGGGACGCGTTCCCGCAGGGTGACGACGATGTCGTAGTCGGCGAGCGCCGCGGCGAGTGCCTCCTCCCCGTCGAGGTGCTCGCGCAGCGCGACGACCTCCACCCGCTCCCCGATCACCGACCAGTCGGCCAACTCGGTTGCCACACCCTGGAAATCATCCAGCACCGCACAGCGAAGTCGCACGTCGTCTCCCTCCCTGACGCCGACTCTAGCGACCCCCCGAGCACCCCCTCACCCGATCCCGACCCACCCCCGACTCACCCCCGACCCCCTGACGGACATCAGGGTCGCGGACAGAGTGTGCTGACCAGGCATGCGCAGTGCTCCGGTGCCCCTTCGGCCCGGAGCACTCCCGGTGACGGCCCGGACCGCTCAGGCCGTCTGGGTGCCGGCCGCCTTCATCACCAGGACGACGACTCCGGCGATCATGACGACGATGACCGTCCCGATGAGGATGGGTGTCGCGTAGGCGACGAGGAACGCGGCGACGGCCTTGGCCGACGCGACGATCGCCGTGCCCGTGGCGACGGCGATGGTGCGCGCGGCGTTCTTCAGGGCTCCGGGGTGCTCGGCGAGGTACTTCTGGACGGAGTCGAAAGCCATGCCGGCGGCGCGGCTGCCGATCGTCTGGGCAGCCCCCTTGCCGACCGCTGTGCCGAGGACGCCGAGGATCTTGTTCATGTGAAACCTCCCGCCGTCTTCCTTCCCTCGTTCGGGTTAAAAGAGGCGGCGCGTTGAAGCGCCGGGGGGAGCGCCCTGGCGCTCACACGCCCGTCCCAAGCAGCGAAAACGCCCTCCCGAGGGGAGGGCGGAGACATGCGCCCCCGGCAGGACTCGAATCTGCGGCCAAGCGCTTAGAAGGCGCATCTCTAGTGCGTCCGCAGTAGGTCTCTGACCTGGGCGGTTGGACGGTTTGGCGGTGCCTGGCATGCCGACTTCGACACGTATTCGACACGCTGTCTCTCGGCCTGAGCACGGCCCTCAGTGGCCGGTCTACTGACACGGGTCTCGCTCACCAGCGAGGCTGAGGAAGCCCACGGCTCTGACCTGGTCGGATGCCGTGGGCTTCTGTCGTTGTCGGTCGGCGTCGGCTGACCTCGTACGGCCCAGGGAGACGGCCCGAGACAGCACCGCTTCGCGAGATGTCATCGGAACAGCTCCGGGACGGGGCAGATCTCCAGTGGCTCGCCTGGCTGGTCGGTCCACCCCCACCAGACATGCTGATCGGGACACCGCCACAGCGTCCGGCAGCCCCGCCGGCCATCGTCCTCCCGTTTGGAGAGGACGAAGCCACCCGACTTCATGGGCCGGCTGCACTCGGGACAGGCAAGGGTCTCGTCGGTCATGGGAAGCACCGTAACGAGGTGACCGCTTAGTCCCGAAGCAACTTGGGCGGGGGCTGTGCCTTGTGCTGGTGGGCCTTTCACCTGCACTGATGGTTCGCAGACGTTCGTGGGCGTCCGTCGTTGTGCGTCTGCGTTGTCACGCAGTTAGACACTCATCGCTCAACGGTCTATCGCTGGCAAATCCGTTGTCAGTGCCTGCGTCTATGGTCTCAAGCGCGCGGTCGGCTTCCGGGGGTTCCAGCTCTGAAGGAAAAGGTTTCATCCCCGGCCTGTCTGGGGGCGGCTCGGAGACTCGTCCGGGACCTAACCGACGGTCGGGCTTCGTCGATGGCCATGAGGTGACCTGCCAGCGCCGGCCGCGCACCTCCTCCCTCGTGGGCGTGGGCGGACGCACGCTTCCCAAGTCTGTTGGTGGGGGGAAGGGGCGCGGCCGTGGCCGTTCACCTGCGTTCGGGGGCGAACGAGGGCCTGGCTGGTCGCTGGCGATGGACCGGTCTGTACGGTGGTGAACGTAGCTGAATGAGACGGAAACTGAGACGGCCTGGCACGGGGCCAGACAGTCTCTACCTGGCGCGACCTTCTGATCCGTAGCTCTACAGAGGTCGGTCACAGGTGGTCATACAGGTCGCCCTTCGGCTGCACGGGGACGCTACGGGTGGGGCCGGTTGCTGTAGTTGCTCTATCCGGCTGCTGTACAGCAGGACCCTGGTGGGGGTGGCGGCATGGAGCGGGAACTACTCGAACGGCTGCTGGTCGGCAATGACGAGGCGTCCGTGGCCGCTCTGGCTGCGCTCCGCTGCGGCGGTTCCCACGTGGTCTGGGAGGGGACTACGGCTTCTGAGCCGCTCGCCCTGATCTATGGACGTCGACTGCGGCACACGCGCCGCCGGGGCATCGAGACCACGAACCTGGCACATGCCGTGGATCTGCTCGGCCAGCATCAGCAGCCGGTTCGCCTGGGGCAGATCAGGGCTGCTGATGGCGCCTGGACTTTCATGCTGTTTCTGACCAAGGACGGCAGCAGGCTGATCGCGTGCACCGGCGTTCGGCGGACCCACGTCTGAACCTGAGCCGACGAAAGTCAGCCACGATGGCGGGTGCGTCGACCGATCAGGCACGCGTATGTCTCGCTGCACCCCCACCGGGCTCAGCCACGCTGCTGATGCCATCGACCAGAGCAAGCGCGACAGTCGGTGCGTGACCACGACGCAGAAGCCCTCAGGTTGGGAAGCTTGGGGTTTCTGGTGCCAGCTGCTGCGCTGACCTGTGGCGGAGCGGTTTCGACGCCTGGGAGGGGCGGTCGGCTGGTTCCCCGCTGTTCCCCGCACCATCTGGCACGGATCTGGCACGGACCTTTTCGCCGAACTCGCCTCTTCGTTGGCGACTGAGCGATCTTGAAAACCGTCGTGGCGCGAGTCACCGTGGGTTCAAATCCCACACCCACCGCCAGGTGAAACGGCCCCTGACCAAGTCATACGGTCAGGGGCCATTGCGATGTATGGTAACCGCTCGCCACGGTTGTTCCCCGCGAGTTCCCGCACGATCGGGCACGGGTGGGGCACGGACACCTTTTGATCCGTAGCTCTATGAGGACGGCCCAGCGAGGGCGCTCGTGTGTTGCATCGTGCGCCTCGCTAAGCGTCTGAGGTATCAGAGGCGGGAGGGGAGAGTGGCTCTACCTCACCGGTCCAAACACGATAGAGATGACGGATAGCCGTGATGTCGGCGTGGTCCTTCGGCCTGGCAGCGGCGATCTTCCACCGCAGGATGTCACCCAGGCGCATGAAAGGGACCCCATCGATGACGTCAGCATCATCGATAAGCCGGTCCGTAGACCAACCGGGGGTCCAACGGTCCATGATCTCTATGGAGGCAGTCGGGTGGACGACTCTGAGCCCATATCCGGAGATGGTGGGCTCTGGTGCGCCGAGACGTAGGGCGCACTGCCAGGCTTCGCCGCGTGCGAGGACATCAAGGTCGCCCATGCGCGCGCGTAACCCACGTACGTAGAGGGCAGCAGAGCCGCACACCACATAGTCGCTGCGTGGGAGTTTCAGAGCAGCCAGGGCAGCGAAAAGCCCATCGGCATCGCTAAGAAGCAACTGTTCTCCTCGGAGGGTAGGGAAGGGGCTGTGGCTCGAAGGGCCACAGCTCATGACACCTACATGTTGTACGTCGTCAAGGCACTGCCTTGGTGGGGACCGAGAAATTCAGACCCTGAAAGAGTGCCTGCTGGGGTGAACGAGGTCGGTGGAGCGGCTTTGGGGTGGCGCTGCTTTGGCGCGAGTGATCATGGCCCCGTAAGCTTCCGGCGCGTCGGGCAGTCTGTGGACCTGCCCGGTAAAGCACGACGTTGGGGCCATGATCTTCGAGGCTCGCGCCAAAGTGGCTGCCTAAAGCCGCGGAGCCGACCACCCCAGCCACGACGTACCCCTTCTCTGACGGTAAGCGGCTGATTGCTGTGCGCGCGGCACGGGCGCCGGCCGGGTTGGAGCGGGGCGGAGACAGGAGCGCAGGCCCGGCCGGGGGCCGGGCCGCGCGCGGTGAGCGGAGCGAGCCGCCTTGATGAAGTAGGGAAAGTCTTACCGCGCTCTGATCACAGATCGAACGGCTCGTAGGTCAGTGCTCGGTCCACGACCTTCTCGGCTGTCAGCTGCGGATCGCAGTCCCAGAAGATGTAGTCGCTGATGTGGGGGCGGCCGAGTCCGTGTTGCAGTGCGGTGATGATCTCGTCGGCTCCGGCCTCGTCGGCGTAGTCGGCGTCTATGAGCCGCTGAACGAGCTGGATGCCCTGCTCTCGGCTGGTGCGTGGCGCGGTCATGCCGCTTCGCTGCCGGGTTTCTGCCCGTGTTCGAAGTGGACCGATGCAGCCTCGTTTCGGGCCTCGGCCGCCGCGAGGATCCGTCGGGCCAGCCCGCCATGAGCTAGTACAAGCTCGCCGTCGAGTATGTGGATGCCCGCTGGCCACAACTCGGCAGCAACAGCCGCAAGAACACCGCCAAGACCCTGACCGCGACCCATCATCGCGCTGTTGCGGACCAAGCCCACCCAGTTCGCACCTGCGGCGGGACGCACGGCTCTGCGTGAGTGGGCGTTCAACACCAACCGGCGAGTGGACGCCCCCCCAAGAGGTGGTGGCCATTCTCGATTTGTCGAGCGGAACTCCCTGCCTGTCTCGGCCTGGGAGGACCCGGAGAAGGTCGACCAGGTCCTGCGCGCCATCGACACGCGTCTCGACGGCAAGCAAGCGGCGGCCTGGTCTCGTAAGCGCAATCGCCGCATCCTCAACGTCGCCATGAAGTACGCGATCCGGCGGCGCATCCTGCGGACCAACCCGCTCCCCAAGGGGAAGGAGTCGACGGCCGCCGTGAAGACCACGAACGCCGTTGACAAACGGTCCCTGCTGAACCCGGAGCAGGCGGCGGCCATCCTCGACTGGATCCGGCGCCGGCCGCGGGGCGGCAAGCGGCTGCATGCCTTCTTCGCCACGCTGTACTACTGCGGCCCCCGGCCCGAGGAAGCCGTAGCCATGCGGGTCGAGGACGTGACCCTGCCTGATCCCGAAGCCGACGACCAGTGGTGCGAGCTGCTGATCCACACGGCGACGCCGGAGGTCGGGAAGCAGTGGACCGACACGGGAGAGATCCACGAGCGACGGGACCTGAAGGGCCGCGCGGAGGGTGAGACTCGTACGGTTCCGGGGCATCCCGCCCTGACCCGCATCCTTCGGCAGCACATCGAGGACGAACAGCTCCAGCCGGGTGATCTGCTGTTCCAGGGTGAGTCCGGTGGCATCCTCGCCGGCTCCGTCATCCGCCGGGCGTGGCGCAGCGCGCGTAAGGCTGTACTGCCCCCGCACGTCTTCGAGTCGCCCACCGGACGGCGCGTCTACGACAACAGGAACACGCGCCTGACGAAGTGGCTCAACGACGGCATCCCGCCCGCCCAGGTGGCCGAGTGGGCCGGGAACAGCGTTGCCGTGCTTCTGGCGGCCTACGCCCGGTGCATCGACGGGCAGCTGCCGGACCTGAAGAGGCGGCTGGAAGTTGCGGGTGACCTTCCGGAGGCGGAGGTGCCGGGCACTGGCTGATCTTCGACCGGTCGAGAACTTCGACACGTATTCGACACGGCCACCCGCGAAAACCCGGTGACAGCCGTCCAGCCCCGGATCCCGCCCTTGATCATCGAGGGGGCGTCCGGGGCTTCGTCACGCCACCCGGCATCCGCCTTGACCAGCAAAAAGCCCTCCCCAGAGGGAGGGCGGAGACATGCGCCCCCGGCAGGACTCGAACCTGCGGCCAAGCGCTTAGAAGGCGCCTGCTCTATCCACTGAGCTACGGGGGCCGGTGGGGTGGCCTCGTGTTCGGTGCCCTGGAAGGGGCTGACCCGTGACGTTGCCGGGGACAAGGATAGGGCTCCCGGTTCCTTGACCCTGTCGCTTCCCCTCCGTGGCTCGATGTGGAGGTTCGGTGAAGCGGTCCTGATAATCGCAGGCAGGTACGAATCGTGCACCGCTTTTGACACCCGACGCCCCCGGGTGTTGTGCACTCGTTATGCCTGGCCTGTGCCCGTGTCCCGGTCATCCCTTCCGTCCGTTCTGTCCCGTCGGCGCGCAGACATGTCTATATGCTTCAGAATTCCCCTAAAATTGGGCATTCTTCGCATGTGGTGACCTTGGACGTACGGCCTCAGCTGCTCGACACACTTTCCGCTCTGCGCGACCGTGTCGCCGCCGCACGCTTTCCGCTGCCCCTCGCGGGGGCGCCACGCGCGCGTGCCAACCGCGACGAACTCCTCGCGCAGCTCGACGACTATCTCGTACCCCGCCTACGGGAGCCCGAGGCGCCGCTGCTGGCCGTCGTCGGCGGCTCCACCGGCGCGGGCAAGTCGACGCTCGTGAACTCCCTCGTCGGTCGGCGGGTGAGCGAGGCCGGCGTGCTGCGGCCGACCACCCGGACACCGGTCCTCGTCTGCCATCCGGAGGATCATCACTGGTTCAGCGGCATGCGCGTGCTCCCCCAGCTCACCCGCGTGTGGGTGCCCCACCAGGACCCCGCGGACGAGTTCCTGCTCGCCGAGGAGGACCCCGCGCGCGTGCTGCGCGTCGAGACCGCCGACAGCCTCCCGCGCGGGCTCGCCCTCCTCGACGCCCCCGACATCGACTCCCTGCTCGCCGACAACCGTGTCCTCGCCGCGGAGCTGATCTGCGCCGCCGACATCTGGATCATGGTCACCACGGCCGCCCGCTACGCCGACGCCGTCCCCTGGCACCTGCTGCGCACCGCCAAGGAGTACGACGCGACCCTCGTCACCGTCCTGGACCGGGTACCCCACCAGGTCGTCTCCGAGGTCTCCCGGCAGTACGGCGCCCTGCTCACCAAGGCCGGGCTCGGTGACGTACCCCGCTTCACCGTGCCCGAGCTGCCCGAGTCCGCCTGGGGCGCCGGTCTGCTGCCCGCCACCGCCGTCGCGCCCCTGAAGAGCTGGCTCGTCCACCACGCCCAGGACCCCGCCGCCCGGCAGCAGGTCATGGCCCGTACGGCCCACGGCCTCCTCGACTCGCTCAGGTCCCGCATGCCCGAGCTGGCCAGCGCCGCCGCCGCCCAGTACGCGGCGGCCCTCCGGCTCACCTCCGCGGTGGAGGCCGCCTACGACAAGGAGCACGCGCGCGTGCGGGCCCGCCTCCAGGCCGGCGCCGTACTCGCCGGGGACGCCCTCAAGCGCTGGCGCGCCTTCCCCCTGGACTGCACCGCGGGGGAACTCCTGGACGCCCTCGTGGAGAGCCTGGCCGCCCTCCTGCTGTGCGCCGTCACCGCCGCGGACGAGCGCGTCGACGACGCCTGGCGGCGCGAGCCCGCCGCCGACGCCCCGGAACTCGCCGGCCGCGAGTCCTCCGTGGAGAGCGCCGAGCACCGCATCGGGCTCGCGGCCCGGCGCTGGCGGCGCGAGCTGGAGGAGTACGCCGAGGACGAGGTACGGGTCCTGGAGCGCACCGGCGCGCCCGACCCCGAGGTCGTCGCCGCCCTCGTCGCCACGGCCGTACTGGGCGGGCGCCGGGCCCGTACCGCGGGCGAGGGGCTCGCCGAGCGGCTCGGCGCCCACGGCGTGCTGCGGCTGCGCGACCGGGCCGGACGGCTGCTCAGCGAGCACGTGGACCGTGTCATGCACGCCGAACGCGAGCGGCGCCTCGCCCCGCTCGACGCCCTGGACGTCCATCCCGAGCCCCAGGCCGAACTCATCGCCGCGCTGTCGGTACTGCAGAAGGAGAGGTGACCGGTGACCGCCGTCACTGACCAGGACCACACGGATCACACCGAGCACATGAGGCGCATCGACCAGGGCAGCAACCAGGGCAGCAAGCAGGGCAGCGACCAGGCCGGCAACACCGGTGACAGGGGCGAGAGCGGTGACGACAGGGGTATCGAGCACGCGCGGTCGAACCTCTTGAAGAACGGGGAGCGCGGCGAGGACCAGGCCGCTCTCTCCGAGGACGGGGAGAAGGAGAAGGGCGACGGGGGCGGGGACGCGGGCGAAGCCGCGGGCACGGACGCCGTCGGCGGGCGCCTAGCGCGCGTGAAGGACGAGAAAACCGGCCCCGACGCCGAACGCGATCACCCCGCGCGCGGGCACGGCGCCGAGGAGGCCGGCGGTGTCTCCGTCCCCCGGCCGCACACCCACTCACCGAAGAAACCCCGCCTCGCGGCCGACGCCACGCCTCCCAAGCCAGGCCACTCCGCCGGCCCCGACGCCACAGCCCCCAAGCCGGCCGCCGGTCCCCATCCCACGCCTTCCAAGGCGGCGGCCGGTGCCCATGCGACGTCCTCCAAGCCGGCCGCCGGCTCCGGCGCCACGTCTTCCAAGCCCGGTCCCGACGCCACGCCGCCCAAGTCCGGCACCGAGGCCGACGCCGACGCCTCCGCGGAGGCCTGGGACGACGGTCTCATCGCGCGCCGCGTCACCGAGGCCAGCGCCGCCGCCCTCGCCGCCGAGCGCGCCTCCGCCGCGGAGCCGGCGCACCGCGGGCCCGGCAGCCACACCCCGGCCCCGCTGGCGTACGACGGCCCGCTGCGCTCCCGCCTGGACGCCCTGCGCGAACTCGTCGGACTCTCCCGCACCCGCCTGGACAGCCGCACCCTTGCCGAGGCGGGCCGTGTCCTGGACGAGGCCGCCGCGCGCCGCAAGCTCTCCGGCCGGCACACCGTCGTCGCCCTCGCCGGCGCCACCGGCAGCGGCAAGTCCCAGCTGTTCAACGCGCTCGCCGGCGTCCCCATCTCGGAGACCGGCGTACGACGGCCGACCACGGCCGCGCCCATCGCGTGCAGCTGGAGCGACGGCGCGGCCGGCCTCATCGACCGGCTGGGCATCCCGGGCCGGCTGCGCCGCCGCCCGCTGCACGGCCCGGACACCGAGGGGCAGCTGCGCGGGCTGGTCCTGGTCGACCTGCCCGACCACGACTCCGCCGCCGTACAGCACCGCGAACAGGTCGACCGGATCCTGAAGCTGGTCGACGCGGTGATCTGGGTGGTCGACCCCGAGAAGTACGCCGACGCCATCCTGCACGAGCGCTATCTGCGGCCGATGGCCGGCCACGCGGAGGTCATGTTCGTCGTCCTCAACCAGGTGGACCGGCTGCCCGGGGACGCCGCCCACCAGGTCCTGGACGACCTGCGGCGGCTGCTCGACGAGGACGGCATCGCGCTCGGCGAGTACGGCGAACCGGGCGCCACCGTGCTCGCGCTGTCCGCGCTCACCGGCGAGGGTGTGGGCGACCTGCGTGAGGCGCTCGGCCAGTTCGTGGCGGAGCGCGGCGCGGCGGCCCGCCGCGTGTCGGCCGACGTGGACGCCGCCGCGACCGAGCTGCGGCCCGTCTACGCCACCGGTCGGCGGATCGGCCTGAGCGAGGAGGCGCGCGAGGAGTTCGCCGCGCGGCTCGCGGACGCGGTGGGCGCCACCGCGGCGGGCGAGGCCGCCGAACGCGCCTGGCTGCGCAACGCCAACCGGGCCTGCGGCACGCCCTGGCTGCGGCTGTGGCGCTGGTACCAGGGCCGAGGCGAGTCCACGACGGGCCGGCACCAGGTACGCGCCCAGGCCGACGAGGAGGCCACGGCCCGCCAGCGTGTCGAACAGGCGGTCCGTACGGTGTCCGACCGGGCCTCGGCGGGGCTGCCCTTGCCCTGGGCGCAGGCGGTGCGCGAGGCCGCCGTACGCGGCTCCCAGGGGCTGTCCGAGGCCCTGGACGAGCTGGCGGCGCGGGCCGGGGGACCGACGGGACGCCCGCCGCGGCCGGGCTGGTGGCCGGTGGCCGTCCTGGTCCAGGCGGCGATGACGCTGCTGCAGGTCGCGGGCGGCGCGTGGCTGGCGGGGCAGATCGCCGGGCTGATGGCACCCAACCTGGGGGTTCCGGTGCTGCTGATGGTGTGCGGGATCATCGGCGGGCCGCTGGTGGAGTGGGCCTGCCGGATGGCGGCACGGGGGCCCGCACGGCGCTACGGCCAGGAGGCGGAACGGCGGTTGCGGGAGGCGGCGGCGAGCTGCGGCCGGGCCCGGGTGCTCGATCCGGTGGCGTCGGAACTGTTGCGGTACCGGGAGGTGCGGGAGCAGTACGGCCGGGTCGTGCGGAGCGGGGCCGGAGTGGGCTGAGGGGCCGTCGGGGGCGGGCGGGTGAGGGGTGCGGGGACGCCGAGTCACCCGAACGGGTGGCGGAGTTTTCCACAGGCGGGGGGTGGTCCACAGCGCTCAGCGGGCTCGGCCCGGCGGAGGCAGTCTGAGGTCACGGCGATCGCACGGCGGGTCCGGCCGGAGAGACGGCGGGCGGTGCGGGCGGTCGCGGGCAGGTGCGGGCGCGTACGGCACGCCGTACGCGCCGCACGGCAGACGCAGCCGTACGGGACGGGCCCGTACGCGTGTCCGCCCGGCCGCAAGGGGACGGGCGGGGGAGGGGAGCGAGGAGATGAACGAGACCATCGTCTGTGTGGTGGGCAACGTGGCGACCCAGCCGGTGTACCGCGAGGTGGCGGCGGGGCCGTCGGCCCGGTTCCGGCTGGCGGTGACCGCGCGCTACTGGGACCGGGAGCGCAGCGTGTGGACGGACGGGCACACCAACTTCTTCACCGTGTGGGCGAACCGGCAGCTCGCGACCAACGTGGCCGCGTGCGTCGAGGTGGGCCAGCCGGTCGTCGTGCAGGGCCGGCTGAAGGTGCGCACGGAGGTGCGGGAGGGGCAGCAGCAGTGGGCCTCCGCCGACATCGACGCCGTGGCGATCGGCCACGACCTGTCGCGCGGTACGGCGATCTTCCAGCGCGCGGTCAGGCCCGAGGCGCCACCGACGGCGGCCCGGCCCGAGCCGAACTGGGAGACACCGCGACCCGACGACCCGCAGGACGCGCAGGCGCGGCAACAGGCGGAGGCGGTAGTGGCGGTGACGTGACGTCAGGCCCAGGCCGCGCGCGTCGCGGCGGCGGAGGCCGCCGCTGCGGCGGCGGCCCTCCGGGTGAACACGCCGTACGAACCGGTGGATTTGTCGATATGGCCAGCTCAAGGGCGGTCCCGGCGATAACGATTGCGGATCGGATCGGCCATCGGATGATCCGACCGGCGGGTGAGGCTCCGGCTGATCCATAGGATGCCGGGCGTGCCCCTAGGGGCTGCCGATTCTGCTGGTGGGACCGTCCCCCACGTCCAACGGGTCCTGCTCGAAGGGGAATTCTGTGCTTGCTGCGCTCTCTGGGATCCGCCGGTCCACCGGACCGGCCCGCCTGGCCACCGCCGCCACGGTGTCCGGCCTCGTGGCCGCCGGCGTGCTCTCCGGCGCCGGTACGGCCCTGGCGGAGGGCAGACCGCAGACGCAGGGCGGGGCCACGGCCACGATCAACGGTCTGAAGACCTACGGCGAGGCCGTGATCCACGAGGACGGCGGCGACCAGCGGGTGTCCGCGGGCCTGTTCGAGATGTCCGTGGACGGCGGCGGCACCCTGCAGACGTACTGCGTGGACCTGCACAACCCGACCCAGCGGGACGCCCGATACCAGGAGACGCCCTGGAGCGGCACCTCGCTGGGCACCAACAAGGACGCGGGCCGGATCCGCTGGATCCTGCAGAACTCCTACCCGCAGGTCAACGACCTCGCCGCACTCGCCCGGCGGGCGGGCACGAGCGGACTGACCGAGCAGGACGCGGCGGCCGGGACCCAGGTGGCCATCTGGCGCTACTCCGACGGCGCGAAGGTCGACGCCGTGGACCCGCAGGCCGAGAAGCTCGCCGACTACCTGGAGAAGAGCGCCCGGAGCGTCGCCGAACCGCAGGCCTCGCTCACCCTGGACCCGCCCGCCGTCTCCGGCCGGCCGGGCGACCTGCTCGGACCGGTGACCGTGCACACCAACGCGGGCGCGGTCACCGTGAGCCCGCCGGCGGACGCGGCCACCAGCGGGCTGCGGATCATCGACAGGACCGGCAAGGTGATCACCTCGGCGAAGGACGGCAGCCGGCTGTACTTCGACGTCCCCGAGGACGCCGCGGACGGTACGGCCGAGCTGACGGTGCAGGCGTCGACCACCGTGCCGGTGGGCCGGGCCTTCGCCTCCGAGAGCCGCAGCCAGACCCAGATCCTGGCGGGCTCCAGCGAGTCCACGGTCTCCGCGACCGCGACGGCCGGCTGGGCGGCCGAGGGCGCCATACCGGCGGTCTCCGCCCGCAAGAACTGCGCCGAGGGCGGCGTGGACATCACCGCGGTCAACAAGGGCGACGAGCCGTTCACCTTCCGGCTGATGGGCGCCGAGCACACGATCCCCGCGGGCGCGTCCCGCACGGTGACCGTGCCGCTCCAGGAGGACCAGGGCTACGACTTCACGATCACCGGCCCGCACGGCTTCAGCCACCGCTTCACCGGCGTCCTGGACTGCAAGACCCAGGGCACGATCACCACGGAGACCGCCCAGCTCCGCAACGAGCCCAGCCCCGCCACGGTCGGCGGCGGCACGGTTCCCGACACCAACCTGGCCGACACCGGCGGCTCCGCCATCACCCCCCTGATCGCGGGCGTGGCCATCGGCCTGGTGGTGATCGGCGGCGCGGTTCTGGTGGTGCTCCGCCGGAAGGAGACGCCTCCCGGCGCGTGAGCGGCCGGTCAGCAGCCGATCGGTGCGGAGGCGGCGGCCACGTCGTCGAACCACAGGGTGTCGTCGCCGGTGCCGTAGCTCTCCCAGCCGAGCCGCAGCGCGGTCGGCCGGGGCGGCACGGTCCGGGAGAGCCACTGCTGGTCGACGTCCTGCGTCGGAACCCCGTCGGCGTGCAGGCCGGGCACCTGCTCGTCGCCGAGCCAGGTGTCCAGCCCGGGCGCCGAGGTGTCGACGGCGAACCGCAGGCACTGCCAACTGCCCGTCGGAAGCGGCCTGCTCAGCGCGACCCCGGCCGGGCTCTGCGCGGGCAGGGTGGCGTCGTCGCTCTCCCGGTTCCACTGCAGGGCGCCGTTCTGCCCGCCGACCCGCAGCGCCCGGCCGCCCTGGGAGGTGTCCGGCATCGACACGAAGGTGACGTGGGAGGACGGGAGCGCGGTGGTGTGCCGGACCCACAGGCGGACGTACAGCACCGGGCCGACCGACGACAGGTCGGCGGTGGCGGCGACGAAGGCGTGGTTGCAGTAGCCGGCCCGTCCGTCCACCCGCAGTGACCTCGTGCCGCTGTGCGCGACGGCCGTGTCCACGGCGGCCGTGCCCGTGCCCTGGCAGTCGGGCGCGGTGAACCGCCAGCCGCCGGACGGGGAGGTGCCGGTCTGGTCCTCGAAGTCGGTGCAGAGGACGGCATCGCCGCAGCCGGCGGGCGTGGGGGTGGGAGCAGGCGTGGTGGGGGGTGTGCTCGGGGGGACGGTGCCGTCCCCGGTGCAGGGCACGCCGTTCAGGCTGAAGTCGGTGGGCGCGGGGTCGGCGGACTGCCAGGTCCCCTGCAGGCCGAAGTCGGTGCTAGCCCCGCCGGCCAGGGCGGCGTTCCAGTCGGTGCTGACGGCGGTCACGGAGCGGCCGGTCTGGGTGACGGTGGCGTTCCAGGCGGAGGTGACGTGCTGGTCGCCGCCGTAGGTCCAGGTCAGCCGCCAGCCGTTCAGCGCGGCGCCGAGGTTGGTGACACGGACCTGGGCGGTGTAGCCGCCGGCCCACTCGTTGACGGTGTGGTCGACGCGGCAGCCGGGGGCGGTGCCGGAGCTGCCGGCGGCGGGGGCGGCGACGAGGAGTGACACGGCCAGCGCGAAGGCGGCCGCGACTGCTGTCCCGGGTCCGCGGATCCATCGCGGGCAGCGTGCGAGCAGGGGGGACATGTGCGCCTCCTGAGGGGAAGCCAGGCGGGTGATACCGGGAGCGCTCCCAGTCGGAGGCGGGCGCGGCCCGGCGGGGGGCGGGGCCGCGCCCGGTGGGCCGGGGTGGGCGGTGAGCGCGGATCAGCGGAAGTTCACGTCACTGCACAGGAAGTACGTCTGGTCCATGTGCGAGGCCTGCCAGATGGTGTAGACGACGTGACGGCCGGTGTAGCCGGAGGTGCTCACGGGGATCGAGTAGTTCTGGCTCGGGGCGTACTTGCCGGTGCGGGCGACCAGTTGCAGGTCTTTCCAGGTCAGCGGCTGGGTGGTGGGGTCGAAGCCCTGCCGGGTGACGTAGACGAGGAAGTAGTCGGCGCCGTGGCTGGCCTGGTCGTACAGCTTGACGGTGAAGTCGGCGCCGATGTCCGTGGTCTTCCAGGGGCCGACGGCGTCCAGGGAGTTGTAGCGACCGCCCTCGGTGTGGCCGCCGCTGCACAGCTGTCCGTCGGGGACGACGGCGGGGAAGTTGCCGGCGGAGCCGTTGCGGTACAGGCCGTTCCAGTTCCACATGGCGTTGGGGTTGGCCTGCCACGCCTGCCAGCACATGGGGTCCAGCTCCGCCATCGCCGGGTTCTGGAAGTCGCTGCCCCAGCGCTGCCAGCAGCCGTAGTTGCGCGAGGCCGGGTCGACGACCGAGCCGTGGGCGGAGGCCGTACCGCCCCAGGTGATCAGGCTGACCAGGACCGCGACGAGAGTGCCCAGCACGAGCGCCAGGCGGCGTAAGCCCGTACGCGTGTATACATGCTCATGACAATGCATGGCGAAGATCTTCCTGTGGGGGAGTCGTTCACTGTGGGGTCGAGGCGGTCATGGGAGCGCTCCCGCGACCGCGGTTCCAGGCTGCGCGGCGGGCCGCAAGGGGGCAACGGCTCGTTTCCGCCAAACCTGGCCGGCCCCGCCCCCGGCCGTGCGGCACCACGAGGAAGGCCCAGGTCAGCGGGGTCCGACCGAACGGGTTACCACCCAGGGGGCGCAGTCAGGCAAGATGGGGTGTATCTGCCCACTGCCAGATTTCAAGTTGCCGGACGGTTTCTCTTGGCTGAGTACATCTACACCATGCGCAAGGCGCGCAAAGCGCACGGCGACAAGGTGATCCTCGACGACGTCACCCTGAGCTTCCTGCCCGGTGCGAAGATCGGCGTCGTCGGACCGAACGGTGCCGGTAAGTCGACCGTCCTGCAGATCATGGCCGGACTGCAGCAGCCGTCGAACGGTGACGCCTTCCTGTCGCCGGGCTACAGCGTGGGCATCCTGCTCCAGGAGCCGCCGCTGAACGAGGAGAAGACCGTCCTGGAGAACGTCCAGGAGGGTGTCGCCGAGATCAAGGGCAAGCTCGACCGGTTCAACGAGATCGCCGAGCTGATGGCCACCGACTACTCGGACGCGCTGCTCGACGAGATGGGCAAGCTGCAGGAGGAGCTGGACCACGCGAACGCGTGGGACCTGGACGCTCAGCTGGAGCAGGCCATGGACGCGCTGGGCTGCCCGCCCGGCGACTGGCCCGTCACCAACCTCTCCGGTGGTGAGAAGCGCCGCGTCGCGCTGTGCAAGCTGCTGCTGGAGCAGCCCGACCTGCTGCTGCTCGACGAGCCCACCAACCACCTCGACGCCGAGTCGGTGAACTGGCTGGAGCAGCACCTGGCCAAGTACCCGGGCACCGTCGTGGCCATCACCCACGACCGGTACTTCCTGGACAACGTGGCCCAGTGGATCCTCGAGCTGGACCGCGGCCGCGCCTACCCGTACGAGGGCAACTACTCCACGTACCTGGAGACCAAGGCCACCCGTCTCAAGGTCGAGGGCCAGAAGGACGCCAAGCGGCAGAAGCGCCTCAAGGAAGAGCTGGAGTGGGTCCGCTCCAACGCCAAGGGGCGGCAGGCCAAGTCCAAGGCCCGTCTCGCGCGGTACGAGGAGATGGCCGCCGAGGCCGAGAAGATGCGGAAGCTGGACTTCGAGGAGATCCAGATCCCGCCGGGCCCGCGCCTGGGCAACGTCGTGGTCGAGGTCGACCAGCTCAACAAGGCCTTCGGTGAGAAGGTCCTGGTCGACAACCTCAGCTTCACGCTGCCGCGCAACGGCATCGTCGGCGTGATCGGCCCGAACGGCGCCGGCAAGACCACCCTGTTCAAGATGATCCAGGGCCTGGAGGAGCCGGACTCCGGCAGCATCAAGGTCGGCGACACCGTCAAGATCTCCTACGTCGACCAGAGCCGCGAGAACATCGACCCGAAGAAGACGCTGTGGGAGGTCGTCTCCGACGGGCTCGACTACATCAACGTCGGCCAGGTCGAGATGCCGTCCCGCGCGTATGTGTCGGCCTTCGGGTTCAAGGGCCCGGACCAGCAGAAGCCGGCCGGTGTCCTCTCCGGCGGTGAGCGCAACCGCCTCAACCTGGCGCTGACCCTGAAGCAGGGCGGCAACCTGCTGCTCCTCGACGAGCCCACCAACGACCTCGACGTCGAGACGCTCTCCAGCCTGGAGAACGCCCTGCTGGACTTCCCCGGCTGCGCCGTCGTCGTCTCCCACGACCGGTGGTTCCTGGACCGCGTCGCCACGCACATCCTCGCCTACGAGGGTGACTCCAAGTGGTTCTGGTTCGAGGGCAACTTCGAGTCGTACGAGAAGAACAAGATCGAGCGGCTCGGCCCGGACGCCGCGCGTCCGCACCGCGCCACCTACAAGAAGCTGACCCGGGGCTGATCGCACCTTGCGCCACATCTACCGCTGCCCGCTGCGCTGGGCGGACATGGACGCGTACGGCCACGTCAACAACGTGGTGTTCCTCCGCTACCTGGAGGAAGCGCGGATCGACTTCCTGTTCCGCCCGGACAAGGATTTCCAGCAGGGGTCCGTGGTGGCGCGCCACGAGATCGACTACAAGCGGCAGCTCGTCCACCGGCACCACCCGGTCGACATCGAGCTGTGGGTCACCGAGATCAGGGCCGCGTCCTTCACCCTCGCCTACGAGGTGAAGGACGGCGATCTCGTGTACGTGCGGGCGTCGACGGTCATCGTCCCGTTCGACTTCGACGCCCAGCGGCCGCGCCGGATCACCGCCGAGGAGCGCGAGTTCCTCGAGGAGTACCGGGACACGGCCGACGAGGAGGCCGTCGCGGCATGACCGTGCTGCACCTGGCCGACGAGACGGAGGCCGCGGACCTCGCGGCCTTCCTCTCCCGGCTGCTCCACTACGACCGTGGGGCCGCGGTGCGGCTGCAGGCGGCCGGCACCGCCCTCGCCGTCTTCGGCCGGCCGCCGTCCTTCGAGGTGCTGGCCGTCCGCGCGGTGCGGCTGGCGAAGCCGTACGAGGACGGACTCGACGTCACCCTCGACGTGACCGTCTCCGCCGGCGAGTTCCTGGAATCCGTGGACGAGCGGGCGGCCACCGCCGCCGTCCCGGGCGCGGTCACCGGACCGCCGTGGGCCGGGGTGCTGCCGCCGCGGACAGGCTGGCGTCCCGAGCCGGGGCTGCCGGCGCCGGACGCGCTGCGCGCCACGGTCGCCGCGGCGGTGGCCGAGTTCCGCTCGCGCACCGAGGAGCTGGCGCCCGAGGGCCGTACCCGCGCGGAGCTGGACCGGATCGGGCGGGACATCTGGTCCCGGCAGATCAGGGGCACCCGGCTGCCGGTGCGGGCCGTGCACGCCGCCCAGTCGCTGGGCTTCCTGCGGCCCGGGACCGGGCCGGACGAGACCGGGCTGTTCTCCTCGGGGGCGTGGCTGCGGCTGCGTACGCCGTACGGTTCCGTGGCCGTACGGGAAGCAGGGCTCGGGTCCTTCGGGCTCAGCGTGCGCTGAGCGCGCTCACTTCACCGCGTGTCGTCCGGCCATACGCCGATGTGGTCGGACTCCAGTTCCAGGGCCACGCGGTCGCGCATGTCCAGCGCGCGGAGGTAGTCGGCGGGCAGCTGGAGGCGGCCGGCGCGGTCGAGCATGGCGTACTCGCGGGCCACGACCGTCTCATGGCCGGTCGCCGCGTCGATCTCGCTGCGCCGCAGCACCTCGGTGGAGGTACGGCCGTCACGGATCGCCACCGTACGGCGGACCTCGCTCGCCACCGCCTGGTCGTGGGTGACGATGACGATCGTCGTGCCGAGGGTCTCGTTGGCCGTGCGGAACGCGTCGAAGATCTGGGCGGCCGTCTGGGAGTCGAGTTCGCCGGTGGGTTCGTCGGCGAGCAGCACCGCCGGGTCGTTCGCGAGGGCCACCGCGATCGCCACGCGCTGCTGCTGGCCGCCGGACATCTGCCGGGGGTGGCGGTCGCGGCAGTCGGCCACCTGGAGCAGGTCCAGGAGTTCCAGGGCGCGTTCGGTGCGGGCGCGGCGGCCCTTGCGGGTGCCGGCCAGCTGGAGGGGGAGGGCGACGTTCTGGGCCGCGGTGAGGTAGGGCAGGAGGTTGCGGGCGGTCTGCTGCCAGACGAAGCCGACGACTTCCCTGCGGTAGGCGAGGCGGTCTGCGGCGGTCATGGTGAGCAGGTCGCGGCCGGCGACGCGGGCCGCGCCGGCGGTGGGGGTGTCCAGGCCGGCGAGGATGTTCATGAGGGTGGACTTGCCGCTGCCCGACGCGCCTACCAGGGCCATGAGTTCGCCCTCGCGGACGAGGAGGTCCAGGCCCTGGAGGGCTTGGACCTCTATGCCGTCCGCGGTGAAGATGCGGACGAGGCGGTCGCAGGTGATCAGGGCGTCGTGGCCGTAGGCGGGGTTCGCCCTGGCCTCGGTCACCCGGTTCGCCAGCTCCGTGAGGCTCGGATCGGTGGTCATCTCGTCTCCTGGTGTCATCGGCCGTCCCCCGCCCTGAGTTCCGTCACCGAGCCCCGTCTCCCCGTCCACCACGCCTGGAGGGCTGCCACTCCCACCGCCACCGCGACCACCACCAGGGCCGGGACGAGGAGCGACCAGGTGTCGGGGTGGAGGGCGGCGGGGGGCGAGGGGGATGAGAGGGAGGGGAGGGCGATGGTGGTGAGGTCGATGCCGGGGGAGAGGAGGGTGATCGCTGACCAGCCGGTCAGGGTGCCGCCGGCGGCCGCGAGGACGGCCTGGGGGAGGGATTCGAGGACCAGCAGGCGGCGGGACTCGGCGCGGGTGAGGCCCATCGTGCGGAGGCGGGCCAGCAGCGCGGCGCGTTCGGGGGCCGCGCGGAACAGCGACAGCAGCAGGGCCAGGACGGCGAAGCCGGCCCCGGTGGCGACGGCCGCCGTGTACACGTGCTCGGCGCCGGACTGGAGGGGCGAGTCGGCGTACCGGGCGCGTTCCTCGGCCCGGATCCGGACGGTGGCCGTAGCGCCGACGGCGTGCCGTAGCGCGCCCGCGTCCAGGTGGTCGCCGGTCAGCAGCAGGGTCGTGGGACGGCTCGCCGCGGCCGGGAGGCCGGCGCGGTCGACGAGGAGGAAGTCGGCGCCGGAGACGGCGGGGGTCCGGTCGCGGACCAGGACGATGCGGACGGTGACCGCGCTGCCGTCCTCCAGCCGGACCGGGAAGGGCCGCCGGGTGCCGTACGCGGAGGCCACGGAGGGGGAGGCGAGGGCGGGGAGGGGGCGGGAGGGGCGCCCGGTCAGGCGGTCCGGGGGGAAAGGGCCCAGGGCGGTGCGGGCCGTCAGCTCGGCGTAGCCGCGCGGGTCCACGCCCAGCAGGGGTACCTCGTCCTGGCCGTCCTCCGGCTTGGCCTGGTAGGAGATGCCGACGGCGGTCACCGCGCGCACCCCGGGGACCGAGCGGACCCGCTCGGGGGCGCCGGCCGGCAGGGGCGCGCCCGCGTCCGCGCGGGCGTCGGCGCCGACGGTGAGCAGGGCCGCCCGGTCCCGGGCCTCGGCCACCCCGGCCAGCACCGAGCCGCCGAACGCCGCCGTGGTCAGCGCGGTCAGCAGGGCGAGCAGCGGGAGCACCGCGGAGGCCTGGGTGCGGCCCGCGCGGGCCAGGGAAAGGTGGCCGACCGCGCCGCGCAGCCGTCCGGCGGGCCCGGACAGGCGGCGCAGCAGCAGCGGGTAGAGGCGGAGCAGCAGCAGCGCGGCGATCACGCCGACCAGCACCGGGGCGACCGCCACCAGCTGGTCACCGGTCGTGCCGCGCCGGCGCAGCGTCGCCACCGCCCCGGCGGCCAGCACCAGCAGGGTCAGTTCGGCGACCGTGCGGCGCCGGGAGGGCCGTACCGAGGCGGCGTCCTCGCGCGGGGCCGTCAGCCGTACCGTGCGGTGCGCGAGGGCGGCGCGCAGGGGCAGGGCGGCGCAGGCGGTGAGGGTGACGGCCAGGGCGGCGAGGACGGCGGGGGTGACACGGCCGGCGGGGACCGCGAGCAGGGACGCGGCCATGCCGAGCGCGCCGGCCGGTACGGCGACCACGGCCGTCTCGGCCAGCAGCCGCCCGGCGAGGCCGGTCAGGGAGGCACCGCGGGCGCGCAGCAGGGCGAGTTCGGCGCGGCGCCGGTCGGCGGCCAGGGCGCCGGTCATGAGCAGGACGACGACGGCGACCGTCGCGGTGCCCGCGGCGGCCACGGCGACCAGCGGGGCGATGCCGGAGCGCAGCCGGGAGAAGGCGGCGAGGGTGTCGTCCAGGTCGGTGTTGATGTCGGCGCCGTAGTCGGTCAGGGCGCGGGCGCGTTGCAGCGCGGGCCCGGACTCCAGGGCGGCGACGGCCGGTTTCAGCCGGTCCAGGTCGTGGGCGTGCAGGCCGCGCAGGTCGGGGGCGAGGTGCCAGTAGCGGGCCGGGTCGGTGCCGGTGCCCAGCAGGGCGGGGGCCGCCTCCGGGGCGAGCAGCAGCGCACCGAGCCAGTACTTGTCCGGGTCCGGGCCGGGGTCGGGCAGGGTCACCAGGGTCGGGGTGCGCAGCAGCGGGACGGTGGACCAGTAGGCGCCGTCGGGGTCGCGCGGGACGAGGATGCCGGTGACCCGGACGGCGAGCGGCCGGCGGCCCGGTGCCGGTACGTGGATGACCGAACCCACCTTGATGTGCAGGCTCCTGGCGGTGGCGGCGGTCACCGCGGCCTCCACCTCGGGGGTGGTGCCGTCGACCGGGTGCGCGGCGCGTGGCAGCCGCCCGGCGCGCACGCGCGCGTGCTCGGCGAGGCCGCTCTGCGCGGTCAGCGAGACACGGGCGGGCAGCCCGGTCGGCCGGGGCAGCCACGGTTCGGGCACCGCCGGGGTGACGGTGCCGGCGACGCCGTACGCGGACTGGGCGCGGTCCACGGTGAGCGGGCTGCCGACCGCGCCGAGCACCTTCTCGTACTGCCGTTCCAGCGTGGCGGGGCGCATCGCCCCGGCGCGCCGCTCGGGCGGCAGGCCGAGGTCGGGCTGGGGCGCGGACAGCCGTACGGTGGTGTGCTCGGGGCGGGCCTGCCGGAGCGCCCGCCCCAGGCCCGCGTCCTCGTAGCGGTCCACGGCGCGCGGGTAGGCGCCGGCCAGGCACGCGGTCAGCGCGACCAGCAGCGCGAGCGCGGCGGCGGCGCCGGGCGCGGCCCGCAGCCGGGTCCGCACCCAGGGCGCGACCACGTGCGCCACCGGCACCGGGCGGCCGGCCATCTCACTCACCTCCCTGGGCGCGCAGCGCCGCCGCCGGGTCCGCCCGGCGGACGGCCGGCACCGCCGCGACCACCAGGGGCGCGGCGGCGACGGCCGCGAGCAGCAGCGCCACCCGGCCGGGCGGCAGCTGGACGAGCAGGTCGGGCACGGGGCGGGTGGCCTCCCCGGTCAGGACGATCAACGGCAGGACGGTACGGGCCAGTACGGTGCCCAGGCCCAGGCCCACCGCGAGCGCCAGGCCCACCAGGACGGCCTGCTCGGCGGCGACCGTGCGGGCCAGCTGACGGCGCGGCACGCCGAGCGCGCGCAACACGGCGAACTCGGCGTTCCGGGCCCGCTGGGCACCGGCGGCGCCGACCGCGAAACCGACCGCGGCGAGCGCCGCCGCCACCACGGCCGCCGCGGTGAACGCGGCCTCGGGCCCCGCGCCGAACGGGTCGTCGCGCAGTTCGGCGGCGATCTCGTCGCGCACCACGACCTGCCCGGGTCCGACGTCCGGCAGGGCCCGTACGGCGGCGGCCACGCGGGCGGTGTCGCCGGGCGCGGTGCCGAGCCACCACTCGGTGGGGGTGGCGCTCTCCCCGTACCGGGCCTGGAGCAGCTGGTTCAGGGCGCGCAGGTCGAGCAGGACGGCACCGCCGTCGCGGGCGCCGGGGTGCGCCGGGTCGGCGGTGGCGGGCAGCGCCCGCACCGCCCGGACGATCCGCACCGGCACCCTCCGGTCGCCGACGGTGAGATCGACCCGCTGCCCGGGGCGGGCGCCGGCCGCGGCCAGATAACGGTCGGTGGCGACCGCCGGCACCGCGGCGGGCGCGGCCTGGGTGACCTGGAGCCGGAGGGTGACGGAGGCGATCGTCCAGATGTCGGCGTCCGGCAGGTAGCCGGTGCTGTAGGCGAAGGTCAGCGGGCCGGTGCCGGTGATCGTGGGGCGGGTGGGGCTGGTGGCGGCGCTCGGCACGGCGGAGCCGCCGGTCTCCGCCGTGGTGGTCCACCGGGCGGGCAGTGCGAGCCGGTGCGCCGTCCCGTCGGTCCCGGACGCGGTCAGTTTCTCCAGGGTGAGCCGGTGGTGCTCGGCGCGTGCGGCGGGCTGGGTCAGGTCCAGGCGCAGTCCGGTGAGGGTGGCCGGTCCGGTGGCGGCGGGGAGGGCGAGGGTCAGGGCGTGCGTGCGGCCGTCGGCGGGGAGCTGTCCGAGGGGCAGCTGGTACGGCACTCCGTACCGGTCCGCGAGCGTCACCGTCAGCGCCGTGGTGGTGCCGGGCCCGGTCGAGCTGTGCAGGCGGGCCGTCAGCGTCAGCCGGGCGGTGCCCGCAGGCACCCGCACCCCGGCGGGGGCGCCCTTCGGCGTGAGCCGGCCGAGCAGCGGCCGTACCGGTTCCTCGGCCAGGTCGGGGCGCATGAGGACGGCGTCCGCCGCGTGCGCGGTGTCGAGGGCCAGCACGGTCGCCGTACGGTCGCCGGACAGCGGCTGGGCACCACGCACGGCCGGGGCGGCCCCGCGTACGTCCGGCAGGCCGGCGTACACGTCCGTCCGGCCGAACCCGTCCTCCCCGCCGGCCAGCACCCGCACCGGCACCCCGGCCCGGAAGTCGGCCTGGTCGTCCTGCGAGCGGTCCCAGGAGGCCGCCTGTCCGATCGCGAGCATGCCGAGCGCGACGGCGAGGACCAGCAGCAGCACCGGGCCCGCCGCGCGCGCGGTGCGCCGGCTGAACTGCCAGCCCGCGAGCGCCACCGGCAGCCCCCGCCCGCGGGCCGCCCACCGCTCGGCGAACCGTGCCACGGGCGGCAGCAGCCGCAGCGTGAGCACGGTCCCGGCGAGCAGGGCCAGCGCGGGCGCGGCCACCAGGAGGGGGTCGACGCCGAGGGCGCCGATGGGGGTCCCCCCTGTTCGAGCGGAGCCGAGAACTTGGGGGAGGTCGGCGCTCACGCCGCCGGAGTCCTGCCGGCCGAGCTGCCAGTAGGCCACGCCGGCGATGGCGAGCAGGCCGAGGTCGGCGCCGGTCCGCAGCGGGGCCGGGACGGCGGTCCGGCCCGGCTTCCGGGGCTTCCGGGCCTTCAGCGGCAGGGACCAGCCGCGCCGGGGGCCGGACTTCCGCACCCGCGCCCGCACTCCGTCCCCGGCTCCCGCCACCGCCGGTCCGGTCACCGCGAGCGCGCAGCCGAGGGCCACGCCGGCCGCGACCAGCCAGACGGCGGTCCGGCCGGCCGGCGGGAGGTCCAGGCGCAGGCCGAGCCGGGCCAGCGGGCCGTGCCCGGCGAGCAGTGCGGTGAGCGGGCCGGCGAGCAGGGGCGCGCACACGGCGGCGGGCAGCGCGAGCAGCAGCGCCTCGGCGGCGGCGAGGGCGGCGATCCGGGCGCGGGAGGCGCCGCGGGCCCGCAGCAGCCGGGTCTCGTCGGCGCGTTCGGTGCTGAGCAGCCGGGCGACCAGCAGCAGCGCGTAGCCGGCGAGCAGCACCAGCTGGAGCGCGATGATCAGCAGGGTGGAGCGGGCCACGAGCAGCGAGCGGTCCACCCGGTCCAGCACGTCCGGCAGCGCGGTCTGCGAGACGGTCGTCCCCCTCAGCGCGGTCGGCTCGCGCAGGGCGGCGCTGCCGTCCCGGGCCGCCGACCGCAGCTCGCCGATCCGTCCCGTCGTCACCGAGGCGAAGTCGGCCGACGCCAGCCAGCCCGTCGCGCCGGCGCTGACCCGGCCGCCGGTGAGCACGGCGGGGTCGGCGAGCAGCGGGCCGTACGTCGTGAAGCCGGAGGTCTTCACCCCGCGGCCGAGCAGGTCGTCCAGCTGCCAGTACGGTGCCGTCACCGAGGCGGGCCGGTACACGCCGACGACCCGGACCCGGACCGCGGGCCCCTTCAGCCGGTCGGCGAGGGTGAGCCGGTCCCCGGGCGTCAGCCGCAGCGCCCGGGCGGCGGCCTGCGGGAGCGCCACCTCGACCTCGCCGCCGGTACGGCCGCCCGGGCGCGGGAGGCGGCCGGCGGCCAGCCGCAGCCGGCTGTGGTCCAGTGCCGCGAAGTACGTCAGGTCCGGGTCGCCCGACCTGCCCGCGGCCGGTTGCGGGGAACGGGGCAGCGCGTACGGCCCCGAGCGGCGCAGGGTCCGTACGGTGACCGGTAACCCGGCGAAGGTGCGGCGCGCGCCCTGGCGTACGGCGGTGTCGGCGGCGGCCCGTTCGGCCGGGGGCACGTCCGCCTTGACGATCAGCGCGGTGTCGGCGGCGTTGCGCGGGTCGCCGAGCACATGGCGCAGCGCAGCGTCGCCGATCGCGCCCGAGTACGCCGTGAGCGTCGCCAGTACCGCGGTGGTCAGCGCCACCGTCAGCAGAGCGGCGCCCAGCAGCAGGCGGTGCGCACGCGCGCGTGAGAAGACGAACCCCGTCACCCGGCCCCCGTGTGTCCGGACTTCCAGACCTTCGGGCGATGCTGACAGAGGGGCCGGGCCGTGGGTAAGCGGTTGTCGGCCGGTCTATACCGGATTGTGATCGGAATGCGGGGACGGGTGACCGGAATCCGACCTTCAGTGACCTGTCGGGGGCGCGGGATCAGTCGGGGGTGTTCACCATCGACGCGGCGGCGTACGTCAGGTAGTTCCACAGCGTCCGCTCGTGCTCCTCGGACAGCCCCAGCTCCTCGACGGCCACCCGCATGTGCCGCAGCCAGGCATCGTGCGCCGCCCGGTCCACGGTGAACGGGGCGTGCCGCATGCGCAGCCGGGGATGGCCGCGGTTCTCGCTGTACGTCGTGGGGCCGCCCCAGTACTGCATCAGGAACAGGACCAGCCGCTCCTCGGCCGGACCCAGGTCCTCCTCCGGGTACATCGGCCGCAGCAGCGGGTCCCCGGCGACTCCCTCGTAGAAACGGTGGACGAGCCGGCGGAAGGTCTCCTCCCCGCCGACCTGCTCGTAGAAGGTCTGCTCCTGAAGCGTGCCGCGCCGAATCTCATTCACCCGTCCATCGTCTCAGACCGGGTGACCCAGGACTCAAGGCTTAGGACCGGTCCCGCCCGGCCCGCCCCTGCCGCGGCCCGCCCGCCCCTACTGTGGACCCATGGGCGCCTACGACACGGAGATCGAGGTCCTCGCCGACGCGGCACGGGCCGCGCTGGTCCGGGAGATCGACGCCGACGGGGCCTGGGCCGCGGACCCGGTGTGGCGGGAGGCGTTCGCGGCGGTGCCCCGGCACCTGTTCGTGCCGTACTACTACGTCCCCGGACCGCGCGGCTACGAGCGCCGCTGGCGTGAGAGTCCCGACCGCGAGGCCCGGGAACGCTGGGTGCGCGGCGCCTACGCGGACGTACCGCTGGCCACCCGGCTGCGCGACGGCGAGCTGCTCTCCTCCAGCAGCCAGCCCTCCCTGATGGCCCGGATGCTGGTCGCCCTGGGCGTCCAGGAGGGCGACCGGGTCCTGGAGGTCGGCGCCGGCACCGGCTACAACGCGGCCCTGCTCGCCCACCGGCTCGGCGACGACGGCCTCGTCACCACCATCGACCTGGAACCGGAGATCACCGAGTCGGCCCGGCAGCACCTCGCGGCGGCCGGCTTCCACCCGGTCGTCGTCACCGGCGACGGAGCGCGCGGGGTGCCCGAACGCGCCCCCTACGACCGGATCATCGCCACCTGCGAGCTGCCCACGGTGCCGCGCGCCTGGCTCGCCCAGTGCCGCCCGGGCGCGCGCGTTCTCACCCCGCTCGCCACCGGACTGCTCGCCCTGACCGTGCACGACGCGCGGCACGCCGAGGGCGGCTTCCTGCCCGGGGCGGCCTTCTTCGTGCCGCTGCGCGGTGAGGGCAGGCCGGAACCCGGGGGCGTCCCGACGGCCGGGCTGCCGGGCCGGGCCCGCCGGCAGGAAACGTTCCGCTTCCTGCTCGCGCTGACCCGGTCCACCCTCGACCCGCAGGAGGCGTACGCCCTGTGGGAACGCGAGGGCGAGCCGGGCCGCGGACGCTACGGCGTCACGGTCGACGGCGAGCGCACCTGGGCATGGCTGGACGACCCCGAGGGGCCGTACGCCTGGCCCCTGCCCTGAGCCGGTCAGCCCCGGCGGACGGTGATCGTCGTCCAGGCGCCCACGTGCACCCGGTCACCGTCCTGGAGCGGGACCGGCACGAACGGCTGGATCGGCTCCTCCGACATGTTGACCGTGGTGCCGTTGGTCGAGTTCTGGTCGACGACCGCCCAGCTGCCGTCCGGCTGCTGCACCAGCACCGCGTGCTGGTGCGAGACGCCCGGATCCTCCGGCGGCACCGACAGGTCGATGTCGGGGGTGTCGCCGGTGGAGTGCCGGCGGCGGCCGATGGTGACCTGGTTGCCGGTGAGCGGGCGCTGCTGCTCGGGCGAGTACGCCGGCAGGTTCAGGCCCGCGGCCTCGGGGCCGGAGCGCTGCATCATCGCCATGAAGTACTCGCGGTCCGGGCCGATGGTCGCGGTCCAGGTGCCCGGCTGGGAGGACTGCGGCGCCTGCGGGAAGCCGCCGCCGGGTCCGGGCGGGGCCTGGGGGGCGCCGGTCTGCGGGTAGCCGTAGCCGCCCTGGCCGCCCTGGCCGCCGGGGCCGGCGGAGGAGGGCGGGGAGATCACCCAGTCGTCGTCACCGGCCGGGGGCCGGCCGGTCTCGCGCGGGAACGCGGGCGGGGCCGACGCCCCGGCCTGCTGGAACGCCTGCGGGGCACCGCCGGGACCGGGCGGTGTGGGCCCGGGGGGCGGCGGTACCGGACGGGAGGGATCGCCGCCGAAGCCGGAGGGGCCGGGAGGCGTGGGACCACCGGGGCCGGAGGGACCGCCGGGACCCTGTCCCGGACCGCCGCCGAAGCCGGAACCGGGGCGCTGGTTCTGGTTGCCGCCGAACCCGGATGGACCGCCCGGTCCACCGGACGCCGGACCCTGGCCGCCGCCGAACCCGGAGGGGCCGCCGGGGCCACCGGGGCCGCCGGGGCCCTGCCCCGGACCGCCACCGAAACCGGACGGGCCGCCGGCCCCCGGGCCCTGAGCCGGACCCTGGCCCTGGCCCTGGCCCGGACCCTGGCCCTGGCCCGGACCCTGGCCCTGGCCCGGACCCTGGCCCTGACCCGGCCCACCGCCGAAGCCGCCCGGACCACCGGGACCACCGGAACCCGGACCCTGTCCCGGACCGCCGCCGAAGCCACCCGGACCGCCGGGACCCTGACCCTGACCCGGGACCTGACCCTGACCCGGGACCTGGCCCTGACTCTGACCCGGCGCACCGCCGAAGCCGCCCGGGCCACCGGGACCCGACGGACCGCCCGGACCCGACGGACCGCCCGGGCCGCCAGGACGCCGGCCCGGTGCCGTGCCCGGTCCCGATCCCGGCCCCTGGTTCTGACCCGGGACCTGGCCGAAGCCCTGGGGCGGGCCCGGCGGGCGCTGGTTGCCGGCGCCGAACGGGGGCGCGCCCGCGGGGCCGGGGGAGGTCGGCGGGCCGGACGGGGCGCGGTCGCCGCCGAACGGCGTCGGGCCCGACGGCTCGCTGCCGAAGGACGGGATCGGCTCGGCCGGCCGGTTCACCTGCGAGGGCCGCGAGCCCTGGTACTCGTACCCGTCACCGCCGCCGTACGTCGAGCTCGGCGGCTGGAACCGCGGCTGCGGCGGACGCGGGGCGGCCGGGGTGTAGGAGGTCGCCGTGTTGGTCAGGAAGTTCCACCGGCACTCCTCGCAGAACGGCGCGCCGCCCTCACGGGGCGTACGGCACTGCGGGCACAGCTCCGGCTCCGGGGCCGACGCGGCCGGCGGGCGGGCGCCGGCCGGGCCGCCCTGCGGGGGCGGGAAGCCGTAACCGCCCGCGGGCGGGGGCGGCGGAGGGGGCAGAGGTACGGCACCGGCCATGCGGTGACCGCAGACCTCGCACCAGTCGTCGGAACCCGACTGGTGTCCGTTCGGGCAGGTCGGCATGTCGGCGCTTCCCCTTCTCCTACGCTTCCAAGGGTCACTTCTTTACACGAACAGTCTTTGTGGACCGGGTCTCCAGCGTCATCTCGTCCGCCTCGGCGACCCTCGTCTTCAACCGCACAGTACCTGTCGCGGCGTCGACCACGTCCACCACCTTCGCAAGCAGTTTCGCAGTATCGGCGTTCCCCGAGGCGCTCGCGAGCTGAACCGCACGCCCCAGTTTGGCCGTTGCTCCATCGAAATCGCCCGCTTTACGAAGGTCGAGCCCCTTCTGGATGGCCTGCGCCAGTTCCGCCTGCCCGGTGTAGTGGGCGACTTGGGGGTTGATCGAGGTGGAGGCGGCCATGTCGTCGGTCCACACCGCCCGCACGAGCCCCTGCGCCCCGAGGTTCTGCACCGATCCGTCCGATTGCGGCACCACCAGCGACACCCGGGCGGCGAGCATCTCCTGGCCGAGTCCGGCCGGCGGGACCGTCACGCACAGGTGGTAGTCGCGGGACTCGTCGCCCCAGGAGCCGGTCGGGTAGTCCCCGGCGCGCGGCCCGGCCTCGGTGCGGCGGCCGGTCAAGTCCTCCACGTTGGGCGCGACTTGCTTGACGAAGCGGATGGTGGTGCCGACCGGCGTCCACACCCGCAGGGAGACGTCGGCGACCTCCTTGCCCATCGCCGTCTCCATCATCCGCGTGAAGTCCGCGGCGAGGCCCGACGGGTCGGCGACGATGTCGGCGGTGCCGAGCAGCGCCGAGGCGATCCCTGTGACTTCTTTCACTTCCCAGTCGGTGCCCACGCCCCGCGCGTCACAGGTGAACCGCCCCGCGCACGCGTCCAGCGTGGCCCGCAGCTCCTGCGGTGACTCGTGTTCGTTGCGGCCGTCGGTGAGCAGGATGCCGTGCCGGATGGTGACGTCCGCCGCGGACAGCAGCCGGTCGGCGAGCCGCAGCCAGGTGCCGATGGCCGTACCGCCGCCCGCGCTCAGCCGGCGCAGCGCGTGCTTGGCCTGCTCACGGGTGGTGGCGTCGGCGACCGCGAGCCGGCCGCCGCCCGGATAGACCTCCTTGGCCACGTGCGTGCCGCCGATCACCGCGAACCGGGTGCCGTCGCGCAGGGTGTCGATCGCGGCGGCCGTGGCGTCGCGGGCGTTGCGCATCTTGGTCGGCGGGTAGTCCATGGAGCCGGAGCAGTCGACCATGACGGCCACCGCGGCGGAGGGCCCCCGACCCGCCGGGTACCCGGGCGCGGAGACCGCGCTGCCGATGGTGCCGCCGCCGGTCGCGGTCACGGTGACGACGGCGTTGACCTCGCTGCCGCCCTCGGGCAGGTACTCGTTCTGGTAGACGTCCACCGAGAACCGTGGCACGTTCGACTTCGCGAAGTTGGCCATGCTTGATCGCATCCCCCTCGGACACCTCGCTCACACGAGGCGATGGCTGTGAGCGGACCGGTCCCCTCCGGTCCGCCGCGGCTTCCCCGTGCCGTATCCCCCCGGTCGGGTACGGCCCTCAGGCCGATCCTGCCCCCTGCGGCGGCGCCGGGAACGGCAGGATCGCCACTGTTACGTTGTCGTGGCCCCCGCCGTCCAGGGCGTGCCCCACCAGCACCCGGGCGCCGTGCAGCGGGCGGACCGCCGCGTCCGCCGGGATGACCTCGGACATCTCCTCGGCGGTCTCGGCGTAGTTCCACAGCCCGTCGGTGCACACCACGACGGTGCCGGGCCGGTCCGGCTTGAAGGCGGCGGTGTGCGGCTCCAGTTCGTAGGCGTCCGCGCCGAGCCAGCCGGTGATCGCGTGGGCCCGCTCGTCGGCGTACGCCTCGGCCTCGCTCATCAGGCCGGCGGCGACCATCTGCGCGGCCCACGAGTCGTCCTCGGTGAGCCGGGCGGGGGGCGCGGTGCGGTCGGTGGGCACCCAGTAGGCGCGGCTGTCGCCGACCCAGCCGACGACCAGCAGGCCGGAGGTGACGATCGCGCCGACGATCGTGCAGGCCGGCGCGTTCTGGTGCGGGGCGTGCTCGCGGGCCGTGGCGGGCTCCTCGGCGAGCGCGTTGACGGCCTGCGAGGCGGCGACGATCGCCTCGTGCATGGCCTGCTGGGGGTGGGTGCCGCGCGGCAGCGCGGCCAGCAGGGTGTCGCCGGCCGCCTGGGAGGCGGCCAGGGAAGCGTCGTCGGGACGGGTCGCGGAGGACACGCCGTCGCAGACGATCGCCAGCGCCGCCGGGGTGCCGTCGGGCAGCGTGGTGTGGCCGACGGCGAAGGCGTCCTCGTTGCGGTGGTGGCGCAGCCCGCGGTCGCTGACGGCGGCGACCGGGCCCGACTCCCGCTCCACGTGGTCGCGTTCGCGCGGCTGGGCGTGCCCGCAGTTCTCGCAGTAGCCGTCGCTGTCCACGCGGCCCGCCCGGCAGGCCACACAGAGCTGCGCGGGCTCGGCCGGGGCGGCGGTCAGCCGCGGGTCCGGCGCCTGCAGCGGGTACTCGTCCGGTTCGTCCGGCCGGTCGAACCGCACCCCGGAACCGGAGGAGTGCCCACCGCCGGCGTCATGCCCGCCCGACTGCGTGCCGTCCGCGACCGGACCGGTCCCGTGCGCGGGCAGCGGCGTGCCGTCCGGGTCGGTGCCGGGCGGGTCCGCCGGCGGATGCGCCGCGGACGGCGTGCCGGAGCCGGCCGGGCCGGGGCCGGGCCAGTCCGTGCCGTCGTCGGGTGCCGGGGAGCCGGTCATGGTGAGCGTCGGATGGTCCTGCGGCCTAGCGGGCACCACCGACAGGTCGTATCCGCACGCTCCGCAGAACAGATCACCCGACTCCACGGGCTCCGCGCAGCTCGGGCACTTCGGCAGTGCGGCCTGCCGGGGCATCTGCGACATCGACTACACCCACGTCCGGGGGCGGTAACGGTTGGCCCGTTCCACCAGCTCGATCCTCTCCTCGCCGCCGGGCGCCAGCCGGGCCAGCGTGCGATAGGCGCGCTCCAGGCCGAAGCGGAGGCCCCGCTCGTCCAGACCGCTGCCCAGCAACACCCGGCCTCCGGCGGCGGGCCCGGTGCCCTGGCCCCCGGAGAGTATCCAGTCCAGCGCACAGCCGAGCACCTCCGCCGACAACAGCTCGCGCCGTGCCGGGTCCAGGCCGTACGCCTGGAGTGCCTCGACCTGACCGGCGGCGGCCGTCAGGTCGTCCAGGAACGGTACGTCACCGGAGCCCGCGGTGCGCTGTCTGAGCCGGGCCCGGACGGCGGCGACCCGGGCGGCCGTGTAGTGGATGGAGGACTCGGGCACCGACTCCAGCGTCCGTACGGCGCCGCCGCGGTCCCCGGCCGCGAGCCGCACCCGGGCCAGACCGAACGCGGCGCTCACGAAGCTCGGGTCGGTCGACCACACCAGGCGGTAGTACTCGGCCGCGTTGTCCAACTGGCCCAGCACCTCGGCGCACAGGCCGAGCGCCAGCTTGGGCGCGGCCTCGCCGGGGAAGGCGTCGTAGATCGCGTCGAACGCGAGCGCGGCGTGCTCGAAGTCGCCTGTGACCAGCGCGGCCACGCCCCGGTACCACACCACCCGCCAGTCGTCGGGCCGTTCCTCGTCCAGCTTGGCCAGGCTCATCAGCGCGCCCTGGTGGTCGCCGCTCTCCAGCCGGGCGCGGATCTGCCGCAGCCGGGTCTCCACGGTCTGCGCGGGCGCCGCGGCCAGCGCGGTCATCAGCTCGGCCGGCGCGGAGGCCATCAGGCCCGCGAGAAAACCGGCGTTGGGGTCGGACGGGTCGACCAGCGGCACCGGCAGGGCGAGCGCGGCGGCCGCGGTGTCGACCGGCTTGACCAGGGCGGGCGGGAGCGGAGCGGGGGCGGCGGGAGCCTTCCCCACCGGGCGCGCCCCCAGCCGGGACACGTCCCCGTCCAGCCGTGGGAACAGCTCGGTGTCGGTGACCTTCACCTCGGGTCCGAACAGCGTCGACAGCGCGGGCCGTGCCTGCCCGGACTGCAGCGACACCACCTCCCGCAGCACGCCCGTCAGCTGTTCGGCCATCTCCTGCGCGGAGGCGAACCGGCGGGCCGGGTCGGGGTCGGTGGCGCGGACCAGGAGCCGGTAGAAGGACTCGTACCGGCGGAAGACCTCGATGCTGTCGGGATCGGGCAGGGAGTCGACGTAGACGTTGGTGTAGCCCTGGAAGTCGAAGGCGAGCACGGCGAGGGTGCGGCCCACCGTGTACAGGTCGCTGGCCACCGACGGGCCGGACTCGGCGACCTCCGGGGCCTGGTAGCCGACCGTGCCGTAGATCGCCGACTCGTCGTCGTCCATGCGGCGGACCGCGCCCATGTCGATCAGCTTGAGCTGGTCCTCGGTCTGGATGGCGTTGTCGACCTTGAAGTCGCAGTAGAGGAGGTTACGGCTGTGCAGGTGGCCGAGGGCCTCCAGCGCCTCGATGCCGTAGGCGCACGCCTGTTCCACCGGCAGCGGGTCGCGCCGGCCGTCGGGGGTGCGGCGGGAGTTGGCGATCTCCTTCAGGGACTTGCCGCCGACGTACTCCATGACGATGTAGCCGTCGAGGGAGCCGGTGCGCTGGTCCAGGTGCTCCACGAAGTTGTAGATCCGCACGATGTTGGCGTGCTCGATCTCCGCGAGGAACCGCCGCTCGGAGATCGCCGCGGCCATCGCGTCCTGGTCGCCGGTGTCCAGCAGGCCCTTGAGCACCACCCAGCGGTCGGAGACGGCCCGGTCCACGGCGAGGTAGATCCAGCCGAGCCCGCCGTGCGCCAGGCAGCCCGCGACCTCGTACTGGCCGTGCACGATGTCCCCGGCCTTCAGCTTGGGCACGAAGGAGTAGGGGTGCCCGCACTTGGTGCAGAACCCCTCCGTGCGGCCCGGCCGGTCACCCCGGGCCCGGCCCACCGGAGCGCCGCAGTCCGCGCGCGAGCAGAACCGCTTCCGCTCGGGCACCTCCGGGTTCTCCAGCACCATTGCGCGCGGGTCGGGCCGCGGCACCTGCGGCACCGAGACCAGTCCGGCGCCCAGCCGGCCGCGCGAGGAGGTGCCGGACGAGGAGCCGGAGCTGCGCACCGACACCGAGCGGCCCGTGGAATTCCCCGACAGCGACCGGGAGAGCCGCCCGGACACCGAGCGGCGCGACCTCGACGACTGCGAGGACGTCCGCGCGCTGCGCGAACTGCCGCTCTCCGACGCCCCCCTGGTGATCCCGGTGGGCGGCGAGCCCACCATCCCGCTCGCGGAGACGACCGGCGCGAGACCGCACGTGTCGCAGTACAGCTCGCCGCCGCCGACGTCCTCGTACGTCCCCGCGCAGCCCGGCCGCTGGCAGGTCTGCCCCGGCTGACTCATGACGCGTCCCCCTTACGGTCCTCCGGCGCGCCGCCGAGCAGTTCGGCCGCCGTCTGCTGGTAGCGCAGCACGGCCTGCTCCGCCACGCGCAGGTCGCAGGGCGCGCTCCACAGCATGCGGCGGGCCGCGTCGTACCGCTCTACCAGCAGCGGGTCCTCGGCCAGACCGTGCCGGGCCACCTTCGCCTTGTAGGCGTCGAGCCGGCCGCGCAGCTCGGCGCGGACCGCGAGCGGCGCGGTGACCGCGGTCAGCGACTCGCGGGCGCGCAGCAGTTCGTCCTCCGCCTTCTCCTCCAGCGACTCCAGCAGCGGGGAGAGCCGGTGCCACTGGGCCTGCCTGCGGTACTCGGCCGCGGTCGCCAGCTGCTCCTGCAGCGCGGTCGGCGGACCGCTCACCACCGGGACCTCGGTCGCGGCGATCTTCGCGAGCACCTCGCCGCGCGCGGTACGGGCCTCGGCGAGGGTGCGGTCCGCGCGCGAGAGCACGTCCCGCAGCCGGATCAGCCGCGCCTCCGCGTCCTGGCGCACCGTCAGCACGGCGTCGATCTCCCGCCGTACGTCCTCCAGGGCGCGCGCCTCACGGTCGTACACCGTCGTGTCCGGGCGCCCGCCGCCGGGCGCCGAACTGCCCTCGGCCGGGACCCAGAAGGCGAGCGGGTCGCGGACGACGTCCTCGCGCAGCTGGGTCAGCGTGCGGGTGATCCGCTCCAGGTCGTCCCCGGCCGGGTGCTCGCCGGGGCGTACCCCGACGGAGTGCGCGAGGCCCCGGGTGCGCTGGAGTTCCGCGGCGAGTAGATCGATCCGCGCGGGCAGCGCCGACCACACCGCGTCGGCGGCGACGATCATGTCCAGGCTCGTCGCGTACAGCTCGTTCATCCGGTCCACCAGCGCCGACAGCGAGAACGTCTCGCTCAGCCGGCCGGTCCCGCCGCCGGGGACGGTCACGGACTCGCCGCGCAGCAGCTCGGTCAGCTCCGCCAGGTCCTCCCGGCTGGACCAGCGGCGCCGGGCGCGGATCTCACGGGCGCCGCGCAGCGCGGCCGTGTAGGCGTCGAAGTACGCCCACAGCAGGGTGATCCGCGCCTCCGTTGCCTGCCAGCGCTCCTTGGTCACACCGGTCAGGTCGGCACCTTCGAGGAGTCTGCGGCCCGCGTGGTCCTGCAGGGCCAGCAGCGAGGTCTCGATCGCCTCGTGCTCCTGGCCGAGCCGCGCCAGCGCACGGTCCACCTCGTCCCGGTCCATCACCGGCCCGGCGGGGTCCGTGACGCCCATCGATCACCTCTCGCTTGCTGTCTGTTCCGGTCGGGTGCGGCTCAACTGCTGCGCAGGTACTGCGGCGCGGGCGGTTTCGACGCGGCTGGATCCTTCCCCAGTGTCGCCGACAGCCAGTCGTCGTACGACGTCTGCCAGCCGTGTGCGCGATAGTCCACCAGGACACCGTTGACCCGGCGCACCAGATCGCTCGCGTCCTTCTTCATCGCCACTCCGTAGTACTCGGTCGTGAACGCCTTGCCCTTGAGCTCGACCGTCGGATCCTGCGCGGCCTGGCTCGCGGCCAGCGCGCCGTCGGTCACCACCGCGTCCACCTCGCCCAGTTGCAGCCGGACCAGGCAGTCCAGCTGGTTCGGGACGGTGGTGGAGATATCGGTGGAGGCGGGCAGCCGGCCCTCCTTCCGGTCGGCGTCCAGCTTGGAGTACGCCGTCGAACCGGCCGCCGTGCACACCTTCTTGTGCGCCAGCGAGTCGTCGTAGCCGGTGATCGGGGACGACTTGGGCGCGAGGACCTGCTGGCCGGTCTTGAAGTAGGGCGCGGAGAACGCGACCTGCTTCAGCCGGTCACAGGTGATCGTCATGGTGCGCACCACCATGTCGACGCGCCCGTCCTCGATCGCCGGGATGCGCTGGCTGGTCGGTATCGCCTTGAACTGCACCGCGTCCGGGTCACCGAGGATGTCCTCGGCGATCCGGTGGACGAGGTCGATGTCGAAGCCCTCCAGCCGCGCGCCCTCGGTGTTGGGGTTGCGGTAGCCCCAGCGGTAGCTGTTCTGGTCGACGCCGACGACCAGCTTGCGCTTGGCGCCCGTACGGGCCTTGATGGCGTCGATCGTCGGGCCGTCCGCGCCGGACGGGGCGAGCGTCTGCTGGTGCGCCTCGGCGTCCACGCAGCCGTCGGCACGGGCCTGGATGCCGGTGGCCGTCTTCCGCCCGGCCCGCTCCGGGTCCTGCGGCGCCCGCTGGGTGCACGACAGCAGCAGGACGAACGCCAGCGCCAGCGCGCACAGCACCGCCATCGCGGCGACCCCGCCCCAGCCGCGCAGCGACGGCCGTGCACGGCTCACGTCCATCACCTTGCCCCCTGTCACCGGTACTCCGAAAGTCTGCGGCCGATGCCGGCGACGGCGCCGGCCGCGCCCAGCACCGCGAGGACGGCGGCGCCCACCGGCAGCCCGGTCATGGCGTCCCGCCCGTCTCCGGCGGCCTGCTGGAACTCGGCCCGCTCATGGTCGATGGCCCGGGCGAGATTGCGGTCGACGCTGTCGAAGCACTCGGCGGTCGCGCCCTTCGCGCCGATCACCTTGTCCAGCGCCTGCTGGTAGTTGCCGTTCTCGTCCTCGGTCCGGGCGGCGGCGTGACGCTGCTTCCACACGGCCATGTTGCCCTCGGCCGCCTTGACCGGAGTGGTGCCCCCCTGGTCGTCGGCGAGCCGGGCCGCCTCGGTGAGGCCCTTGCCGAGCACGGCGATGTCCTTGTCGAAGTCGTAGTAGTAGGCGTCGTACGGCTTCCCGTCGACCGTGATGGTCTCCGCGCCGCGTGCCACCAGGCTCAGGTTCTCGTTCCCGCGTGCCTTCAGGGAGGCGATCCGGGCGTCGTGGAGGACGTTGAGCGAGCGGATCCCGTGCTCGTAGGAGCCGTCGAGGCCGGAGCGGGCGACGGCGTGGCCCACGACCAGCCACAGCAGGGCGACGGTGGTCGCGGCACTGGCGGCGACCAGGCCGTGGTTGAGCACGCGGTTGGTGCGCCGGTACATGCGGTGCTGGGCCCAGCCGAGCGCGGCCAGGGCGAGCAGGCCGAGCGCGATCGCCGCCCACGGGTACGGTGTCGCGTTGCCGTAGTCGGCGTCGAGCCGCCGGTTCTCCGTCGTGTAGAGGTCCTCCGCCGCCGGGAGCATCTCCTTCTGCATCTTCTCGTTGGCGTACCGCAGATAGGCGCCGCCGACCGGATAGCCCTGCCGGTTGTACGTCCGGGCGCGCTCGATGAGGCCCTTGTACTCGGGCAGCAGCCGGTTCAGCCTGGCGATGGTCGTCTCGGCGGCGGAGCCCGGCTCGGCGTTGGCGGCGGCGGTGACGAGGCCGGCGGCGGCGGTGCGTACGTCCTTCTCGTACCGGTCCCTGGACTGCGCGTTCTCCTGTCCGCCCGCCAGGAACCCGCTGGAGGCGGCGGTGTTGGCGTCGGCCAGCGAGCGGTAGATGCCGGCCGCGCCGGAGCTGAGCGGCTGGCTGCGGTGCAGCACGTCGTCGGCGGCGGCCGAGCGGGCGCTGGTCTGCCAGGCGGTGACCGTCCCGAACGCGACGACCAGCAGCGCCAGGACGGCACCGATGATCCGCAGCCGGCCCGGCTCGGTCGTCGCGGCGGCCCGCAGCCGCTCGACGCCCTCGGCGAAGGCGGTCCGGCGCGCGGGCGGCACACCGGGACCGACGGCCGCGGGCCGTCCGGGCTGTGCGGGGATGCCGGGGGCGGCGGGCACACCGGGGCCCACCACCGGTGGTGCTGCGCTCTTCGGCGGGTGTGTCACTTGACCTCCCCCATGGTCATCCGTTCGCCGCCAAGTATCGCCGTCGGCACTGACATCCGCACCGGCCTTCACTGGATCTTGATCGGATCGCAGTGTGCCCAGAGGCGCACGGCATCCGACGCACCACCCCCTGCCGATGAACACGCCGGTCAGGACGGATCGGTTCCAGCTGCTCCCAGTGGCTTTCCGGGGTACAGCTGACGGCGTTGGCCGTGGCCGGGAGGAGGAGGCGCGGGCGGCGGCCGAGGAGCTGGACGAGGCGCGCGGCGCGCGCTGGTCGAGGCGGCACGGCGCGCCCCGGAGCGGGGCGGCACCGTGCACGACACCATCAGCGGAGGCGACATCCGCGGTCCCGTCATCCAGACCGGCACCGTCCACGGCGACCTCCACTTCGGCTGACGCCTCACCGCGCGCGGGTCAGCGGGTGCGCCGAGCCGGCTCCCAGTGGCTCCGCGCCCGCTCCTGCGCCGCCGCGTCCGAGCCCAGCCGGTCCAGGCCCAGCAGGGCCGCGCCCAGGACCGGGCTCGCCGTCACCACGCGGACGTCGGCCTTGGGGGCGCGGGCCGCCAGGAGGGCGCGGATGCCGTCGTTCAGCTGGGGGTGGCCGGCGGTGAGGACGCTGCCGCCGAGGAGGACCGGGGTCTCCTCCTCCAGCAGGTCCAGGCGGGTCAGGGCGACCGTCGCCATCACCGTGACCTCCTCCGCGAGCCGGGTGACGATCGCCCGGGCCACCCGGTCGCCGTCCGCCGCCGTGGCGAACAGCACCGGGGTCAGCTCGTGCCGCCGGCCGGGGTCGACGTGCTCCAGGTGCAGGGCCTCGATGAGGGCGTACATGCTCGGCAGGCCGAAGTGCGCGGGGAGGGTACGGGCCAGCGAGGTGGGCCTGCCGCGGCCGTCCTCCGCGCGGGCCGCGTGCCACAGCGCCTCCTCCGCAAGACCCCAGCCGCCGCCCCAGTCACCGGAGATGCGGCCGATGGCCGGGAAACGGGCGGTACGGCCGTCGGGGCGCATGCCGACGCAGTTGATGCCCGCCCCGCACACCACCGCCACCCCGCGCGGCTCGGCGACGCCCGCGCGCAGGATCGCGAAGGTGTCGTTGCGGACCTCCACCGACGCACCCCACGCGCGCGCGTGCAGCGCGCTCGCCAGCTGCTCCTCCTCCACCGGGAGATCGGCGTTGGCCAGGCAGGCCGAGACATGGCCGACGGAGGTGACCCCGGCGTCCGCGAACGCCCGGGCCACCGGTTCCGCCAGCGCGTCCAGCGCCGCCGCCACGCCCACCGCGGGCGGGCGGAAGCCGCCGCCGCGGGCCGTGGCCAGGACCTCGCCGGCGCCGGTGACCACGGCCACGTCGGTCTTGCTGTTGCCCGCGTCGATGGCCAGGACCGTCAGGGGGTCGGGTGCGGTCAGGCCCACGCGAGGTGCTCCCGGTTGTGTGCGATCAGCTGGTCGGTGAGGGTGTCGGCGTACCCGTACTGGCCGATCAGCGGGTGGGCGAGCAGGGCGCGGAAGACGCGGTCCCGGCCGCCGCGCAGGGCCGCCTCCAGGGCCAGCTCCTCGTACCCCGTCACGTTCGCGATCAGCCCCGAGAACAGCGGGTCCAGGTCGGGGACCGGCAGCGGGACCGGGCCCGCCGGGCCGACCGCCGCCTGGACCTCGATCACCGCGTCGTCCGGGAGGAAGGACAGTGTGCCCCTGTTGAGCGTGTTCACCACCTGGTACGGGCTGCCTCCTCCGCCCAGCAGGGCCGCCGCCAGGTCCACGGCCGCCTCCGAGTAGAAGGCGCCGCCCCGCTTGGCCAGCAGTGCCGGCTTCTCGTCCAGGGCCGGGTCGCCGTACATGGCCAGCAGCTCCCGTTCCATGGCAGCCACCTCGGAGGCGCGGGAGGGCTTGGTGCGCAGGTCCCGTACGACCTCGTCGTGCGCGTAGTAGTAGCGCAGGTAGTAGGAGGGGACGACGCCGAGGCGGTCCAGCAGGGGGCGGGGGAGGCGGACGTCGTCGGCGATCGCCTCGCCGTGCTCGGCCAGGAGCTTCGGCAGGACGTTCGCGCCCTCCGGGCCGCCCAACCGCACACCGGTTTCCCAGGTGAGGTGGTTGAGGCCCACATGGCCCAGATGCACATCCGCCGGGGCCACACCGAGCAGGGCCGCGAACTTCCGCTGGAAGCCGATCGCCACGTTGCACAGGCCCACCGCCCGGTGGCCCGCCTGGAGCAGGGCGCGGGTGACGATGCCGACCGGGTTGGTGAAGTCGATGATCCACGCGCTCGGGTTGGTACGGCGGACCCGTTCGGCGATGTCGAGCACGACCGGGACCGTGCGCAGGGCCTTCGCCAGGCCGCCCGCGCCGGTGGTCTCCTGGCCGATGCAGCCGCACTCCAGCGGCCAGGTCTCGTCCTGCTCGCGGGCCGCCTGGCCGCCGACGCGCAGCTGGAGCAGCACGGCGTCGGCGCCGTCGACCCCCGCGTCCAGGTCGGAGGTGGTGACGATCCGGCCGCCGTGGCCCTGCCTGGCGAAGATCCGCCGGGCCAGTCCGCCCACCAGCTCCAGGCGTTCGGCGGCCGGGTCCACCAGTACCAGTTCCTCGACGGGCAGGGTGTCCCTGAGGCGGGCGAAGCCGTCGATGAGTTCGGGGGTGTAGGTCGAGCCTCCGCCGACCACAGTGAGTTTCATACGTGGTTTAACCCTTCACTCCGGTGAGCGTGACGCCTTCGACGAACGCCTTCTGGGCGAAGAAGAACACGAGGATCACGGGCGCCATGACCAGCACGGTCGCGGCCATGGTGAGGTTCCAGTCGGTGTGGTGGGCGCCCTTGAAGGACTCCAGTCCGTAGGACAGGGTCCAGGCGCCGGGGTTCTCGGACGCGTAGATCTGCGGGCCGAAGTAGTCGTTCCAGGCGTAGAAGAACTGGAAGAGGGCCACGGCGGCGATGCCCGGCCTGGCCATGGGCAGCACGACCCGCAGCAGGGTCCTGAGGTCGCCGCAGCCGTCGACCTTCGCCGCGTCCAGGTACTCGTCGGGGATCGTCATCAGGAACTGGCGCAGCAGGAAGACGGAGAACGCGTCCCCGAACGCCATCGGGACGATCAGCGGCCACAGCGTGCCGGACAGGTCCAGCTGCTTCGCCCAGAACAGGTACATCGGGATGACGACCACCTGCGGGGGCAGCATCATCATCGAGATCACCAGCATGAGCGACAGGTTGCGGCCCCGGAAGCGGAACTTGGCGAGCGCGTACGCCACCGGGACCGAGGAGACCACGGTCAGCACGGTGCCGAGACCGGCGTAGAGCAGCGTGTTCCGCCACCAGGTGAGGAAACCCGGCGTGTCGAAGACCTTCCGGTAGTTGCCCCACTCCCAGGTGTGCGGGAGCAGGTCCCGGCTGAGGGCCTGGCTGTCGCTCATCAGCGAGGTCAGGAACACGAAGACGAAGGGGAGCGTGAAGAACAGCGCGGCTGCCACGCCCAGGGAGTGGACCGCGACCCATTCCAGATGTGTCTTGCGGCGGTTCATACGTCAGTCACCTGCCTGGATCAGGCCGCCGCGGCGCCGCATCAGCAGCGCGGTGAACGCCGTCGACAGGGCGAACAGCACCAGCGCCACCACGCACGCCGAGCCGTAGTCGAAGCGCTGGAAGCCGAGGTTGTAGACGAGCTGGGGGAGGGTGAGCGTGGACTTGTCGGGGTAGCCGGGCTCGAACTGGGTGCCGGCGCCCTGGATCACTCCGGAGGCGACCTTCCCGGCGACCAGCGGCTGGGTGTAGTACTGCATGGTCTGGATCACGCCGGTGACGACGGCGAACATCACGATCGGCGCGACGTTCGGCAGGGTGACGTAGCGGAAGCGCTGCCAGGCCGAGGCGCCGTCCAGCTCCGCCGCCTCGTACTGCTCCGCCGGTACGTCGAGCAGCGCGGCCATGAAGACGACCATCAGGTCGCCGACGCCCCACAGGGCCAGCAGGGTCAGCGCCGGCTTGGACCACGTGGGGTCGTTGAACCAGCCCGGCGCCGGCAGTCCGGTCTTCTCCAGCAGGGAGTTCACCGGGCCGGTGCCGGGATTGAGCAGGAACGCGAAGGCCGTGGTCGCCGCGACCGGCGGGGCGAGGTACGGCAGGTAGAACAGGGTGCGGAAGACGCCCGTCCCCGTCCTGATCCGGGTGATGAGCAGCCCGACGCCCAGCCCGAACACCACGCGCAGGCTCACCATGATCAGGACCAGCCACAGCGTGTTGCGCAGCGCGGGCCAGAACAGCGGGTAGTGCTCGAAGACGTACGCCCAGTTCTTCCCGCCGCTCCACTCCGGCGGCCGGAAGCCGTCGTAGTGCATGAAGGAGAAATAGACCGTGGAGATCAGCGGATAGGCGAAGAAGACCGCGAAACCGATGAGCCACGGCGACACGAAGGCGAGGGTGCGCAGCGCCGAGCGCCGGCGTCTGGAGGCGAGGGTGACGGCGCTCATCACCGGGCCTGCGCGATGTCCGTGTCGATCTGCGCGGCCGTCCTCCGCAGCCCGGCCTCGAGATCGGTGACCTTGCCGCTCTCGTAGTCGTAGCCGAACTGCTGGATCGTCACCAGGTACACACCGCCGTTGACCGAGGCGGGAGCGGTGGTGGAGTGCGGGTTGGCGGCGATGTCCAGGAAGGTCTTGAACCGCGGGTCGTACGTCAGTTCCGCGGACTTCAGCGCGGCGAGCGTGGAGGGCACGTTGTGGATGTCGTTGGCGAAGCCGACCACCGCGTCCGTGTCCGTGGTGACGTACTTGACGAACTCCCAGGCCGCGTTCCGCTTGCGGCTGGTGGCGGCGATGCCCGCGATGGTGCCGGTGATGTAGCCCTTGCCGTACTGGTCGGCCTGGTCGTCCGGGACGGGCAGCGGGGCCACCCCGATCTCGAAGTCCGGCTTCGCCTCCTCGGCCATGCCGAGCCGCCACTCGCCGTCGAGCTGCATGGCGACCTGGCCGGTGTGGAAGGGGTGCTTGGGGCCCCACTCGTCGCCGAGGGTGGCGCGGAACTTCTCCAGCCGTGCGAATCCGCCGAGTTCGTCCACGAGTTTCTTCTGGAGCGTGAAGGCCTGTGCGAAAGCGGGGTCCTCGGCGAGGTTCGACTTGCCGTCCTTGTCGAAGTACGTCGGCGAGAACTGGCCGAGGTAGTGCTCGGTGGTGGACTCCCAGCCGTGGTAGTTCGGCATGAACCCGAGCTGCTTGTAGCCGTCGCCCTGGGGCACGGTCAGTTTCCTTGCGTCCGCCTCGAATTCGGACCAGGTCCTCGGGGGTCGGGCGATGCCCGCTTTCTTGAACGCCGTCCTGTTGTAGTAGAGCCCGTACGCGTCACCGAGCAGCGGAACGGCGCAGCGGTTGCCGTCGAACCGGGTGTACTCGTTCATGGGCTTCGGGAACGTCTTCTCCGGGTCGATCCCGGACTTCTCGAAGAACGGGTCCAGGTCGACCAGCGCGCCCGAGGAGCAGAACCTGCCCACGTTGTTGGTGGTGAACGACGAGATCACGTCCGGGGCCCTGTCGCCGCCGGCCCGCAGCGCCTGGTTGATCTTGTCGTCGGTCATGTTGCCGACGATGTTCACGTGGATATGGGGGTGGGCGTTCTCGAAGCCGGTGACCAGCGCTTTGACGGCCTTCACCTCGTTCGGCGCGCTCCAGGCGTGCCAGAAGGTGATCGTGGTGTCCTTCGTGGGGTCGTCCGTGGCGCCCGAGCCGGACTGGCCGGTGCAGGCGGTGGTGAGGAGGGCGAGGGAGGCGGTCAGGGCGAAAGCCGTGTTTCGGGCGACTCCGGGTATGGCTGTGGGCATGGCGAGGTCTCCCAGGGGCGGGTGGGCGGGAAGGGGGACGTGCTACCGCTGCGGAGGTGCGAGCGGGTTCAGCGCGAGGTGTCGAAGACCTCGTCGCGGGTGGCGGCGAGCGCGGACTCCAGCGCGCCGCGCAGGACGGGGTGCTCCCGGACGTCGCCGACGACCAGCCGGGGCCGGGCCGCGGCCAGCTCCTCCAGCTCGGCCTGGACGAGGGCGCGCAGCACCTCGCCGCCGGCCGTCAGCGCGGAGCCGCTGAGGACGACGAGTTCGGGGTCGAGCACGGAGACGAGCGAGGCCAGACCGGTGGCCAGCCGGGTGGCGTAGGCCTGGAGCAGCTCCCGGTGAGGGCCGCTCGCATGGTCGGCGGCGCGGGCGACGAGCGCGGTGGCGGCCTCGGTGTACGGCCCCGACGGCACGTCCGGGACGCCGAGTTCCCGGGCCAGCTTCGGCAGGGCCTGGGAGCCGGCCAGCTCCTGGTAGCCACCGCTGTTGGCCTTGGTGACCTGCCGTACCAGGGGGGTGCCCGGCACCGGCAGGAAGCCGACCTCGCCGGCGCCGCCGGTCCAGCCGCGGTGCAGCCGGCCGCCCAGGACCAGGGCGGCGCCGAGGCCCTCCTCGTTCCACAGCAGCACGAAGTCCGCGTGGCCGCGGGCCGCGCCGAGCCGCTGTTCGGCGATGGCGGCGAGGTTGACGTCGTTCTCGTACTCGACCGGCATCGGAAGCGCCGCCGCGAGGTCGTCGAGCAGCGCGGGGGAGTGCCAGCCGGGCAGGTGGGAGGCGTAGCGCAGCCGCCCGGTGTTGGGGTCGAAGGCGCCGGGTGTGCCGATGACCAGCCGGTGCACGTCGGACCGGGCGAGCCCGGCCGCCTTGACGGCGCCGTCGAGGGCGTCGGTGACCTGCTGGACGACGGACCGCGCCGGGCGCCGACCGGGGGTGGGCAGCTCGTGCTCGCCGACCGTGCGGCCGGTGATGTCGGCGACCGCGGCGCGGATGCGCTGCGGGGTGACATCGAGCCCGGCGGCGTATGCGGCCGCGGGGTTGACCGCGTACAGCTGGGCGTTGGGGCCCGGCCGGCCCTCGCTGGTGCCGGTGAGCCGGACCAGGCCGGCCGCCTCCAGGCGGGCCAGCAGCTGCGAGGCGGTGGGCTTGGACAGGCCGGTGAGCTTGCCGATCCGGGTCCGCGACAGCGGCCCGTGCTCCAGCAGCAGGTCGAGGGCGGCGCGGTCGTTCATGGCGCGCAGGACGCGCGGGGTGCCCGGCGTACCGGCGGTTCCTGCCATGGGGGTCGACACCTGCCTTTCCAGCCGCTCAGCCTTTCAGTGACCTGGGCATGACGTCCAGTCTTGATCACCGGCCGCCCCGAGATCACTGTTAGGAAAGTTTCCTATTCGGGGTGGGAGGAACGTAAGCCCAGGACGAAGGGGGCGTCAATAGACAACGCCCCCGAGGCGACGGAGCCGTTACCTCGGGGGCGGGATGGTGCGTCCCTCGTGAAGCGCGTGCGGCCGACCTGTGGGCCGTTCAGTCGGTGAGGAGCGGGGTGGTGTTGAGGGTCGGATAGGGCGCGGGGAGGGGGAGGGGGTCGCCGAGGGTGACCTTGGTGTCCGTCCTGTAGTAGGCCTCGGTGGGGTCGTCGCCGGGGAGGACGGGGTCCGTATAGCAGTGGGCCGTCTGGGAGTGGCGGTCGATGAGGACGTAGACGGGGATGCCGACGGCTGCGTAGGTGCGGAACTTGGGGCCGGTGTCGGTCTCGTGGTTGGTCGACGTGACCTCGCCGACGAGGGCGATCATGTCGATGGGGTACCAGCCCTTGTTCGCCTTGCGGTACGACTCGTCGAGTTCGGTGGGCTCGCGGTGGAGGACATAGAAGTCCGGGACGATCAGAGCCATCGTCCTGCCGTCCTTGTGTGTGGCCCGGTAGCCGTTACCCATGCCGGTCAGGCTCAGCCCCGCGGTGAAGAACTGGACGGCCAGTTTGAAGGCGCCGTTGTTGTGGTGGTGATTCGGCTGCGGCGGCACCATGGCGGTCCCCTCGACGTACTCCGGTCGAATCGGCATCGGCGACGCCTTTTCGAACGCACTCAACAGGTCGATGGGGTCCACCTGCGTCATGACCGGCTCCAGGATCGGTTCGGCGCTCATCGCTTCTCCTCGTCACGCTGCTGCCAGGCTAAGCCCGCACTGGGCGCCCCGGCAGAACGATGGGGCACCCCGCGCCCTCCCGGCGTCGGAATGCCCCACCCCTTCACTCGAACGTGTGTGCCGAACCGTTCCGCTACTTCGCCGGCGGAGCCGAGCGCTGCGGGGTGATCGGCGTGGCCGCCGCCGACTGCGGGGAGTCCGCGTTGGAGTAGACCGACGGGGCCGCCACCGCCGCCGTCGGGTCGGGGGTGTCCTCCTGGTCCTCGACGGCCGTCGCGCCGCCCACGATGCGGATGCTCGCCGCGTCGAACGCCCGCTTGATCCGCCAGCGCAGCTCCCGCTCCACCGTGACCGACTTGCCGGGCATCGTCCTGGCCGAGACGCGGACGACCATGGAGTCGATCAGCACCGAGTCCAGGCCGAGCACCTCGATCGGACCCCACAGCAGCTCGTTCCAGGGCTCTTCCTTGCTCATCTTCTCGGCGACCTCGTCCAGCGTGGCCTTGACCCGGTCCAGGTCCTCGCTCGCCTTCACGGTCACGTCGACCCCGGCCGTCGCCCAGCCCTGGGAGAGGTTGCCGATCCGCTTGACCTCGCCGTTGCGGACGTACCAGATCTCCCCGCCGTCACCGCGCAGCTTGGTCACGCGCAGCCCGACCTCGATCACCTCGCCGGTGGCCACACCCGCGTCGATCACGTCCCCGACGCCGTACTGGTCCTCGAGGATCATGAACACGCCGGACAGGAAGTCCGTGACCAGGTTCCGCGCGCCGAAACCGATCGCCACACCCGCGACACCGGCCGACGCCAGCAGCGGCGCCAGGTTGATCTTGAAGGTGGACAACACCATCAGCGCGGCCGTACCGAGGATCACGAAGCTCGCCACCGACCGCAGCACCGAGCCGATCGCCGCCGCCCGCTGCCGCCGCCGCTCGGCGTTGACCAGCAGCCCGCCCAGCGCGGTCCCGTCCACGGCCTGGACGGTGCGGTTCATCCGGTCGATCAGCTTGGTGATCGCCCGCCGCACCGCCGCGCGCAGCGCCACCGCCACGACCACGATCAGCAGGATCTGCAGCCCCATCGCGAGCCACGTCGACCAGTTCTGCTCGACCCAGCTCGCCGCGTTCGTCGCGCTCTCCTGGGCGTCCTGGAGCGACGGCACGGCCGGGGCCGTCGACCCCGACGGGGACGGGGACGGCGATGCCCCGGCGGCCAGCAGGACGGCGGGCAGGGACGACACGGCAGGTACCTCCCAGGTGCTGCACGGTCCGTACCGGCGGGCGGTCAAGGTCACGAAAAGGTCACCGGACGGACAGGACCACCACACTAACGGGGCATTGTGTGTGCCTCCTGCCGATCCGCACAGGAGGCGCGAAGGAGAGACACGGCTCACGCGGGCTTGAACAGGCCATGATCCGGGGGATGTATCGGGTGTGGTCGAAAACACTCCCAGCCCGTTACCGGGACATGGTGGCGCGTTCACCAGGCATGAGGGGAGACTGACTGCAGATCGTCCCGGCGCGAGCCACGCGCCGCCGACGCCCAAGGAGGCACCCGTGCCGCATGTCCTGGTCCTCAACGCGTCGTACGAGCCGCTCGGCGTCGTACCGCTCCGCCGCGCGCTCGTCCTCGTCCTGGAGAACAAGGCAGTCTCCCTGGAGGAATCCGGCGCCTATATGCACAGCGCAACCGTCACCCTCCCCGCACCCAGCGTGGTCCGGCTCAAGCGATTCGTCCGGGTCCCCTACCGGGGGCCTGTTCCTCTGACCCGCCGTGCGCTGTTCGCGCGCGACGGGGGCCGGTGCATGTACTGCGGTGGCGTCGCAACCAGCGTCGACCACGTCATCCCGCGCAGCCGCGGGGGCAAGCACGTCTGGGACAACGTGGTGGCCTCGTGCCGCCGCTGCAACCACGTCAAGGCCGACCGCCACCTGGTGGAACTGGGCTGGAGGCTGCGCCACAAACCGGCTCCGCCGACAGGGCTGGCCTGGCGGATCATCGGCACGGGGCATCGCGACCCGCGCTGGTTGCCGTACCTGCAGCCCTACGGCGCGGATGATGCTCTGGCCCGGATCGACGGTATCTCCGCCTAGTCGACACGGGCCGGTCGTGTGTCCGGGGTGGTTGCGGTCGCAGGACACGCACAGGTGTTCAGGCCCGCGGCCCCTCCGGGCGGGCACCACGTACCGCGTACATGGCCGCCCCCAGGACGAACGCCGTCACCGCCGTCGCCCACGCGCCCGTCGCCGCCCCCGGCTGCATCGGCCACGCCCAGACCGTGGCCGCCCGGCCGCGTGCCGTGTTGGAGCCCAGGTAGACGGCAGTGACGTAGGCGAACGCGGGGAGCCAGCTGAGGCGGGCGCCCAGGAGTACGGCCGCCGCCGCGGTGAGGCCCGTACAGCCGAGGGTGTTGCGGAGCACGGCGGGCGGGCCGAAGGTCTCGGTATGGCCGAGTACGGCCGGGGTCACCAGCAGGGCGGCCAGCGCGGTCAGGCCGACCAGCTGCGTCAGACGGCGCGGCCACCAGCGGCGTACGGCCGTGCGGTCCAGCTCGTCCGACGGCGTGTACAGGCTCGCTCCGATCACCGCCGACGCCAGCAGCGGTGCCAGGGCGACGATCGGCACCCGGCGGTCGGGATCGAGGTAGGCGTCCAGCCGGCCGGCCGCCCAGACCGCGAAGCCGGCCGTCGCGGCGAGCGCGGCCAGGGCGGCGGGGAGGGCGCGCGAGCGGGCGTACAGGAGGAGTCCGGTCACAGGGCCGGCACCCCCTTGGCGTCACAGCCGGCGCGGGCGGCGAAATAGGCCGACAACCACTCCCGCCGGCCGTGCTCGTCCATTCCGGCCAGCCTGGCCCGCGCGGCAAGGATCCTGCGCTCCTCGGCAGGACCGCTCCCGGGCACCTTGCCGCTCTTCTGCAGGGAATTCGGCGCGAGGTACGACTCCACCGCGTCGTCCGCCCACAGGACGCGGGTGGTCACCGCCCCCTCGGAGCAGTCGCCGCGTCCCCACAGCGCGGTGACGGCCTCCCACGCGAACTGCTCCGGATCGGTCAGCCGCCCCCGTACGGCCGACCAGCCCAACGGGCTGATCATCGGCAGCTGGGCCTCGCCCTCGCGCAGGGCACCACCGTGGTCCGCCCAGCGCGCCGGCAGGTTCCGCACACCCTCCAGCTTGCCCGTGACCCCCGACAGGGCCTCGCTGACCTGCGGGAGCATCCCGGCGTACCGGGCGTTCACGCACACCGCCGGGGTGCTGGAGGTGTCGCACACCTGACGGTCGGCGAGCGGGTCGGTGTGCCACAGGCCGTCCCCGGCCTGCACCAGCAGCGTGCCCGCGGCCAGCGCGGCGGCCAGCGGCAGCAGCGCCGTCACCCGGTGCCGGGCCGCGTACGCCAGCGCGGCGGCGCACGCCAGTCCGCCGGTCCACACCGCCATGGCCCACGGCTGCCACCACACCGGCAGCTCGCCGACCGCGAGGGGCGTGGCCGGACTGAGCGGACGGGTCACGTCCGGGCCGTCGGCCGACAGCACGCCGAGCCCGAGGTACCCGGCCATCGCCAGCAGCGGGGCCGCCAGCCGGACGGGCACGGCCCGGCCCAGCACATGCCCGGCCAGCGCGCCCGCCGCCATGGCGACCGTGTCTCCCGGAAGCAGGGCCGGGTGCGGGTGGTCGCCCTGCGCGTAGGGCCAGGTGGCGAGCAGCGCCAGGGCCGCCGTGACCAGGTAGCCGGCGGCCACCCAGAGCGCGACGGGCAGAGCCGGGGCGAGCAGGCGGGTCAGCGGCGGCCGTACGGTCGTACGCCACAGCTCCTCGGTGCGGCGCCGCCGTTCCCGGCCGCCCTGCCAGCAGCCCGCCGCCGCGGCCAGCGGAAGGGTGATCAGCATGGCCGTGTGCACCTCGGTGGCGGTCTCCGCCCACCCGCCCTGCCAGCGGTCCGCCGTGCCGGCGAGCATCGCGCCGAACGTCAGCAGCACCGCCGCCCCGGCCCAGGGCGCGAAGCCGCGTACGGCCTCGGCGCGCAGCGGGTGCGGCGCGCGTACCGGCGCCTGCGGTTCGGTGACGACGGGCATCACACCGCCTCCCGCGCACCCGGCGCGCGGTGCGCGCGCAGCGCCGCCGTGTACCCGCGCTCGATCGGATGGTCGCCCGGCCCGCCGGACGCCTCGCCGAGCAGCGAGAGCGCCTCCGGCGTGCCCCGGTACGCGATCCGGCCCCCGTCCAGCAGGGTCACCTCCGTACATGCGGCGGCCACGTCCTCCACCAGATGCGTGGAGACCACCACGGTCGCCGAGGCCCCCAGCTCGCGCAGCAGCTCGCGGAACTCCACCCGCTGCTCCGGGTCCAGACCGGCGGTCGGCTCGTCCAGCAGCAGCACGGCGGGGTCGTTGACGATCGCCTGCGCGATCCCGACCCGGCGGACCATGCCGCCCGACAGCGTCCGCACCTTGGCGTCGACACGGTCCGCGAGGCCGACCCGGGCCACCGCCCGTTCCACGGCCGCCGGCACCCGCGCGGCCGGCACCTCCTTCAACCACGCCACGTACGCGACGAACTCCCGCACGGTGAAACCCGGGTAGTAGCCGAACTCCTGCGGCAGATAGCCCAGCCGGCGCCGCACCCCGGCCAGGGCGCGACGGCCGGCGGTGTCCTCGCCGAGCAGCTCCACCCGGCCGGCGTCCGGCCGCGCCACCGTGGCCAGCACCCGGATCAGCGAGGTCTTCCCGGCCCCGTTCGGCCCCAGCAGCCCGTGCACACCGGTGCCGAGCGCCAGGTCGAGCGAGTCGAGGGCGAGCGTTGTGCGGTGCCGGACCCGCAGGCCGGTCACACGTATGGAACCCATGGCTCTCCAGGAGAGGGATGAGAGGGATGAGAGGGGTGAGGGGGCGCCTGCTCCGGGCCCGGCCCGGTCGGCGGGGGAGTGGCCCGGGCGCCGTCAGGGGCGCAACGGGCGGTCGTACGCCGGGCGGCGGAGCGCCAGCAGGGCCGCGCTCAGGACGGCCGCCGCCGCCCACGCGCCCTGCGTGGCCGTGCCGTCCAGGCAGCGGGAGAGCTGCTCGGACAGCCGTGCGGTCGCCGCGGCGTCCGGCGTGACCGCCACCGGTGACAGGACGGCGCACAGCCAGCCGCCCCCCGTCACCCCGGCCGCGACCCGGCACCCCACGAAGGAGGCCAGGGCCAGCGAGGCCAGCGCCAGCGTCAGCCCCGGCAACAGCCAGGCCGCCGCGGCCGGCGCGCCCGAGGCGGGCAGCAGCAGCCCGGCCAGCGTCAGCAGCGGCACGCTCACCACGAGCACGGCGACCGTACGGGTGAGCGCGAGCCGCAGCCCGCCGCCCGGAGTGGCCGCGGCCACCTCGTGCAGGGGGTCCGCGTGCGGGCCGTAGGACAGGGCGACCCCGGCGACGGGCACCACCGGCGCGACCGCCAGCAGCAGCGCCCGCGCTCCCGCGAACCCCGCCCCGTAGGAGAGGGCGAGCGCGGCGACGGCCACGATCAGCACCGCCGGCAGCCACGCCCCGCGTACGGCGGGCCCCGCGGCCCACAACAGCCGGGCGAGCCGGGACAGCGCGGGCCGTCCGGCAGCCGCGGGGGACACGACCGGCGCCGGCGCCGACTCCAGCACCGCCGCCCGCACCCGCGCGAGCACCGCCCCCGCCGCCGTACCGCGCACCGCGGCCGACACCCGGGACGCGCACCCCGCGCAGTCCTCCACGTGCTTCTCCAGGGACCACGCGTCCGGCTCCGGCAGGACGCCCTCGGCGTAGCGGGCGACCAGGTCGTCGGAGGCGTGCCAGGGCCGCCGTCCGCGGTGTGTCATGCCGTACCTCCCAGCGGGGACGGGTGCAACCGGTCGAGGGCCTCCCGCAGTTCGGCGCGGGCGCGGCGGGCCCGGGACTTCACCGTGCCCTCCGGGATGCCGAGCAGCCGGGCCGCCTCCCGGGTGCTCAGCCCGTCGACGACCGTCGCCCGCAGCACCTCCCGCAGCTCCGGGGAGATCCGGTCGAGCGCGGTACCGACATCGCCGTACTCCAGGCCGGCCAGCACCCGGTCCTCGGCGGACGGCGCGGCGGCGGAGCCGTGGCGCCAGGATCCGCGGTCCGGGGCCTCCGGCTCCGGCAGCGGTCCCGCCACCCGCGCGGCCCGCTCCTGCGCCCGCCGCGCGTCGACCAGCCGGCGCGCGGCGATCGTCCACAGCCAGCCGCCGGCCTCCTGCCCGCGGTGCCCGGCCGCCGACCGCCACACCGTGACGAACGTGTCCTGCAGCACCTCCCGCACCAGCTCCGGGTCGGCGCACCGCCGGGACAGCCGCGCGTGCAGCCACCCGGCGTGCCGGTCGTACAGCTCGGCCATCGCCTCCGCGTCGCCCTGTGCGACGGCCCGCACCAGGGCGGCGTCCGCGCCGCTCCCGTCGTCCGTCTCCCGCTGGCCCCCCATGGGGCGGAACAGTCTCACACCCCCTCTATCGATCACCGGAGCGGTGCCGGATCACCCCGGCGCCGGTTTTTGCCGGGCGTGGCGCGGGGCTCACGGGGTAGGCCTGCGGTAACCCGACCCGTCCCAAGCCCCAGCATCCGCACACCGACAAGGAGGCCCCCGTGGCCGCACCGGTCCGACTCTCCATCCCGGCCCAGCCCCAGTGGAAACCCGTGGCGGAGCCCTCCGCCGACACCGACCGGGCGCCGCTGTGCGTGTTCAGCGCCGAGAGCGCGTGCGCGCAGGCACCGCTGACCAGTGAGCCGCCGCTGCCCGAGGCCGCCCCCCTGACCAGCGAGCCCCCGCTCGCCGAGGCCGCCCCGCTGACCAGCGAGTCCGACCCGGTCCCGGACTCCTTCGCGCCGGGGCTGTAGATGGCCGCGGCGCCCGACGAGCACCCAGCCGAGGACCTCGCCCGGCTCGCCGAGCTGCACGGGGTCGCCACCTCCTACCGCCCCGCCCCGGACCGCACCGTCCAGGTCCCCGCCTTCGCCGTGACCGCCGCCCTCGCCGCCCTCGGTGTCGACGCGACCGGCGGCCCGGACGCCGTACGCACCGCCCTCGCCGCCCGGGAACGCGAACTGCGCGAGCGCCTGCTGCCGCCGACGGTGGTCCAGTGGACCGGCGCGGAGCCGGCCGCCGCCCTCACCGCCCTGCCCGCCCTCGCCGAGCTGCCCGCCGGCACCCGGCTGCACGTGGAGACGGAGGACGGGGAGGAGCGGGCCGGGACCGGGGATCTTCCGCTCGGCGTCCACCGGCTGACCGCCACCGCCCCCGACGGGCGCACCGGTGAGGCCTGTCTCGTCGTCGCCCCGGACCGGCTGCCCGCCCCGCCCGGCCGCTCCTACGGCCTCCTCGTCCAGCTGTACTCCCTGCTCTCCCGCCGCTCCTGGGGCATGGGCGACCTCAGCGACCTCGCCGAACTGGCCGGCTGGGCCGGGCGCACCGCGGGCGCCGGGTTCGTCCAGGTCAACCCGCTCCACGCGGCCGTACCCGGCGCCCCCACCGACCCCTCGCCGTACCGCCCCTCCTCCCGCCGCTTCCCCGACCCCGTCCACCTGCGGATCGAGGACATCCCCGAGTTCGCCTACGCCGAGGACCGCGAGCGGCTGACCGGGCTGCTGGAGCGGGCCGGACGGCTGCGCGCCGACGTCCTGGAGAAGGGCGCCCTCATCGACCGGGACGCCGTGTGGGAACTGAAGCGGGAGGCACTGGAACAGATCCTGGCCGTCCCCCTCGGCCCCGGCCGCCAGGCCGCCTACGACGCCTTCCGCGCCGCCCACGGCCAGGCCCTGGACGACCACGCCACCTGGTGCGCCCTCGCCGAACTCCACGGCTCCGACTGGCACCGCTGGCCGGACGGGCTGCGCGACCCCCGCTCCGCCGCCACCGCGCGGGCGCGGGCCGAACTCGCCGACCGGGTGGAGTTCCACGCCCGCCTCGCCTGGCTCACCGACGGCCAGCTCCGGGCCGCCCAGCGCGCCGCCCGCGAGGCCGGCATGCCCGTCGGGATCGTGCACGACCTCGCCGTCGGCGTGCACCCGGCCGGCGCCGACGCCTGGGCCCAGCAGGACGTGTTCGCCGCCGGCATGTCCGTCGGCGCCCCGCCCGACGCCTTCAACGCCCGCGGCCAGGACTGGGGCCTGCCGCCCTGGCGCCCCGACCGGCTCGCCGCCACCGGCCACGCCCCCTACCGCGACCTCCTGCGCGCCCTCTTCCGCTACGCCGGCGCCCTGCGCATCGACCACGTCATGGGCCTGTTCCGCCTCTGGTGGGTCCCCCAGGGCAGCCCGCCCACCGACGGCACCTACGTCCACTACGACGCCGACGCCATGCTCGCCCTCCTGGCTTTGGAGGCGACCCGCGCCGGAGCCGTCGTGATCGGCGAGGACCTCGGCACCGTCGAACCCGGCGTCCGCGAGACGCTCCAGCGGCGCGGGGTGCTCGGCACCTCCGTGCTCTGGTTCGAACGGGACTGGGAGGGCGACGGCCGCCCGCTGCCGCCGGAGCGCTGGCGCGCCGACTGCCTGGCCACCGCCACCACCCACGACCTGCCGCCCACCGCCGCCCGGCTCACCGGCGACCACGTCGACCTGCGCGACCGCCTCGGCCTGCTCACCCGTTCGGCCGCCGAGGAACGCGCCGAGGCCACCGCCGACGCCGCCGAGTGGCTCGCCCTGCTCGGCAGCCTCGGCCTGCTGGACAGCCCGGCGGCCGGACCGCCCGGCTCCGACGAGGAGGAGGAGATCCGCGCCGTCCACCGCTTCCTGCTGCGCACCCCCGCCCGGCTGATCGGCGTCTGGCTCCCGGACGGCACCGGCGACCGCCGCCCGCAGAACCTGCCGGGCACCTGGGACCAGTACCCGAACTGGCGCCTGCCGGTCGCGGACTCCGCCGGCCGCCCCGTGCCGCTGGAGGAACTGGTGACCTCGCCACGGCTACGGGCCCTGCTGGAGGTACTACGGCCGGCCGGCGCCGGAACGACGACTCGGCGCTGACCCGGGGTGCCCCCAGTTAGGCACCCCGGGCGCGCGGCCCCGACACCGGTTCGCTAATTTGATTCCGTGGACAAGAAGAACGCCCTGCGCGCCGGCGCCCTGGCCGCCGGTACGACGCTGATGATGCTGCTCATGTCGTCCCCCGCGCTCGCGCTGACCCGCGACGACGGCGACGACCCCGGCAACGGCCTGAGCGTCATCGAGACGCTGGGCCTCTACGTCATTCTCCCGGTCGTGCTGTTCCTGGTCATCACCGGCCTGGTGATGGTTCTCGACCGCTCCCGGGCCAAGAAGGACACCACCTCGTCCAACATCAACGTCAAGCCCGAGGCCCGCGCCAAGGCCTGACCGGCCCATCGGTCCCTTCGCCGGGGCGCCGCTCACCCTCCCACCGGTACGCGCACACGCCGTACCCGGGGTGAGACGGCGCCCCGGCGTTTTTCCGCCCGCGTCCAGCGGTGCGGCTCAGGGGTGCGGTTCAGGAGTGCGGCTGAGGGGTGCGGCTGAGGGGTGCGGCTGAGGGGTGCGGCTGAGGGGTGCGGCTCAGGGGTTCGGGGCCGTCAGGTAGCGCTGGACCGTCGGGCCCAGCCACGCCAGTAGTTCCTCGCGGGGCAGTTCCCGGGCCGGTGGCAGGCGCAGTACGTAGCGGGTGAGGGCCAGGCCGAGCAACTGGGCGGCGCACAGCGCGGCCCGCGCGGGGACCTGCTCGGGGTCCGGGCACACCTGCCGGGCCACCGGCAGCATTTGCTCCCGGAAGACGCCCTGCATCCGCTCGGCACCGGCCTGGTTGGTGGCGCCGACCCGGAGGACGGCCGTCAGCTCCTCGTTCTCCTCCCACAGATCGAGAAAGTGGCCCACCAGCGTGCGGCCCACCTCGTCCCGGGCGATCCCCGTCAGGTCCGGCAGCCGCAGGTCGAGCGCGACGGCGGCGGCGAACAGCCCCTCCTTGCTGCCGAAGTACCGCATCACCATGGACGGGTCGATCCGCGCGTCCTTGGCGATGGCCCGGATGGTGGCCCGCTCGTAGCCGTCGGCGGCGAAGCGCTCGCGGGCGGCGGCGAGGATGGCGGCGCGGGTGGCGTCGGAGCGGCGTGCGGTCATGCCAACAAGCGTAGGCCTACATGTGTTGGCTCCACAAGCGTTGGCCCACGGCCGTTGGCCGGCGACCGCTGGCCCGCAACCGTTGGCCCGCAGCCGTTGGCCACCAATCGTTTGCCAACGGCTGTTGACTCGCCGCCCGACCCGTCCTACCGTCGTAGCCAACAAGCGTTGACCAACACATGTTGACCAACAGGCGTTGGCACCCCCAGGAGGCCACCATGAACGGCACCACTGGCACCGGCGGCAAGGGCAGCACCCCCAACCCCTCCGCCCCCTCCGCCCCCTCCGCCCCCTCAACCCCCTCAACCCCCCACATCCTCATCGTCGGCTCCGGCCCCACCGGCCTCCTCCTCGCCGGCGACCTCGCCACCGCCGGCGTCCCCGTCACCGTCCTGGAAAAGCGACCGCACAGGATCAGCAACCTCTCCCGCGCCTTCGTCCTGCATGCCCGCACCCTCGAACAGCTCGACGCCCGCGCCCTCGCCGACGACCTGGAGTCGGTCGGCCAACGCCTGGACCGGCTCCGCCTCTTCGGCCGGCTCACCCTCGACCTCTCCCGCCTCCCGTCCCGCTACCGGCACCTCCTCGTCCTCCCGCAGTACGAGGTCGAGAAGGCGCTGGAGCGGCGGGCGGTCGAGGCGGGGGCCGGGTTCCGGTACGAGACCGAGCTGACCGGGCTCACCCAGGACGCGGGCGGAGTGACGGTCCAGGTCCGGGGGCCGGAAGGCCGGACGGAGACGCTCCGGGCCGCGTACGTCGTCGGCGCCGACGGCATGCGCAGCGCCGTGCGGCAGGCGATCGGGCTGCCCTTCCCGGGCCGGTCGGTGATCCGGTCCGTCGTACTCGCCGACGTCCGGCTCGCCGAGGAGCCGCCGACGGTGCTCACGGTCAACGCGGTCGGTGACGCGTTCGCCTTCCTCGCGCCCTTCGGTGACGGCTACTACCGGGTGATCGGCTGGCACCGGGGCCATGACGTCGCGGACAGCGAGCCGCTGGACCTCGCCGAGATCAAGGAGATCACCCGCCTCGCCCTCGGCCGGGACTACGGGATGCACGACGCCCGCTGGATGTCCCGCTTCCACAGCGACGAGCGCCAGGCGCCGGCCTACCGGGTCGGACGGGTCTTCCTCGCCGGGGACGCCGCGCACGTGCACACCCCGGCCGGCGGTCAGGGCATGAACACCGGACTCCAGGACGCCGCGAACCTGAGCTGGAAGCTCGCCGCGGTGGCCGGCGGTCACGCGGATCCCGGGCTGCTCGACACCTACCAGGCCGAGCGGCACCCCGTCGGCCGGGCGGTGCTGCGCAGCAGCGGCGGGATCGTCCGCCTCGCCATGGCCAAGCGGCCCTGGACGCTGGCGGCGCGCGCGGCACTCACCGCGCTCCTCGACACGGTCGGCCCGGCGCGCCGCAAGGCCGTCGGCCAGATCACCGGCATCGGCTACCGCTACCCCGCGCCCCGCGGCGCCCACCGCCTCACCGGCGCCCGCGTCCCGGACGTCGCCCTCGCGGGCGGCGGCCGGCTGTACGAGGCGCTGCGCGGTGGTCGGTTCGTACTGATCGCCCCGGAGCCGTACGAGGCGGGGGCCGGACGCGCGGACCGGCTGGCCGTGGCCCGCTGGGCGAGTGGCCGTCGTACGACCGTGCTGGTGCGTCCCGACGGATACGCGGCCTGGGCCGCCGACTCGGCCGGCCCCGCGGAGACCGAGGCGGCCCTCGCCCGGCACCTCGGCCCGGCCGGCCTCACCCGCGAGGCGGTCGGTCCCGCCCGCTGAACCCGGCGACGGCTACTCGGCCGTCGCGTCCAGCAGTTTCCGCAGCAGGCCGGCCAGGTGGCCGGCCTCTTCGGCGTCCAGGGCGGACAGGGCGGCGCTCTCCGCCGCCAGGCCGGCGCCCACCGCCTCGTCGATCAGCCGCAGTCCCTCCTCGGTGAGGGTCACCTTCAGGCCGCGCCGGTCGTGCGGGTCGGGGGAGCGGCGCAGCAGGCCGGCGCGTTCGAGCTTGTCGAGCCGGCCGGTCATCCCGCCGGTGGTGAGCATGAGGGTGGCCGACAGTTCGCGGGGCGAGAGGGTGTACGGCTCGCCGGAGCGGCGCAGGGTGGCCAGGACGTCGAACTCGCCGCGCGAGATGCCGTAGGGCTTGTACGCCCGCTCCATCCGGTCGCCCATCGCGCGCGAGAGCCGGAAGATCCGGCCGAAGACCTCCATCGCCCGGGTGTCCAGGTCCGGCCGTACCCGGCCCCACTGCTCGATGATCGCGTCGACGGCGTCCGCCGGCTGTTGCTGCATGCGGAGAGTATCGGCCCCGCTTCCGCTCACCCGCAAGAAAGTCACTTGCAAATAAGTAGCTTAGAGCTAAGCTACTTAGCAGTGACCCACTCGACCCGCTGATCCCAGTGGATCCAGCGATCGAACACCACCCCCGCCTCTCTGGAAGGGGTTCACCATGGCCATCACCCGTCCGGCCGGAACCACCGCCGTCATAGCCGTCACCGCCCTCGCCCCCGTCTCCTGGGGCACGACCTACGTCGTCACCACGGAGTTCCTGCCGCCGGACCGCCCCCTCTTCACGGCCCTGGCGCGGGCCCTGCCCGCCGGTCTGCTGCTGCTCGCCCTCACCCGGGTGCTGCCGCGCGGGGTGTGGTGGGCCAGGGCGGCGGTGCTCGGGGTGCTGAACATCGGGGCCTTCTTCCCGCTGCTGTTCGTCGCGGCGTACCGGCTGCCCGGCGGGATGGCCGCGGTCGTCGGCTCGGCCGGGCCGCTGTTCGTCGTCGGGCTCTCCGCGCTGCTGCTCGGCCGGCGGCCGGAGCCGCGCACGCTGCTCACGGGACTGGCGGCCGCGTTCGGGGTCAGCCTCGTCGTGCTGAAGGGGGCCGGTGCGCTCGACCTCGTCGGCGTCCTCGCGGCCCTCGCGTCCACCGCCGCCATGGCCACCGGCACCGTGCTGACCAAGCGCTGGGGCCGGCCGGAGGGGGTCGGTCCGCTGGCGCTCACCGGCTGGCAGCTCACCGTGGGCGGCCTGCTGATCGCGCCGGTCGCCCTCCTGGCCGAGGGTGCCCCGCCCGCCCTCGACGGCCGTGCCGTCGGCGGTTACCTCTACCTCGCCCTGGCCAACACGGCCGTCGCCTACTGGCTCTGGTTCCGCGGGATCGGCCGGCTCACCGCCACCCAGGCCGGCTTCCTCGGCCCGCTGTCCCCGCTGACCGCGGCGGTCGTCGGCTGGGCGGCCCTCGGCCAGGCGCTCACCCCGGTGCAGGTGGCGGGCATGGCGCTGGCGTTCGGGGCGACGGTGGCCGGTCAGCTCGGCGGCGGTCGGCGACGACTGTTCAGTTTCGCTGAAAAGAACGGTCGTAAAGATTCGATGGACCTGACAGTTCCGGCGCTGCGACGGTAAGGGCACCCCCTACGGCTCACGGAAAGGTTCCCTGTGACTGCAGTCGCGCACCAGACCGCCACCACCGCCCCGGCGGCCCGCCCCCGCAGGGCCGCCGCCCCGCTCCTCGGTCTCGCCTGTGCCGCACTCGCCACGGTCGTCTGGTCCGGCAGCTTCGTCACCTCCCGCGGGCTGCACGACAGCGTCCCGCCCGTCCAGCACGCCTTCTGGCGCTGGGTGATCGCGCTGGTCACCGTCGCCCCCTTCGGCGCCCGGCAGGCCTGGCGGCAACGCCACCTGTTGCGCCGTCATGCCCGGTACGTCCTCCTCGCCTCCCTCCTCGGCGTCGCCGTCTACAACACCCTCGTCAACCAGGCCGGACTGACCACCCCGGCCGCCACGATGGGCATGATCATGGCGGCCTCGCCGGTGCTCATGGCGCTGCTGGAGCGGCTGGGCGGCGTACGGCTGGGGGCGCGCCGTGCCGCCGGGCTGCTGCTGGCGTGCGCGGGCGTGGCCCTGCTCCTCGGCGGCGAGGCGGGCTTCACGGCCGGCGGACTGTGGATGCTCGCCGCCGCCTGCTGCTTCGCCGGCTACAGCGCGCTGCTGCGCCGCCGGCCGGCCGAACTCGCCGGCACCGCCTTCCTGTTCACCACGTTCCTCGCCGGCACCGTCCTGCTGCTGCCCGCGCAGGCCGTCAGCCTCGCCGTGCAGGGCGGCTTCCGCCCCGCCCCCGGCACGATCCTGCCCCTCCTCTACGTCGGCGTGGCCTCCTCCGCGCTCGCCTTCTTCGCGTGGAACAAAGCCGTCGCCCTGGTCGGCGCCACCCGCGCCGGCATCGTCTACTACCTCCAGCCGGTGTGTGTGGCCCTGCTGTCCTGGGCGCTGCTCGGCGAGCACACGGGGTGGCCGCAACTGCTGTGCCTGGCGCTGATCCTGGCCGGAGTCATGCTGGGCGCGGGCTCCCGTCGCTGACGGCGGTGTCCGCGAGGCCGCGCTCGGGCAGCCGTAGCGGCGGCAGGTACCGTGCGTGCATGGCCGAGTGGGACCTGAGGAAGCTGCGGATCCTGCGCACCCTGCGCGAACGGGGCACGGTCACCGCCACGGCCGAGGCCCTGCACATGACTCCGTCCGCGGTCTCCCAGCAGCTCACCAACCTCGCCGCCCAGCTCGGCGTGCCCCTGCTGGAGGCGCAGGGCCGCCGGGTCCGGCTCACCGACGCGGCCCGGCTGGTCCTGGCGCACACGGAGCCGGTGTTCGAGCAGCTGGAGCGGGCGGACGCGGCCCTCGCCGCGTACGCGCACGGCGAGGCCGGAGAGGTCCGCGTCGGCGCCTTCCCGACGGCCGTCCCCGCCCTGGTCGTACCGGCCGTACGGGCCCTGCGCGCGACCCATCCGCGGGTGACCGTCCGGGTCCGGGAGGCGGAGGCCGCCGAGGCCTACGACCTGCTGGCCGCCGGTGAGGTCGACCTCGCCCTGTCCCTCGCGGCCGAGGCCCCCAGCGCGGCCGACCCCCGCTTCACCCACGTCCCGCTCCTCGCCGACCCGCTGGACGTCGCCCTGCCCCCCGATCACCCCCTGGCCTCCGCCCCCGACCCGACCCTCACCGACCTGGCCGCCGAGTCCTGGATCTTCGGCGGCAGCGGCCCCTGGTCGGACATCACCCGGCGCGCCTGCGAGGCGGCCGGCTTCAGCCCCCACCAGGGGCACTCGGCCTCCGGGTGGACCGCGATCCTGGCCATGGTGGAGGCGGGCATGGGCGTCGCCCTGGTGCCGAGGATGGCGGCCGGCCGGCGAGCGGGCGTGGTCCTGCGGGAACTGGGCGCCGACGGCCCGGTACGACACGTGGTGGCAGCGGTACGCCGCGGCGCCGCCGACGCCCCGGCGACCGCCAGGGTCCTGCACGCCCTGCGCCGGGCGGCGAACCCGGCACCCGAGGGCTGAGCGCGGACGCGGCCCGGCGGTCTTCCCTCAGCACGGTGGCCGGGGCCGGGCCCGAGATGCTGAGTCACCGAAGGGCGGCTAGCGTGAAGTGAAAAGGGCCGCGATCAGGGGTGTGCCCGCCGCAGGCGGCGAGTGCCCCGTCCACCGGGGCCGACAGCCGATGTGGCGCAGGCCCGCTGCTCGTCCCCCCGCGGCAACACCTACGACCGCGCCGCCCGATCCCCGCGGCCGCGGCCATCGCCCCGCACCGGAAACCCCGCGAGGGCGTGGAAGGAAGGTAGGCCCATGAAAGCACAACGCGTGAGGCGTCTCTTCGCGGTCACCGCGACCGGCGTCCTCCTGGCCGGTGGCGCCGCGATCGGCACGGCGGGCACGGCCTCGGCCGCGACCCCGACCCAGGTCTCGACCCACCACGGCTGCTGGGGCAACTGCTTCGACAACGGCTTCCGCACCGGCTTCGCCCCCGGCTTCGGCTTCGGCGGCGGTGTCGTGGTGATCGTCGTCAGCTGAACGCCCGACGCGGCCCCGAACCGCTGAACCGACCGCCCTGCCGGGCGGGCTGACTGCCCGTCCGGCAGCGGCGTGCCGGGCGTCGCGGACCCGGGCTGATCCAAACGAAACCCCCTAACCCCGCCGTACCTCGTACAGGAAGCAGCCGTACTCCACCGCCCGCACATGCACCAGCGCCACCTCCGGGTCGGTGAAGGCCTCTGCCAGGGCCGGCCGGAAGCTGTCCGCGTCCCTGACCAGGCGGCCGCCGAGGATGTGACCGGCGGACGAGTAGCGGCGCAGGACGCGGTGGTCGTTGGTGAAGGGCAGGGTGTCGCCGGCCGGGCCGGGGCACTCCTCGGCGTGGATGAAGACGGGGCCCTGCTCGTCGTAGGCACCGGGGTCGGCGCCCGTCCCGGCGGCCCACCGGCGCAGCGGCGCGTACGAGACGAGGGCGATCCGCTCGCCGGGCTCACTGCGGCGCAGGCAGCAGCGCAGCGGGGCGCCGCCCTCCTCGTCGGTCACCGCGGCCATGGGGCGGCCGGCGTCGTCGGTGGTGCGCAGTTCCTTCAGGACGGCGGGATCGATGGGATGTGCGATGGGGGTCGTCATGCCCCCAGCGTCCCGTCCCGGCGCCACGCGCACCGGCGGGATGCGGACATCGCGTTCCCCGTCGATCCCATGGAAGGATGGCGCAACCGACACATAACGAGGAGATGACCGCGTGCCTGGCACAAACCTGACTCGCGAAGAGGCGCAGCAGCGGGCCGAGCTGCTCACCGTTGACTCGTACGAGATCGATCTCGACCTCTCCGGCGCGCAGGAGGGCGGTACCTACCGGTCCGTGACCACGGTGCGCTTCGACGTGGCGCGCGGTGGTGCCGAGTCGTTCATCGACCTGGTGGCCCCGACCGTCCACGAGGTGGTCCTCAACGGCGACCAGCTGGATCCCGCCGAGGTCTTCGCGGACTCGCGGATCGCGCTGCCGGGGCTGCTGGAGGGCCCTAACGTCCTGCGGGTCGTCGCGGACTGCGCCTACACCAACACCGGCGAGGGCCTGCACCGCTTCGTCGACCCGGTGGACGAGCAGGCCTACCTGTACACGCAGTTCGAGGTCCCCGACGCCCGCCGCGTCTTCGCGTCCTTCGAGCAGCCGGACCTGAAGGCCACCTTCCAGTTCACCGTGAAGGCGCCCGAGGGCTGGACCGTCATCTCCAACTCGCCGACCCCGGAGCCCAAGGACAACGTCTGGGTCTTCGAGCCGACCCCGCGGATGTCGACGTACGTCACCGCGCTGATCGTCGGCCCGTACCACTCGGTGCACAGCGTGTACGAGAAGGACGGGCAGTCCGTGCCGCTCGGCATCTACTGCCGGCCCTCGCTCGCCGAGTTCCTGGACTCCGACGCGATCTTCGAGGTCACGCGGCAGGGCTTCGACTGGTTCCAGGAGAAGTTCGACTACGCCTACCCGTTCGAGAAGTACGACCAGCTGTTCGTGCCCGAGTTCAACGCGGGCGCCATGGAGAACGCGGGCGCGGTCACCATCCGCGACCAGTACGTCTTCCGGTCCAAGGTGACCGACGCGGCGTACGAGGTCCGCGCGGAGACCATCCTGCACGAGCTGGCCCACATGTGGTTCGGCGACCTGGTCACCATGGAGTGGTGGAACGACCTGTGGCTGAACGAGTCGTTCGCCACCTACACCTCCATCGCCTGCCAGGCCTCCGCGCCCGGCTCGCGCTGGCCGCACTCGTGGACCACGTTCGCCAACTCGATGAAGACCTGGGCGTACCGGCAGGACCAACTGCCGTCCACCCACCCGATCATGGCGGACATCCGCGACCTGGACGACGTGCTCGTCAACTTCGACGGCATCACCTACGCCAAGGGTGCCAGCGTGCTCAAGCAGCTGGTCGCGTACGTCGGCGAGGACGAGTTCTTCAAGGGCGTGCAGGCCTATTTCAAGCGGCACGCGTTCGGCAACACCCGCCTGTCCGACCTGCTGGGCGCGCTGGAGGAGACCTCCGGCCGTGACCTGAAGACCTGGTCGAAGAAATGGCTGGAGACGGCCGGCATCAACGTCCTCCGCCCGGAGGTGCGGACGGACGCGGACGGTGCCATCACCTCCTTCGCCGTCCGCCAGGAGGCCCCGGCCCTGCCGACGGGCGCCAAGGGCGAACCGACCCTGCGCCCGCACCGCATCGCGATCGGCCTCTACGACCTCTCCGACTCCGGCAAGCTGGTGCGCACCGACCGGATCGAGCTGGACGTCGACGGCGAGCTGACCGCCGTACCGCAGCTGACGGGCAAGCGCCGCCCCGCGGTCATCCTCCTCAACGACGACGACCTGTCCTACGCCAAGGTCCGCCTGGACGAGGACTCCCTGAAGGTGGTCACCGAGCACCTCGGCGACTTCGCGGAGTCCCTGCCGCGCGCCCTGTGCTGGGCGTCGGCCTGGGACATGACGCGGGACGCCGAGCTGGCCACCCGCGACTACCTCGCCCTGGTGCTGTCCGGCATCGGCAAGGAGTCCGACATCGGCGTGGTGCAGTCCCTGCACCGCCAGGTCAAGCTGGCCATCGACCTGTACGCCGCCCCGGCCGCCCGCGAGTTGCTGCTCACCCGCTGGACCGACGCCACGCTGGCCCACCTGCGCACGGCCGAGGCGGGCAGCGACCACCAGCTGGCCTGGGCCCGCGCCTTCGCGGCCACCGCCCGCACCCCGGAGCAGCTGGACCTCCTGGAGGCCCTGCTCGACGGCACGCAGACCATCGAGGGCCTGGCCGTCGACACCGAGCTGCGCTGGGCGTTCGTCGAGCGGCTCGCCGCCGTCGGCCGGTACGACGAGGCGGAGATCGCGGGCGAGTACGAGCGGGACAAGACGGCGGCCGGCGAACGGCACGCGGCCACCGCCCGCGCCTCCCGCCCGACCCCGGAGGCGAAGGCGGAGGCCTGGTCCTCGGTCATCGACTCCGACAAGCTGCCCAACGCCGTGCAGGAGGCCGTGATCAGCGGCTTCGTACAGACCGACCAGCGGGAGCTGCTCGCGGCGTACGCGGACAAGTACTTCGAGGTCGTCAAGGACATCTGGGAGTCCCGCTCGCACGAGATCGCCCAGCAGATCGCCATCGGCCTGTACCCGGCGATCCAGGTCTCGGAGGCCACCCTGGCCCAGACCGACGCCTGGCTGGCCTCGGCCGACCCGACCCCGGCCCTGCGCCGCCTCGTCTCGGAGTCCCGCTCGGGCATCGAACGTGCCCTGAGGGCCCAGGCGGCGGACGCGGCGGCGGACTCCGCCGAGTAGCCGCCGCTACGACGACAAGGGGCGCCCGGTGCAGCACCGGGCGCCCCTGCGCATGCGTGGTTACTTCGCCGACAGCTCCGCCGCCACCAGCTCCGCGATCTGCACCGCGTTCAGCGCGGCGCCCTTGCGGAGGTTGTCGTTGGAGATGAACAGGGCGAGGCCGTGGTCCACCGTCTCGTCGCGGCGGATGCGGCCGACGTACGACGGGTCCTGGCCGGCCGCCTGCAGCGGGGTCGGGATGTCGGAGAGGGCGACGCCCGGCGCCTTCGCGAGCAGCTCGGTGGCGCGCTCCGGGGAGATCGGGCGGGCGAAGCGGGCGTTGACCTGGAGGGAGTGGCCGGAGAAGACCGGGACGCGCACACAGGTGCCGGCGACCTTCAGGGCGGGGATCTCCAGGATCTTGCGGGACTCGTTGCGCAGCTTCTGCTCCTCGTCGGTCTCGTTCAGACCGTCGTCGACGAGGTTGCCCGCGAACGGCAGCACGTTGAAGGCGATGGTGCGCTTGTAGACCTGCGGCTCGGGGAAGTCGACCGCCGCCCCGTCGTGGGTGAGCTTGTCGGCCTCGGCGGCCACCTTCTGCACCTGGCCGTGCAGCTCCGCCACGCCCGCGAGACCCGAGCCGGACACCGCCTGGTACGTGGCGACGACCAGCGCCTCCAGGCCGGCCTCCTCGTGCAGCGGCTTCAGCACCGGCATCGCGGCCATCGTGGTGCAGTTCGGGTTGGCGATGATGCCCTTGGGACGGTCGGCGATCGCGTGCGGGTTCACCTCGGAGACCACCAGCGGGACCTCGGGGTCCTTGCGCCAGGCCGAGGAGTTGTCGATCACGACGGCGCCCTGGGAGGCGACCTTTTCGGCCAGCGCCTTGGAGGTCGCGCCGCCCGCAGAGAAGAGCACGATGTCCAGGCCGGTGTAGTCGGCGGTGGCCGCGTCCTCCACCGTCACGCCGTCCAGCACGGACCCGGCCGAGCGGGCCGAGGCGAACAGGCGCAGCTCCGTGACCGGGAAGTTCCGCTCCGTGAGGATCCTGCGCATGACCGTGCCGACCTGACCGGTGGCTCCGACGATTCCGACCCTCACAGCGACTCCCTCTATGTGTCTCTTGCCTGACCGGGGCGTTTCCATCATGCGGCCGACCCCGGTCCACCTGTCCAATTCTTTGCCGCGCGTGCCCGAGGAATGGGACACCCTCACCCGGCGGGCGGTTGCACACGTCCGCCGGGCACCCCGCTGAGCTGCAGAAATTCTCTCCGCGGCGGGCACGCGCCGGAAGCCGTGCTGTCCCGCCCCTGCCCGTCCGGGTCCGCGCCATACGAGGGTGTGACGTACGCCTCTGCGCCCGCCCGGCGCCGGCCGAACGTTCCGGCCCGCTGCCGCGTCGTAGGGGCACACGCGTGAGGGGGTGGCTTGTGCTGCGCGGAAGGACGCGCCGTGACCAGGGGGCGTACGCCGCCGGTGCGGATCGCATCGGCGGTGATCCGCTGGACGCGGCCCAGGAACGCCGGGTGCGGGCGGTGCTCGCGCTCGGCGGGGTGCCGCAGTCGGACCTGCCGGACGGGGTACAGCAGGTCCGGCTGCGGCTGCTGGAGCGGGCCGCGAGCGGTCGTGAGGCGCCGCGGGACGTGTCGGCGTGGGCGGCGGTGGTCGCCTCCAACCTGGCCATGGACTGGCACCGGGCCAAGCGGCGCCAGGAACGGCTGGGGGAGCGGCTGGCCGCGCTGCGCTCGCCCGCGCACCCCTCCGGAGAGGAGACCAGCCTGCTGTCCCTCGCCGTCGCCCGGGGCCTGGACGAACTGCCCGCCGCCCAGCGGCAGGTGGTCGTGCTGCGCTTCTTCGCCGACCTGCCGGTCCGGGACATCGCCGCCGAGCTGGGCATCCCGGAGGGCACGGTCAAGAGCAGGTTGCACACGGCGGTCCGCGCGCTGCGCGACCGGCTGCACGGGGACGAGGTGGTGTGACATGACCGCCGGACACGAGGGCGCTCGCGGCGCCGACGACAGCGCCGGGAGGCGCGGGGAGTACGACGGCATGGACGCCCTGATGGCCGCGATCATCGGCGACCCCCTGCCGGAGGAGGCCCGGCGGGACCCCGCCTTCCTCGCCGAACACCGGGCGGCCGAGGCCGACGTGGCGGTGCTGCGCGACCAGCTGTCCTGGCTGGCGGAGGCGCTGACGGGGGAGGAGGAGACAGAGGAGACAGGGGAGGAGACCGCGGAGGACGCGGAGGACGCGGAGGACGCGGAGGACGCGGAGGGCGTACAGGGCGCGGAGGACAGGTCCGGGGTGTCCGGGGACGCCGTGCCGGCCCTGCCGCCCGCCCGTCGTCCCCGGGGCCGTGCCCGCCCCGCCGGACCGGACCGGCCGCCCCGGCCCCCGCGGCCGGGGCGGCCGAGCGGGCCCCGGCGGGCCCTGCGGATCGCGCTCGGCTCGCTCGCCGGTGCGGCGGCCTTCTCCCTGGCCCTGGGCCTCGGCTGGCTGGTGACGCAGGCCGGCGGCGGCGCGGACGACAGGGGCGGGGCGTCCTCGGCCGCGAAGGGCGCCGGGCACCAGGAGGCCGGGACCGGCTGGCAGCCGCCGGACCCGGAGCGCGAACTGGCCTGTTCCCGGCTGGTCGTGGAGGGCACGGTGGCGAAGGTGGAGCCGTCGGAGGACTCCTCCGGGAGCCGGGTGACGCTGACCGTGACCCGCTCCTACAAGCCCGCGCACGCCCCGGCCGAGGTCGCCTTCCTGCTGGACGCGGACGCACGGCCGGCCCCGCGCCGGGGACAGCATGTGCTGGTCCGGGTCGGTCACGGCGACACGTACGCGACCCAGTGGGCCGTCGGCGACTCCCGGGTGGCCGCCGAGCGTGCCTGGATCACCGACGCCCTGCCCGCCTCCCGGACCACGCTCTGCCCCTCCGGCGACGCTCCCTGAGCGGAAAAGGAGGGGCGGGAGTCCGTCAGGACGCCCGCCCCTCCCCTTCGCGTCACTCCGTTACGGCGTGACCTTATCGATCTTCACGCTGCCGGTGCCCGCGACCGTGCCGCGCGCGTTCACCAGCTGGACCCGCCCGAAGAACTCGCGGCCGGCCGGGGCCTCCGCGGCGGCCGTGACCTGGCCGGTCACCGTCGCCGAGTCGCCCGTGCCCAGCTTGACCGGGGCCGAGCCGTCGACCGTGACGGAGCCGAGCGCGGTGGAGAAGAACACGTCCCGGTAGTCGTAGTCGGTCGAGCCGGACGGCACCGAGTAGCCCACGACCTCGATGGTGTAGGTGCCGGCGGCCGGGGACGGCACGGAGACCGCCTCCTCGGAGTCACCGTCGGCGGACTTGCCGACCTCCTTGCCGGCGGAGTCGTACACCGTCAGGTCCAGGTCGGCGGCCGTGTCCGAGACGCCCCCGATGGCGACGTCGAGCGAGGTCGCGCCGGCCGGCACCGCGACCGTGGTGGTCTGCGTCTCGCCCTCCTTGATGGCGGGGCGGGTCGTCTTGGCGGAGCCGAGCGGGCCGCCGACCAGCTTGCCGTCCAGAGCGGCGTACGTGTTGGTCACCTTCCAGGAGGCGGTGGCCGGGGTGCCCACCTTGGCCTCGGGGACGGTCACCGTCTGCGGGTCGAAGGCCGCGCCGAGGACGGTGACGTCCAGCCGGTACGGGTTGTCGAGCAGCGGGGACGTGCGCCGGGACTCGACCTCGACCTCCCAGACGCCGGGCTGCGGGTCGGCGTAGGAGCGTACGTCGGGCTTGCAGCCGTTGCCGTCCAGGTAGTTGTTGTAGCAGTACGGGGTGCCGGTGGTGTCGGACGGGGTGCCGTACGGGTGGATGGCGATGAACCGGGTCTGGCTCTTGTCCTTCAGCCCGCCGATCGCGACCTCGAGCGACGTCGCGCCCTCGGGCACGGTCAGGAAGTAGGACCGGGTGCTGTTGCGCTGCACCGAACCGGACGCGGAGTAGGTGTACTTCACCGGGGCCGCGACCACGACCGTGGTGAGGATCTGCTTGTCGACGCCCTCGGTCCTCGGGTCGTCGACCTCCAGGATCGCGCTCTTGAGGCCCGCGGAGCGCGGGGCCGCCTGCACCTTGACCGTGACCGGCTGGTTCAGCGGCAGCCGCACCGCGTCGTCGCCGACGATCCGGAAGGTACGGCCGGCGTTGTTCTCGAAGTGCAGCTCGTGCCGGACCGCCTTGTCCGGGCCGGACGTACGGGTGATCGTCACGTCGTACGTCTTCTTCCCGCCCGCCTTCAGACCGCCCTCACGGTCGTACAGGCCGGTGCCGAAGCCCGGGGTCTTCAGGGCGTAGTCGATCGCGGTGTCGACCGGGGCCTTCACGGTGTAGTCGTGTGCGGAGGCCTCGTCCTTGATCGACTCCCAGGCGTCCACGATGTCGATGAGGCCCGCGCCCTCCTCGTACGCCTGCACACCCTTGATGTGGTCGGCGGTCGAGGTCAGTGCCGTGCGCAGCTTGGCGGGCGTCAGGTCGATGCCCTTCTGCTCGGCCGCGGACAGCAGCAGCGCGGAGGCGCCGGCGGCCTGCGGGGAGGCCATCGAGGTGCCCTGGAGCATCGAGTAGCCGGCCGGCAGCGCGTAGCCCGCCTCGGCGACCGGGCCGCCCGGCAGCCAGGTCTGGGTGGTGTTGATCGCGGCGCCGGGGGCGACCAGGGTCGGCGTGAAGCCGCCGTCCTCACGCGGGCCGCGCGAGGAGAAGGGCATCATCGCGTACTTCTTCTCCACGACCGAGCCGTAGTTGGCGGCCCAGGTCTCCTTGGAGATCGCCGCGCCGACCGAGATCACCTTGTCGGCGAGGCCGGGGTCGCCGATGGTGTTGGCGCCGGGCCCGGAGTTGCCGGCGGAGATCACCAGCTGGACGCCGTAGGTGTCGATGAGCCGGGTGTACAGCTCCGCGCGCGCGTTGTTGCCGTCGTTCAGCGCGGGCAGGCCGCCGATCGACATGTTGACGATGTCGACCCCGCGCTTGGTGACGAGGTCGATCATGCCCTCGGTGAGCGCGACGTTGGTGCAGCCGCCGGTCCAGGTGCAGGCCCGCGAGGAGACCAGCTTGGCGCCCGGGGCAGCGCCGTTCATCCTGCCGCCGAACAGGCCGTTGGCGGCGGTGATGCCGGCGACGTGGGTGCCGTGCTCGGACTCGATGACGCCGATGTTGACGTAGTCGGCCTTCGCGCCGGAGGAGTTGTAGACGACGTCCTTGCGGGTCTCGACCACGAACGGCACGCGCTCGGCGACGTCGGTCGAGGGGTCGTCGGTGCCGAAGTACCCGACCTGGAAGTCGTCCTTGTACGGCTTCATCGCCGGGTCGTCGGAGAAGTCCAGGTTGTCGTCGGTGTCGACCCGGACCGTGCCGGCGGCCGCGTCGTACAGCACGCCCCAGGCGTCGGTGGTGTCACCGTCCCGGTTGAGGTCGCCCTTCTCGTCGCCGCCGGTGGTGGCGGACTCGTACATGTAGTTGAACTTGTACGAGCCCTCGGGCGCCGAGAACTTCTCGGTGCCCTGTGTGGCGGTGGTGATGGAGAAGGACGGGCCCGTGACACCGGTGGTCATCCGCCGCCAGGTGCCGTCGGCGTCGGCGACCGGGTCGGTGGCGGTGACCCAGTCGACGATCTTCCGCTCGCCGGTGGTGGTCTTCTGCAGCGCCGGGTGGCCGAGGTCGATGCCGGAGTCCAGGATGCCGATGGTGATGCCGCGGCCGTCCGCCTTGGGGTGGTCCTGGACGAAATCGACGGCACCGGTCTCGAAGGACGGGTTGTACGGGTTCTTCGCCGGGGTCTTCCTGCCCGGAGCGGCGTAGCCGGCCGTACCGGCCGTGGACTTGGCGGCGCCGGGCGCCGGGTCGTCCAGCGGGATCTCCTGCTTGAGGTCGATGGCCCGTACCGAGGAGAGCTTCACGGCGGCGGCGATCGCCGAGTCCGCCCGGCCCGTGGGGACGGTGGCGCGGACGTAACCGAGCTTGTCGTCGGTACGGCCCACCAGGCCGCCCTTGACCGCGTCCAGCTCCGCGGCGACCTGCTCCGTCTGCCCGGGCGAGGTCGCGATCATCATCGTGACGTTCTTGTCGCCGTCGGCCTTGGCCTCGGCGAGCAGGGCGGCGTCGTCCGAACCCAGCTTGTCGTCGGCGGACTTGACGGCGGGGTCGGCGGCCGGGGCGGGGGCCGGGTCCGCGGCGAGGGCCAGGGGTATCGGCCCCGCGGCGGAGAGGGCGGCCACGACACCCACGGCCACGGCTATGCGGGCCAGGCGTCTCGGGCCGGATATGGGATCACGCTCGGGCGTGTGGGTCATCGGCATTCCCTCAGGTCAAGGAACGAGCGGACGAGAGCGCTCAGCCTGACCCAAGGGTTCGGACTTTGGGGACCGTTGACCCAATCGAAATGAAGGTATGGGGAAAACCCGCGATGAGATATGAGCGAAGTCAGCCGTTATGGACCGGAATCCGCTCAGTTCTCCTTCGAACGCGCGTAATGCCGGGAGGCCTTGGCCCGGTTGCCGCACGCGGCCATCGAGCACCAGCGGCGGGTGCCGTTCCGGGACGTGTCGAAGAAGTACAGGACGCAGTGGCCCCCGGCGCAGCTGCGGATCCGCTCCGGTGCGCGGGTGAGCAGCTCCAGGTAGTTCCGGGCGGCGAGCCAGGCCGGGCCCCAGGCGGGGTCGGCGAACTCGGGTTCCTCGGCCGGACCGCCGGCGGTCAGCCGGGCCCGGATCCGGCCGTGCTCCAGTACGGCGTCCACGAGTGGTGCCGCCTTATCCGGCGGCCCGTCCACCGCGGCCTTGATCGCCTCGCGGGCCGCCCGCAGATGGTCCAGCGCCTCCGCGTCGGCCGGGTGGGCCCCGGCGAGTCCGTTGCTCGCGAGCCACACGGCCAGCCCGTCGGTGTCCGCGAGCAGGTCCTGGATGACTCCGTCCCGGTTCCACCGGGTGTTGAGCAGGTCGAGCGCGAGCGGCTCGCCGGTGAGCGGGCGGGGATCGCGGGCGGTGGACATCGGGCACTCCTTCACGGCTAACCAGTCAAGCGTACGTGACCGGTTGACCCGGCCGTCTATAACCCCTAACGTGAAGAACAACGGTTAGACATGCCCGGCAAGGGCACACCGAAGAGGAGAGTCATGACCTTGCGCACCGGCCACACCGGCCTGAACGTCACCGACCTCGACCGCTCGCTCGCCTTCTACCGGGACCTCCTCGGCTTCACCCTGCTCGCCGAGGGCAAGGAGGACGACCGGCGCTACGCCTTCCTCGGCGACGGCGGCGACCGGCCCGTCCTCACCCTCTGGCAGCAGGCCCAGGGCTCGTACGACCGCGGCCGGGCCGGGCTGCACCACCTCGCCTTCACCGCCGACTCGATCGACCGGGTCCGGGAGTACGAGACCGCGCTCAGGGCCGCCGGTGTCGACTTCGCCCATGACGGCGTCGTCGCCCACCGGGAGGGCGCGTCCTCCGGCGGGATCTTCTTCCACGACCCGGACGGCACCCGCCTGGAGATCTCCGTACCGCACGGTGCCGAGACCGCCCCCGCCCCGCACACCTCGGCCCCGACCTGCGGCTTCTTCTAGTCATGAGCGTCTACCACGCGGGTTCGCGGGCGGTGCAGGACCGGGCCGGCGTCCGCGACCGCGCCGACCACGTGGGCCGCTCCCTGGGCCAGGACATCAAGCCGGTCGCGGCGGCCTTCCTGGAGCAGCAGCCCCTGCTGGTCGTCGGCGGGCCGGACCCGGGGACGGGGAGGGTGTGGGCGCACGCCCTCACGGGCACCCCGGGTTTCGTACGGGCGACGGGGCCCCGGCGGATAGCGGTGCACGCGGCTCACGCTCTCAGCGGAGGCACAACCGTCGGCACCATCGCCCTGGACCCTCGAACCCGCCGCCGCATGCGTCTCAACGGCCGGCTCGAGCCGACGGCAACCGGCTTCACCGTCGACGCGGACCAGGTCTTCTCCAACTGCCCCAAGTACATCCAGCGAAGGGAGTCCTACGAGACGGTCGACCGCACCCCGGGCACCCCCCGCCACCTCACCGAACTCGGCGACGAGCAAGCGGAGTTCATCCGAGCCGCCGACACCTTCTTCCTCACCACCGTCCACCGCACCGGCGCCGACACCAGCCACCGCGGCGGCAACCCCGGCTTCGTCCAGGCCGCCTCACCGTACGAGCTGACCTGGCCGGACTACTCCGGCAACGCCATGTTCCTCAGCCTCGGCAACCTGTACGCCGACCCCCGTGCCGGCCTGCTCTTCCTGGACTGGGAGACGGGCAGCACCCTCCAGCTGACCGGCGAGGCCCGCACCGAGTACGCCGAGGACGGCACCCGTACCGTCCGCTTCACCCTCACCGAGGCCCTGTGGACCCCGGACGCCCTGCCCCTGCGCTGGTCCGCGCCGGAATATTCACCCGCCAACCCGGAGCCGTAGCGTTAACGTCCGCCCATGCGACGGAACTTGAGGGTGGCGGCCTACGCCGTGTGCGTCCGTGACGGACAGATCCTGCTCGCCCGGTCACCGGCGCCCGACGGCAGGCCCGAGTGGGTGCTGCCCGGCGGCGGCATGGAGCACGGCGAGGACCCCTACGACACGGTCCGCCGCGAGGTCACCGAGGAGACCGGCTACCGCATCGAGGTGACCGGTCTCCTCGGCGTCGACTCCCACCGGCTGATCGGCGACCCCCGCGTCGGCCGCCGCATGGACCACCAGGGGCTGCGGATCGTCTACGAGGGCGAGATCACGGGCGGTGAACTCCGCTACGAGGTCGGCGGATCCACCGACTTCGCCGCCTGGCACCACCTGGACACCGTGCCCGGCCTGGTCCGGGTGCCGATGGTCGACATCGCCCTGCGGCTCTGGCGTGAACGCCCGCCCCACGGACACCTGGAGGACGTACCCGTACCCCGGCAGATGAACGAGGAGTGACCGGTCCCCGGCCGGCCGCGATCCACTCCATGACCGCACCCGGTACCCCGTGATCCACGTACGGTGTTCGGCGCTGCGCGTTGCGGCCGTGTTCACGCGCAGGTCATCCCCGGTGCCAACGATCCACAGTGAGCGGGCCGTTCGTGTGTGCGACGGTCCGCGAACACTGCCGACGCGTTCGCACTCGGGGAGATCGCGCCATGTCGCGCATACGCTCTGTCGCCGCCTCCGCCCTGGAGGTCAACCGCCGTACCGTCCTCGCCGCCGCCGGAGCGGTCTCGCTCTCCGCGGGCGTCGGCTACGCCCTGCGCTCCACCGGCAGCCAGGCCGCCACCGCGCCGCCGGAGGCGGCGCAGGCGCCGGTCGTCAACTCCCGGCGGGCCGCCGCGACGGCCCCGCTCGCCCCCTACACCAAGGGCACCACCGTCGCCTCCGTCGCCGCCCCCCGCAGCGGCTCCGGCTACCGCCGCCTCGGCGACGGGCCCGGCTGGAAGCGGGTCGTGCGCGCCGAGCTGGCCGCGCCCAGGTCCGGCCGCGCGGAGCACCGTACCGCGCTCGCCGCGTTCGTGCAGTTCACCGACCTGCACCTGATGGACGTCCAGCACCCGCTGCGCCTGGAGTACCTGCGCTCGAACGACGTGCACGCCTGGCGCCCGCACGAGGCGCTCACCGTGCCCGGCGCGATCTCCCTCGTGGAGCGGGTCAACGCGCTGCGCGGCGCCCCCGTCACCGGCGCCCCGCTGCACTTCGTGATGACCACCGGCGACAACACCGACAACAACGCCCACTCCGAACTGGAGTGGTTCATGAGGGTGATGAGCGGCGGCCGGATCACCCCCAACTCCGGGGACCCGCGGCACTACGAGGGCGTGCAGAACTCCGGGCTGAAGCTGTACTGGCAGCCCGGGTCCGGCACCCGCGACCACGACAAGGCGCTCGGCTTCCCCTACCTCAAGGGCTTCCTGGCCGCCGCCATCCGCGAGGTGAGGAGCCCCGGCCTCAACCTGCCCTGGTACTCCACCGTCGGCAACCACGACTCCCTCCCGCTCGGCTGCTACGGCTCCCACGGCGACCGCTACCTCGCCGAGGCGGCCATCGGCGGGAAGAAGCTGATGAGCGTCTCCGCCGCCGACGCCAGGAGACTCCAGGACGCCATCCGATACGCCAAGGACCCCAAGGGCACCGGCTACCGGGACTTCCTCAAGGCCCACGCCCGCTCCATGCGCTCGGTCACCCCGGACGAGAAGCGCGCCCCGTACACCCAGGCCGACTACCTGAAGGCCCACCTGGACCCGGCGTACCAGGGCCTCGGCCCGGTCGGGCACGGCTACTCCTCGGCGAACCTGGACGCGGGCACCCAGTACTACGCCTTCCGCATCTCCGACGACGTCATCGGCATCAGCCTCGACACCACCGACGCCGGCGGCCACTACGAGGGCTCCATCGGCACCGCCCAGCTGAAGTGGCTCGACCGGACGCTGAAGGACAACAAGGACTCCTACGCCGTCGTCTTCAGCCACCACACCAGCAAGACCATGACCAACACCCGGCCCGACCCGGCCCGCCCGGGGGAGAAGCGGCACGGCGGCGCCGAGGTGGTCTCGGTCCTGTCCGCCCACGCGGGCGTGCTGGCCTGGGTGAACGGCCACATCCACAAGAACGTCGTCACCCCGCACCAGGCCTCCGGCGGGCGCTCCTTCTGGGAGATCTCCACCGCCTCGCACGTCGACTACCCGCAGCTCGCCCGGATCATCGAGCTGGTCGACAACAAGGACGGCACGATCTCCCTGTTCACCACGCTGATCGAGTCCGCCGCCCCGCACCGCACCGACTACGCGGACCTCTCCCAGACCGGCCTCGCCGCCCTCTACCGCGAGCTGTCCTACAACGCCCCCGGCGCCAACAAGACCCTCGCCGGAAGCGCCGCCGACCGGAACACCGAGCTGGTGCTGAAGAAGGGCTGAAAGTCACTCAACCGGGTTACACCAGGCAACCCTCGCACAACGCACCGAGGTCCCTCCCCCCGACCGCACCACACATCACAGGTTGGGGAAGACATGCGCGTACGCACGGCTCTGGTGGGCACCACGGCCCTGCTCCTCTCCGCGGCCCTCGCGGCCCCGGCGGTGGCGGCCACCGGCACCCGGTCCACGGGTGGCCACACCGACACCCGCAAGGCGATCGAGGCGGCGGTCGCGGCCGGCGTGCCGGGGGTGACCGCGACCGCGCGGGACAGCCACGGCACCTGGTCGGCGACGGCCGGCGTGGGCGACACCCGCACGGGCGCGCCGCGCTCGGCCGCCGACCGCTACCGCGTCGGCAGCATCACCAAGACCTTCGTCTCCACGGTCCTGCTCCAGCTGGAGGCGGAGGGCCGGCTGTCCCTGGACGACAAGGTCGACACGTGGCTGCCGGGCGTCGTCCGCGGCCACGGCCACGACGGCCGCCGCATCACCGTCCGCCAGCTCCTCAACCACACCAGCGGCATCTACGACTACACGTCCGACGCCGGTTTCGCCCGCGCCTACTTCGCCAAGGACGGCTTCTTCGAGCACCGCTACGACACCCTCGCGCCGCGCGACCTCGTGGCGATCGCCCTGCGGCACAGGCCGGACTTCGCCCCGGGCACCTCCTGGAACTACTCCAACACCAACTACGTCGTAGCCGGCATGGTGATCGAGAAGGTCACGGGGCATGCGTACGCCACCGAGATCCGCCGCCGCATCCTCCAGCCCCTGCACCTGACGGCCACCTCCGTGCCCGGCACCAAGGTCACGGTCCCGCGGCCCAGCAGCCGGGCCTACTCCAAGCTCGCCGAGACGGACACGGGCCCCACGTACGACGTCACGACCCTCAACCCGTCCATGGCCTCCTCGGCCGGCGAGATGATCTCGGACTCCGCGGACCTGGACCGCTTCTACAGTGCCCTGCTCGGCGGCAAGCTCCTCCCGCCGCGCCAGCTGAAGGAGATGAAGACGACCGTGAAGATCGACGGCGTGCCGAACATCCGCTACGGCCTCGGTCTCATGGACACCAAGCTGACCTGCGGCGTTCACGTCTGGGGCCACGACGGGGGCATCCACGGCTCCGCGTCCTCGGCGGTGACGACGGCGGACGGCCGCCACTCTCTCGCCCTCAACTTCAACGGGGACTGGACCGGGGACACGGACGCGGTGATCGAGGGGGAGTTCTGCTAGCCGCCGTTTCATTCGCGTAGTTCTGCGTTAACACGTACGCAATGTCCGTACCGCCTCATATCGGCTAACCCGCTTTTCACGGGGATGGCTCGATTTATGTGCAAGGCGGGTGGTCGTGTGCGAACGAGGCACGGACTGCGTGTGCTGTCGGTCTACGAGGGGTTCTTCTCCGGGGGAGCCCGGATCGTGCACTCCGACGTCGTACGGGGACTGGCCGAGGGCGGCCAGTCCCACCAGGTGCTCAGCATCCATGGCGAGGTCCACCGCGAGGCCACCCGGCAGCGCATGGAGGACGACCCCTGCTACCGGGCGCTGACCGCCGGCGGGGTCGGCGTCACCTCGCTCGGCCGCACCGCCGGGCTGGTCGACGGCACGCTCGCGGCGAACGTTTTCAGCGGGCCCGAGCTGGCCGAAACCGCACGGTCCATGGCCGCCGCGGATGTGATCCTCTCCTTGAAGGAGCAGCCGCTGGCGCTGCTCAACCAGGCCGGGCTGCCCCGCCGCCCGGTCGTGGTCTGCCTGCACCGCTCCGACCCGGAGAACCAGGGCCCCGCCCTGGCCGAGCTGAAGGCCGCCATCGCCGACGGCACGGTGGCCGCCTGCGTCTGCTGCGCCGAGTCCACGCGGGACGCCTACGAGGCCGCCGGTGTCCCGCGCGAGCTGCTGCACGTCATCCCCAACGGGGTGGACCTGCTCCGCTTCCGCCCCGACCCGGCCGCCCGGGTCGCCTTCCGCGCCTCCCTGGGCATACCGGCCCCGGCGCCGGTGACCGTGTTCGCGGCCCGCTACGCCCCGATGAAGAACGTCCCGCTCTTCCTGCGCGCCGCCCGCGCCTGGCTCGCCCGCGAACCCGAGGGGCACGTCCTGATGTGCGGCGCGGGCATGACCGACGGCAACCCGGCGCTGCGGGCCGGCATCGAGAGCGCGTTCGGCGCGGACCGGCACCTCGCGGACCGGGTCCGCCTCCTCGGCGTGCGCGGCGACATGGAGACCGTGTACGCCGCCGCCGACGTCGTCGCCCTCACCTCCGTCTCCGGGGAGGCGGCCCCGCTGTGCCTGATCGAGGGCATGATGTGCGGCGCGGTCCCGGTGACCACGGACGTGGGCGACAGCGCCGGGATCGTCCGGGGCCACGGCTTCGTGACCCCGTCGGACCCCGAGGCCGTCGCCCGGGCCTGGACGGCGGCGGCCGCCGGCCGCGCCGGTCTCGCCCCGGCCCTCGCGGCGAGCCGCGAACGCTTCAGCCGTACGCGCATGATCGCGGCGTACGCGGCGCTGCTGGACGATGTGCACGCGAGGGCCTCGCGCCTGCCGGAGCCGCTGTAGCGGTCACGACACCCGGCTGAGCACCGGCAGGTAGCCGAGGGACTGTCCCGGTGCCGTCGGGTGGTACGACTCGGTGATCGCCAGCACGTCGACACCGCGCAGCCAGGGCCGGGCCGAGCAGATCTCGTGACCGGCGAAGGCGGCGGTGACGTCGGCGAAGGTGAACCCGTGGGCGGTGGCGCGCCGGGCGATCACGGCGTTGAGGTGGTCCACGGCGTCGTTCAGGGTGGCGCGTTCGCTGTCCGGGAGGCCCAGCGCGCAGGCGCCCTGGAGGTGGTACAGGTGCGGGTAGCCGAGCACCACCACATGGGCGGCGGGGGCCCGGTTGCGGATGGCCGAGTAGAGCCGGTCCAGGCCGGCGGAGAGGGACCCGTCCATGGTGGTGCGGGCCCGGGCGACCGCGGACGTGCAGCCTTTGGCGCCGCCCAGCGCGCAGTTCGCGATGACGGAGACGAAGCCCGAGTCGCTGCCGCCGACGGTGAGCGTGACCAGTGCGGTGCGCGGGCTGAGATGGCCGAGCTGCTCGGTCAGCACCTCGTCGGCGCCGGCACCGTTGCAGGCGGCGAAGGCGAAGGAGGCCGGCGCGTGGGCCTCGGCCCACAGCACGGGGAAGGCCCGGCTGCTGCGTTTGCACTCCTTGCCGGAGGCCAGGTAGTCGCCGGCTCCGGCACCGGAGGAGTAGGAGTCGCCGAGGGCCACGTAGCCGCCGGCCGCGGTGCGGGGTACCACCTGTGCCGTCGCGGGATCGGCGAACGCGCAGGCGGCCGCGAGGAGGAGGGAGCACGCGCCTGCCGCTATTCGGGGGTGTCTCATGACTCTCCTCTACCGTGGCCCGCCCGCGCCCCGCCCGCCCGGCTGGTCCGTTCCGGTGAGTCCTCACCCGGCCGGCGCAGGAGAACAGGACAAGCGGGCGGCCGTCGCTACCGGGGCAGCACCACGACGTACGCGGCCGGGTCGCGGTCCCCGGACGCCATGAGCGCGGTCCGCACCACCGCCGCCTGCTGCTCCAGGGAGTCCCGGAGCTTCTTCGGCGTGAGGTACACGACCGTGATGCCGAGGCGCTCCAGGTGCTCGCGCTTGCGGGCGTACTCCGACCACAGGGCGTCGTCGTCCTGCCGGGGCGCGCGCGTGTCGAGTTCGACGGCGACCGCCTGGTCCGGCCAGTAGGCGTCGACGCCGCCGAGGTGCGGGCCGCCGGGCAGGCGCAGGTCGACGTTCCAGACCGGGTCGGGCAGGCCGTACTCGCCGACCATCCGGTACAGGCGGTCCTCGGCGATCGAGCGGCCCTCGGCGAGCAGCGCATCCACCGCGTCCACCACGTGCGGGCGGCCGAGCAGCTTCGCCTGGGTCAGCTCGCGGACCACGGCCGCCGGTTCGCAGTGGCCGCCGCGCACCGCCTCGGTCAGCAGCCGCCGTACCGCCTCCGCGTCCGTCAGCTCCGCCACCGCGTCCGCCAGCGCCCGCGGCACCGGCGCCACCGGCAGTCCCGCGACGGTGTGCGGGGCGGGCAGGGCGGGGGTGCGCAGGACGCGGACGTGGCCGGTGGAGCGCAGCCGGCGCAGCCGCGGGACCAGGACGTCCACCTGGTCCAGTGCGGGCAGCGGCGGGGCGCACGAGAAACCGTGCAGGGCCAGCGCCGCGAGGCCGGTGAGCACCGCGTCCGCGTACAGCGGCCGGTGCGGGCTGTCGGCCGTCGGCTGGGCGGGGACGGCCGGTTCGGCCGCGCGGGCCGCGTACAGCAGGGCCCCGTGCAGCCGCTCCTCGGCGGTGGGCGGGCCCGGGTGCAGCAGGATCACATTCGGGAGCAGTTCCCGCCAGGGGCCGTCGGGGCGGCACTGCTCGGACAGCTCGGCCGTCGTCACACCGTGGGAGCGGAGTTGAGCGGCCGTCACCACGCGGCGGTGGACGTCGGCGAGGTGGCGCAGGGGGCGGGGGGAGAGCGGGGTGTTGTGGGTCATGGCGTCGGGATTCCCGTGCCCCGTCCCGCCTTTAACCGCTGTTACACGCCCGTCGAGGAATGCGGACAACACAGGACTAAAGGTCAGGTGTTCGGATGCCGAGTAGGGACGGAAAACCCCTGGTCCGAATGGGTGCGGACCAGGGGTTACGGCTATGTTTGCCCGAATTTCGTAACGGTCACCGACCGGGCAAGCTCAGGCCAACGCTCACCGGTCGGTGGCCGCCGCGTCGCACTCCTGCGCGCGCAGCGCCCGCGCCAGGTCGTCCCGCGCCTCCAGCACCAGCCGGCGCAGCGCCGGCGCCGCGTCCTCGTGCGCCCGCAGCCACGCGTCCGTCGCCCGGAGCGTCTCCGGACGGTCCTGGTACGCCGGGAACAGGCCCCGCACCACGTCCATGCCGATCTGGATCGACCGCTCCCGCCACACCCGCTCGATCGCGGCGAAGTACTTCTCCGCGTACGGCGCGGTCAGCTCCCGCTGCGAGGGCCGGGCGAAGCCCGCGATCGTCGCCTCCACCAGCGCGTTCGACAGCGCGTCGGACTCCACCACCTGCGCCCACGCCTGCGCCTTGACCGCCGCCGACGGCCGCGCGGCCAGGCAGCGCACCTGGTGCCGCTTGCCCGACGCCGTGTCGTCCCGGGCCAGCTCCGCCGCCAGCACCGACTCGTCCGCCACCCCGTACGCGGCCAGCGGCTCCAGGAACGCCCAGCGCAGCTCCTGGTCCACCTCCAGGCCCTCGATCTCGACCGTGCCGTCCAGCAGGTCCTTCAGCAGCTTCAGATCCGGCTCGGCCGACGCCACGGACGCGAAGAACCGCGCCCACGCCAGCTGGTGCTCGCTGCCCGGCCCGGCCTCCCGCAGCTCCCGCAGCGCCCCCTCGGCCAGCAGCTCACCGCCGGTCTCCCGCCACTGCGGCGCCGCGTAGTGCACCAGCGCCGAGTTCACCCAGGCGTGCAGCATCTGCAGCACACCGATGTCGGACTCGCGGCCCGCGAACCGCAGCACCAGGTCCACGAAGTCCCGGGCCGGCAGCAGCGCGTCCCGGGTCATGTTCCACAGCGCCGACCAGCACAGGGCGCGCGCCAGCGGGTCGGTGATCGCGCCGAGGTGCTCGCGCAGCGTCGCCAGCGAGGTCTCGTCGAACCGGATCTTGCAGTAGGTCAGGTCGTCGTCGTTGACCAGCACCAGCTCCGGCGCCTCGGCACCCGCCGGCTCCGCCACGACCGTACGCGGCTCGTGCACGTCCGTCTCCACGCGCGCGTACCGCTGAAGAGCGCCCTCGGGCGTACGGCGGTACAGGCCCACCGCGATCCGGTGCGGACGCAGCTCCGGGTGCGACTCGGGCGCCTCCTGCACGATCGCCAGCTCGGCGATCCGGGCGCCCTGGGTGTCCAGCAGCACCTGCGGGGTCAGCGCGTTCACCCCGGCCGTCTGCAGCCAGGACCGCGACCACGCCGTCATGTCCCGGCCGCTGGTCTCCGCCAGCACCGACAGCAGATCACCCAGGCGCGTGTTGCCGTACGCGTGGCGCTTGAAGTAGCGCCGGGCGCCCTCCAGGAACGCGTCCTGGCCGACGTACGCCACCAGCTGCTTGAGCACCGAGGCGCCCTTGGCGTAGGTGATGCCGTCGAAGTTCAGCTTGGCGTCCTCCAGGTCACGGATGTCCGCCGTGATCGGATGCGTCGACGGCAGCTGGTCCGCCCGGTACGCCCAGGCCTTGCGGCGGTTGGCGAAGGTGATCCACGCGTCCTTGAAACGGGTCGCGCCCACGTTCGCGAACGTGCCCATGAAGTCCGCGAAGGACTCCTTCAGCCACAGGTCGTCCCACCACTCCATGGTGACCAGGTCGCCGAACCACATGTGCGCCATCTCGTGCAGGATGACGTTGGCCCGGCCCTCGTAGGAGGCCTGCGTCACCTTCCCGCGGAAGATGTACTCCTCCCGGAAGGTCACCAGACCCGGGTTCTCCATCGCGCCCAGGTTGTACTCCGGCACGAACGCCTGGTCGTACTTCCCGAACGGGTACGGGTAGTCGAAGTGGTCGTGGAAGAAGTCCAGGCCCTGCTTGGTCACCAGGAACACGTCGTCCGCGTCGAAGTGCGGGGCGAGACCCTTGCGGCACATCGCGCCGAGCGGGATCTCCAGCTTCGTGCCGTCCTCGAAGGTGCGCGTGTAGGAGTCCGTCACATAGTGGTACGGGCCCGCCACCACACACGTGATGTACGTCGAGATCGGCTTCGTCTCCGCGAACCGCCACACCCCGTCGGCCTGTTCGCCGGCGCCGTTGCTCCACACCGTCCAGCCCTCGGGCGCCCGCACCTCGAAGCGGTACGGCGCCTTCAGGTCCGGCTGCTCGAAGTTCGCGAACACCCGGCGGGCGTCGGCCGGCTCGTACTGCGTGTACAGGTAGACCTCGCCGTCCTCCGGGTCGACGAAGCGGTGCATGCCCTCACCCGTGCGCGAGTAGGCGCACTGGGCGTCCACCACCAGCTCGTTCTCCGCGGCGAGGTCCTCCAGCGCGATCCGGGAGCCGTCGAAGACCTCGCCCGGGTCCAGGTCCCGGCCGTTCAGCGACACGGAGGTCACGCGCGGCGCGACCAGGTCGGCGAAGCTGGAGGCGCCCGGCTCGTTGCAGCGGAACCGGATGGTGGTCACCGAGCGGAAGGTGCGCGGCTCGCCGCCCCCGTCGCCGACGGCGGACCTCAGGTCCAGGGACACGTCGTAACCGTCGACGGACAGCAGGGCGGCCCGCTCCCGGGCCTCGTCGCGGGACAGATTCTCACCGGGCACGGACGGCACTCCCTCGTGATCGCGTGTATGGCGGCTGAACAGGACCGATCCTGCCATGAGCCCCTGACACGAGGACCGGGGAATGGCACAGCGAGCAGCGGCGTTTTCCCGGGAAAGCGTTCCTCACGAGGAGAGACATGTCGGACAAGACCCCCGTCGATTTCTGGTTCGACCCGCTGTGCCCCTGGGCCTGGATGACCTCCCGCTGGGTGCGGGAGGTGGAGAAGGTCCGCGACATCGAGGTCCGCTGGCATGTGATGAGCCTCGCCGTCCTCAACGAGGACAGGCTGGACGAGCTGCCCGAGGAGTACCGCGAGATGCTGGAGACCAAGGCGTGGGGCCCGGTCCGCGTCGTCATCGCCGCCCAGCAGGAGCACGGCGAGGCGGTGCTCGGCGACCTCTACACCGCGCTCGGCACCCGCATCCACAACCAGGGCGAGGGCCCGGAGAAGTCGGCCGTGGCCGCCGCGCTGCGGGACGTCGGCCTGCCCGAGTCCCTCATGGACCACTGGGACTCCACCCCGTACGAGCCGGAGCTGCGCGCCTCCCACAAGGAGGGCATCGAGAAGGTCGGCCAGGACGTCGGCACCCCCGTCATCGCGGTGCCCGGCCCCGACGGCGAGCAGATCGCCTTCTTCGGCCCCGTCGTCACCCCCGCCCCCAAGGGCGAGGAGGCCGCCCGCCTCTGGGACGGCACCCTCGCCGTGGCCTCGGTACCGGGCTTCTACGAGATCAAGCGCAGCCGCACCAAGGGCCCGGACTTCAGCAACCTGTGACCGCTCGGCGCCGGGCCCGTTCCCGTGCCCCGGCCAGCAGTTCCAGGTGCTCCTCGTAGCCCTTCGTGTAGTACGCCGCCCGGTCCGGGTCCGGCTCGATCAGCCGGGCCGGCTCGGTCCAGGCGGCGGTGTCCAGCGGGACGCCGTACCGGGCGGCGGCCGCGAGCACCGCGCCGCGCGCGCCGACCTCGCCCTCCACCACCCGCAGCGGCCGGCCCAGCACATCGGCCAGCAGGCCCGTCCACGCCGCGCTGCGGGTGCCGCCGCCGCACACCGCCAGCGAGCCGGTCAGGCCCGCCGCCTGAAGGCAGTGCCGGGCCGCGTAGCCGATGCCCTCGCAGGTGGCCCGGACCAGATCGGCGGGCGTCGACTCCAGGGACACACCGAGGAGTTCGGCCCGCAGCCCCGGCTCCACGAAGGGCGCCCGCTCACCGGACGGCGCGAAGTACGGCAGCACCCGCACCCCGTGCGCGCCGGGCGGGGCCGCGCCCAGCAGCTCGTCCAGTTCCCCGTGCCCGGCCCCCGTCGTGCGCAGCACCCAGTCCAGTGCCGCCGTGCCGACCATCGCGGGCATCGCGCGCAGCCAGTGCCCCTGCCGGTCGGTGGAGATGTACAGCCCCGCCGGCTCCCCGCCCAGGTCCGGCTCGGTGGTGGCGACCAGGCTCGCCAGACAGGTGCCGACGATCAGCAGGCCGTCGCCGGGCGCGGTGACGCCCGCGCCGAGCGCGCAGGCCGGCAGGTCGTACGGGCCGTTCGCCAGCGGGGTCCCGGCGGGCAGCCCCTCGCCGCTCGCCCCGCCGGTGGCGACCGGATCGCCGATCGGGGGCAGCAGCCGGCGCCGGTGGGTCAGGCCGAGCAGCTCCACGACCCGGTTGTCGTACGCCCGGGTGCGCGGGTCCAGGAACGGCATCGACGCGTCCGACACGTCCGTCACCGCCCGCCCGGCGCCGGTCAGCCGCTGGAAGACCATGTCCTTGCAGTAGACGGCCGCCGCGGCCGAGTCCAGCGCCTTCGGCTCGTGCCGGTCCAGCCAGGCCAGCAGCGGCCCCGGGCAGCCCGGGAACATCGCGCTGCCGGTGCGCCGGAAGACGGCCTCGAAGGTGCCGTCCGCCAGCCACTGGTCCACCAGCTCGTGCGCCCGGCCGTCCATCCAGGAGATCGCCGGCCGCACCGGGCGGCCCGCCGCGTCCACCAGCCACACCCCGTCGCCCTGCCCGGTCAGCCCGGCCAGCTCCACGGGCTCCGGCACCCGCGCGGTCAGCGCGCCGAGCACCGCGACGAGGGCGCCGTACACCTCCTCCATGTCCTGCTCGACGGCCCCGCCGCGCAGCTCCAGGCCCACCGGACGGGCCTCCACGGCCAGTTCCCGCCCGTCCCGGTCGAAGGCGGCGGCCTTCACCAGGGACGTGCCCACATCGATCCCCACCAACATGCCGACTCCTCAGGTCAGACAGTGCGCGAGCGGTTCCCCGCGCACCCAGCGGCCCACCTCGGCGGCGGCGATCCGGGCGGCCTTCTCCGCCACCGCACGGCCGGCCCCGCCCAGGTGCGGGGTGAGCACCACCCGGTCGGCCAGGGCCCGTAACCGGGAGTCCGGCGGGAGCGGTTCGCGGGCGTAGGTGTCCAGGGCCGCCGCCGACAGCCGCCCCCCGGCCAGCGCGTCGCACAGCGCGTCCTCGTCCAGCAGCGGACCCCGGGCCGCGTTGACCACCAACGCGCCCGGCGGCAGCAGCGCCAGCTCGCGGGCGCCGATCAGGCCGCGGGTCTCGGCGGTGAGCCGGGCGTGCAGGGTGATGACGGCCGACCGGCGCAGCAGCTCCTCCAGCGAGGACAGGCGCAGCCCGTGCACCTCGCCGCGCACATACGGGTCGTACACCATCACCCGCGCCCCGAACGCGCACAGCACCCGCGCCACCCGGCTGCCGACCGCGCCGTAGCCGACGAGCCCGACGGGCAGGTCCTCCAGCTCCAGGCCGCTGTGCTCGTAGGTGTAGTAGGACGAGCCGGCCCAACTGCCCTGCCGGGCCAGCAGGTCGTGGGCCTGCGGGATGCGGCGCAGGGCGGCGAGCAGCAGACCGACGGTGAACTCGGCGGTGGCGGCGGCGTTGCGGCCGGGCGCGAAGCAGACCCGTACGCCGTGCCGTTTCGCCGCCGCCAGGTTGACGTTGACCGGTCCGCCCCGGCAGACGGCGACCAGCCGCAGCCCGGGGCAGGCGGCGAGGACGCGTTCGGTGACCGGGCCCATCTGGGTGACCAGCACCTCGGCACCGGCGAGGGCCGCGATCAGCTCGTCCTCGGCGTCGCTGGCCTCGCTCACCTCGGCCACCGGCCCGAACGGCTCCAGCGGCCAGCCCAGGGTCAGCTCGTGCACCGCGCAGTCGGCCTCCTTCGCGAGGGCGGCCGTGATGAGGGACGGCAGGACGAAGTGGTCGCCGGCGGCCACCACACGCACAGCACCGGAGGTCATCTGAGGGAGTCTCCCGTCTCGGCGTCGAAGACATGGGTGAGCCCGGCCGTCACCCGCACCCGCTCGTCGTGGGCGAGCCGCACCTCGGGCCCGGTGAGGACCACCAGGTGCCGCTCCACCCCGTCCAGGGCAAGGGTGGCGATACCGGACTCCAGCAGGGGTTCATGGGCGACGACCCGGGCGGGGATGCCGTCCGCGCCGGTGAGGCTCAGGTCCTCGGGGCGGATGCCGACCAGCACCGGGCGGCCCGCCCGCACCGGCACGGGCAGCGGGATCCGCACCCCGGCGGACAGCCGGGCACAGCCCTCGTCGGCGACTGCGGGCAGCAGGTTGATCGCGGGCTCGCCGACGAAGTCGGCCACGAAGGCGGTGGCCGGATGGTCGTAGATCTCGTACGGGGTGCCGAGCTGCTGGATCACGCCGTCCCGCATGACGGCGATCCGGTCGGCGAGGGAGAGGGCCTCCTCCTGGTCGTGCGTGACGAGGATCGTGGTGTGCCCCGTCTCCCGCTGGATGCGCTTGAGTTCACGGCGGGTGGTGTCGCGCTGGGCCGCGTCCAGGTGGGACAGCGGCTCGTCCAGCAGCAGCACGTCCGGTTCCCGGATCAGGGCGCGGGCCAGGGACACCCGCTGTTTCTGCCCGCTGGACAGGCCGGCCGGGCGGGCGTCGAGGACGTCGGTGAGCCCGACCCGCTCGGCGATCTCGGCGACCTTGGCGAAGACGTCCCCCTTACGGCTGCCGCGGCGGGCCCTGAGCCCGAACGCCAGGTTCTCCGCGACCGTCAGCGGCGGATACAGCGCGTAGTTCTCGAAGGCGACCCCGATGTTCCGCCGCCGCGCCGGCCGGTCCGTCACCGAGGCCCCGCCGACCAGGATGTCCCCGCCGGTCACCGCCTCCAGACCGGCGATCATCCGCAGCGTGGTGGACTTGCCGCAGCCCGACGGTCCCAGCAGGCCGAGCAGCTCACCGGAGTCCAGGCGCAGGTCGATCCCGCGGACCGCCTCCACCGCCGGCCGGCCCCGCGCCCGGTAGGTCTTGCGCAGCTCACGTAGCTCCAGTCCCGTCATCTCGGCCCTTCGTCGCGCACACCTCGTACCTGACCTTGTGCTCTTCCAGGTCCCGCAGCGCCTCGGCCGGCGCCCCGTCGTCCACCAGGAGCAGGTCGAAGCGGGACAGCGGGACGACCCGGTGCAGGGCTGCCCGGCCGAACTTGGTGTGGTCGATCAGCAGGACGTTCCGCGCGGCCGCGTCGAGCATCGCCCGCTTCACGGACACGATGTGCTGTTCCTGGTGGTAGGCGTAGCCCCCGTGCACGGCCGACGTCGACGCGAAGCACACGTCCACCCGCAGCTGCCCGATCGCCTCGACGCAGGACACCCCCAGGAAGGAGGAGTGCAGCGGGTCGTAGTCGCCGCCGAGGGCCATCAGACGGATGCTCCGCCGGTCGGCGAGCAGGTTGATCGCCTCCAGGAAGTTGGTGACGACCGTGAGCGGGGTGATCTCGCCGAGCCGGAGGAGGCGGGCTATCTCCAGGGCGGACGTGGAGTCGTCCAGCATGATCGCCATGCCGGGCTCGATCAGCTTCAGCGCGTGCGCGGCGACGGCGGCCTTCTGCGGGCGCATGGTCTTCAGCCGGTACTGCACGTTCGACTCGAACACCCCGGACGGCTGCGCGGTCACCCCGCCGCGGAACTTGCGTACGATGCCCTGCCGTTCCAGCTCGTCCAGGTCCCGGTGGATGGTCATCAGACTCACCCCGAACCGCTCGGCCAGCTCGGCCGCGCTCGCCGAGCCCTCGGCGAGGACGTGTTCGGCCAGGGCGGCCTGCCGGGCCGCGGGTCCCTGCTGTGCACCGGTGCCGCTCATCACGCGCTCTTCCCGATCCGTCGTCCCGGGGCATCCGCCCGGTCGGCCTCGAACACCAGCAGGTTCTCAGGCCGGACGGACAGCCGGACCGGGTCGTCGGGGCGCAGTCCGGCCGCGTCGCTGCGGGCCGCGACGAGCGCGAGGTGCTGGGCGCCGATCCGCACGGTCACCTCCACGGACCGGCCGAGCACCTCGGTGACGTACACCGTCCCGGTGAGCCGGTGCCCGTCGCCGGTCAGCGACACCTCCCGGGGCCGTACACCCACCAGCACCTCGGTGCCGGCCGGAACCCGTACCGGGAGCGGTAGTCCGAGCGCGCCGTCCGCCGACCTAAAGCTCCCGGCCTCCGTGACCGTGCCCGGCAGCAGATTGATCCGGGGCCGTCCGAAGGCGCGCGCGACCTCCGTGTCGTACGGCCGGTACCAGATGTCCTCGCGGGTGCCGGTCTGCACGAGCCGCCCGTCCCGGATCACCCCGATCCGGTCGCCGAGCGCGAGCGCCTCCACGGAGTCGTGGGTGACGTACAGGGTGGTCGTGCGCTGGACGGCCCCGATCGCCTTCAGTTCGGCCCGCATCTGCTGGCGCAGCTTGGCGTCCAGGTGGGACAGCGGTTCGTCCAGCAGGAAGGCGCGGGCCGGGCGGACCAGCACCCGGCCGAGCGCGACCCGCTGCCGCTGCCCGTTGGACAGCTGCCCCGGCATCCGGTCCAGCAGGCCGCCGATGCCGAGCAGTTCCGCGATGGCGCCGACCCGGTCCCGGGCCTCGGCCGCGGGCAGCCGGTGCCGCGGGGAGCGCAGCGGCGAGACCAGGTTGTCGTACACGGACCGGTGCGGATACAGGGCGTAGCTCTCGAAGCACATGGCCACGCCCCGGTCGTACGGCTCCACGTCCCGCATGTCCCGGCCGCCGATCTCGACCGTGCCGGCGTCGGGCCGCTCCAGACCGGCGACGGTCTTCAACGTGGTCGTCTTGCCGGCCCCCGACGGCCCGAGCAGACAGAAGAACTCCCCTTCCCGCACGTCGAGTTCGAGCCCGTCCAGGGCGGTCGTGCGGCCGTACGCCTTCCGTACGCCGCGCAGCGCGATGCTCATGACTTCACCGCCCCGAAGGACAGCCCGCGCACCAGGTACCGCTGGATGGTCAGGGCGAGCAGCAGCGGCGGGACGACGGAGACGAGGGCGGCGGCTGCCGTGAGGTGGTACTTGGGCCGGTCACCGCCGAGGAAGGACAGCGCGCCGACGGTCACCGTCTGGGCCTCGTTGGACGTGAGGATCAGCGGGAAGACGAAGTTGTTCCAGGCGAAGATGAACGCCAGCAGGGACACGGCCGCGACACCGGGCCGGACCAGCGGCAGCGCCACCCTGAAGAACGCCTGCGTGCGGGAGTAGCCGTCGAGCAGCGCCGCCTGCTCCAGCTCGGGGGTGAGGTCGGCGAAGTACGACCGCATGATCCACACCACCAGCGGCAGGGTGACCAGTTGCAGCACCCACACCATGCCCACGTACGTGTCGAACAGGCCCAGCTTCTGGTACAGCACGAACAGCGGGATGATCACGGTGAGTTCGGGGGCGAACCGGAACGACAGCAGCGTGAACATCAGGTTCTCCGAGCCCTTGAACCGCCAGCGCGCGGAGGCGTAGGCGGCCGGCAGGCCCACCAGGAGGGACAGCGCGACCGCGCCCACCGACACCACCAGGCTGTTGACGAAGAACCGGACGAACGGGACGCCCTCGCTGTCCCCGAGCACCGTGCGGTAGGCGTCCAGGGTGGGGGTGAAGGAGAAGTAGGTGCTGAAGAGCTGGTTCGCGGGCTTCAGCGACAGGATCACCATCCAGGCGACCGGGAAGAGCGCGAAGACGAAGTAGAGGATGAGCGCGGCATCCGCGAGCCACCCCGGCAGGCGCCTTTTCATGCGGACACCTCCGCCGCCTTGCGCTGGATCCGCCCCAGACGCCGGACCAGCACCATCGCGGCCAGGTAGACCACGGCCCACAGCACGATCGTGTAGGTGATCCCGAAGGAGTACCGCTGGAAGCGGATCGCCTCCAGGTACGCCCGGATCTGGAGGACGACCGTGGAATCGCCCGGTCCGCCCTCGGTCAGGGCGTAGATGATGTCGAAGACCTTCAGCGAGTCCATGAACCGGAAGATCACCGCGACCAGCACGTACGGCCACAGCATCGGCAGGGTCAGCCGACGGAAGGTGTACCACCGGCCGGCGCCGTCCACGGCCGCCGCCTCGAACGGGGAGGCGGGCAGCGACCGCAGTCCGGCCAGGGCGAGGACGGCGACGAACGGGGTGTACACCCACACGTCCACGGCGATCGACGACAGCAGGGCACCGGTCGGGGTGTCCGTCCACTGCACTCCGCCCAGCCCGACGGGTTCCAGCAGGTGGTCGACCACCCCGACCGACGGCTGGAGCATCAGCTTCCACATGATCGCCGCGATCACCGGGGCGATCATCAGGGGCAGGATGAGGATCTTCTCCAGGACCCGGCCCACAGGGGACGAGCGGTGCAGCAGCAGGGCCACGGCGACCCCGAGCACGGTCTCCACCCCGGCCGCGCCGACCGCGTAGAGCACGGTCACCCAGGCCGAGTTCCAGAAGGCGTCCTGGGTGAAGACCGTCTCGTAGTTGTGCCAGCGGACCAGGTCCGGCTGCGGCTTGGCCGCGGAGAAGTCGAACAGCGTGTAGTACAGGCCGAGCGCGAACGGGTAGAGGATCCCGCAGGTCAGCAGCAGGGCCGGGACGACGAGGAGGTAGGGGCGCAGGGCGGGGCGCATCAGGCGACCTTCGGCTTCAGGTCGCCCGCCAGCCCGTCCAGCACGGACTGGGCGTTCTTCCCGCCGTAGATCTCCTGGAGGGCCGCCGCCCAGCTGGTGGTGGCGTCGAAGAACTGTGCCTGCGGGGTGAACTGGATCCTCGTCCGGTCCACGACCGTCTCGAAGGTCTCGATGAAGCCCGGCAGGTGCCGCATCTTGTCCTTGTAGGCGCCGTCCTGGCTGACGGACCTGCGCACCGGGTCGATGTGGTTGCCGGTGAGCGCCGCCCGGCGCAGGTGCTCCTTGCCGGTGGCCCACTGGAGGAACAGCCAGCCGGCGCTCTTGCGCCTGCTCCTGGCGTTCATGCCGAGCGACCAGATCCACATGTTGGTGGCGAGGGAGCCGTCCGGCGCCTTGGGCCCCGGATGGAAGGCGATCTTCCCGGAGGCGGGACTCGCCCCCTTCACGGCCTGGAAGTAGGCGGCCGTGTCCGCGTCGAAGAGCATCCCCGCCTTCTGCGCGCCGAGATCGCCGGAGCACTGGTACCAGGTGTACGACGTCCAGGACGGCGGCCCGCCCTGCTTCACCATGGCCGCCCAGTCCTCGGTGAACGCGACGGCCTCCGGGGAGTTCATGGCGGGGGTGAGCTTCCCGCCCTCGACGGTGAAGTCACGCAGGCCGTTGCGGGCGTACATCGTCATGAACCCGGGGTGGATGGTGGCCCAGCTCCGCGAGCCGCGCACCGCGATCCCGTACATCCCGTCGAACCCGGCGCCGGGCGCCCTCTTCTTGATCACCCCGGCCAGCTCGCGCAACTCCTCGAAGGACTCGGCCGGTTTCAGCCCCAGTGCGCGGAACACCTCGGTGTTGTAGGCGACCACGTTGGTCTCCCAGCCCCACGGCAGCGCGTACTGCCCGCCCCGGCCGAGCGGGGCGCCCGCCTTCAGCGACCACTGGTCGGCCTGGAGGAGGTTCGGGAAGAAGTCCGCCTGGTCCCACTCGGCGTCGGTGGCCGAGGAGTTGGCCATCCAGGGGCCCAGGTCCTCCAGCCAGCCCGGCGGGCCGTACTGCCACACCATGTAGGCGCCGAGCATGAAGACGTCGTAGGAGGCGCGCCCGCCGGCCAGGTCGACGGTGAGCTTGTCGAAGTAGTTGTCCTCGGGGAAGACGTCGTACTTCACCTCGATGCCGGTCTTCTCGGTGAAGGACCTCAGGTCGGCGATCAGGGCGTCCGTGTACGGGTGCTTGTTCAGCAGCGCCTTGACGGTGGTGCCCTTCTCCCGCTTCCAGTCGAAGGAGCCGGTGATGTCGTCCGCGGCCGAACCGCCGCCCTTGTCCCCGTCGCCGCCGCCGAAGCCGGTGCCGCACGCGGAGAGCAGCGGGGCGGCGGCGAGGGCCCCGGTGAGCGCGAGGAAGCGTCGGCGGTCGTGCACGTGCCTGTCCATCCGGGACCTCCGTCGGTGGGGCGGTGGGGTCGGGCGGTCAACAGCGCGAGTCGACTCGACAACAGAGGGTGTAACGGCGGAGAAAGGCCGTCAATCCCTTGTGCACGGGGAAACCACGCGGAAATCTCAGCGGAACGTGGGAAGTTCACAGCGAAGTTCACAGGGCCGGTCGCGAAGAGCGGGAGGTTCGGATGGAGCGTGCGTGGCTCGGGGTCGACCTCGGCACGCAGGGGGTACGGGCGCTGCTGGTGACGGCCGACGGCACGGTGCGCGGCACCGGGTCGGCGCCGCTCACGCGCGGACGCCGGGACGGGGTGCGGCACGAGCAGGACCCGGGGGAGTGGTGGGCCGCGGTGTGCGCGGCCTGCCGGGCGGCGCTCGCCGGGGCGCGGATCCGGGTGGCCGGGGTCGCGGTGTGCGGGACGTCCGGGACGGTGCTGCTCACGGACGACGGGGCCGGCCGGTGAGCCCCGCGCTGATGTACGACGACCGGCGGGCGGCGGCCGAGGCGGGGCGGCTGCGGTCGGCGGGGCTCGCGGTGCAGGACACCTGGGCGCTGCCCAAGGTGCGGTGGCTGGTGGACGCGCACGGTCCGGGCCGGGTCGCCCACCAGCCCGACGTGATCACCGCCCGGCTGGTCGGCCACCGGGTGCCCAGCGACTCCAGCCACGCCCTGAAGACGGCGTACGACCTGCGGCGCGAGGCCTGGCCCGACGTCACCGGACTCCCCGTGGGCGTCCTCCCCGGCGTGGTACGCCCCGGCACCCGGCTCGGCGAGGTCGGCGCGGCCGCCGCCGAGGCCACCGGCATCCCGGCCGGCACCCCCGTCATCGCGGGCATGACCGACGGCTGCGCCGCCCAGATCGCCGCCGGCGCGCTGCGCGAGGGCGCGTGGAACTCGGTGCTGGGGACGACGCTGGTGCTGAAGGGCGCGGCGGCGCGGCCGGTGTCCGACCCGGCCGGCGTGGTCTACAACCACCGCGCGCCCGACGGCACCTGGCTGCCCGGCGGGGCCTCCAGCGTCGGCGCCGGCGTGCTCACGGCCCGCTTCCCGGGCGCGGACCCGGCCGCGCTGGACGCCCGCGCCGCCGCCTTCGAACCGTCGACCGCGGTCGCGTACCCCCTGGTCTCGCCCGGCGAACGCTTCCCCTTCCACGCCCCGCGGGCCACCTCCCTGCTGCTCGGCGACCCGGAGTCGGACGCCGACCTGTGGGCGGCCCTCCTCCAGGGCGTGGCCTTCACCGAACGCCTCTGCCTGGACTACCTCCACCACCTGGGCGCGCCCCTGGACGGCCCCCTCACCGTCACCGGCGGCGGGGCCCGCAGCGCCTACTGGACCCAGCTGCGCGCCGACGTCCTGGGCCGCCCGCTGCTCGTCCCGGCCACCACCGAACCGGCACTGGGCATGGCCGCTCTCGCCGCGTACGGCACCGGGGCGGGGCCGACGCTCGCCGAGGTGGCGGAGGGCATGGTGCGGCCCGGTACGACGGTCGAGCCCCGGCCCGGCCGCACCGCCCGCTTCGCCGAGCCGTACGCCCGGCTGGTGGGGGAGCTGGAGGCGCGGGGGTGGCTGCCGCGCGCGGTGGCCGAGCACGCGCGGGAACGGCTGTGAGGCGCGGATCCGCCCGGGATACTGCTCCCCATGACTCCCACCACGCTCCTCCTCGCCCGTCACGGGCAGACCGTGTGGCACGCCGAGAACCGGTACGCCGGGGTGAGCGACGTCGACCTGACGGACACCGGGCGCGCCCAGGCCGAGGCGCTGGGGCGGTGGGCCGCCGGGCATCCCGTGGACGCGGTGTGGACCTCGCCGCTGTCCCGGGCCGTCGCCACCGCCGAGCCCGCCTGCCGGGCCCTCGGTCTCACCCCGCACCGCGAACCGGACCTGCGGGAGTGCGACTTCGGGGTGGTGGAGGGCCGTACCCTCGCGGAGTTCGCGGAGCGGGAGCCGGCCGCGGCCGAGGCCTTCCGCGCCGACCCGGTGGCACACCCCTTCCCCGGCGCCGAGGACCCCCGCGCGGCGGCGGCACGCGGAACCGCGGCGCTGCGCCGGATCGCCGCCGCCCACCCCGGCGAGCGGGTCCTGGTCGTCGCCCACAACAGCCTGCTCCGCCTGGCGCTGTGCGCCCTGCTGCACATCCCCCTGTCCGAGTACCGCCGGGTGCTGCCGCGGCTGCGGAACACGGCGCTGACCGAACTGCGGATCGAGGGCGAGCAGACCGCGCTGCTCTCCCTCAACGTGCCCTGCTCTTATTGATCGTCTGCCGTAACTGCAATACAGTTGCAATAAGGCGCCCCGGCCTCGTGATCGTCTTCTCACCCTTCACGGCGGCGGGGGAGCCGGAGCGACGGAAAGGCCCCCACGTCTCGCACGTGGGGGCCTTTCCGGGACGCGGGGGTCAGCGCCGGGCGCGCGCCCGCTGCCAGCCGTAGCCGACGGCCGCCAGGACCAGCGTCATCACACCCGTCGAGTACAGCTGGACCCGGGTGTCCGGCTCACGGGCCATCAGCACGAAGATCGCCGCCATGCCGGCCAGGGCGACCCAGGTCAGCCACGGGAACGCCCACATGCGCACGACCAGCTTCTCGGGCGCCTCGCGCTCGATACGGCGGCGCAGCAGCAGCTGGGAGACCGCGATGAAGACCCAGACGACCAGGATGACCGCGCCGATCATGTTCAGCAGCCACTTGAAGATGTCGTCCGGGCGCCAGTAGTTCAGCACCACGCAGACGAAACCGAGGACGCAGGAGGTTAGGACCGCGATCCGGGGCACCCCGCCGGACAGCCTCGCCAGCGTCTTCGGGCCCTGGCCGCGCTCGACCAGCGAGTAGGCGATGCGCGAGGCGCCGTAGATGTTCGCGTTCATCGCGGACAGCAGGGCGACCAGGACGACCACGTTCATCAGCTGGCCCGCGCCCGGGATGCCCAGGTGGTCGAGGGTGGCGACGTACGGGCCCTTCGCCACGACCTCCTCGGAGTCCCACGGGACCAGGGTGACGACGACCGCCATCGAGCCGATGTAGAACAGGGCGATCCGCCACATCGCCGTCCGTACGGCGGACGCCACGCCCCGCACCGGGTCCTCCGACTCGGCCGCCGCGATGGTGACCGTCTCCAGGCCGCCGTACGCGAAGACCGAGGCGAGCAGGCCGAGCAGCAGGCCCTCGCTGCCGTTGGGCATGAAGTCGGTCAGGTTCGAGGCGCCGGGGGCGTCCGTGCCGGGCAGTACGCCCGCGATGGCCAGCACGCCCAGGATCAGGAAGAGGCTGATCGCGCCGACCTTCAGCGCGGCGAACCAGAACTCGAACTCGCCGAAGTTCTTCACGGCGGCCAGGTTCGCGCCGCAGAACACCACCATGAACAGCGCGACCCACATCCACTGCGGGGTGTCCGGCACCCAGCCCTGGACGATCTTCGCGGCGCCGATGCCCTCCAGGCCGACCGCCGTGCAGAGCAGCACCCAGAACGACCAGCCCGCGGTGAAGCCGGCCCAGGGGCCGATCGCCCGCTCGGCGTGCGCGGAGAAGGAACCGGAGGACGGGTAGGCGGCCGACATCTCGCCGAGCATCCGCATCACCAGCATCACCAGGAGGCCGGAGAGGGTGTAGGCGATCACGATGGACGGACCGGCGGCGGCGATGCCCGAACCGGAACCGACGAACAGGCCCGCGCCGATCACACCGCCGAGGGCGATCATCGACAGGTGGCGCTGCTTCAGGCCATGGGAGAGGGAGCCGTCCGCCCGCTGCTGCGGGGACGTCTCCCTGGTCGTGCTGCTGGGCATGGGGCGCGGCTCTCCCAGTGCGATGGACGGGCAAAAACCCCGCCAGTCTGGGCGGACCGTCCGCTCACGCGAAGAGGTTGCCCACTATCCGGACACCGGCCGCACACAAGGTGAAGGACCGGCTACCGACTGGCGGCGCGTACTTTGGTGGGACCCTACAGTTCTTGATCGACGCGGGGAAGTGAGCGGAACGTCTCTGCCTCCGTGACTGGTATCACGCCCCACCGTGTGTAAGCGGCACCGTTTGTGTGAAGCGCACCAAGTCGCCGTTGCCGCCTTTGTCGACCACTGACGGTGATCGCGCGAGCGCGCCGGTATAGCGTCACGGTGTCCCGACGTGTCCACACCATCCCGCGGAGTCCCCATGAGCACCGCCACCACCGCTGTCCGCCCCGGCGCAGTCCTCGCCGACCTGCTCCCCGCGTCCCGCGTGCGCGACGCCGCCCTCGTCGTCGGCGGCGCCGTGCTCACCGGCCTCGCGGCCCAGCTGTCGGTGCCCGTGCCCGGCTCCCCGGTGCCGGTGACCGGCCAGACCTTCGCCGCGCTGCTCGTCGGCACCTCCCTCGGCGCCCGCCGCGGCTTCCTCTCGCTCGCCCTGTACGCGGTCGCCGGCGTGGCGGGCGTGCCGTGGTTCGCCCAGGGCGCCTCCGGAGCGGGCCTGGTCTCCTTCGGCTACGTCCTCGGCATGCTGCTGGCCTCCGCCCTCGTCGGTGCCCTGGCCCGCCGCGGCGCCGACCGCTCCGCGCTGCGCATGGCCGGCACGATGATCCTCGGCGAGGCCGTCATCTACGCGGTCGGCGTCCCCTACCTGGCCCTGGCCGCCCCCCTCTCCGCCTCCCAGGCGATCGCGGCCGGCCTCACCCCCTTCCTCCTCGGCGACGCCCTCAAGGCCGCCCTGGCGATGGGCGTGCTGCCGACGGCCTGGAAGCTGGTGGGCAAGCGCTGACGCGGTACTTCCCGTAGAAGAGGCCCGCCGGATCCCAGGTCCCCTGGATCCCGGCGGGCCTCTTCCGTGTCCCGGGCCGGCGCACACGGCCGGCCCGAACCGGGGGAGGTGCCCCGGGCGGTGCCGGCCCGTACGGCTCGGTCGCCGCGACGTGGACCCCGCGCACCCCGGCCCGCACCCCGATGGGCAGGCGCAGCCGGCGGTGCGTGCGCCGTGCGCCGTGCGCGTCGGGGAACGCGCAACGGCCGCATGACCTGACGGAAGGCGTCAGGTCATGCGGCCGTGCGGGTCCCGGAAGGGATCAGCCGACGGAGATCTTGTCGGCCGGGGCCTCGGCCGCCGGGGCCGGGCGGTTCGCCGTGATCCGTTCCTTCACCACGGCGATCACCAGCACGACCGCCGCGACCAGCAGCGACAGCAGCACGGTCTCCCGGCCGTCGTGCTCGGTGTCGGTCAGCATGTAGCCGAGGACGAACACGATCAGCGCGGCCGTCGCCCAGGTCAGGTACGGGTACAGCCACATCTTCACGATGAGCTTCTCCGGCGCCTCCCGCTGGAGGATCTTCCGCATCCGCAGCTGCGAGAAGCAGATGACCAGCCACACGAACAGCGCCACCGCGCCGGAGGAGTTGACCAGGAAGAGGAAGATCTTGTCCGGGGACAGGTAGTTGAAGAAGACGGCGACGAAGCCGAACACCACCGACGCGAGGATCGCCGCCAGCGGCACACCCCGGCTGTTGACCCGGGCGAACGCCTTGGGCGCGTCGCCCCGCTCGCCGAGCGAGAAGGCCATGCGGGAGGCCGTGTACAGGCCCGAGTTCAGACAGGACAGCACCGAGGTCAGCACGATGAAGTTCATGATCTCGCCGGCGTGCGCGATGCCCAGCGAGTTCAGCGCGGCGACGTAGGAGCCGTCCTTCGCGATGGACGCGTCGTCCCACGGCAGCAGCGAGACCACGACCAGGATCGAGCCCAGGTAGAAGACGCCGATCCGCCAGATGATGCTGTTGGTCGACTTGGTGACCGCCTGCTGCGGGTTCTCGGACTCACCGGCCGCCAGGGTGGCGATCTCGCTGCCCATGAAGGAGAAGACGACCAGCAGCACACCGGTGAGGATCGCCCCCGGACCGTGTGGCAGGAATCCGCCGTGCGAGGTGAGGTTGCCGAAGGAGGCCTTCTCGGCGTCCACGCCCGGCAGCACGCCGAACACGGCGAGCAGGCCGACGACGATGAACGCGCCGATCGCCACGACCTTGATCCCGGCGAACCAGAACTCGAACTCGCCGTAGGAGCCGACGGAGACCAGGTTGGTCGCGGTCAGCACGATCATCACGATGAGTGCCCAGCCCCACTGCGGGACGGCCGGTACCCACCCTTCGAGAATCTTTGCGCCGGCGGTCGCCTCGACGGCGAGCACGACGACCCAGAAGAACCAGTAGAGCCAGCCGATGGAGAAACCGGCCCAGCGGCCCAGCGCGCGGTCGGCGTGCGCGGAGAACGAGCCGGAGGTCGGGTTGGCCGCGGACATCTCGCCGAGCATGCGCATCACGAGCACGACGAGCGTGCCGACGAGGGCGTAGGACAGGAGGATGCCGGGTCCCGCGGTGGCGATACCGGAACTGGAGCCGACGAAGAGACCGGCTCCGATGACGCCACCGATCGCGATCATCGACAGGTGGCGGTTCTTGAGTCCTGCTTGGAGGCCCGAACCAGGGGTCATGGTGGGTTTCCTTTGCGCCAGGTGTGGAGCTGCCCGTACGAGCGGTGTACGAGTCGGTCCAGTGAATCCGAGGCGAACAGATTGGGGAACCTCTGAATCCGTATCGTTACTTGAGGTTCCCTTGAGGATCTATGGCCTCGCTCACATTTTTCGGGCGCTTTCACCCCCCGCACCCTGAGGCTGCTGCCCGGGAACGGCCGTGTCACACTCGTGGCATGCGCGTGTATCTCGGCTCCGACCATGCGGGCTACGAACTCAAGAACCACCTCGTCGAGTGGCTGAAGGCCGCCGGCCACGAGCCCGTCGACTGCGGGCCGCACATCTACGACGCCCAGGACGACTACCCGCCCTTCTGCCTCCGCGCCGCGGAGCGGACGGCCGCGGACGAGGCCGCCCTCGGCATCGTGATCGGCGGCTCCGGCAACGGTGAGCAGATCGCCGCGAACAAGGTGAAGGGCGTGCGCGCGGCGCTCGCCTGGAGCGAGGAGACGGCGGCGCTCGGACGTCAGCACAACAACGCCAACGTGGTGGCCGTGGGTGCGCGGATGCACAGCACGGAGGAGGCGACCAAGTTCGTCGAGGTCTTCCTCAACACGCCGTTCTCGGGCGACGAGCGGCACCTCCGCCGGATCGACATGCTGTCGGCCTACGAAACGACAGGCGACCTCCCCCCGATCCCCGCCCACCACCCCCAGCAGTAGCCCTTCGGCCCACGCCCCTCCACCCGGCCACCCGGCTCGGCCGGCTGGAGGGGCCGGCAGGAAAGGACACCTCCGCCGTGCCAGAAGGGCACACCATTCACCGGCTGGCCCAGGACTACGCCGACCGCTTCCTGGGCAGGCCCGCCCGCGTCACCAGCCCCCAGGGCAAGTTCTCCGACGCCGCCGCCCTCCTGGACCGTACCGAGCTGACCGCCACCGAAGCCCACGGCAAGCACCTCTTCCTGCGGTTCCGGCACGCCGACTGGGTCCACATCCACCTCGGCCTCTTCGGCAAGGTCGGCTTCGGCGAAGCCCCGCCGCCCCCGCCGACGGACACCGTCCGGCTCCGCCTCGCGAACGACACGTCGTACGTCGACCTCCGCGGCCCCACCACCTGCGCCCTGATCACGGACCCCGAGAAGCGGGCGGTCCACGACCGCCTCGGCCCCGATCCGCTCCGCACGGACGCCGACCCGAACGCGGCGTACCGGAAGATCTCCCGTAGCCGTACCACGATCGCCGCGCTCCTCATGGACCAGAAGATCGTGGCCGGCGTCGGCAACGTCTACCGCGCCGAGGTCCTCTTCCGGCACGGCATCGACCCGTACCGCGCGGGAAGGGACATCACCCCGCCCGAGTGGGACGCGCTCTGGACCGACCTGGTCGAGCTGATGCGGGAGGGCGTGCGGAACAACCGCATCGACACCGTCCGCCCGGAGCACACCCCGGAGGCGATGGGCCGCCCGCCCCGCGTGGACGACCACGGCGGCGAGGTGTACGTCTACCGCCGCGCCCCCCTGCCCTGCCACGTCTGCGGCAGCGAGATCCGCACCGCCGGCCTCGCCGCCCGCAATCTCTTCTGGTGCCCGACCTGCCAGAGACGGTGACCTGCCGGAAACGGTGACCTGCCCGAAACGGTGACCTAGAAGCCGTGCGGCAGCCACGGGGCCACGGCTGATCCGAAGCCCACCGAGGCCTCCGCCAGCGCCCCCGGCCGCAGCTCCCGTACCCGTCCGGCCGCCGCCAGCGACAGCAGGCTCACCCCGCCCAGATAGGCCGCGCCCAACTCCCGTACGGACAGGGCGAGATCGGCCGGGTCGGCCGTACGCTCGCAGGACGCGCCCTTCGGGTCACCGGTCAGCCGCCAACGCCCGGTGTTCCAGGGACAGAAGGCGTCCTCGACCTCGAACACCACGTCCACGGGCGTCAGATACGTACGCGCCGACAGGGCCGCTCCCACGTCCACGAGCCGGACGTACCCGGCGTCCCGCGGCTGCGGCAGACAGCGGCGCAGGTCGGAGACCAGGTACTGCCAGGTGTCGTCGACCGGCCGTGACCGCACCCTGAGCGTCGTCATCAGGTCGATGCCGAACAGGAAACGCCACAGCGCGCCCTCGCTCGCGGGGTCGAGCGCGCCCAGGTCCTCCAGGGTCACCGTGCCGTCGTGACCGCTCGGCCCCCAGCCCATCTTGGTGCGGAAGCGCGCGTACCCGGTGACCTCGCCGTCCCGTTCGGCGACCACGCACTGCAGTGCCGACGCCCCCTCCCGCTCGCTCTCCGGGTCGACCAGCCCGGCCCGCTCCCAGCCGGGCTGCCGCGCCAGCATGCCCGGGCGCCGGGGCACGAGGGCCGCGTACACCGCCTCGCACTCCTCCAGGACGTCCGCGGGCGGCGCGTACCGCACCCGCACCTCGTCGGTGCCCGCGGGCAGCGCCAGTGCCACCCGGCCGGTGTCGATCTCCGCGTTCAGCTGGAAGGTCGCCGTGCCGTACCCGAAGCGGCCGTAGATCGCGGGCTCGGAGGCGAACAGCGCGGCCAGCGGCTCGCCCTTGGCGCGCGCGTCGTCCAGCAGCCGCCGCATCATCGACGTCATCACCCCGCGCCGCCGGTGCGTCGCGGCCACACTGACCATCGTCACGCCGGCGGTGGGCACCACCGCCCCGCCCGGCACGGTCATCCGGAAGCTGAAGGCCCCGGACGTACCCACGAGCGTGTTCCCGTCCCAGACGGCCAGGGAGCGGTCGAACTCGGTGAGCGATTTGTCCAGTTCGCGCTCTTCGGCGGAGGCCGGTCCGCCGCCGAAGGCGCGGACCACGTGGTCCCACCACCGGTCGAACTCCTCCGGGCGCAGCGTCTTCAACTCGGTCCCGTGGTCAGTCCCCATGAGCCATGCCTATCAGGGCGAAGGGGGACGAGCCACCGATTTTCTCCCCGGTTTCTCCCCGGCCGAATTCCGGCGGGCGGACGGCGAAGTGGAATCTCGCAGGGGGGACAAGTGGGACCTCCCGTGCCAAGCGGCCGGTCCGCTGGATAGGGTCGCGAACTAATGGCAGCAGGACGACAGCGGCGCTCGAAGGCCGAGACGTTCACGGCCCGGTGGAACAAGCAGTGGCACCGGGTCCGCGTCGGCCTGCGCAAAAGCGCCGTGGACTACTTCCGCGGGGACGGCTCCGACTGGATCGCCTTCGCCGGACTGCTGCTGACCGTCCCGGTCCTCGCCGCCATGACCCTGTTCGACTCGGTGTGGTGCTCCCCGGCCACCCTGGTGCTGCCGATCGTCGCCGGCGGCCTGCTGCTGCGCCCGGCGAGCCTGCTCGGGCTGTACGCGGCGGCGGCCACCGCGCTCATCGTGGAGTCGGTGCGGCTCGGCCCGTACACCGAGGGCCCCTCGCGGGTCACCCCGGGCATCGTACTGGTGGTCGCCGCGTGCGGCTTCTTCGGGCTGCTGACCGCGCAGTTCCGCAGCCGGGTCGGCGTGCCGTGGCGGCGCGGCGGCACCATGCTGTTCGACCTGCGCGAGCGGATCCGGGTGCAGAGCAAGCTGCCGAAGCTGCCGCGGGGCTGGCACCACGAGATGGCGCTGCGTCCGGCGGGCGGCCAGTCCTTCTCCGGTGACTTCGTCGTCGCGGCCCGCACCAACGGCGGCCGCACGCTGGAGGTCGTGCTGACGGACGTGTCCGGCAAGGGCATGGACGCCGGGTCGCGCGCCCTGCTGCTGTCCGGCGCCTTCGGCGGCCTCCTCGGCTCGCTGCCCCCGCACGCCTTCCTCCCGGCCGCCAACGGCTACCTCCTCCGCCAGGACTGGGACGAGGGCTTCGCCACCTCCATCCACCTCGTCCTGGACCTGGACTCCGGGGACTACGAGCTGTACTCCGCCGGTCATCCGCCGGGGCTCCAGCTCAGCGCGGGCAGCGGGCGCTGGGAGGAGAAGGCCGCCGAGGGCCCGCTGCTCGGTGTGTACGACGGTGCCCAGTTCGATCCCGTGAAGGGCTCGCTGCGGCCCGGAGACGTGTTGATGCTGTTCACGGACGGATTGGTGGAGACCTCCGACCGGGACATCGTGGAGGGCATCGACCGGCTCACCGGCGAGGCCGACCGCTATGTCGCCGGAGGTTTCCACGGCGCCGCCTGGCATCTCATCGAGGCGGTGGCGAAGGACGTCAACGACGACCGGGCCCTGCTGCTGATCTGCCGCGAGGCGTCGGCGAACGGCCGCTGAGCACCACCGCCGGACGGCGGACCCCGTGCCGGGAGACACTGGGCCCATGAACCGTCTCACGCTCGCCGAGGTCGAGGCCGTCGCGCGCGCCGCCCACGAGGGACAGACCGACAAGGCGGGACGGCCGTACGCCGAGCATCTCGCGGCCGTCGCCGAGGGCGTGCGCGCCCGCGGCGGCGACCCGGAGCAGATCGCGGCGGCCTGGCTGCACGACGCCGTCGAGGACGACGCGCTCAGCCGGGAGTGGCTGGCCGCCGCCGCCCTGACCCCGCGCACCAAGGCCATCGTGGACGCCCTCACCAAGCGGCCCGGCGAGGAACCGGAGGCGTACGCGCGCCGCGTCCTCGCCACCCCGGGCGCGCCGCTGGTGAAGGAGGCCGACCTGGCGCACAACGCCGACCCGCGGCGCCTCGCGGTCCTCGACGAGCCGACCCGGACACGACTGACCGAGAAGTACGCCCGGATGCGCGCACTCCTCGGTCTCGAACCGTGAGCCGGGGCGTCGGCTAGACGCCGGCCTTCTCCCGCGGCTTCTGCCGCTCGCGGGCCAGTTCGGCCGCGTCCTGCCGGAACGCCCACTCCATCCTCGGCTCCATCGCGAACCGGAAGACCCGCTGCACCGGCCGGGTGCACAGCGCCGTGACGGCCGCCGCGGCCAGCACGGTCACCAGGATCTCGCCGAGCGGGCGGTGCAGCGAGGGGTGCTCGAACCAGCCGCGGTAGTCGCCGAACTTCACCAGGAAGCCGTGCAGCAGGTAGCCGTAGAGGGTGCCCGCGCCGAGCGCCGTGAACCACATCTGCCGGCGCGGCACCCAGGCGAAGAAGCAGGCCGTCAGCAGCAGCGAGCAGCCCATCATGGCGAGCGTCATCACCGGGCCGCACCACCACGGGGCGCCCAGCTCCTGGGCGGAGTCGCGGTGGTAGAACCACGCGGTGTTCATGCGCGGCACCGCCCACCAGCCGACCATCAGCGCCGCCGCGAACACCGGCACCGAGGCGATCCGCACCGAACGCCGGCGCACCAGGTGGAAGTGCTCGGCCTTCATGCACAGGCCGAGCACGAAGTACGGCAGGAACTGCAGGACGCGCTGCAGGTCGAGGTCGTCACCGATGTTCGGGGTGACGGTCGCCAGCATCGCGATGCCGAGGGCCAGCGGCAGCGGCCGGCGCACCAGCTTCCAGAAGGGCGTGGTCAGCCGCCAGACGAACAGGGCGACCAGGAACCAGGTCAGGTACCAGGGGTCGAGAAGGCTGATCTCCTCGTGCGAGCCGGTGACGGCGTTCTTGAAGAGCGGGTACGCCGTCTCGAACAGGACGTACGGCACGGCGACGCCGGTGATGAGCCGCTTCAGCCGGTCCGGGCGCATGTCGAAGCTGCGTGAGAAGAAGCCGGAGATGATGATGAACGCCGGCATGTGGAAGGAGTACACGACGGTGTACAGGCCCTCCAGGATGCGGCTGTCGCCCTTCAGCGGCTCCCAGGCGTGCCCCATCGCCACGAGCACGATGGCCAGGTACTTGGCGTTGTCGAAGAACGCGTCGCGCTGCCGCCCGGGTCCGGGTCTGTCCGCCGCCGGCTGCTGTCCGCGCTGCGTCTGCGCGCTCATCGGGGTACGCGGAGAGGGCACTCCGTCCGCCGGCGGCTGTGCCGGGGGGAGCGGCCTGCGGTTCTGGCCGGGGGACGAGGCGGCGTCAAACATCTGAGGCACCCTAGCGTCGTCTGAGGGATTTCGTAAAACTCCCGCAGTCATTCCTGGTTATCGGCTTCGGGTACCCGCTCTTTTACCGAACGTGCCGTCCTTGTCCACGTGATGGTGGGCACACTCGGGTCGTCAGTTCAGCCGTGATGTCCCGATTCATCCTGACTAATTGGGGCATACGTCGCCTCTGTGTCATCAATTCGAATTACCTGCGCACATGATGTGTGGACACGGAAACGAACTCGCGGAATTCCCCCGGGAGTCGAGTGCCGGCGGCCCCTCGAATTACTGTGCGGAAGATCGCCCGCACCGGCACCTCCGCCGACGTTGTGTCATGCGCCGCATGATGCGGGCGGGTTGGTGGCACGATGGTTCTGGCGGGGGTGCGCGGGCCGTACCTCCGGGCCGGGAGAGCGGACCGACCAAGGGTGTGATCAGTGTGGCCATTTCACTGTCCGTGGTGCTGCTGTTGGCGATCATCCTGGTGGTCCTGATCCGGGGAGGGAACATCAAGGCCGGCCCCGCCATCGTCGCGATCCTCTTCGGCTTCTTCCTGGCCTCGACCGGCATGGCACCATCGATCAATCGCTTCCTGAACTCGATAGCGGAGTCCATCAACTCGATCAGGTTCTGACCCGGCGGGGGAGCCGGCAGGCCTGAGCGGGCCGCACAGCTGAAACAACGGGGGTACGTACGGGAATGGCGCTGCGCGACTCGGACCCGGCGGAGATCGGCGGCTACCGCATCGAGGACCGCCTCGGCAGCGGCGGCATGGGCGTGGTCTACCTGGCCCGCTCCGCCTCCGGCCGCCGGCTCGCCGTCAAGGTCGTCCACGGCCAGTACGCCGACGACGACGAGTTCCGCACCCGGTTCCGCCGCGAGGTGGCCGCCGCCCGCCAGGTCAGCGGCGCCTTCACGGCACCCGTCGTGGACGCCGGCGCCGACGCGCCCCGCCCCTGGATGGCCACCCTCTACATCCCCGGCGAGGACCTCGGCACCCACGTCCGCCGGCACGGCCCGCTCCCGCCCGACCGGCTGCGCGAACTCGCCGCCGGCCTCGCCGAGGCCCTGCGCGACATCCACCGCGCCGGAGTCGTCCACCGGGACCTGAAACCGGCCAACGTCATGCTCGCCGAGGACGGCCCCCGCGTCATCGACTTCGGCATCTCCCGCGCCGCCGAGGCCGCCGGCATGGACGCCCTCACCCAGACCGGCCGCGTGATGGGCACCCCGCCCTTCATGTCCCCCGAGCAGTTCGCCTCCCCGCACGAGGTCGGCCCGGCCACCGACATCTTCTCCCTCGGCGCCGTCCTCGTGTACGCCGCCACCCGGCGCGGCCCCTTCGACAGCCCGAGCCCCTGGGAGACCGCCACCCGCGTCGTCGAGGGCACCCCCGACCTGACCGGCGTCCCCGACGATCTGCTCCCCTTCGTCCGCCTCTGCCTGGAGAAGCACCCCAAGTCCCGCCCCGGCCCCGACGAACTCCTGCACCTGCTCCGCGAGGGCCGGCTGCCCGACCCGCGCCCCGAGCCCGACGTGCCGGACACCGAGCCCGTCCGCCCGCGCAGGCGCCGCTGGTGGCCGGCCGCCGTCGCCACCGGCGCCGTACTGGCCGCCGTGGCCGCCACCACCGTCCTCGCCCGCGCCGGCGGCGGCGAGGACCCGCACGACCTGCCGGCCGGCTGGCACGCCTGGCACCGGCAGGCCTCGGACCCCACGGCCGGCGACCCGCAGACCATGGGGCCGAGCGAACCGTTCAGCCGCTGCACCATCGCCGACAAGGCACTGCTGTGCGCCGGCGACGGGATCATGGCCGCCCGCTTCACCCTCGCCGAGGGCCGGAACACCTGGACCCGGCCCATGGACCCCACCCCCGCCGAGACCTCCGCCAGCGGCGGCGGCACGATCATCGGCGCCCGCCCCGGCGCCGTGTACGCCTTCGGCGCCGACAGCACCGACATCAAGAAGGGCGAGGAGCCCCAGAGCCGCACCCGGTACACCGTGCAGGCCCTGAACCCGGACACCGGCAAGCCGCTGTGGAGCACGGTCGTCGCCGACAACATCGACGGACCCGGACCGGAGTACGCCGGCGCCGTCGCCACCCCGGCCGGGGTCATCACCAGCTACGGCGACATGTCCGACTCCTACGCCCTGCTCGACGCCACGCACGGCAAGGTCCGCTGGCGGCACAGACTGCCCGACGGCGCCGACAGCGACTGCGTACTCACCGACGCCGGCGGCCGGCCGTACCTGCTCTGCCACACCTCGGACGACAACGGCGACAACGCGCGCACCACCGTCGCCCTGCTCGACCCCGCCACCGGAAAGCCCCGCTGGAAGGTCACGGCCAAGGGCACGCTGTCCCAGCTGGGCCACACCCGGGGCCACCTCGTGCTCGGCACCGACCCGCTCGCCGAGAAACTGACCGGCCTGACCCTGATCGACGCCTCCTCGCACGTCCTGACGACCGTGAAGCTGTCCACCCCGCGCAACGCCTCCGGCGGCTACGTCGTCCGCGGCACCCTCTACCTCACCCTCACCAGCGGCAGCGTCCGCGCGATCGACCCGCTCACCGGACGCGAGCGGTGGCAGAGCAACTCCACCGTCGAGCAGCCCGGCCCGCCCACCGCCTCCGCCACCCGGCTCTACCTGGCCTCGCCCACCGGCCGGCTCGCCGCCCTCGACCTGCGCACCGGCAGGGTCACCGGCACCCTCCCCGGCCGCGACGACGGCGACAGCAGCTCCGGCAGCACCACGGCGGCCCCCGTCCTGTCCGGCGACGCCCTCTACGTCCCCTACGGCATGCGCGCGGTCTACAGCGTGGACGTCAGGGACCTGTAGCACCCGCCGGCCGGGGTGGGGGCCCGGGAGACACACCAGGGGCCCGGCACCGCCGAAGCGGAGACCGGGCCCCTGGACCGAAAGAGCGGGCGACGGGAATCGAACCCGCGTAGCTAGTTTGGAAGACTAGGGCTCTACCATTGAGCTACGCCCGCAGCGCTGCGCCGCAGATCGGGTGACCGCGGCACTGAAGGCATCGTAGCGGGTCGCCCGCCGCCGAGGCCAACGAGTTGGACCATGCCGGCACCACGCGTCCCGCCTCGGAGAATACGGCCGACGGAACGGGCCCGGGCATGTACCCTACGTGTCGCACCAGACGGGGTGTGGCGCAGCTTGGTAGCGCGTCCGCTTTGGGAGCGGAAGGCCGTGGGTTCAAATCCCGCCACCCCGACCACCGGCTCATGACGTCCCGGCTCACGACGTCGTGATGATCGCCTTTTGGGGCGCTGACCGGCTGCGGTTACTATGCAAGCTGCGCGCCCGTGTGTCCCGGCCCTCACGGCCTCGAACTCCTCCGGGCGGCGAAATCCGCCGGGCCCGTCAGGCTCCGGCAGAACCCGAGAAGTCAGCCACAAGGAGACCGAACCGTGAAGAGCGCCGTGGAGACCCTGAACCCGACCCGGGTTCGGCTCACTGTCGAGGTGCCCTTCGAGGAGCTCAAGGACAGCCTCGACGCGGCGTACAAGAAGATCAACCAGCAGGTCACGGTGAAGGGCTTCCGTAAGGGCAAGATCCCCGCCCGCGTGATCGACCAGCGGTTCGGCCGCGGTGCGGTGCTGGAGGAGGCCGTCAACGACGCGCTGCCCAAGTTCTACACCGAGGCGGTCAACGAGGCCGAGCTGAGCCCGCTGGGCCAGCCCGACGTCGACATCACCGAGCTGAAGGACGGCGAGACGCTGAACTTCACCGCCGAGGTCGACGTCCGCCCCGCCCTGGAGATCCCGGACTACTCCGGCATCGAGGTCGAGGTCGACGCCGTCGAGGTGACGGACGAGGACGTGGAGAAGTCGGTCGAGCAGCTGCGCGAGCGCTTCGCCTCCACCTCCCCGGTCGAGCGTGCCGCCGAGGACGGCGACGTCGTCACCATCGACCTCGAGGCCAAGGTCGACGGCGAGGTCCTGGAGGACGGCATCGCCAACGGTGTCTCGTACACCATCGGCTCCGGTGAGCTGCTGGACGGCATCGACGACGCCGTGAAGGGCCTGTCCGCCGGTGAGGAGGCCACCTTCACCTCCGAGCTGAAGGGCGGCTCCGCCGCGGGCAAGGAGGCCGAGGTCACCGTCAAGGTCACCCAGGTCGCCGCCCGCGAACTGCCGGAGCTGGACGACGAGTTCGCACAGCTGGCCTCCGAGTTCGACACCCTGGAGGAGCTGAAGGCCGACAGCCGCAAGCGCCTCGCCAACATGAAGCAGTTCGACCAGGCCACCCAGGCCCAGGAGCGCGTCCTGGAGAAGCTGCTGGAGCTGGTGGAGGTCCCCGTCCCCGAGAAGCTCCTCGAGGACGAGATCAACACCCGCAAGCACAACCTGGAGCACCACCAGCTCGGCCAGATGGGCCTCACCCTCGACAAGTACCTGGAGATCCAGGGCAAGACCGCCGAGGAGTTCGAGACCGAGACCCGCGAGGCCGCGGTCAAGGGCATCAAGACCCAGTTCGTCCTGGACGAGCTGGTCAAGAAGGAGCAGCTCAACGTCAACCAGGAGGAGCTCACCGAGCACCTCATGCGGCGCGCCGCCTCCTCCGGCATGTCCCCCGACCAGTTCGCCCAGGCCGTCGTCGAGGGCGGCCAGGTTCCGCTCCTGGTCGGCGAGGTCGCCCGCGGCAAGGCCCTGGCCGTCGTGGTCGAGGCCGCCACGGTGAAGGACACCAACGGCGAGATCGTCAACCTGGACGACGAGGAGGAGGAGACCGAGGCCGCGGCCGAGGCTTCCGAGTCCACCGAGGAGAAGCCCGAGGCCTGAGCGGCCCTACGGCGCCTCTGACGCACGTACGACGGGCCCCTGGGGAGTGTCTCCCGGGGGCCCGTCCGTCGTCCCCGGGGGCAGTGCCCCAGGGGCGCGGGGAACCGGCGAACAACCCCCGCGCACCCGCACCCCGACAAGCACCCGCACCACCCCCCACGAACCGCACCGGCGCCCCTGCGGAGCACTACGCCCCGGGCGAACACCCGCATTCCCGGGATTCCCCGAAGGGACCCTCGCGTTAGGGTCCATGAAAGGCAGAACAATGAGACGGCCCGGCGCCGTCGTAAGACGAGCAGGTGGATACGTGACGAATCTGATGCCCTCCGCCGCCGGCGAGCCTTCCATCGGTGGTGGCCTCGGCGACCAGGTCTACAACCGGCTGCTCAATGAGCGGATCATCTTCCTCGGTCAGCAGGTCGACGACGACATCGCCAACAAGATCACCGCACAGCTGCTGCTCCTTGCCGCCGATCCGGACAAGGACATCTACCTCTACATCAACAGCCCGGGCGGCTCGGTGACGGCCGGCATGGCGATCTACGACACCATGCAGTACATCCCCAACGACGTGGTCACGATCGCCATGGGCATGGCGGCCTCGATGGGCCAGTTCCTGCTCACCGGCGGCGCCCCGGGCAAGCGCTTCGCCCTGCCGCACGCGGACATCATGATGCACCAGGGCTCCGCGGGCCTCGGCGGCACGGTCTCGGACATCAAGATCCAGGCCGAGTACCTGATGCGCACCAAGAAGCGCATGTCCGAGCTGACCGCGCGGCACTCCGGCCAGACGGTCGAGACGATCATCCGCGACGGCGACCGCGACCGCTGGTTCACCCCGGAGGAGGCCAAGGAGTACGGTCTCATTGACGAGATCATCACGCACGCCTCGGGTGTTCCGGGAGGCGGCGGCACCGGTGCCTGACCGGTCCGGCCACGCCACGCACCGCCGAGACACCAGCCCCCCGAACGCCACCAGGACGGTGAACCCCATGAGCAACTTCCCCGGCGCCGCCAGCGGCATGTACGAAGGGCCCCGCCCCGACAGCCGTTATGTCATCCCGCGCTTCGTCGAGCGCACCTCCCAGGGCATCCGCGAGTACGACCCGTACGCGAAGCTCTTCGAGGAGCGCGTGATCTTCCTGGGCGTCCAGATCGACGACGCCTCCGCCAACGACGTCATGGCGCAGCTGCTGTGCCTGGAGTCGATGGACCCGGACCGGGACATCTCGATCTACATCAACAGCCCCGGTGGCGACATGACCGCCCTCACGGCGATCTACGACACGATGCAGTTCGTGAAGCCCGACATCCAGACGGTCTGCATGGGCCAGGCGGCCTCCGCCGCGGCCATCCTGCTGGCCGCCGGCACCCCCGGCAAGCGCATGGCGCTGCCGAACTCCCGGGTGCTGATCCACCAGCCGGCCGGCTCCACCGGCCGCGGTCAGCTCTCCGACCTGGAGATCATCGCCAACGAGTTCACCCGGATGCGTGAGCAGCTGGAGAACATGCTGGCCAAGCACTCGAACCGGCCGATCGAGCAGGTCCGCGAGGACATCGAGCGCGACAAGATCCTCACGGCCGAGGAGGCGCTGGAGTACGGCCTCGTCGACCAGATCATCTCCACCCGCAAGCTGAACAACGCAGCGGTCCGCTGACGCGGAACGCGGCACTCTGAGCCCCTCTTGGCACGGTTCACGGCAAAGTGAACCCTGCCAAGGGGGGCCCGAACACCGGGCCCGGCAAGGTACCGTCGGACATAAGGCAGCACCAGGAGCCGCTGGACTCGTAACGTCCAGGCGTCTCCCAGGCGAAGGGGAAGCACACCGTGGCACGCATCGGTGACGGCGGCGATCTGCTCAAGTGCTCGTTCTGCGGCAAGAGCCAGAAGCAGGTCAAGAAGCTCATCGCAGGGCCCGGTGTGTACATCTGCGACGAGTGCATCGATCTCTGCAACGAGATCATCGAGGAGGAGCTGGCGGAGACCAGCGAGGTGCGCTGGGAGGAACTGCCCAAGCCCCGCGAGATCTACGAGTTCCTCGAGGGCTACGTGGTCGGCCAGGAGGCCGCCAAGAAGGCGCTCTCCGTCGCGGTGTACAACCACTACAAGCGGGTCCAGGCGGGCGAGAACGGCGGCGCGAACGGCCGGGACGACGCGATCGAGCTGGCGAAGTCCAACATCCTGCTGCTCGGCCCCACGGGCTCCGGCAAGACCCTCCTCGCGCAGACCCTGGCACGCATGCTGAACGTCCCGTTCGCGATCGCCGACGCCACGGCGCTGACCGAGGCGGGCTACGTCGGCGAGGACGTCGAGAACATCCTCCTGAAGCTCATCCAGGCGGCGGACTACGACGTCAAGAAAGCCGAAACGGGCATCATCTACATCGACGAGATCGACAAGGTCGCCCGCAAGAGCGAGAACCCGTCGATCACCCGTGACGTCTCGGGCGAGGGCGTCCAGCAGGCCCTGCTCAAGATCCTGGAAGGCACCACGGCCTCGGTCCCGCCCCAGGGCGGCCGCAAGCACCCCCACCAGGAATTCATCCAGATCGACACGACGAACGTCCTGTTCATCGTGGGCGGTGCCTTCGCCGGCCTGGAGAAGATCATCGAGGCGCGGGCCGGCGCGAAGGGCATCGGCTTCGGCGCCACGATCCTCTCCAAGCGCGAGCTGGAGGCCAAGGACGTCTTCGAGGACGTCATGCCGGAGGACCTGGTCAAGTTCGGCATGATCCCGGAGTTCATCGGCCGCCTCCCGGTGATCACCTCGGTCCACAACCTGGACCGCGAGGCGCTCCTCAAGATCCTGGTGGAACCCCGCAACGCCCTGGTGAAGCAGTACCAGCGCCTCTTCGAACTCGACGGCGTGGAGCTGGACTTCGAACGCGAGGCCCTCGAAGCCATCGCCGACCAGGCCATCCTCCGCCAGACCGGCGCCCGAGGCCTGCGCGCCATCATGGAGGAGGTCCTCCAGGGCGTGATGTACGAGGTCCCGTCCCGCAAGGACGTAGCCCGAGTCGTCATCACCGCCGACGTCGTCCTCTCCAACGTCAACCCGACCCTGATCCCGCGGGATGCGCGGGGACGGGGCTCGGGGGAGCAGAAGACGGCCTGAGCTATCTCGGCTTCGACGGGCAGGCACCCTGCGTTGGGTGCCTGCCCGTCGGCGTGTCGGACCAGTGCCAACAGGATCGAGTCATAGTCCCGGTGGTCACTGGAGCCCACCGCGTTCTCATGATCGGATGGGTCCGACCGAGTCGGGCGTACGTTCGAACGCCTGGCTGTGCAAAACGGGAGGACTCCGCATGACTTTCCAGAGGGCGAAGCGCATGGCGGCCGCAGCCGGTGTGGTGGTGGCGGCAGGCGCCCTGCCGATCCTCGTGGCCTCACCGGCAAGCGCTACACAGAGCGCCTGCACCAGCTATGTGGCCAACCATGGGTATTTCGCCGGGCCGAAGGTGAAGGCGGCCTGCAGCTACGGGGCGATCAACACGCCCTTCGGTCCCATGCCGAGCCCCGGTTGTGAACTGGGCCTGAGGAAACTCAACATCAAGGGCGAAGTTTCAACTCCCGCCTGCAGCCGTGCCTGACGGCACGGCTGACGTGCCAGAGGGGTGCCCGCTATGCGCTGACGGGCACCCCTCCGCGGGAAACGCCACGCAGGTCTCGTGCCCTGACTAGATCTTCTCTCGGACGTCGTTGCGGAGCTTGGTCGCAAGGTCTCCCAAGTCCTCGACCGAGCCGCCGTCGCCCGAGGCGATGGAAGCGACGCTGTAGGCGGAGACGAAGGCGACGGTGCTGTGGTCGGCCCAGATGCATACCGGCATCTTGATGGTCTCCGGGACACCCGACTCCGAGGCGGACGAGCTACTGCTGTCGATCTGGGCAACTTGGCACTTCATGATGCCGTTGGAGAACCCGGACGGGTGGACGGTCTCCGGGCTGCCGACCAGCTTCCCCTTGGTGTCGGAGTCGCTCTGGCTCTTCTCAGCCTCGGACTTGGCCTTGGCGAACATGGCGTCAACGACCGCTTCCGGGTCGTCGATGGTGCCGTACACGCCGCTGAAGGAGAGCCCCTTCTTGCTCAGGCCCGTACCGTTCTCGTAACCGGCGCTCACTTCGGTGGGGTTCTTCACCCCCCACTTCTCGAAGTCCGCGCGGTCGGAGTCGCTGATGTCGCTGTCGGACCCCGAGTCGTTGGACTTCTTGTAGGTGCCGTTGATCACCGAGCTCTTTGCTACCAACTTGTGCGGCCCGTCGTCGGCGATGTCGCTGCTGCCACTCCCGCCGAGCACGAAGTACGCGCCCACCGCCACCGCGGCCACCACCGCCACCGCGCCGATGATCAGACCGGTCTTCTTCTTCCCGCCGGCCGGCTGCGGCGCCTGCTGCATGCCGTACGGCTGCTGCTGGCCGTACCCGGGCTGCCCCGGCTGGCCGTAAGGACCCGGCTGCTGCGGCGCGCCCTGCTGCGGGTAGCCGTAGCCGGGCTGCGGCGGTTGGGGGGCGGCCTGCTGGGGGTAGCCGTAGCCGGGCTGCGGAGGCTGCGGTTGCTGGCCGTAGGGGCCCGGCTGGCCGTACGGCCCCGGCTGCTGCGGCGGCTGGCCGTACGGCCCCGGCTGGTTGTTGCTCATCTCTGGGGTTCCTCCCGTTGGATGTTTCTCGGACGGAATCCTTGCGGAAGGTGTAACCAGTCAAGTCGGCAGGGGTCGCATCGTTACGAAACATGCGCACGATGTGGCACGACGTCGTGGCGGCGCCAGCCAGTTTGCGATCCCCGCCGACTCAGTGAATCCCAGGGTCAGCCGGCGGGGTTGCTCTCCCCTTCTGTTATGCAGGCGGAGAGCATCGTGTCACCTTCGAACGCCGCGACCTGTTCCCATGCCCTGTATATGCCGCCCGGGTCGGAAGCCTTCGTGGACCAGCTGTCCGAGGTGTCTTCGCCTGCGTACAGGTGGTGCCAGCTCCAGGCATGGTTGGAGCCGTCTGCCCTCCGGGTCACCAGCCTGACCGCCACGTGGTGCCCGTCTGCCCGGGTGTCCTTCACCCAGAGGTCGACGTCGCTCAGCTCTGTCCTGCTCCTGAACGTAACGCTTCCTCCTCCTTGTGCTACGACGCGCGGAGCGGCGTGCTGAAGATCGAGAACCCCGCAGCTTCTCGGCGCTGCCGCGGCAGGGTGAGCGCTGAGAGTGCTGAGGATGAGAGCCGATGCGGCCAATCCCGCTGCGGTCGTCAACTGACGGCGCATGAAGGGAACTCCCTGCTGTTGTGATGTGATTTGAGCATGCCAACCTTACTGAATCTTCGAATCATCCACACGTTCGAAAGGTCGGTGTCGCCCTGCGCTCGTAGCTGGCGGGAGGAAACGGGTTTTCCGGCAGTGCCACGCCGCCCCTAAACTGACCCCCGTGACCGAGAACGCTCAGCAGCAGCCACCCGCGCCCGACACCGAACTGCCGACCCAGTACGCGCCGGCCGATGTAGAGGGGCCGCTGTACGAGCGCTGGGTAGAGCGGGGTTACTTCGAGGCGGACGCGAAGAGCGACAAGCCGCCGTACACCATCGTCATCCCGCCGCCGAACGTCACGGGCAGCCTGCATCTCGGGCACGCCTTCGAGCACACCCTCATCGACGCGCTGACCCGGCGCAAGCGCATGCAGGGCTACGAGACGCTGTGGCAGCCCGGCATGGACCACGCCGGCATCGCCACGCAGAACGTGGTCGAGAGGGAGCTGGGCAAGGAAGGCAAGTCGCGGCACGACCTGGGCCGTGAGGCCTTCGTCGAGCGTGTCTGGCAGTGGAAGGCCGAGTCCGGCGGGCAGATCTCCGGGCAGATGCGGCGCCTCGGTGACGGTGTCGCCTGGTCGCGTGAGCGGTTCACCATGGACGAGGGCCTGTCCAAGGCCGTCCAGACCATCTTCAAGAAGCTCTACGACGACGAGCTGATCTACCGCGCCGAGCGCATCATCAACTGGTGCCCGCGCTGTCTGACGGCGATCTCGGACATCGAGGTCGAGTACCAGGACGACGACGGCGAGCTGGTCTCCATGAAGTACGGCGAGGGGGACGACACCATCGTCGTCGCCACCACCCGTGCCGAGACGATGCTCGGTGACACCGCCGTCGCCGTCCACCCCGACGACGAGCGGTACAAGCACCTCGTCGGCAAGCTCATCAGGCTGCCGCTCACCGACCGCTCCATCCCGGTCGTCGCCGACACGCACGTCGACCCCGAGTTCGGCACCGGCGCCGTCAAGGTCACCCCGGCCCACGACCCGAACGACTTCGAGATCGGCCAGCGGCACGACCTGCCGTCCATCACGATCATGGACGAGCACGCCGTCATCACCGCCCACGGCCCCTTCCAGGGTCTGGACCGCCTGGAGGCCCGCTCCGCCATCGTCGCCGCGCTGCGCGCCGAGGGCCGGATCGTCGCCGAGAAGCGGCCGTACGTCCACTCCGTCGGCCACTGCTCGCGCTGCAAGACCACCATCGAGCCGCGCCTGTCCATGCAGTGGTGGGTCAAGGTCGGCCCGCTGGCCAAGGCCGCCGGCGACGCCGTCCGCGACGGCAAGGTCAAGATCCACCCGCAGGAGATGGAGAAGCGGTACTTCGACTGGGTCGACAACCTCCACGACTGGTGCATCTCGCGCCAGCTGTGGTGGGGCCACCGCATCCCGGTCTGGTACGGCCCGAACGGCGAGGTCGTCTGTGTCGGCCCCGACGAGGAGCCGCCCACCGGCGAGGGCTGGCACCAGGACACCGACGTCCTCGACACCTGGTTCTCCTCCGGCCTGTGGCCGTTCTCCACCCTCGGCTGGCCGGAGCAGACCGAGTCGCTCGCGAAGTTCTACCCGAACTCCGTCCTGGTCACCGGCTACGACATCCTCTTCTTCTGGGTCGCCCGGATGATGATGTTCGGCCTGTACGCGATGGACGGCACCCCGCCGTTCCACACCATCGCCCTGCACGGCATGGTCCGCGACCAGTTCGGCAAGAAGATGTCGAAGTCCTTCGGCAACGCGGTCAATCCGCTGGACTGGATGGACAAGTACGGCTCAGACGCCCTCCGCTTCACCCTGGCCCGCGGCGCCAACCCGGGCGTCGACGTGCCGATCGGCGAGGACTGGGTCCAGGGCTCCCGGAACTTCGCCAACAAGATCTGGAACGCGACCCGCTTCGCGCTGATGAACGGCGCGACGGTCGAGGGCCCGCTGCCGGACCCGTCGAAGATGTCGGCGACGGACCGCTGGATCCTCTCCCGCCTGAACTCGGTGGTCGCCGAGGTCGACGCGTACTACGACGACTTCCAGTTCGCCAAGCTCTCCGACGCCCTCTTCCACTTCGCGTGGGACGAGGTCTTCGACTGGTACGTCGAGCTGTCCAAGACGGTCTTCCAGGCGGGCGGCGAGCCGGCCGAGGTCTCCCAGCGCGTCCTCGGCGAGGTCCTGGACGTCACCCTCAAGCTCCTCCACCCGGTCGTCCCGTTCGTCACGGAGACCCTGTGGACCACGCTGACCGGCGGCGAGTCGATCGTCATCGCCGACTGGCCGACCGACAGCGGCTTCCGCGACGCGGCGGCCGAGCAGGAGATCTCCACGCTCCAGTCGGTCATCACCGAGGTCCGCCGCTTCCGCGCCGACCAGGGCCTCCAGCCCGGCCAGCGGGTCCCGGCCCGGCTGACCCTCGAGGGTACGGCCCTCGCCCCGCACGAGGCGGCCATCCGCCAGCTGCTCCGCCTCCAGCCCGAGGGCGACTCCTTCACGGCCACGGCGACCCTGCCGGTGGCGGGTGCCGAGGTGGCCCTCGACCTCTCCGGCACGATCGACGTCGCCGCGGAGCGCAAGCGCCTCGCGAAGGACCTCGCGGCGGCGGAGAAGGAGAAGGCCCAGGCCACGGCCAAGCTCGGCAACGAGGCCTTCCTCGCCAAGGCGCCGGACCACGTCGTGGACAAGATCCGCACGCGCCTGGCCAAGGCGGAGGAGGACATCGCCCGCATCCAGGCGCAGCTGGACCGGCTTCCGTCGGCATAGCCGCGCCCGCCCAGCGCGGCGAGCGGAAATCGCCCACAGCAACCGAAGGCCCCCGGAACTGCACAGCTCCGGGGGCCTTCGCCCACCTATGTCACTGCCGCTCCGTAGACTGGCCCCGTGAGCGACCACCCCGGCACCAGCGACACCCCCGACCCCCTCGACAGCTTCGAAGAGATCATCGAGGCCGAGACCACCCGTGACCCCGACCTCGCGGTGATCGAGGCCGGCAGCCGCACCCTGCGCACCCAGGGCGGCCCGCCGCAGGCCGACGTACCGGCCCGCCCCGAGGACCCCGAGGTCGACAAGGCCCTGCGCGAGGTCGAGGCGGAGCTGGCCACCCGCTGGGGCGAGACCAAGCTGGAGCCCTCGGTCAGCCGCATCGCGGCGCTGATGGACGTCCTCGGCGAGCCCCAGCGGTCGTACCCCTCGATCCACATCACGGGCACCAACGGCAAGACCTCCACCGCCCGCATGATCGAGGCCCTGCTCGGCGCCTTCGAGCTGCGCACCGGCCGCTACACGAGCCCGCACGTGCAGTCGATCACCGAGCGGATCAGCCTGGACGGCGCCCCGATCACCGCCGAGCGGTTCGTCGAGACGTACCAGGACATCAAGCCGTACGTCGAGATGGTCGACGGACAGCAGGAGTACCGGCTGTCCTTCTTCGAGGTGCTCACCGGCATGGCGTACGCCGCCTTCGCGGACGCGCCCGTGGACGTCGCCGTCGTGGAGGTCGGCATGGGCGGCTCCTGGGACGCCACCAACGTGATCGACGGTGATGTCGCCGTGGTCACCCCCATCGATCTCGACCACACCGACCGGCTCGGCGAGACGCCCGCGGAGATCGCCGGCGAGAAGAGCGGCATCATCAAGCAGGACGCGACCGTCATCCTGGCCCAGCAGCCGGTGGACGCGGCGCAGGTGCTGCTGAAGAAGGCCGTCGAGGTGGACGCCACGGTCGCCCGTGAGGGCCTGGAGTTCGGGGTCGTGGCCCGGCAGGTCGCCGTCGGCGGGCAGCTGCTCACGCTGCGCGGCCTCGGCGGCGAGTACCCCGAGGTGTACCTCCCGCTGCACGGCGCCCACCAGGCGCACAACGCGGCCGTCGCGCTCGCCGCCGTCGAGGCGTTCTTCGGGGTGGGCGCGCAGCGCGCGGAGCCGCTGGACATCGACACCGTGCGCAAGGCCTTCGCGGCCGTGTCGTCCCCGGGCCGGCTGGAGGTGGTACGGCGGTCTCCCACCGTCGTGCTGGACGCCGCGCACAACCCGGCCGGTGCCGAGGCCACCGCCGAGGCGGTGCGGGAGGCGTTCGACTTCACCCGGCTGATCGGGGTCGTCGGCGCGAGCGGGGACAAGAACGTGCGGGGCGTGCTGGAGGCCTTCGAGCCGATCTTCGCGGAGGTCGTCGTCACGCAGAACTCCAGCCACCGTGCCATGGACGCGGATGAGCTGGCCGCGATCGCCGTCGAGGTGTTCGGCGAGGAGCGGGTGCAGGTCGAGCCGCGGCTGCCGGACGCCCTGGAGGCCGCGATCACGCTGGCCGAGGAGGAGGGCGAGTTCGCGGGCGGCGGTGTGCTGGTGACCGGTTCTGTCATCACGGTCGGCGAGGCCCGGCTGCTGCTGGGGAAGGGCTGAGAGTCCAGGATGCGTACGCTCTGTGCATCGACCCTGATCGGCGAGTTCTTCGTCATCGGCTTCGCCGGGCTCGTCGCCATGAAGGACCCGGACCTGTCCACCTCGACGGTGTGGCTGGTCAGCGGTATCGCCATGCTGCTGTGCGTGCTGCTGTGCGGCATGGTGACCCGGCCCGGCGGGGTGGCCCTCGGCTGGGCCCTGCAGATCGCCCTGATCGCCTCCGGTGTGTTCGTCCCGACCATGTACTTCATGGGCGCTGTGTTCGCCGCGCTGTGGTGGGCGTCGGTGCACTTCGGGAGAAAGGTGGACGAGGCGAAGGCGAGATTCGCGGCCCAGGCCCAGTCCGGTTCCTCCACGGCTGACGCTGCGTAACAGGCGCCCCGACACGCCCTGTAACCTCGTCCCACCGCACCCGCAAGTCGTGTAAGGAGCCCCTCGTGAGCCAGCGCACCCTCGTCCTCCTCAAGCCCGACGCCGTCCGTCGAGGCCTGACCGGCGAGATCATCAGCCGTATCGAGCGCAAGGCCGGCTGGCAGATCACCGCGCTGGAGCTGCGCACCCTGGACCAGGACACGCTGGAGCAGCACTACGGCGAGCACAAGGGCAAGCCGTTCTACGAGCCGCTGGTCGAGTTCATGTCCTCGGGTCCGGTCGTGGCGATGATCGTGGAGGGCGAGCGGGTGATCGAGGGGCTGCGCCAGCTGGCCGGTCCGACCGACCCGATCGCCGCCGCGCCCGGTTCGATCCGGGGTGACTACGGCGTGATCGTCCGCGAGAACCTGATCCACGCCTCCGACTCCGAGGAGTCCGCCGAGCGCGAGGTGAAGATCTTCTTCCCGGGGCGTGCGTGACGTCTGCGGCAGCCGCTGAAAGGTCCGGGCCGGTCCCGGGCCTTTCTGGCATAGTCCGGGCATTTGAGGGAACGAGCGCCCCCGAACGCCCGTCTCCACAAGCGGGGCGGCACGCCATCTGGTGACAATGGCGGAGACCCTCGCGCAGTGTTCGTGCAGGCGCGTTTACGATGGAAGCCTTCACGTCACAGCACCCGCCTCGCCGACCTGACATGCCCTCAAAAGCGCAGGAAGGCCAGATGAATCCGGATGGGGAACTCAATGTCGTTCATCGGCCGTGACATGGCTGTCGACCTCGGGACCGCCAACACGCTGGTGTACGTCAGGGGTCGCGGAATCGTACTGAACGAGCCGTCCGTCGTGGCGATCAACACCAACACGGGTGGGATCCTCGCGGTCGGTGCCGAAGCGAAGAAGATGATCGGCCGGACGCCGGGCAATATCGTGGCCGTCCGTCCGCTGAAGGACGGCGTGATCGCCGACTTCGAGATCACCGAGCGGATGCTCCGCTACTTCATCCTGAAGATCCACAAGCGGCGCTATCTGGCCCGGCCGCGGGTCGTCGTCTGTGTGCCCTCGGGCATCACGGGCGTCGAGCGCCGCGCGGTCATCGAGGCGTCCTCCCAGGCGGGCGCCCGCCAGGTGCACATCATCGAGGAGCCGATGGCGGCCGCCATCGGTTCCGGTCTGCCGGTCCACGAGGCGACGGGCAACATGGTGGTGGACATCGGCGGCGGCACCACGGAGGTCGCGGTCATCTCGCTCGGCGGCATCGTCACCGCCCAGTCCATCCGCGTCGCCGGCGACGAGCTGGACAACGCGATCATCCAGTACATCAAGAAGGAGTACAGCCTCCTGCTGGGTGAGCGGACCGCGGAACAGATCAAGATTACGATCGGTTCGGCGTACGACCTCGACACCGACGAGCACACCGAAGTCCGCGGCCGGGACCTGGTGTCCGGGCTGCCGAAGACCGTCGTCATCTCGGCGGCCGAGGTCCGCAAGGCGATCGAGGAGCCGGTCAACGCGATCGTGGACGCGGTGAAGACCACCCTCGACAAGTGCCCGCCGGAGCTGTCCGGCGACATCATGGACCGAGGAATCGTTCTGACCGGCGGCGGAGCCCTGTTGCGCGGGCTCGACGAGCGGCTGCGACGGGAGACCGGCATGCCGATCCACATCGCCGAGGATCCGCTGGACAGTGTCGCGCTCGGTTCCGGGAAGTGCGTCGAGGAGTTCGAGGCGTTGCAGCAGGTTCTGGACGCCCAGCCGCGCAGATGACGCAACTCTTCGATTCCGCCGTACGAGACGTTCTCCTCTCGTGCGGCGGATCGTTGATATAGAGGCATAAGCTCCCCCAACGGGCCTCTTGGTTCTGCGCCGCACCATTCGCGTTTTCCAGGGCCCGACGAATTCCTACTTGAGGAAGGGCACGGCCGCCGCACGTGAGGGACACGAAAGAGAGCCGGCTGCTCCTGGTCCTGCTGGTCGCCATTGCGTTCGCGCTGATCACGGTGGACATCCGGGGAGGCCGGAACTCCCCGGTCGACGGTGCCCGGCACGCCGCCGCGGCGGCGTTCGGCCCGGTCGAGAACGGGCTGTCCTCCGCGGTCGACCCGGTCGCGGACGCCGTCTCCGCGATCCGTGACTCCGGAAGCCGGCACGACCGGCTCGCCACGCTGGAGAAGGAGAACGCGGCTCTCAAGGCCAAGCTCGGCAGCGACGACCGCAACCGCAGCCGCCTCAAGCAGCTCGACAAGGTGCTGAGGATCGCCGGCGAGGGGCAGTACGGCATCAAGGGCGCCCAGGTCATCGCCATCGGCTCGGCCCAGGGCTTCTCCTGGACCATCACCATCGACGTCGGCGCCGACGACGGCATCAAGCGGGACATGACCGTGCTGAACGGGGACGGCCTGGTCGGCCGGGTCACCACCGTCGGCCCCAGCACCTCCACCGTGCTGCTCGCCAACGACCCGGACTTCACCGTAGGCACCCGTATGGAGGCAGGCGACGAACTCGGCTTCGCCTCCGGGCAGGGCGACCGCCCGCTGCGCGTGGAACTGCTCAACGGCAAGGCGGAGGTGAAGAAGGGCGACCGGCTCGTCACGTTCGGCTCGCAGGCCGACAAGCCGTTCGTGCCCGGTGTCCCGGTCGGTGTCGTCTCCCGGGTCGACCCCTCCGGCGGCGGCCTGACCCGCACCCTCTACGTCACCCCGTACGTCAGCTTCACCAAGCTCGACATCGTCGGCGTGGTCGTCCAGGCGCCCAAGAAGGACCCGCGGGACACCGTGCTCCCGGCCAAGCCGAAACCGGTCCCGACGCCGACGGTGACCGTGACGGTCACCCCGTCGGCCGACGCCCCCGACTCAGACGAGCAGCAGTAGGAGCTCAATCCCCATGCGTTTCAACCGGATCCTGCTCTCCACCGCGCTGGTCGTCGTGGCCCTGGTCATCCAGGTGAGCGTCCTCGCCCGGCTGCACCTGCCGGGCGCCGTCCCCGACCTGCTGCTGCTCACCGTCCTCGGTCTGGCGATGGTGTACGGCCATGTGGGCGGCTCCCTGGTCGGTTTCGGCGCCGGTCTGCTCGCCGACCTGGCACCGCCCGCCGACCACGCGGCCGGCCGGTACGCGTTGGTGCTGTGCGTCATCGGCTATCTCGCCGGGCTCATCAAGCCGGAGAACGGCCGGCTGAAGTCGGCGACCGGTCCCATGGCCGTCGTGGTGGCCGCCGCCCTCGGCTCCACCCTGCTCTACGCCGGGGTCGGCGCGCTGGTCGGTGACACCGCCGCCCGCCATGTGGGCCTGCCCGGGCTGCTGTTCTCGGCCGCCCTGTACGACCTGCTGCTCGCCCCGTTCGTGGTGCCCGGCGTGATGTGGCTGGCCCGCCGCGCCGACAACGACCCGCTCACCGAGTCCGGTCCCGCGGCCAAGGCCGGGGACATCTCCTCCGGCTGGCTCTCCTCCGGCACCGGCCTGCGCATCGGCAGCCAGCGCGGCGGCCTCGGCGCGCTGAAGGCCAAGGCCCGCACCCGCTCCGCGCGGGTCGGCCGCATCAAGGGGGTCAAGCGGCTGTGAGCGGCGGTCACTTCAACCCCGGTGAGTTCACTCGAACGGGTCGGCTTTCGCGGAACGCGGGTTCACAGGCCGGTCGTTCATCATTCGCACACGTTCTCGTACACGCGCACTGAGAGGGGGAGACAGCCGCAGTGACCAACATCCCCGAGACCGGTCGGACCCCACGTGTCCAGACCCGGCTCGTCGTGATCCAGATCCTGGTCCTCTCCCTTCTCGGCACGCTCGGCGGCCGGTTGTGGTACCTGCAGATCCGTGAGGGCGCCGAGTACCAGAAGGAAGCCTCCGGGAACCACGTCCAGCAGGTGGTCGACCCCGCCGTGCGCGGCGACATCCTGGACGCCCGCGGTGTGCCCCTCGCGGACAACGAGACCCGCCTGGTGGTCTCCGCCTCCCGCACCGACCTGCTGAAGCAGAAGGACGACGGCAAGGCCGTCCTCACCAAGCTGGCCGGTGTCCTCGGCATGAGCCCCGAGGAGGTCATGCAGAAGGTCCGGCTGTGCGACGCCAAGACCCCCCAGCCCTGCTGGAACGGCTCGCCGTACCAGCCGATCCCCATCACCGACGAGGCCACCGCCAAGCAGGCCCTGCAGATCCGCGAGCGCTCCGAGGACTTCCCCGGCATCACCGCCGAGCCCGAGGCCGTCCGCCGCTACCCGGGCCCCGGCAAGTCCAACACCGCGCAGGTGCTCGGCTATCTCTCGCCCGTCACCGACGCCGAGATCCAGAAGGCCAAGGACACCGACTCGCCGTACCTGCGCTCGGACATGGTCGGCCGCTCCGGCCTGGAGCGGACCTACGACAAGGTGCTGCGCGGCAAGGCCGGCGTCACCCGCTACGAGGTCGACAACCTCGGCCGGGTCATCGGCAAGGCCAAGTCGGACGCGGCGGAGCCCGGTTCGAACCTGGTCACCAGCATCGACTCCCGGGTCCAGCGGGTCGCGGAGTACGAACTGGACAAGGCGATGAAGGCCGCCCGCCAGCAGTTCGACAAGATCACCGGCACCAACTACAAGGCCGACTCCGGCGCCGTCGTCGTGATGGAGGCCAAGACCGGCCGGATCGTCGCCATGGCCTCCGCGCCGACGTACGACCCGAACGTCTGGGTCGGCGGCATCTCCGCCAAGGACTACAAGGCCCTCACCGGCAAGGACTCCGACTACCCCCTGCTCAACCGGGCCATACAGGGCCAGGCCGCACCCGGCTCCACCTTCAAGGTGGTCTCCACGGCCGCCGCGGTCGAGGCCGGCTACGCCTTCGACGGCCGCTACCCCTGCACCAGCTCCTACTCGGTGGGCGGCCAGGTCTTCAAGAACTTCGAGGGCGAGAGCTTCGGCCCGATCCCGCTGGGCCGCGCCCTGGAGGTCTCCTGCGACACCGTCTTCTACTACCTGGCCGACAAGGAGTGGAAGAAGGACGGCGGCATCAACCCCAAGAAGGGCCAGCCGAAGGACTACTTCTACAAGGCCGCCCACCAGTTCGGCCTCGGCAGCGAGACCGGCATCGACCTGCCCAACGAGGTCACCGGCCGCGTCCCCGACCGCCAGTGGAAGCTGAACTACTGGAAGGCCAACAAGGACGCCTGGTGCAAGACCGGCAAGAAGGACGGTTCCTACGTCGAGAAGATCGCCTACGAGAACTGCCTCGAAGGCAACAAGATGCGCGAGGGTGACTCGATCAACTACTCCATCGGCCAGGGCGACACCCTCGTCACGCCGATCCAGGAGGCCGTGATCTACGGCGCCGTCGCCAACGGCGGCACCATGTACCAGCCGACCATCGGCAAGGCGATCATCAGCGCCGACGGCAAGACCGTGCAGGAGATCAAGCCCAAGAAGAAGGGCAGACTGCCGGTCAGCCAGGCCACCCTCAAGGGCATGAACGACGCCTTCGCGGGCGTCATCACCCGCGGTACGGCGGCCTGGAAGTTCGGCGGCTGGCCCCAGGACCAGATCCCGCTGCACGCCAAGACCGGTACGGCGGAGGTCTACGGCAAGCAGACCACGTCCTGGCTGGCCACCTACTCCGAGGACTACACGGTGATCATGACGATCGCCCAGGCCGGTACGGGTTCCGGCGCCTCCGGTGAGGCCGTGCGCAACATCTACAGCGCGCTCTACGGCGTCCAGGGCGACGGCTCCGTCGACCACAAGAAGGCGCTGCTGCCCGAGCCGCAGAAGGGCCTGCCCAAGGTCCGCACCGACGGCACCATCGCCGCCCCCAAGGTCACCGGCGACCCGGCCAAGGACGCCGAGGCCGCCCAGAAGAACAACCCCACCAACGGCGACGACGAGCAGCCCGCGGGCACCACGCCCTCGCCCGGCACGGGCAACCGCGACACCCGCCGGCGCCGCAAGCACCGTGCGCGCGGAAGCCGGAGGATGTCCTCATGACCGGCGCGAACAGCTTCTCCGTCTCCGGGTACGGCCCCGAGCGGGCCGGCTGGACCAGGATCTTCGCCCGCGACTCGCTCACCCGCCGGCTGGACTGGCCGATCCTGCTCGCGGCCACCGCCCTGTCCCTGCTGGGCTCCCTGCTGGTGTACTCGGCGACCCGCAACCGCACCGAGCTGAACCAGGGCGACCCGTACTTCTTCCTGGTCCGGCACCTGATGAACCTCGGCATCGGGATCGCCCTGATGATCGGCACGATCTGGCTCGGCCACCGCGCCCTGCGCAACGCCGTGCCGATCCTCTACGGCCTGTCGGTGCTCCTCGCCCTGGTGGTCCTCACCCCGCTCGGCGCGACCATCAACGGCCAGCGCAACTGGCTGGTCATCGGCGGCTTCTCGCTCCAGCCCGCCGAGTTCCTCAAGGTCACGATCATCCTCGGCATGGCCATGATGCTGGCCGCGCGGGTGGACGCGGGCGACAAGCCGTACCCCGACCACCGGACGGTGTTCCAGTCCCTGTGCCTGGCCGCCGTACCGATCCTCATCCTGCTGCTCATGCCCGACCTCGGCTCGGTCCTGGCCATGGTCGCGATCATCCTGGGCGTGCTGCTGGCCTCCGGCGCCTCCAACCGCTGGGTCTTCGGCCTGCTCACCGCCGGCGTCATCGGCTGCATCGCGATCTGGCAGCTGCACATCCTGGACGAGTACCAGATCAACCGGTTCGCGGCCTTCGCCAACCCGGACCTGGACCCCGCCGGCGTCGGCTACAACACCAACCAGGCCCGCATCGCCATCGGCTCCGGCGGGCTCACCGGGGCCGGGCTCTTCCACGGCTCGCAGACCACCGGCCAGTTCGTACCCGAGCAGCAGACCGACTTCGTGTTCACGGTCGCGGGGGAGGAGCTGGGCTTCGTCGGCGCGGGCTTCATCGTCTTCCTGCTCGGCGTCGTCCTGTGGCGGGCCTGCCGGATAGCACGTGACTCGACCGAGCTGTACGGGACGACGGTCGCCGCCGGGATCGTCGCCTGGTTCGCCTTCCAGTCCTTCGAGAACATCGGCATGACCCTCGGCATCATGCCGGTCACGGGCCTGCCCCTGCCGTTCGTGTCGTACGGCGGCTCCTCGATGTTCGCGGTGTGGGTGGCGATCGGACTGCTGCAGTCGATCAAGGTGCAGCGGCCCATGTCGGCCTAGCCCTCCGGCGGTTCGGCCCGGGGCCGGCCCCCGAACGCCGGCTCCCCGAACGCCGGACCGCCGGGGAGCCGGACCGCCGGGAGGATGTGGCCCTCTGCCGTATCGGTCCCCGGCGCACTAGATTCGGCGCATGGCGGACGCGAAACGCGAGATCGAGCGCAAGTACGAATCCGACGACAGCGGGCTGCCCGACCTGACCGGCGTCGGCGGGGTGGCGGCCGTCCTCGACAAGGGTCTGGTCGACCTGGACGCCACGTACTACGACACCGCCGACGAACGCCTGGCCGCGGACTCGCTCACCCTGCGCCGCCGCACCGGCGGCTCGGACGCCGGCTGGCACCTGAAGTTCCCCGTCGCCCCCGGAGTCCGCGACGAGATCCGGGCCCCGCTCTCCGACACCGTCCCCGAGGAGATCGCCGCCCTCGTCCGCTCCCGCGTCCGGGAGGCCGAGCTGGTCCCGCTGGTCCGGCTGCGCTCCGCCCGCGATGTGCGGCACCTGCTCGACGCCGAGGGCACCCTGCTGGCCGAGGCGAGCCTCGACACGGTGACCGCCGAGCGGCTCACCGGCAAGCGCCGGACCGCCCAGTGGACCGAGATCGAGGTGGAACTGGCCGACGGCGGCGACCCGGCCCTCCTCGACCGGCTGGAGAAACGGCTGCGCAGGTCCGGTGTACGCCCCGCCGGCTCGCCGTCGAAACTGGCCCGCGCCCTGGAGCTGACCGGCGGCGGCCGACGCCCGCGCGGGAAGGCCGGGCCCCCGCCGCCGGTGACCGCCGGCGAGCACGTCCTCGCCTACCTCCGCGCCCAGCGGGACACCCTGGTCGAGCTGGACCCCGCCGTCCGCCGCGGCCTCCCCGACTCCGTGCACCGCATGCGGGTCGCCACCCGCCGCGCCCGCAGCACCCTGCGCACCTTCGGCACCCTCCTGGACCGCGCCGTCACCGACCCCGTCGGCGCCGAGCTGCAATGGCTCGCCGGCGAGCTGGGCGTCGACCGCGACCAGGAGGTACTGGCGGACCGCCTGACCACCGCCCTCGATGCACTCCCGCCCGCCCTGGTCACCGGCCCCGTCACCGAACGCCTCACCGCCTGGGCCCGGGCCCGGCACACCGGCGCCCACGCCCATCTGACCGGCGTCCTGGACTCCCGCCGCTATCTGACCCTGCTCGACACCCTGGACGCCCTGCTCACGGACCCGCCGCTGCGCAAGGCGGCCGGCCGGAAGCCGCAGAAGGCGCTCACCAAGGCCGTACGCAAGGACGTAAGGAAACTCACGGCCGTCATGGAGCACGCGCTGAGCCTCCCACCGGGCAAGGACCGCGACCTCGCCCTGCACGAGGCCCGCAAGAACGCCAAGCGCACCCGCTACGCCGCCGAGGCCGCCACCGCGGCCCTGGGCGCCCCCGCCCGCTCCCTCACCAAGTCCATGAAGTCCCTGACCACCCTCCTCGGCGACCACCAGGACAGCGTCATGGCCCGCCGGACCCTCCGAGAGCTGGCCGCGGTGGCCGACGCGGCCGGTGAGAGCACGTTCACGTACGGCCTGCTGTACGGCAGGGAGGAGGCCAGCGCCGCGGCGACGGAGGCGGAGCTGCCCGGCCGCTGGACGCAGATCAGGGCCCGGGCGACCGGCTGAGCGTTCGGGTGAGCCCTCCGGCCGGGTTACGCTAGATGGTCACCCGCCCCCAGCCTCCGGCCGGGGGGTCCCCCCAGTCAGCTCATGAAGGTTCGCGAGATGCCTGTCGAGTCGGTTTTCCCGCAGCTCGAAGCTCTGCTCCCGCACGTGCAGAAGCCGATCCAGTACGTCGGAGGGGAGCTCAACTCCACGGTCAAGCCGTGGGACGAGTGCGACGTCCGCTGGGCGCTCATGTACCCGGACGCGTACGAGGTGGGTCTGCCCAACCAGGGCGTCATGATCCTCTACGAGGTCCTCAACGAGCAGCAGGGCGTCCTCGCCGAGCGCACCTACAGCGTGTGGCCGGACCTCGAGGCGCTGATGCGGGAGCACGGCGTCCCGCAGTTCACGGTGGACAGCCACCGCCCGGTGAAGGCCTTCGACGTGTTCGGCCTCAGCTTCTCCACGGAGCTGGGCTACACGAACATGCTCACCGCCCTGGACCTGGCCGGTATCCCGCTGGAGTCCAAGGACCGCACCGACGACGACCCGATCGTCCTGGCCGGCGGCCACGCGGCCTTCAACCCGGAGCCGATCGCCGACTTCATCGACGCGGCCGTGATCGGCGACGGCGAGCAGGCCGTCCTGGACATGACCCGGATCATCCGCGAGTGGAAGGCCGAGGGCCGCCCCGGCGGCCGCGAAGAGGTCCTCTTCCGTCTCGCGAAGACCGGCGGCGTCTACATCCCGGCGTTCTACGACGTCGAGTACCTCCCCGACGGCCGTATCGCCCGCGTGGTCCCGAACAAGTCGGGCGTCCCGTGGCGTGTGTCCAAGCACACGGTCATGGACCTGGACGAGTGGCCGTACCCCAAGCAGCCCCTCGTCCCGCTGGCCGAGACGGTCCACGAGCGCATGTCGGTGGAGATCTTCCGCGGCTGCACCCGCGGCTGCCGCTTCTGCCAGGCCGGCATGATCACCCGCCCGGTCCGTGAGCGCTCCATCACGGGCATCGGGGAGATGGTGGACAAGGGCCTGAAGGCGACGGGCTTCGAGGAGGTGGGCCTGCTGTCCCTTTCCTCGGCGGATCACTCGGAGATCGGCGACATCGCCAAGGGCCTGGCGGACCGCTACGAGGACGACAAGATCGGCCTCTCCCTCCCGTCCACCCGCGTCGACGCCTTCAACATCGACCTGGCCAACGAACTGACGCGCAACGGTCGCCGCTCGGGCCTCACCTTCGCCCCCGAGGGCGGTTCGGAGCGCATCCGCAAGGTCATCAACAAGATGGTCTCCGAGGAGGACCTGATCCGCACGGTCGCCACCGCCTACGGCAACGGCTGGCGCCAGGTGAAGCTGTACTTCATGTGCGGCCTGCCCACGGAGACCGACGACGACGTCCTCCAGATCGCCGACATGGCGACGAGGGTGATCGCCAAGGGCCGCGAGGTCTCCGGCTCGAACGACATCCGCTGCACGGTCTCGATCGGCGGCTTCGTCCCCAAGCCCCACACCCCCTTCCAGTGGGCCCCGCAGCTCTCGGCGGAGGAGACGGACGCCCGCCTGGCGAAGCTCCGCGACAAGATCCGCGGCGACAAGAAGTACGGCCGCTCCATCGGCTTCCGCTACCACGACGGCAAGCCCGGCATCGTGGAAGGCCTCCTGTCCCGGGGCGACCGCCGCATCGGCGCCGTCATCCGCGCGGTCTACGACGACGGCGGCCGCTTCGACGGCTGGCGCGAGCACTTCTCCTACGACCGCTGGATGGCCTGCGCGGAAAAGGCGCTGGCCCCCTTCGGCGTGGACGTCGACTGGTACACCACCCGCGAGCGCACCTACGAGGAGGTCCTCCCCTGGGACCACCTCGACTCCGGCCTGGACAAGGACTGGCTCTGGGAGGACTGGCAGGACGCCCTCGACGAAACCGAGGTCGAGGACTGCCGCTGGACCCCGTGCTTCGACTGCGGCGTCTGCCCGCAGATGGACACCCACATCCAGATCGGCCCCACCGGCAAGAAGCTCCTCCCGCTGACGGTCAAGAACGCGGGTCCGGCGCCGGCCGCGAGCGGGCACGTGCACTGAGGTGAGTGCGTGGCCTCTGAGCCCCTTCCCGTCTGGGAGGGGGCTCGTTGGCGTATGGGTTCGTGCATCCGTGCTGATGGTGTGCAGCGGGCGGTGGTGTCCCGGATGTCCGGTGTGCGGCGAGTTGTCTTGCCTGTCCCATGGGCCGTTGCTAGGCCTTGGGCACTCGACTCTCCAGGGAGCACGCTGTGCATCAAGAGCCCCGTCTTCCCGTTCCTCCGCGTTCACGTGTCCGGGGAATCGCCTGCGCCGTCGCGGCCGTCGGTCTCGTGACGCTCACCGCGGCGACGAGTCCCCCCGACGGGGACACCCGGACCGCCGCGGACCCGGCAGCCGTGGTCCGTGAGTGGAACGCCATCGCCACCGACACGATCAAGACCAGCCTCGGCCCGCGTCCCTCCGGGCAGGCGGCGATCTGGGAGGGGTTCGTCTCGGTCGCCGTGTACAACGCCGTGGTCGGCATCGAAGGCGGTTACGACCTGTACGAATGGCACAGGCGCGGTCCGGCCGGGGCGTCCTCCGCGGCGGCCGCCGCCACCGCGGCGCACGACGTGCTGCGCACCTACTTCCCCGCCTTCGAGGAGCGGCTCGACACCGCCTACGCGGACTCGCTCGCCGCTCTTCCGGCCGGTCGCGCCAGAGACCAGGGCGTCGACTACGGAAAGCGCGCTGCCGCCCGCATCATCGAACTGCGGAAAGGGGACGGCAGGTTCGCGGACGTTCCGTTCACCGCTTCCCCGGCACCGGGGGTCTGGCGGCCCACCCCGCCCGCGTTCCAGCCCTTCCTCGACACCTGGCTCGCCAGGCTCCGCCCGCTGCTGCTCACCTCCCCGCGGCAGTTCCGGCCCGACGGACCACCCGCCCTCTCCTCGACCGCTTACGCCGAGGACGTCCAGGAGCTGAAGGCCATGGGCGCGAAGACCGGCTCGGGCAGGAGCGCGCGGCAGACCGAGACCGCCCTGTTCTTCAGCGGCAACCTGGTCGCACAGGTCCAGACTGCCGTACGGGACCACGCCGCCCGGCACCGGCTCGGTATCGCCGAGACGGCCCGGCTGTTCGCGGCGGTGAACGCGTCGGCGACCGACGCCGTCGTCACCGCGTGGGACGCCAAGCTCCACTACGGCTCCTGGCGGCCGATCACCGCCATCCGGCTCGCCGACACAGACGGCAACCCCGCGACGACGGCGGACCCGGCGTGGGAGCCGCTGCTGCTCACCCCGCCCCACCCGGACCACATCGCCGGCCACACGACCGTCGCCGCTGCCGTGGCGCGCGCCCTGACCGGTGTCCTCGGTACCTCGCGCATCGACCTCTACGTCCCCTCCGAGGTCACGGGCACCACGCGGTTCTACGGGTCCGCCGCCGACCTCAACCGGGATGTCGTCGACGCCCGTGTGTGGGGCGGCGTCCACTCCCGCACGGCGGACGTGACCGGCTGCCGGGCCGGCACCCGCGTGGCCGCCTGGGCGCTGGACCACTACTTCCAGCCGTCCCCGCCGAAGCGGACGGCTCGGCGGGACAGGCCCGAGGGCGGGCCGAACGGCTGCACAGGCTGAGGCCGCCCTTGGCTGCCGGCGCGGCGGAGCGGACCGTTTGCATGGGCGAAAGGGGTGTCCGGAGGCCGTTCGTGACCTGCCGGGCACCCCTTGGACGGGTTCGGGTGGCCGGTGCTACGGGACGATGGTCCCGCCGTTCACGGCGCCGGGCGCGGGCTGTCTGTTCACCAGGATCCAGGGGTTGTTGTCGCAGTTCAGAGTGCGGTTGCTGGTGACGACCTGACAGGTGGTCTCGTACACGGCGCCGGTGGTGGTGATGACGTCGATCCGGACGTCGCCTTCCGCCTGGTTGCCCTGGCTGTGCTGGGCGATGGCGATACCGCACGCGTTCTGCGGGTACTGCGGATGAGTGCTGAGGTCGGTCCACAGGAAAGGACCGGGAATCGCCGTCGTGAGATCGCGGATACCGGCGTACGCCCTGGCCGGATCGGAGCCGGTCAGCGCGGCCCGCAGTTCGAAGTTGTTGCTGTCCTGGCTGGCGTCGATATCGGCGCACGCACCGGCGCCGCCTCCCGCGCCGTCGCACGGGTCGTGGTCACCGCCGGATGGGCCGGTGTTCGGTTTCTGACCGGGGCGGGGATCGCAGTCGCCGCCCCGCGTGACGGCCGGCTCCCGGTCGGCGGCGGCGCGGCCCGCCGCCGCGGCCGGCGTGGCCACCGAGGCCGCCAGTACCAGGGTGAGGGAGGTCAGCATCCCTGCCTGCTTGAACCGTGCCCGGGCCACCGGCCCGAGGTGCGGGGCCCTGTACTCAGGACTCATGCAGTGCTCCTTGACTCGAAGCGGTCCGGGCGGGGGCCCGGACGGGGGTCCGGGGGGCTCCCGGACTCCAGAGCGAGCGTGACGTGGTCACGCGGGGCAGGCCGAGTCGTACGAGCCGAATGGGGGCTTTTATCCTCATATCAGAGCAATCACTGCCGTCTGATGGGGCACTTTTTACCCACGGCCACCCGTTCGCACCAACTCGCGCCGCACCCGACGGGAGGGACTCCCATGGCTCAGCAGACGGCGACGAAGGCCCCCGCGAAGAAGCCGGCCCGTACCGGCGGTGTCTTTCTGTCGTTCGCACCGTGGATCGTCTTCGGAGTGGTCGCGAGTCCCAGCACCTGGGAGTACGCGGCGCTCGCCGCCCTCGTCGCCTCGATCGTGCTGTCGGGACAGGACCTGCTGCACGGCAGGCTCCGCGTCCTAGACATGACCGGCATCGTGTTCTTCGCCGTGCTCTCCGTCCTCGCACTGGCCCTGGACCGCGGGCAGCTGGCCTGGCTCGAAACGTATGCCCAGGTCATCTCCAACGGGCTGGTGGCCGTCGTGGCGCTCGGCTCGCTGCTCATCGACCCCTTCACCGCCCAGTACGCGCGCGAGCAGACACCCCGTGAGGTCTGGGACTCGCCCGTCTTCCGGCACATCAACACCGTGCTCACGGCCCTGTGGGGCGTGGCCTTCGCGCTGATGACGCTCTCGACCTGGCTGGCCGTCCGCTACCCGTCCCAGGACGACTGGTTCAACTGGGTCGTCCCCATCGCCCTGCTGGTCGCGGCCGTGAAGTTCACCGAGCGGTATCCGGAGGCGTACAAAGCGCGTGCCGCCTAGCGGGATCCGAACGGCCGGTCCCGGCGTCTCTGCCTGTATGGACCTGCAGAAACCGCCGCCTCCGCCGCAACAGCCCGAAGGGTGCCTCGTCGTCGCCGTCCGCCTCCCGGTGCGGATCGTCGTCCTGGTGCTCGTCGTGCCGGTGCGGATGGTGTGGGACGCGCTCGTCGTCACCGGGCGGCTGCTGCGGGACATCGTCTTCCGGCCACTGGGGCGGGCGCTGCTCTGGCTCGGCCGGGCCGTGTTCGTGTGGCCGTTCGTGGGCCTGTGGCGGTACGTCCTGGTCCCCGTCGGCATGGTGCTCGGCCGGCTCGGCCACGTCCTCCTCGTCGTACCGGCCGTGTGGTTCTACCGGTACGTCCTCACTCCCGTCGGGCACGGTCTCGCGTGGGTGTACGCGCGTGTGCTCACCCCGGTCGGGCACGCGCTGATCTGGCTGCTGAAGGGCGTCGGCGCGGTGCTGGCCGCCCTCGGGGCCGGGATCTACACGGCCGTCGCCTGGCTGGCGCGGTATCTCCTCGTCGTGCCCGCGCGGTGGCTGTACACCTGGGTCCTCGCGCCCGTCGGCCGGGCCGTCGCCTGGTGCGCGCGGGGAGTCGGGTGGCTGCTCGGGATGCTCGTCACCGGTATCGGACTGGCCCTGTACTGGACCGCCCGCGTCCTGTTCGTGCTGCCCGCGCTGGCGCTGTGGCGCTGGGTGCTCGCGCCCGTCGGCCGGTTCCTCGCGTTTCTCGCACGCGAGGTGGGGGAGGCCCTCGGGCACGCCTGGCGGGTCGCCGGGCGGATCTCCCGGGCAGTCGGACGGGCCCTCGGGACCCTCTTCCGGTGGATCTTCGTGGAGCCCGTGCGCTGGGTGTACCGGACCGTCCTCACCCCGGTCGGACACGTCGTCCGGGACGTCGTCCTGCGGCCCGTCGCCGCGGGCGCACGCGCGGTGGGCCGGGTCATGCGAGAGGCGCTGGCCTCGGCCCGCGACACCGTGCGGCAGGCCCGCGCGGACGTGCGCCGCATGCTGTTCGGAGAGCCCCGGCGGCCGGCCGAGGTGGACCGGCGGGAACTCGCGGGCCGTGACACACGTACTCTTGGTAGGAGTACGACCGCTCTCACGAAGGACTGAACGACACTGGGCAAGCGACAGCCCGAGGGCCCGCCGCCCGCACCCGCGGTGCAGCGCATCCGACTGCGCTACACCAAGCGCGGCCGCCTGAGGTTCACCAGCCACCGAGACTTCCAGCGCGCCTTCGAGCGGGCGCTGCGCCGTGCCGAGGTGCCCATGGCGTACTCGGCCGGGTTCACGCCGCACCCGAAGGTGTCGTACGCCAATGCCGCACCCACCGGCACGGGCAGTGAGGCGGAGTACCTGGAGATCGCGCTCACCGAGGCGCGCGATCCCGAGACCCTGCGTGTCCTCCTCGACGAGTCGCTGCCCGCCGGGCTCGACATCATCGAGGCGGTCGAGGCGCGGACCTCGGGTCTCGCCGACCGGCTGACGGCCTCCGTCTGGGAGCTGCGGCTGGACGGCGTCGACCCGGCCGACGCCGAGCGCGCGGTCGAGGCCTTCACCAAGGCCGACGCCGTCGAGGTGCAGCGGATGACCAAGAACGGTGTTCGCACCTTCGACGCCCGTCCGGCCGTGGTGAGCCTGGAAGCGACAGCAACACACAGTGCGCAGGCTGATAGGCCGAGCGACCAGCCCTGTGCGATACTGCGGCTGGTTGTTCGGCACGTGACGCCTGCCGTACGACCCGACGACGTCCTGTCCGGTCTCCGCGCCGTGGCCGACCTGGCGCCGCCGGTCCCCGCAGCGGTGACCAGGCTGGCGCAGGGGCTGTTCGATGAAGAGACCGGCACGGTGACCGACCCGCTCGCGCCCGACCGCGAGGCTGCCGGGGCCCTGACGGCCCAGCCGGCCGCCGCCGCGACGGCGCCGACGCCGGAAGGTCCCGCGTAGGGACGGACGTCGTAAGCGCCGCCCTCGTACTCGGGAGCCACCTGGGTCGGGCAGCGCACCGACCAGAAGACTTTCGCCAGGCCGTACCGACAAGGCGTACGGAACCGGCGAGACAGGACACAGAGTGCTCCCGTGCGGCGCCCGCGCCCCGGACGGCGGCCATCGCGCATCGCGCGGGCCGCGGACGTCAACGGCGGACGGTCCCCTGAGACCGACGCCGGACCAGGCGCGGCGCCCGGGAGCCTGACGGGAGAAACGCCCGCATGCTCGAACCGACCGAACCCACTCAGGGTTCCGAACCGAACACCCCCAGCGACACCCTGCCGCCGCGCAGGCGTCGCCGTGCCGCCTCCCGCCCGGCGGGCCCGCCCGCCGCGGCCGCGGAGGCGCCCGCGGAGGTCACCGTGCCGGCCATACCGGCCGCTGAGGCCGACGAGGTCGCCGAGGTGACCGAGGACCTCGAGTCCGCTGAGGCTCTCGAGGCGATCGAGAGTGCCGAGGCCGAGGGCGCCGAAGAGGTTGCCGAGGCCGAAGCGCCCGCCGCCGAGGAGGCCGCTCCCGCGGCGCGTCCGCGTCGCCGGGTGGCCCGTCGTGCGTCGGCGCCCGCCGGTTCCCCGGCGTCCGCCGAGGCCGCCGAGACCGTCGTACCGGCCGCGTCCGCCGGCGCCGAGCCGGAGAAGGCCGCCGTTCCCGAGGCCGGCGCGGTCGTCGTCGGCGAGGAGGCCGCGCCGCGCCGCGCCCGGCGCCGCGCCACGCGCAGCGTCTCCGCGCCGACCGCCGCCTCTGCCGAGGCCGGTGTGACTGCCGAGGCTTCCACGTCTGAAGCTCCCGCAGCCGAGGCTCCCGCCGCCGAAGCGCCTGCCGCCGAGGAGGCCGCTCCCGCGGCGCGTCCGCGTCGCCGGGTGGCCCGTCGTGCGTCGGCGCCCGCCGGTTCGCCCGCGTCCGCCGAGGCCGCCGAGACCGTCGTACCGGCCGCCGCGTCCACTGAGCCGGCCGCCGCCGAGGCGCCGGCTGCCGAGGAGCCTGCCGCCGAGGAGGCCGCTCCGGCCGCGCGTCCGCGTCGCCGCGCCACCCGCCGGGCGTCCGCGCCCGCCGGTACCCCGAAGGGCGCCGAGGAGGCTCCGGCCCCCGCCCCGGCTCCGGCCGCTGCCGTCGCCGAGCCCGAGGCCGCTCCGGCTGCCGAGGAGGCCGCGGAGGCTCCCGCCGAGGAGGCCGCTCCCCGCCGTACGCGCCGTCGTGCCACCCGTCGGGCGACCGCGCCCGCCGGTACGCCCGCGGGTGAGGAAGCCGCCGAGGTGAAGGCCGAGGAGACCCCCGCCCCGGCTCCGGCCGCTGCCGTCGCCGAGCCCGAGGCCGCTCCGGCTGCCGAGGAGGCCGCGGAGGCTCCCGCCGAGGAGGCCGCTCCCCGCCGTACGCGCCGTCGTGCCACCCGTCGGGTCACCGCGCCCGCCACCACCCCCGACACCGAGGAAGCCGTAGCAGGCGAGGCCGAAGAGGCCGCGGCGACCGCCCACACCCCGGAGGTCCCCGCGACCACGCACACCACCGAGCCGGCCCCCGCCGCGCAGGCCCCCGCCGCGCAGGCCCCCGCCGCGCAGGCTCCGGCCGCCGCCGAGGCCGGTGCGCCGCGCCGGGCCCGGCGCCGGGTCGTCCGGGCCGCGTCCGGGTTCGCCGCGCCGCAGGGCACCGAGCCCGCCGGGGCCGAGGCCCCGCGCAAGCCCGCCCGCCCCGCCGTCGCCGTCTTCCAGCCGCCGGTCTTCACCGAGCCCAAGTTCCAGACCCCGGAGCGGGCCGCCGCCGAGGCAGCCGCCGAGGCCGCCGAGGTGGAGGAGCCCGAGGAGTACGCGGAGGAGCGCGCCGAGGAGCGTGCCGAGACCGGTGCCCGCCGGCGCCGTCGCCGCCGTGGCGCAGCCGCCGAGGAGACCCGGCCGGTCGAGACCGCCGCCGAGGACGAGGAGGAGGCCGAGGAGGCCCCCGAGTCCGCCGAGGACCTCGCCGAGGGCGAGGAGGGTGACGAGACCGAGGGCGCCGAGGGCTTCGAGGAGGCCGGCTCGCGCCGCCGTCGCCGCCGTGGCGGACGCCGTCGCCGGCGCGGTGACGCGGCCGAGGGCGAGTCCGGCGAGGGTGCGGAGGCCGAGGCCGAGGAACTGGCCGCCGAGCAGGCCGCGCAGGACGCCGAGGACACCGCCGAGCAGGAGGAAGAGGACGCCGAGGAGGCGCGCGGCGAGGAGGGCGGCGGTTCCACCGCAGGCAGCCGGCGCCGTCGCCGTCGTCGTCGCCGGGCCGGTGACACCGCCGCCGACACCGAGCCGTCCGCCGACGACCCGGAGCGCACGGTCGTCAAGGTCCGCGAGCCGCGCAAGGCCAGCGAGCCGTCCGACGAGGTGCAGTCCATCAAGGGCTCGACCCGGCTGGAGGCCAAGAAGCAGCGCCGCCGGGAAGGCCGTGAGCAGGGGCGCCGGCGCGTCCCGATCATCACCGAGGCCGAGTTCCTGGCCCGCCGCGAGGCCGTCGAGCGCGTGATGGTCGTCCGTCAGCACGGCGACCGTACGCAGATCGGCGTCCTGGAGGACGGCGTGCTCGTCGAGCACTACGTCAACAAGGAGCAGTCGACCTCGTACGTCGGCAACGTCTACCTGGGCAAGGTCCAGAACGTGCTGCCGTCGATGGAGGCCGCCTTCATCGACATCGGCAAGGGCCGCAACGCGGTGCTGTACGCCGGTGAGGTGAACTTCGAGGCGCTCGGCATGGCCAACGGGCCGCGCCGTATCGAGTCCGCCCTGAAGTCCGGCCAGTCGGTCCTCGTGCAGGTCACGAAGGACCCGATCGGGCACAAGGGCGCGCGTCTGACCAGCCAGGTCTCCCTGCCGGGCCGTTACCTCGTGTATGTCCCCGAGGGCTCCATGACCGGCATCAGCCGCAAGCTGCCCGACACCGAGCGGGCCCGGCTGAAGACCATCCTCAAGAAGATCGTCCCCGAGGACGCGGGCGTCATCGTGCGCACCGCCGCCGAGGGCGCGAGCGAGGACGAGCTGCGCCGGGACGTCGAGCGGCTGCAGGCGCAGTGGGAGGAGATCCAGAAGAAGGCGAAGAGCGGCAACGCCCCGACGCTGCTGTACGGCGAGCCGGACATGACCGTCCGGGTCGTGCGCGACATCTTCAACGAGGACTTCTCCAAGGTCATCGTCAGCGGTGACGACGCCTGGCAGACGATCCACGGCTACGTCGCGCACGTCGCCCCCGACCTGGCGGGCCGGCTGTCGAGGTGGACGAGCGAGGTCGACGTCTTCGCCACCTACCGGATCGACGAGCAGCTCGCCAAGGCCCTGGACCGCAAGGTCTGGCTGCCCAGCGGCGGTTCGCTGGTGATCGACCGGACCGAGGCGATGGTCGTCATCGACGTCAACACCGGCAAGTTCACCGGCCAGGGCGGCAACCTCGAGGAGACGGTCACCAGGAACAACCTGGAGGCGGCCGAGGAGATCGTGCGCCAGCTGCGGCTGCGCGACCTCGGCGGCATCATCGTGATCGACTTCATCGACATGGTCCTGGAGTCCAACCGCGACCTGGTGCTGCGCCGCCTGCTGGAGTGCCTGGGCCGCGACCGTACGAAGCACCAGGTGGCCGAGGTGACCTCGCTGGGCCTGGTGCAGATGACCCGCAAGCGGGTCGGCCAGGGCCTGCTGGAGTCCTTCTCGGAGACCTGCGTCCACTGCAACGGGCGCGGTGTCATCGTCCACCTGGACCAGGCCACCGCCAACGGTGGCGGCGGCAAGCGCAAGAAGCGCGGCCGGGGTGCCGAGGCGCCGGAGCCCGTGCACGAGCACGTGCACGAGACCGCCGCCGTGGCCGTGGAGACCGGTGAGGCCGTCGAGCCCGAGGTGGAGACCGCCGCGGAGGTGGCCGCCGAGGCCGCCACGCCGGTGGCCCTGCCCGCGCCGGAGTTCGCGCCGGACGAGGAGCTGTACAGCAGCGTCGCCGAGGCGGAGGCGGCGGCCACCCGTGGCCGTACGCGGCGCCGGGCGAGCCGCCGGGCGTCGGCTCCGGCGGGCGCGCCGAAGGCCGAGCGGGCTCCCAGGAAGGCCGAGAAGGCCGCTGAGCAGGTCACGGAGGCCGAGGTTCCGACCGCCCAGGACGTCACCGCCGAGGAGGCGGCCGCGCGTCCGGTGCAGCCGGAGCCGGCCGCGCAGGCGCTGGCCGAGCCCGTCGCCGCCGAGGACCAGGTGGTCCCGGCGCCGCAGGCCGAGGCTCCCGCTGCCGAGGAGGCCGCGCCCAAGGGCCGTACGCGCCGTCGGGCGACCCGGAAGGTGTCGGCTCCGGCCGGTTCTCCCGAGGGTGCCGAGGCGGCCGTGGTGACGGTGCCGGAGGCCGCGCCCGCGGCCGAGGCGCCTGCGGAGCAGCCCGCTGCGGTCGCCGAGGCCCCGGCTGAGGCCCCGGCTGAGGCCCCGGCCGAGAAGCCGGCGGAGGCCGAGGCTGCCGCCGCTCCGGCCCGCCCGCGCCGCCGTGCGGTGCGCAAGGCCACCGCGCCGACCGCGTCCGAGGAGGCGGCCGTCGTGGTCGTCCCCTCGGCCCCGGCGGCGGAGGAGGCTCCGGCCGCTGAGGCTCCCGTGGCGCAGGCCCCGGCCGCCGAGGCTCCGGCGGGCGAGGTGACGGCTGAGGAGGTGGCCGAGGTGACGGCTCCCGCCAAGAAGGCGGCCCGCAAGACCGCCGCCAAGAAGACCGCGGCCAAGAAGACGGCCGCCAAGAAGACCGCGGCCAAGAAGACGGCCGCCAAGAAGACGACGGCCAAGAAGGCGGCCAAGACCGCCAAGACGGCCGCCGCGAAGTCGACGGCGAAGAAGACCACCACGGTCTCCACCGCCGGCGACGAGGGCTGACGCCCGCGGTGGGGGGGGGGGGGGGGGGGGGGGGGGGGGCGGCGGGGGGGGGGGGGGGGGGGGGGGGGTGGGGGGAGGGGGGGGGGGGGGGGGGGGGGGGGGTAGACC